>JAFIHG010000004.1 GCA_017848795.1 Candidatus Nanopelagicales bacterium | reverse complement strand
GCTCGCGCGTTCCCGGGATCTGCAGCGGCCCGAGCTCGCGGCGACCCGGGCGGCGTGGCTCGCCGGTCGCATCGTGGGGGCGGGGGTGCGGGAGATCACCCTGGGCCTGGTGGCGTGTGAGAAGAAGACCCGCACCGACCCCGACGTGTCCGCGCTGGTGTTCGGGGAATGTCAGCAGGTGCTGCTCGACATCGCACAGCGCGAGAACGCCGACCACGTCCGCGCCGCCGCCGCCCGGATCCTGGCCACGGTGTTCCCCGACGGGGCCACCGCTGATGAGCAGGAGGCCTACCACGCCCAGCACCTGCGCCTGACCCGCGTCGGGAACGAGACCGACGTGCGCGGCATGCTCTCAGCCGAGTCCGACGCACTCTTGAGCACCGCCCTGGAGCGCATCGTGGACTTGGGCCCCCGCCGCGAGCGCCAGCGAGCGGTAGGGGAGGTTTAGGGACGGGACGCTGGGCCCGCAGCCGGTCCTGGACCCGACCACGGGTGAGATCGACCAGCAGGCCACCGACGCCGCGATCGAAGCCGCCAAGCACGGGCAGGCCACGGGGGTGCAGCGGGGCAAAGCCGACCACCTGCGCGCGTTGGCGTTGGTGGAGCTGGCCCGCCAGTTCCTCGACGACGGCAAGGCCGGCACCACCCACGGGGTCCGCCCCCACCTCGTGCTGACCGTGGAGTTGGCGGACCTGCTCGCCGGCCGCGGCACCGGCACCCTCGACGTGCCGGGTAGCGAGCCAGCGCTGGTGCCGGCCTCCACGCTCGCCCGCCTGGGCTGTGACGCCGACATCACCCTCGCGATCACCCGCGCCCTCGATGAGCAACACGAGGCCACCACCGGACGTGGCACGGGTGTGGTGCCCGCCGACGGGGACCTGCTCTCCACGCTCGCGGCCAGGCTGCGCGGGGCCTCGCGGGAGGTGCTCTGGCTGGGCCGGGAGCACCGGCACGTCACCCCACGCGTGTGGCGGATGCTCACCCTTCGAGATCGTCATTGTCGCTTCCCGGGCTGCTACGCCGACGTGTCCCGTTGCCACCCCCACCACGTCCTGGAATGGTGGTTGGGTGGAGAGACGAATCCTGACAATCTGATTCTCCTGTGCGCGCGTCACCATCGGATGGTTCACGACGGCCAGTGGAAGATCGTCGCCCGGCCCGGGATCAGCCCCCTGGCCGCCGACTATTGGCAGTTCATCGCCCCACCCCGACGAACCCGGCCCTGAAGAAGGGCCCGCACGCCACCCACCGAAACCGTTGATGTTCTTCGGTTCTCACCTTCCAGGGCACCCCCGGGAGTCGACCTCGACCCCACACTCCTGCCCGAGCGCCCTTCGGTGGTCGAGCCCAGTGCGGTCCGCCGCTCGGTCAGCGCGGGTCCGCGTCCACCCGTCGGGCGACTAGCCGCGGGCGCCTGCTTCTGGCAACCCCCGGCCCAGCAGCGCCCCGGCGAAGCCCAAGCCCGCGAGCAGCACGAGAGCCCATTCGTTGCCCCAGGTGGCGAGCAGACCGGTGATGGCGCCGACGGCGAGCAGCAACGCACCCATCACCGTGTTGGACACGGCGACGTACTCCGTGCGCTGGTCGCCTTCCGTGACGTCGATGACGTACGTCTTGCGCGCCACCCGCGTGCCGACGTGCACGACGGCGATCAGGAAGTAGGTCGCCGGGTACAGCCATGACGATTCGGCGAGCCCTGGAAACCTTTGCGCCAGCAGGAACACCACGATCACACCGGACGCGATAGCGGCACACCACACCATCAGCCGGCGAGAAGACCGATCGGCGAGCCGGCCGAAGGATCGGCCGCCGAGCAGGTTGGCGAGGCCCTGCGCCAGCACGAACAGGCCGAGCCCCGACAGGTTCGCATCCTCATGTGCAACGCCCATCGCCACGATGAAGGGCGTGCTCAGCGCGGAGACGAGCAGCAGGGAACGCACGGTCACGAAGCGACGGAAGGTTCGGTCCGAGCGCAGCAGCTCCCACGACGTCCGCACCCACCCTGGTGTCTGCGCAGCCGGCTCAGGCTCGGCGGCAGGCTCCCGGATGCCCGCGTATACGACGATCGCGAGCACCCACGCCAGCGCGGAGAGACCGAGCAGCACGGCGAGTACGGCTACTCCCGCGCCGTCCCCGAGGCGCTGCAAGGCGATCCCGAGTGTCAACGCGACGATTCCCGCGATCACGGTGACGGTGCCGTTGATCTGCCCGCGCTGACCGAGCGACACCGTACGCCCGAGAACGTCCTTGCTGGCCAGTGAGCAGAGCGCGCGTCCCAGGGCGAATACCGCCAGCGCGGCGACGATCCCGACGCCGGCGACCCATCCTCTGCCGGTCGCTGTCACAACTGCCATCGCGACCACGGCCGCCGCCTGAACGGCGGCTCCGAGGACCCAGGCGGATTTGCGCACCGGCCGCTGACGCAACCACGGTGTCAGCGCCGCCTGCGGAAGCATCGAACCGGACTCCCGGACCGGCACCAGCAGGGCGAGCAGCGTCGCCGGGGCTCCCAGCACACTGAGCAGCCACGGCAGTACGGTCTTCGCATTCACGACCTGGTCGCCGGCGGACTGCAACCCTTGGGCCGCGATCTGTCGCAGCGCGTTCGAGGCCGCATGCGTTCGAGCTGGCTCCGGCAACTGCTCCTGCTCGTCCTCGACCCGGATCAAGCGCCGGTAGAGGCTCCACACGGCGCTTCGGCTCATCGCGACATCCTGGCATCGGCGCCGGCGGATGGGCGCGACGCGGGCGCGACCGGTCGACTACCCGGTTGCGAACCTCCCTGGGGTAGCGCCTCGCACCGAGAGTCTCAACGAACTCGCGACAGGTGGCGACGCAGTCGGCTCTCGGAGCGTGCGCAAGGCCCTGGCGTTGTTCGGTCGCGCCGCGCCTGGCAGCTTCAGCGACGTGTATCTGCTCAACCAACGATTCGACCGCGCTGACACCCTGCGCGATGCACGCGAGGCTGACGCCGAGGTCGACCGCGGCGCCTTCACCCAAGCCCTGCGCTCACACCGACACCTCGACGACCGAGACATCCCCGACATCGGCACACCCATCGCCGACATCCGCGCCTACTTCCACACATGGGCAGACGAACTCGACGCCCGGTAGGCCTCACGCCCGCCGCGCGTCCGCGTGGACCGCAACACGCGGCCGTCTGCAGCGTGGAGCTCGTGCCTGGCTACCGTGATGCACTGACAAGTCCCGGCAGGTGGGAGCACGGTGATGGCGTTGGGTTCGGGCAAGAAGATCGAAGCCCTCGAAGCCGAGGTCGCACGGCTCAATCAATGGATCGCGCACCTTCAGGGCACGGACGCGATGGCTCTGGCCGGACAGATGGAGGCCAACCGTGCCCAGCTGGCCGACCTGCAACGGCAGGCCGCCGAGGCGATCCAGGCTGCCGCGGACGCCCGCGCTGACGAGCAGGCCGCGCGTGCCCGCCTGGTCGACAACATCGACCAGGAAGCGATGCAGGAGGCCGGCCTATACACGTTCAACCACCGCCTGGACAGCGCCGTGGCGTACAAGGACGCTCTGACCCAAGCGCAGATCCGGATGAAGGACATGGTGCGCTCTGGACACGCGATAGAGGCCACGACGCAGTGGACGGTCAACAACTCTGCTGTACAGGGTCGCAAGATGGTCAAGGACATGTCGACCCTGATGTTGCGCGCGTACAACGCCGAGGCGGACTCCCTGGTGCGAATGCTGCGCCCGCACACCTTGACCGGCGCCAAGGGCCGGTTGGACAAGTCGGCGTTCGCGATCGAGCGGCTGGGCAAGTTGATGAGCATCCGGATCTCACCGGACTACCACCGGATGCGCTGCTACGAGCTTGAGCTGACGGCCGACTACCTGTTGAAGAAGGAACAGGAGAAGGAGGCCGAGCGTGCCCGCCGCGCCGATCTGCGCGATCAGCAGAAGGCTGCCGCGGAGATGAGAGCAGCCCTGGACAAGCTGAGCAAAGAACGGCAGCACTACCGCAACCTCCTCGCCAAGTTGTCTCCCGAGCGCGACCCAGGGGCCTGGGCGCAGGCTCAGGCCAAACTCGCCGAGATCGACGACTCGATCCACGGCGTCGAGCAACGTGCGGCCAACATCCGCACCGGCCACGTGTACGTCATCTCCAACGTCGGCGCGTTCGGCCCGGACATGGTCAAGATCGGTATGACTCGTCGCCTCGACCCCTACGACCGCGTCGTGGAACTTGGCGATGCCAGCGTCCCATTCCGCTTCGACGTGCACGCGATGGTGTTCCACGAGGACGCCGTCACCCTCGAGAACAAGCTCCACCAGGCCCTGGCACACCTGAAGGTCAACCGGGTCAACCCGCGGCGTGAGTTCTTCTACGCCACACCGACCCAGATCAAGGATCTTCTCACCCAGATCGCCGGTGCACACCTGGTTGAGTACCACGAGAAGCCCGAAGCGCTCGAATGGCACGCCTCCGGCTCTGTCGCCCGCGCAACGCAACCACGGAACCAGGCAACCGAAGAAGTCGATGCCGGCGATGCACTCACGGCCATCGATGACGCCACCAGCGAGGATCTCTACTCGGACGTCGACGAGGATCCGGATCCCACGCCGGAAGCAGCGATGCTGACAACGAGACACTTGACCTGATCACCGATACGTCAGCACCCGGTCCAGCAACCCTGGACTCGGAATCGTTGATCTTGCGCGAGTCACTCGTCCAAGGTCATGAAGAACTCGCGAGCAGCGAAGTCGACGCGACACACACGTACGACCTGCACTCGAGTACCACAACACCGAGTCCTCTCACAGATGTCGACACCCTGGAGACTGATGCAATGTCCACTCCAGTCGTTCAGCCTCAGGTCAATGCGACTCCGCTCCCGCCCGCAGACTGGTACCCGGACCCTCGGGGGCTGCATCGACTCCGCTTCTGGGACGGCACCCAGTGGACCGAGCACATCGCGCCGTAACCCACTGGACGAGCCCCACAGCGCGCTCGTGCGTTGGCAGCCAGCGTCATCGCCACCAACCCCGCAGTGTTAATCACCACTCTGATCCGCGCCGAGCGACCTTGCCGGTCGACATGCGGGGGCAGGATTTGAACCTGCGACCTCTGGGTTATGAGCCCTCCGGCCACCATCCCGCATGTCACGCGCCGTCCCGCTGCGTCCCAGTTGACCTGCAATGACGCATCCCACCCGTCCCACCACGTCCCGGGTGTTGCGTCACGTCCCGCAGCGTTCGGGCCGCGTTTCCGGCCACGCCGTGCCGCTACGACGCATCTGTGACTCGCTCTCTCGAGCGTGCCACAGGGGACCCGGTGCGTCAGGCCACGGAGTCGAGCCGGTCAACCTTGGGCAGGCCTGCGGCGCGCTCGCGGGCCAGGTCGTGCGCGGTCTGCATCGCCAACCACGCCCGCGCCGTGCTCACTCCCGCCTGCTCAAGACGCAGTGCGAGGTTGGGGCTGATCCGGGCGTGACCGTGCAGCACCCGACTCAAGGTCACCCGGGACACACCGAGCCGTTCGGCCGCCTCACCGACGCCGAGCCCGAGCTCGGCCAGCACGTCCTCGTGCAGCACCTCGCCGGGGTGCACCGGGGTCTTCATCGCCATCTCCTCACGCCTTCCCATCAGTGATAGTCCTGGTAGTCGACAAGTTCCACGTCGGTGTCGAGGAATCTGAAGGTCACCCGCCAGTTGCCGTTCACCCAGATCGACCAGTGCCCGGCGAGGGCTCCGGTGAGCCGGTGGGTGCGAAACGACGGGATGCCCAGGTCCTGCGGGCCCTGGGCCACGTCGAGCGCGGACAGGATCCGCAGCAGCTTTGGAGCATGCCCGGCCCGCACCCCCTTCTTCGTTCCCGTCCGGTAGAGGGCTTCCAATCCCTTGTGGCGGAAGCTCACGATCACCTGGCGAGCGTAACGTGTAACGTTATGCATTACAAGTGGATGCTTACTCTGGCGGTCGTCGAGCGGAGCGGCGAGCGCAGCGGCGACGTCTTCGACCAAGCGCGGCGTAGCACCCCATACCGCCGTGCCGGAGCAGGGGCAACGACGACCAGTGTGGTCGCCAGGATGCTCGCCGGTGCCGACTCGATTGACGACCTCGGCCAACCCCGGCACCCGGTCCGCGACTCCTGCCAGGAGCCGGCCTCCGACCGGAGGAAGACTCGGTGAGCGAAGACTCGGTGAGCACCGAGATCATCCGGCGGGCGCCGTCTGGTTGAGGAGGTGCCCGAGATCACTGGGCGAGAACCCAGAGGCGATCGACCCCTACGACCGTCCAGTCGTCCCGCCACGTCCCAGTCGTCCCGCAACGTCCCGCGACGGCCTACTCACTCGGTGAGTCCGTGGCCGGAACGTGGCCGCGAAACTGACCACAAACGCACTCTGCGCAAAGATCAAGGCGCTCTCTCCAGAACTGGAAAGGGCCGCTGACCTGCGGCGATACAAGTAGCGGGGGCAGGATTTGAACCTGCGACCTCTGGGTTATGAGCCGTACTTAAAGGGTCGACTCGGGGTCTCCCACCTGGCACGATAGTGAGCGTTTCCGCAGGTCAGAGCCTTGATCACCGGCATTGAGTGGCACCGACTGTCGGTTGAGTGGCGCAGACTTCATGGGGAACGGATGGGGAACGGGCACCAACGGCATGAGGAGACCCACTTGGCGCACGCGAAGCGCAGGACCCTCAAGAACGGGTCCGCGCGCTACTACGCCCGCTACCTCGGTAGTGACGGGAAGTGGCACGAGGAGGGCGGCTACGCCACCAAGCGAGAGGCCGAGAAGGTTGCCCACCATCGGGAGGTAGAGGCCGAACGCGGTGAGTGGGTCGATCCGACCTCGTCGAAGATGACCTTTGAACGGTTCATCGCCTCCACTTACTGGCCTGCAGCCCAGCGCCTGGAGGCGACCACGCGTGCGGCCTACCGCTCCTACCTCGACAAGCACTTCCTGCCGACCTTCGGTCACCTGCCAATGCGGCGGATCTCACCGGGCGGCGTCCAGAACTGGGTCAACGGCGCGACCGAGCAGTTGAGCCCGCGCTCGGTCGTCAAGTACCACACGCTGCTGCACGCCATCTTCGTGATGGCGGTCGAGCATCGAGTCGTCGCCTACAACCCCTGCTCCCACACGCGCCTGCCGAAGGTCGTCAAGAAGCCGAAGCGCATCATCACCCCAGACGAGTTCGACGCCCTACTCGCGGCCCTACCGGCGCGGCACCACACGATGGTGCTCCTGGCGATCGAGACGGGGCTGCGCTGGGGTGAACTGATCGCGCTCCGACCAGGCGACGTCGACTTCGCCGCGCACACCGTTCATGTACGCCGCACCATCGTCGAAGTCAGCAAGAAGATCAGTCCCACCGGCGAACGGACCTTCGTCAAGGACTACCCCAAGGACGACGAGCCGCGAGCAGTCCAGATCGAGGCCATCACGTGCCAACTGCTCCGTGAGCACATGCTGGCACACGGTGTTCGGGATGATGACCTGCTGTTCACCAGCACCAACGGAACTCCGCTCTCGCGAAACAACTTCCGCTCGAAGGTCTGGGTCGGCGCTGTAGTCGCCGCTGGACTGGCAGGAAGCGTCCGGTTCCATGACCTGCGTGCCGCTCACGCCTCATGGCTTCTTGCGGGCGGCGCTGACCTCCAGGTCGTCAAGGAGCGCCTCGGACATCGCCAGATCGCGACGACTCAGCAGTACCTGGGCACCCTGCCTGACGCCGGTGACCGGGCCCTTGCAGCCTTCAGGAAGGTCCGGAGCCGGGCGTGACCCGAAAGTCGTCCAGAAACCGCTCCACGTCGCTCAGACGGAACCGGTAGGTCCGGGCGATCAGCATGGCGGGCAGGCGCCCGGAGCGGACCTGCTCGTAAAGCCATCGCTTGCCCAGGCCGACGTAGGCAGCCACATCATCGAGCGACATCAGCGGTGCTGGACCGCCTGCAGGTTCATGCGTACTCATTGCCGTCCGTCCCACATCACGATCGTGCGCTCAGCGCTGTCCTGATGGGGAGAGCCGTCTTAACCCCGCCGCCCTCCGACTCGCCAGGTCGAGGGCTGTGAAGCCCACGCCTTGGCGTGAGGGTCGCTGGCGCCGTTCGGCGCTGAGGTCAATTGTAGCGGCAGCATGCGGCAGCAAGTAACCGCGCTCTCGCACAGGGCAGCGTCGCTGCGGAGTCGATCGAGTCTGACCCGCACGGCTCGCCTCGGGAATCCTGTCAACCCCTCCAGCAGGCCCGCGAAGGTCTGAGGGCAGGTTCTCGTCCCGAGAGCAAGGCCCCCACCGCGTTGCGGGCGGCAGGGGCCTCTGGCAGCCCTCCTGATTCAGGCAGGTGGGCCCGTGATCAACACCCTATGTGCTCTCCACCCGGGGCAACACTGCTCTTGTTACTACTACAACCAGTTCAACCAAGCCCGGCTCCTGACCACTGAGGGCAGGCTTCTTCGCCAGTACGGGCCTCGGGAGGATGCTCCGGACTGCATCTCGCCGGTATTCGCGGTCAACTACGGGACCGGGGAGATCCTGCGGGGTGCTGCGGGTCAGGTCGAGGTCCTGCAGACCTGCAGGTCCTTCGCCTGCCTCCGCTGTTCCCGGTCGAAGATCAGGGAGGTGGCTCGGGCAATCGCGTTGGTCGCTCGCCCGACTCACCTGCTGACGGTGACTGGGATGCCGTCTCAAGACTGGACCGAGATCCAGCCGCTGATCACCGCCTTACGGAAGAACCTCACCCGGGATGGTCACCGGTTCCCGTGGCTGTTTGGGGTCGAGCCGAACCCGGGTGATCCTGGTCGGGCACACCTGCACGCCTGGGCTCATGGCAACGTTCCGGACGAGCGCACCCTGGGGGTCGCCGCGTCCCGTGCGGGCCTGGGTTCGGTGGTTCAGGTCAAGCCGGTCAGGCGACGGACATACGGGGGGATGGCGTACGTGCTCAAGGGCAAGACCTGGAACAGCGACAGCCGAGAGCAGTTCCGGGTAGCCAACGGGCACCGGACCGTCCACGCCAGCCCCGGATTCTGGGGCCAGAACAACGCGCGGCGGAACCGACGGATGGTCGACGCCGTCGTGCTCGCGAAACACCGCCACTGGCGGGCCGCTGGGTGAACGTGATCACGAGGTCGGCCTGGGCGGACTCCCGCTTCGCCGGACGCAGTCCCTGCTTCCGTCGCCTCCCCCCTCGACTGCTCCAGCAGAACCTTTGGGCCGACTGGGCCGATCCGGGCTGCCGACCGGATCGGACAGGGGCGACTTGTCTTCCCGGCGGTGCGAGGAGGACGGGCGGCTCCGCCCCCAGCCGAAGATCTTTAGAGGTCGCGCCCCGCCCTAGAGGGCTCCCCACTGGATCCGCTCGGCTTCGGCCCGATCAACCTCCAGTCCCGTTCCGAGGAGACGACGGCGCGCGCTGGATGAACGGCGGGCCGAGGCGGCAAGGTCTCGCCGCATGCCGCAGAACCGCCTAGGACGGCCTGAGAGGGCCTGGCGGTCGGAAGCGGCCAGGGCTGCAGCGTTCAGCGCTGCGGACGGCGCTACGGCGCTTCTGCAGCGTCGCATCCGCCGTAGAAGTCCGTGGTGCGGCAGTCGACATCAAGTCGTCTTCCGCTGGGTCGCTGGCCGAAGGTGGTGCTTGTCCACACAAGTAATCATTGGTACGGACTCGACGCCACTCAGGCGTTCCCTGCCAGGCGAGCATGGGCAATGTAGGACCAGACCCGCCTCGTGCAGGGCGGGTCGTCCACCTGTCGGCGGTACCGCTGTAGGTGCTCATCCGCCAGGCTGTCCACCACGAGATCTTTCACGGATCCAACTGCCTCGAGGCGCACTGCCCACGAACTCGCGCCCCCATGGGTCCTGTCTCAACCCCTCCGGCACCGACGAAGGGTTGAGGAGGATTGCATGAACACGCGGGTTAAGGACCGGGTCGGCAAGCGGTACGGCTCATGGACGGTGATATCGCTCGACGTCGAGCGCAGCCGGGGAAGCACTAAGACGTTCTGGTTCGCGCGTTGCGACTGCGGCGAGACGCGATCTCGGCAGGCGACCCATCTCGACCGGTCAGCGAAAGCGCCTGGACTGGCACACCACGGCGGAATGCCGTGCAAGCGCCGCGAACGGGACACGGATCGGCCGCTCGGGTTGACGGGCCTGGCCAACCGGTTCGGCTTCACGAAGCGACGTGTCCGAGGCTGGCTCTTGTCGGTCGACTTCCCCACCTCGGTCCGTGACGCTGGCCATGAGCCGATGTGGCACCCGTCCGAGGTGGCGAAGTGGCTGGCGACAGCATCCCAAGGAAGCGGGCTGTGGGGCGCGCGGCTATGAGATCGCGCAGGACCAACTATGTGTCACGAGGGAACGTGCATAGCGACCTGGCAACCCGGGGGCTCACACTTCGGCAGGCGCTCGCACAGTCGACGCTGACCCCCGGTGTGCTAGGCAGTGCCCTCTTTGTCCTGACCGCAGCGTTCCCCGGCACCGCGATTCCGGCCGCAGTATGCGCAGCGGACGACGTGCGCGTGCTGTGTCAAGGCGGCCTTCCCACCGTCTGGATGGTCTTCATCGGCTACCTCGCGCTAGTTGCGTGGGCCCGGGCCTGGCTCCCGTTCGTCTGGGCGGACCTGCGCTTGACACTGGAGCACGGACACGATGCGTACGCCATGGCACGGGCGGCCTGGGCCTTCACCTCGTCCAACCCGGTCGGGTTCCTCGTGCTCAGCCGACGACACCGGCGGTTGCTCGCGGCGTACGGCGACGCGCTGAAACGACTGCGAAAGCACGGGCTCGCATGAAGGCGCCGAACCGGGTCCGGACACGGATGTCGCGCGGGTTTCGGCCGGACTGCAGGATCTTTTCATGATGGCTACCTGACGCGTGCAACGCAGATCTAAAGATGTTGGCGCCGAGCCGATGCCCTCCCGTCTCCCTCCCCCAACCGTTGTCCGACGATCGGTGGGCTCCGGACGCCGCCCTGCGCTAGCAGGACGGTCGAGCGCCTGGCCCACGGAGGCCGACCACCTCGCCGATCCTGCATCGCGGCGGCGACGCGCGATGCTCTGGAACGCGGCTTACGCCTGGACGCCTAGGTGGCCTGTTCTTCGGCGCGCCGCAGGATCTCAGCGACTTCGTCCGAGGTGTACAGGCAGGAGGTGCAGCCCGGCACCTCGCACAGGCTGCGTTGGCCGACCCACGAGACGGGATGCGCGGCTGGATCTTGCTGGCGTGAGGAGCGCGGCACGGGCATGGTCAACTGTCGCACTGCAGCACGCGTCACCGGCCAACCCGATTACCCACCTGACGGCCCAACTCGGCGACTCGCGGTGCCGGCAAAGGGCGCTAGGTCGTCTCGGGCTCAGGTTCAGTTCGGCGCATCGTGCGGAGGTTCTGGACACCGCCTTGGTTGACCACGTCCTCGGCGAGGTCGCACAACTGGTCTCGGAAGGTCGCCTCGTCGACAGCAGCACGCATACTCATCACGACGGGCGTGTACCGGGCGAGGGGCACCGAGATGTCCGGCAGCGGCCAGTCGAAGTTGTCGACCGTCTGGATCTGCAGGGGCTCCGGACCGGTCCACTCGATGCCGAGCCGGACCTCGAACTCGTCGGCCCGATGGTGAGCAGCCGAGGCGCGCACCAGCGCGGCCAAGTCAGCCGTGAACCGCTCGGCGCGACCGGAGGCCACGATCCAGCCGGGGTCGTGTCCCTCCGAGGAGGACCGGGCACCGCCTACGGCAGCGGCCAGCGTGGCCGACCCGTCGTCGTGGACGGTGGCCCACGACTCCTTCCACGCGTAGTTCTCCCCGGTCACGGCTGGCCGGGCCACCCAGCGCCGTAGCCCGGGACGCGGATTGTGCCGGTCGATGTCCTCGATGGGGTGCACACGGTTGGTGTCGCTGTAGGCCGGGGCCAGCCGGTAGGCCTCTACGAAGATCGCCGTCGCCTCCGCCCGCGTCATGCGCCGAGGAAGCGGGATCGGAAGCCGGGGCCGCGCTACGCCGATCATCCACGCCCGCTCGCTAGTTCCCCTACTCGCCAAGACCTGCTCGTACAGATCTACGAGGGCGCGTTCTGACGCTCGGCGCTCCTCGAAGCGCGCCCGGTACATGGCCTCGAGTTGCCGCTCGCGCATCCACTCGGTGTCCGCGTGATTCCGGACCGGCGCGCCGAAGTACTCGCCCCGGTACACCAGGTGCGGGGACTCAACACTGGCCGGCACCACGACCACGAGGGCCCTCTCGGGCTCCGTGCCGAGCCGGTGGATCCCCAGCCCCACCACCGGCGGCTGGATGGCGCTCGAGGCGACGCGGCGCATCGTGCGCTCGTAGGACTCCGACACTTCCCCGACGTCAACACGACCATCTGCTCGGCCAGCGGTCTCGGTGACGCCGTACACGATGACCCCGCCCCCGCTGTTGGCCATCGCAGCGACGTCCTTCGCGAGGTCCGAGGTGGCGAGTTCTCGCTGGTCCGGTAGTGCGCGCTTCCAGTCGAGTTGGTCCTGCTCCTCGACACCCTGCTGGACGGCCTCGTCCAGCATCTCGTCCGTCACCGGTCCAGGCTCCCGCCCTAGCGCCCGATGGAGCGCAGTGAACGTCATCTGGTCTTCCGGGCGCCGACGGCGATCGCGGCACGGCCACCGCAGTACGCGTGGGTGATCACAGGAGCGACCGTAGACGGCAGCACCGACTAGTACGCCGCGTACACAGACTCATGGCGCGTTAGCGGTAGAGCCGGACCTTGCGGACCGTGGACGTCGATGAGGCGTAATAGGTGTGTCCCTTGACCTTCGCCTCGTAGCGGACCCGGAACTTGACCCAGCGCCACGTCACCGAGGTCTTGGGCGTGCTGGTGAACAGGGCCTTGCCCTGCTTGTTGATCCGCTTAGTCTTCAGGTCGACCCACATCGGCACTCCCGGGATCCGGGCCTGGATCGTCACCTTGCCCACCGGGGCCTTCTTCACCTTCACCGGCAGCCTGCCGGTCGTGCCGAGCCGGATCGACTTCGGGGCCGACAACTTGGTCTTGGTCTTGATGGCGTCGTAGACGTCGAAGACCGCGTAGTCCCCTTCAGGGTCGTCGAGCAGGTCCTCGGGCGGAACCGACACGATCGGGGTCACGGTGATGCGGTACTTGCCCGCTGTTGGGGCCTTGTACTTGATCTCGAAGTCTTGGCCGGCGCGGGGAACAGCCATGATCCACGAACGGGCGGCCGTCCCGGTCACGTCGACCTGGACCTGCGACATGACCTGGTCCGTGTCGATCACCGACACCGATACGGACACCTCGGCCGCGCCGCGTCCCGGGATGCGCACGAAGATGCCGTCGCTGTCGCCGGTGTCGACCATCACCCACGGCGCCAGGCAATACGGCGCGCAGTCCGACTCGGCCCTGGCCGGTGCGGCACCCAGTGCTACGACCGTCCCGGCCGCGAGCAGCGTGGCGACCAGCGCGGCGACGGTCGACTTGTACCAACGACCCATGACGACGTGCATGGCTTCCCCCCGTGATGTGAGCGACGCTTCCAGAGAGCATCGGAGCAGTGACATTGCGACTTGAGCGGGCCCTCGCCTCCGGCCCACAGCAGGGGGACAAGAGAGGTCAGCACGATCCGCTGACTCAAGCGGTCGTCGAGCGGACTGGGCAGCACACCTCGACTCAGCAGGGAACCAGCGCACGCGGTTTTCGGCGTCCTAGTTGACGCGGCTCTGGCACCACTTGTGAGCGGCCTTCGGCGATGTGCTCGGCTCAGGTCCCCCGATAAGGACAGCGGGCACGACCCGCGATGTAAACGTTCGATAGGACTGCATGATGCTCTCGTCGCTGGACACCCGGACGGCTTCGCCCTTTACGAGCATGAACGGTGGGAAGCCTTGCTCGTTTCCGGGGACCTCTGTGATTCGGTGGTCTCTCGTCACGCACGCCCACTTGCCATCCAAGAGTTGGCCGTCCTCCCAACCTGAACTTGGTGAGGATCCGATCACCTTGTACGACAGATCCACTGCTTGTAGGTGCAAGTACGGCTGGGCGTCGTAAACGGGTTCGAGATCAACTCTGCAGAACGCGCCCGAGCACGAGGCCCTGATGTCAACGGCGGTGTCATTCGCTGCGGTCAGCCTAGCCCGCTCGGCGTGCGCGGCCAGATAGTCGCGGAAGGCGGTGTACGCCTGGCGGCCGGTGGGGGTCGCGGCGAAAGAGCGACTCCCGCCCCCGTTGTTGAGGGTTTCCAGGCCAATCACTGCTCCGAGCCAACTCTTAGCGGTCGCCGCGTCGGCTGCCGATGGATCCACGTCCTCCGCTGATGCGCCCGGACCTCCGGATGGTGTCAGGGCCGGCTGTGGGGGCTCACCCGGCGCGGAAGATGAGGGCTCTCCGAGATGCGAGGGGCCGACGTCGCCATCTACCGGTGCGCTGAGGCTCGGGCTGGAGAGCGCACCCTGCTCGCTGCTCGTATCAGACGGTCGCCAGAGTTGGATGGCGACACCTGCCGCCAGAACGGCGCTTAGTGCGGTCGCGATGCCGAGGATCGCGCGTTTGGGGCGTCTCGGCTCTCGAGAAGGAAGGTAGTTGTCGCGGTCGCCTCTGCTCGAGTGGCGGGCTGCCGGTACGTCCGGTGCAGTTACATCCCGTTGACCCTGGTGTCGCCCGTTACTGGGGGGTGCACTGTCGACTCGGGGGCCCCCGGTCGCGTAGGTGTCAACCGACACTTCGTGGGGATGTTGGCCCGGACTCGCGGCGACAGGTTGCTCGGTATCACGTGGGCTGCCAGCGATGGAACCGTGTGACCGCTCTGCTATTGCTCGTGCACGCCCAGCATCCTCGCGGCCTTCACTCCCCTTCAGGGCGACGCGCTCGCCGCAGTCCGGACAGTAGCGGTCGACGCGGTCGAGAAGGTGCCCGTTAGCGCACCGACGCCAACGCGCTTGTTCGCCGCATTGCTTGCAGAACAGGTGAGGCGGCACGACCTCATGACCGTTGGGACAACGCATGCTGCACCGCTCCTGCTAGGAAACGTCGGTTGTGCGAACGCAGAAGGCGATACCGTCGACGAGGTCCTTGCCGGTGTAGCCCTCGTCGGCCAGCCGCTGTGTGCATTCCATACGACGGGCTTGCTCAGCGGTGGGCATCAGGCCAAGCGCTGTCCAACCAGTCAGCGCACGGACGATCGCTATGAGCGCGACGACTGCTAGTAGGCCGAGAACCACCGCCTTCATGGGATCAACCGCTGCCGGGCGAGGTGTGATCATGCGGTTGAGGTCGGCCCTCACTAGTGGGTCGCGGTAGGCGCAAAGAAGCACGCCCAGCGCCAGGGCGCCCACGCCTCCGAGTAGCCCGAGCGTGTCGACGCCGTATGTCATCCCGCGTGGCCAGCCGAGAACCGCCTGCAGCATGATCTGCGAGACGACGAACGAGATCAGCACGGTGTCGAAGATGTTGACAGCAACCAGCGCCACCAGGGAGCGGAAGGTGAAGGACCGCATTCGACTCACCACCAAGGCCGCAAGTCCGACGGTGAGGACGTAAGTCAGGAAGCGGGGCGCAATTACGTACATGAGTAAGGCATCGATTAGAACCATGCCCCCCAGGTAGACGATGAGCGCGATTCCCGTTCCAAGAGTGTGGTGGCCCGTCAACCAATGCGGCGTTGGGTCGGGCCAGTGCCAACGAGACCACGTCGGTTCGGCCGCAGCGAACCGACTCCCTGTCGGCTGCGGCGGATCACTCTGAACCGAAGGCGCCGCCATCGCGGGAAGGATCGTGCCTTGCGCGTGCGGTCCTAGCGCCGCTGAGGACTGCCCGCCGGGGTGCAGCACGGTCGCGGTTGGTGTTGGTGACACCGCTGCCCCGCAGTGGCCGCAGAAGTTTCCGGGATCTTGGGCTCCGCACGAACTGCAGTACATGACTCTCCCCCGTTTGTCGCCGGCGATCTTAGGCCACCTTCGACGCGACCTGCAGAGATCTTTAGAAGGTCATCCCTCACCGCCGCGACAGTTCCGCTGCGGTACGCGGCTTCCAATAGTCGATTGCGATGAGGTGGTCTCCGAAACTGCGGGTCTTCCACTGGTCCCGCTGCCTGGCGTTCGCAACCGGTCGGTTTCGGACACCGGGCACCAGGTCGCCGATCCCGGCACTAGAGGTGTCCGAAACCCGTGACCTAAATGGGTGTCTCAAAACTCCGGGGGTCGACGGGTTCTGAGACACTGCTGATCATGCCCACCACCCCCAAGAACTCAGGAGCGTTGATCGGCTACGCCCGGGTCTCAACCGGCGACCAGAGCCACGACCTTCAACTCGACGCCCTCACCGACGCGGGCTGCGTCCGCGTCTTCACCGATACCGCCTCAGGTGTCCGCACCGACCGGCCGCAGTTGGCCGCCGCCCTGGACTACGTCCGACCCGGCGACACCCTGCTGGTGTGGCGCCTCGACCGGCTCGGACGCAGCCTCCCCCACCTGATCGAGACAGTGACCGGCCTGGAGCGCGCGGGAATCGGCTTCCGGTCGATCCACGAGGCCATCGACACCACGACCTCAACCGGCAAGTTGGTGTTCCACATCTTCGCAGCGCTCGCCGAGTTCGAGCGGGCCCTGATCGTCGACCGCACCCGGGCCGGTCTCGCGGCGGCACGTGAGCGTGGTGTCCGCGTCGGCCGCAAGCCGTCCCTCTCCAAGGAGCAGGCGGAGGTGCTGCGGGGCCTGCACGCGGCCGGCGACCACACCGTCACCGAACTGGCACAGATCATGGAGATCTCCCGCGCCAGCGTCTACCGGTACCTCGACCAGTCGCCTACCGTCATCGGAGCGTGAAACAACGGGGGGTCGGAGGCATCGTCAGCCTCTCCTCCCTGAAGATGAGTGTGCCGCATCGCAGTCCACCCTAGGATTCCGCGATGACGCAGAGTGAGTGGCTACTTCCACAGCCCGAGGACACCATCCCAACCTCTGGCCTGCGTGACTCTGCTGGCGAGTTGGACCCGTTGGCCGCGCCTGGCGTGATCGGCATTGCCAGCGAGTTGGTTCTCAGCCTGCCGATCACTGACGAGCGGGGACACCCGACCATCCCTCCCGACAGGCACATCCTCGACCACCTAGCCCGTGCCTGGGCGCTCGTTGATGAGGACACCATCATCGAGCACCCCTTCGAGGCCGACACGGTGGCCGTCGTAGATGTTCTTCCCCGCTGTGACCGGTGCGGCGCCGAAGCCCGATACGACACCGCCGTACTCGACGCCGTGCGCGGCCGCTGCGGGGCCTACATCTGTCTTCAGCACATCGTGGACGCCGAGTACACAACTCTCGGCATGGGCGCCGCAACCTACATCATGAAGACGACCGAGGTTCCCGCGTCGATCCGGCAGCGGGTGAACCAGCGGTTGGTCGAGCAAGACCGTGAGCCCCGCTTTGCCCCTTTCGGCGGACAACCCTGACGCCAAGGCAGTTGCGACTGGACGACGCGCGGCCGGCTGATGCCGGCATCTCGGTGGGGGGCCAGCCACCGAGGCGTCCCCGCGCCACGGTCCCGGTTTAGGGCGCCGGGTCGATGGCGACCTCGACTTCGTTGTGCGGTCCCAGTCGATCTGCCATACCGAAAATCGCTATACGTGCCGGTCTGCCGTCCCACCCATTCGCGACGAGGCCGGCTCGCGCTTCGCCAATCTCCGGTGCGAACAGTTCGGCAACGGGGCGCTCGAGAGCCATAGGTTGCTTGACTACGAGCGCTCGACCGCCGTCACCTCGTTCGAGATCTGCAATGATCTTGGTGTGCGGGGCGAGTCGCAGGGCGATCTGGTAGCCGGGTCGCCCGAGGTAGAGGTTAATGGCGACCGCGTCCCATCCCCATGGGAGAACCACTGGGGTCACTGATCGGTCGCGGACGGACTCGGTGTGCTGCCTGAGTTCGGATCGCGCCACGGCGACCTGGTGGGCGTGCACCCAGCCGGGTGAGATCTCTCGGTGCTCGTGCGTGATGCTGATGTAGCGGTCGGCGCGCTCGTCCTGCTCGATGGCAGCAGCACTGAGGCCGTAGTGCCACTGGCCGGACTCGTGGAAGGACGACTTGATCCAGCGGCCGGCCTCGCGGTGTGCCACGTAGACGTCGCCGGTCGTCACGCTCGTAGTGACTGACCATGACGAGCCGCAGCCCAGTGCGGGGTGCTGGACTTGGAATCGGACAGTGCTTCCTGGCGGAAGCCGGGGTGGGTCCGACATCGCGTTAGGCCTCGACGCCAATAGCCTCGGGGGCGAGGAGAGTTTCCAGGAGTGCCTGGCCGTAGGTGAGCAGGACGATCTCATCGCGGCTGGCGTCGAACACGTCACGCTGGAAAGTTGCCTTCACCGCACCGTCGACGAAGACGATGCCCGGCGTATCCCGGGCCGGTATCAAGCGGTCCTTGGTGAACGGGTTGGCGGTAAGCCGGGTTGCCAGATCGTCGAGGCTGACCTCGCCAACGAGAGCCGGCGGCGGCTCGATCCCGGTCGAGCCCATGTCGGTCGGCTGGACCGCGCGACGGTTCAGTTCCTCGATGTCGTGGCGGACTCCAGCGACGCCGTCCCGAATAGCATCTGCGCGCTCCCTGCCCTCACTGAGAGCCGCCTGCTTGATGATCTCTTCCACCGAGGACAGGACCGGTTGAGCATCGCCGACGATCTCGGTGAAGTCCCCGTAGTCCTCTAGGATCCCCTCGTAGACACGCTGCTCAACTGTGTCGGCATAGAAGTAGTTGCTGACCTGGATGTCGCGGTGACTGGAACCGATGCGGTCGATGCGGCCGATGCGCTGCTCGACGCGCATGAGGTTCCAGGGCATGTCGTAGTTAATGAGGCGGCCGCAGGTCTGCAGATTCAGGCCTTCGCTCATGGAGTCGGTTCCGATGAGCACGCGCACCTCGCCGGTGCGGAACAGGTCTTTGATCTCGGACTTTGTGACCGGACGCCAGGTGCGGCTCGCTGGGCGGTAGATCTCGCCGCCGCGGCCGGAGTAGCAGCCGATACTCGTCAGTCCTGCCTCGATGACGCGTTCGCGAACGTACTGCATGGTGTCGGTGTACTGGGTGAAGACGACCGCCGAGTTGTACGTGAGGAAGCCGGCGTTGAGGTCGGCGATGAGCCGGGTGGCCTTCGTGTCCTCACCGGTGATGCCGTCCAGGCTGACTAGGAAAGACTTCAGTTCCTGGATCTCGTCGTTGAGCAGGGTCGTGGACGCGTCGAATTCCTCGACGTCGAACGAACTGCCTTCGAGGTCATACTGGTCGTCCTCGGACAACAGTTCACCTAGCGAAAGCCCGTTCTCCAGTACGTCCAGTCTCCTACGCAGGGAGCAGCGGATTGCCTCGAACGAGGAAGTGAGGCGACGCCGGTAAACGGTCATGATGAAGCCGAGTGCCTGCTGGCTCTGGCTCGTCTTGTAGGTGTTGTAGTGACGCCGGATGTAATCCTCGATCCGGTCGTAAAGCGCCCGCTCATCGCGGGTGAGGTCGATGAACTCGTCGCTGACGTGCCTGTGCGGAATGTTGACGTCCGCGGGGATGATCCCAGCAGCCTGGTAGGCGCGCATGGTATCCCTTGTGTTGCGGAAGACCCGGTCGCGCATGGGAGTGTGCTGGCGTAGCCACTCGTCGGCCATGTCGGCTTCCTCCGCCGTCAGCGCCTTCGCGGTCTCGGGCGCCATCGGAGTCTCTGCTAGCCCGATGATCTTCTGCGCCCGTGCTAGGCCGAGTTCGCGCTGAATGTGCCGTTCCAGGTCGGCGTTGCGCGCCGCTTCCGGCTGCGAGAAGTAGTCACCCAGCATGGCAGACAGCGTGCGCCAGTCCCGCGTTCCCGGCTCGGTGCGCAGCCGCTCGTAGTAGGCCAGGAAATCCTCGGCCGACCGGCCCCAGCGTCCTGGTAAGCCGAGGAGGCTGATCAGGTCCCACGCCTCGTGGGGGTTCATCTGCATCGGTGTTGCGGAGGCCAGATAGAGGGCGCTCCAGGAGCCGGCACCCCGCATCTCGGCCAGCAGCGACAGCAACGAGTTCGGCATGTCCGCCGGCCTGGAGCCGCGACGGCGGGCGTGATGCGCCTCGTCGACCAGAACGATGTCCCACGGGCCGGCCTCCAGGATCTGCCGTCGACGGTCCCTGCGTCTGGCCAGGTGAGAGGACGCCAGCACGACCGGAAACGCTGACCACGGGTTCGCCGCAGCAACCGTCATGTCGCTGTCGCGCCAGTCTCGGAACTGATGAGCGCCACCGACGGTTCCGATGTAGCGGGGGACGTCAAGCCCGACCTTCTCGTGCAGTTCCTCCTGCCATTGCTTCATGACCGACGCCGGCACGAGCAGCAGCGCAGTTCGCGCGGTCTGGGAAAGCAGCAGTTCACGAATAGCAAGCCCGGCCTCAATGGTCTTCCCGAGGCCGACCTCGTCGGCGAGAAGGTAGCCGCGCGGGTAGGTGTCCACTACACGTTCGATCAGGCGCGCCTGGTGTGGCAGCGGCTCGACGGGTGCCGTGCCCACCGCCGTCCAGCGGCTGCGTCGCGGCGCCTCGGCCAGCCACCGCAACTCGGCGCGCGCCTCCTCTGAAGCCGGACCAGAAGGTGCCGGCGGTTCCAGCACCTGCCAGATCGGATCGGTGTCCGGAGGTAGATAGTCCCGCGGCACGAGTCGCAGCAGCCGATCCTCGACGCCGGCCATGTCGATCACAACCCAGCCCCGATCGGGTCGGCCATGCCAGTGAGCGTCGAATCGGGCGACCAAGTCTTCGCCCTGCTCGGCCCAAACCTCGGCCAGCCACGACTTGGCGACTACGAACGTCTCATGATTGTGGATCCATCCGGCGGCGGTCTCGTTGTCCGAGCCGGTAAAGGCGATCCGGTTCCCACTGGCGTCGGTGAGGATGCCGTACTTGGAGTGGAAGTAGCCGTGGGCTTCGGCGGGCTCCAGCGGTACGCCGTCGCGGTCGACCGGCAGCCCGACTTTCACTTCGAGTAGGTGCTCGCGCACCATCCAGCCGAGCAGTCTGAGGTACTCGTCCCCGACCGGGTCACCCTCGACCCACAGCGCCTCCCGCCGGATGGCGTCACGGACAGCCTCGTCTCGGCCGCGGGCTCCTTCCCGGATCGCTGCAACGTCCTCCGGTGCCAGTTGCGCACCGACGATCAGTCGCATCTTCCCACCGTGCTCTCGGGCGTTGCGCAGGAACGGAACAAGCCCGCGGGCGGCGACCTTGAGTACGCGGGAGGAGAAGTACCCGGCAGCGCGGTCGTAGCGGCAGGCGCGCTCTAGGGCAGGGATGTAGAAGTTGATCAGCGGGCCATCGCTGGTTGAGTACGTGCCCCGAAAAAGGTAGGACTGCAGGCCAAGTGCCGTCTCTAGGGCGGCTTTCAGCGGGCTCGTCGTGTCGGGACGGATCGGGTCCACGGGCTACTCCGACGCGTCGAACAGGGCGCCCTGATCGCTCGTAATGGGCTCTACCTCGTCGGCAGGCAGGGTGATGTAGTCATCGAGGTACGCCGTCACGAGGGTATCGAGCAGTCCCGCTTCGGGGATGACCCAGTCACCCTTCACCTTGGCCCGCGGAATGGTATTGATCAATCCCTGGACGGCGCCGTGGAACCGGTTGTCGGTCGTCAGGCCGGCGCGGTCCATGAACACCTTCGCTGCGCCCATGCCGTCGACTTCGCCGATGTAGAGGACGGTGTCGACGGCGTCAATCATGAACTCGAACGACCGAGCCTCGGGACGCACGCCTGGAAGGGCGCTGTCAGCGTCGCGGCGGAGTCGTTCACGGGGGGTGAGCAGGCGCACCGCGCCGGACTTCTTTTCGATGATCTTTGCGCGTTCCAGGTCGTCTACGTCGTGCCCGCCGACGGCGAGAGCGAGCAGCCGCGCGGTATCGAAGGGGAACTCGCGGGCAGAGAAGATGTCCCACGCGAGCAGGACGAAGTCGGTGTAGCCGTCGATCTGCGCGGCCCGCCCGATGATGCGCTGACGGCGCAGTCGCACGACCTCCTCCCGTGCCAGATCGAGCGCCTCCTCGGGGCGCAGTAGGCGATCGCGGCCCAACTCGTCGGGGGTCGAGGAGTGCACCGGCCAGTGTGAGGAGATCACGGACAGAGTCGGGCCGTAGGTGGACAGCAGCAGGTCCACGCCGTCGATGCCGTCGGCCTGGAACCGCGTCGCGGCCTCACGCGCGGCTCGCCGAATTTCCGCTTCGATGTCGTCGAGAAACACCCGGGAGGCGGGGGTCTGGTCGGCGCGCTTGCGGCAGATCAGCATGATGGTAGACGCGGCCGAGTTCATGTTCGCCTGGTGCAGCGAGTTCTCGGACTCAGTGTTGACCGGCCAGGAGGTCTCGATCGTGAACCCGGCCTCTAGCAGACCCATGCCCAGGGTGTCCCAGGCCTCGGCCCGCTTATGAGTGAACATCACCGACAGCACCCCGCTGTCGGTCAGGATACGACGAGCCTCGGCGAAGATCGCGGTCATCTTCGCCTCATAGTCCAGGGTCGCTAGTTCGTTCTTGCGCCTTCCCATGGCGGCGAACCGGGCAGGATTGGCGACCGCCTCGTTCTCCTTGTCTGCCAGATCCCCGCTGAAGAGGTCGGGTAGGACACGTCCGATCGTGCGCTTCTCCCAGACGTAGAAGAAGTCGGACAACTCCGCGTACATCACGTTGTCGTAGTAGGGCGGGTCCATGCACACGTGGTCGACCGACCGGTCGGCAAGTTCGGTCAGGTTCGCCGCGCTGCCCTGCAAGACCGTCACCGCGCGTTCGACGGGTTGCCGAACCGGATCCGCGCCGCTGTCGTCAAGTAGCCCGGCGATGCCGGAGTACGCGTCGACCAACTGGTCCAGGCACCAGGTGTACAGCGCGTGAGCGCCCTCAAACTCGGCGAAGGTCCACTTGAAGGCGAAGTCGTGACGGTCGAACACGCTGCGCATGACCTGACGAGGTGCATGCCATGACGCCAACCGCGAGTTGTAGTTCAGCGCCTTGCCCTGCATCAGCGCCAATTCGACGAGCACATCGGCTGCGACATCTGTCGGCAGGTCCTCAGCCAGTGTCACCGCGACGTCCGCGAGTCTCTTGGCGAATGTTCCGTGCACCAGCGCCTGGCGGGGGGTGAAGAAGTCCAACCAGTGAGTCATCCCGTAGTGCAGGGGTCGCAGGTCGTTGCCCTCGGGGAACTCCTCGGTCGGTAGGAACCCGTCGGCCTGCCACTCCACCTCGACCTGCGCGAACCTGGTCTCGGCGGCGGCGACCGCGTCGAGATCAGTCACCGTTGGCGCCCGGAACGACCGAGTCCCATCAGGCTTCCGGATCGCCACCGCGTAGAGAATCTGCGACATCCGGCCGGACTGGGCCTCGGACTTGAGGTACTCGCCATCGATCACGAGATTGTCGTACGGGCTGATCCCGACCCCGCGCCGGACGGTGCCACGCCCTGCCTTCGCGTGGTTGACGGCGGACCCGTGCAGCACTGCAAACTCGGGCACGTCGAGATCGCGCCCCCCCCGGGTCGTCACCACCCGGACGGCGGCTTCCTGACCCTTGGTCTTGCGTAGCCACATGTCCGGCATTAGCGGCACCACCCTGCCGGTCCGCGGACACATCACCGCGTTCGCGAACAGATAGGTTGCGACCTGCTCGCCCTTCAGGCTCGGGAAGTACTGCTCCAGGTCCTTCTTCACGAGGGTGACCAGTTGCCCGCCGTACGTCTTCAGATGTGGGACGAGGGTGCGGCCCCTGCGGGCGGGGATCTGCACACCTGCCGTGAGGGTTGCCGCCGCCACCGGGTTGAGATCGTTCGCGATCGCAGGGATGCCGAGGCGGGTCGCAGTGAACGGGATGCTGCCGCCCCCAGCCGTGGGGTCAGCGAGTAGCGGCATGCGCCCCCAAGTCCGGACCAAGACCTCACGCAAAAGATCTAGGTCGCCGCGGGTCGGGTGGTTTCTGAACGCCTGGCGGTACGTGTAGGGGTTGGGGATACGGACACCCGACGCGACGGCAGCGTCATACGCACGACGAGCGCTGATCGGATCACCCCAGATCCCGACGAGATGGAGCAGCCAGTCGCGGTACGCGGTCTCAGACTTCAGTTCGGTCGCGTCGGGGAACGCCTCCGCGAGATCCTGGGTCCAGGTGGGCAGCAACCCGGCGAGCACAACGGCCGCCGAGGCAACTAGGGGTCGGCGTGCCCACCAGACATGGAGGAACGACAGGGGTGGAAGCGCTGAGGCGGCGGCGCGTTCCCGGCGGGACTCGATGCCGAGTTCGGCGATGGGGAGCCAGTCCTCGATCAGGACACGGGGCGTCGTGGTCGTCATCCTCGGACTCCTCGATGGGCGTCGCCGACGATCAGGATGCGTAATGCCTTGCGGGCGTTGGACGCGTCGGGTCCGAGGCACTTGGCGTACCAGTAGTAGGACTCTTCGACACTCATGGCGTTAATGCCCGCTACGAGGGCACGTACCCGATCGTGCTTGGTGACGGGCTGCGTAGTAATCAGGATCAAGGCGAGCCGGACGCCACTGGGTTCATCCAAGGGGATCGGGGTGGCGTTGTTGAAGGCGAGGACCGAGGGCTGGTGGCCGGCGCTGCGTACCGCGGCGACGACGGTGTCGACGACTCGGGTCGTCTGGCCGGCAGTAGTGGTGATGACCCCGGTGGCCATGGTGCGGCCGTTGTCCCCGTAGGTTTCCTCGAGGGTGAGCCCGTATGTCTCGCCGGTCGCTCGCAGGACCGTGAGACGGAAGGCGCGAGCGTTGTCCGCAGTAGCGGTTCTCTTGGCGGTGGTCTTCTTCGCGGTGGGGCTCACGTAGTGACCTCTGCGGTGATGTCGGTGTGCTGGATCTGCAGGTCCTTGATGACCTTGGCGACCGGCACGAACTCACCAGAGTCGGTCGTGACCGGCGGTGCGTAGGTGATGTCGAGGGTGAGGCTGCCGGAGACAGCGGTGGCAGCCTTGAGGGACTTGCCGAGGTGGCCGTAGAGCGTCTGGAAGTCGGCGCGGTTGGCGCTGCCCTGGAATCTGAGGCCCCCGCTCACGCCAGGGAATTCGGCGACGACGTCGATGGTCACCGTCATGACTGGTTTTGGGAGCATGCCGAGCGCGGTGGCGAGCAGGTCGAGGTCGCCGGTACCGCGGACATCGTCCGCGCTGGTCTTGATGGTCAGTCGCGCGACGGTCGTGACCGTGAAGTCGGTGACCTGGTCGATGATCGACTGGATGGCGGCGCCGCCAGGTCCGGTGGCAGTGAAGGTCTTTTTGCTGATGGTCTTCGTGGGGATCTCGACACCGTTCGCTTCGGCATAGTCCCGAGTCATCACGGTTAGGGCGTCCAAGCCCTTGTCCTTGATGCCGCTTGGAGTGAGCGCTCGTACGCCGGGGGCGGCGGGTGCGTCGGTGACGACGATCCAGCCGTAGTCGTGGGCCTGCACCGCGGTGGCCAGCACGTCAAGGACATCTGCCTTGGTGGGTTCACCTCCGCAGATGGTGTCCAACTTCGCCCGCAGGTCCGCAGCGGTCACGATGGGGCCGGTGAAGACCTGCTTCAGGTCGTGCTGGGTCGGCTTACGGACGATCAAGCCGCGCTTGTTGGCCTCGTCCAGGCTCATGACCTCCTTGTCGGCCCCGAACTGAGGGCTGAGCCCGGCCATGGTGCTGGCTGTGTACGCCTTGCCGATCGCTGCGTCGTAGTACACCCAACCGTCGTTCTTCACCCCGGCGATGATCGCGGCACGGATGAGGGAGACGTCCTGCACGATCGGTGACCCATGGTCGACCCAGAACCAATCGGCGATGTCCTGGGTGACCTTCGCCGGCTCCGTGTCGGGCCAGGTACGGGACTTCAGGAACGACGCCGTGAACGGCTCACTGCGAATCTTGCCCTCGTCGCGGAGCAGCGTGAGCACGGCGCTGGTCGCGGTCTTCGTGCTGCCCTGCTCCTGCGTCGGCAGTTCGCGATGTCGTAGGTGTTCGTGCGTCTGGTCCTTCACCGGGTAGTACACGTGCTTGTAGCAGCGGGTGATCGCGATGCGTGCTTCGAGCCGGGCATTCTTCTGGAACAGGTCGATCTTCTTGCGGACCTCGTCTCCAAACTGTGCCAGCCGTGTCTGGTCGGCGGCGAGCACGTCGGCGGCGATGAGGGCGCGTACGCGGTCCTTCATGGCGTCCACCAGGGTGCTGTCGGCAACGGCGAAGACCAGTCCGTTGCGGTACTTGCGCGGCAACCCGGCCGCGCCGGCCTTATCGCGCAGGTCGGCCAGCATGGTGGGGGTGTCTTCTGCTGTCGCTGGCGTGACGGTGAGCACGTCGTGGTCGAGGACCGCGATGCGCAGCCCCGTGATGTCGGCGATGTCGGCCGGCCCCGCGGGGAAGATGATCGTGGTGGCGCCACCGTCGTTGGCGTAGGCACTCTTGATCATGGTGTCGACCTCGGCGGCGACGCGAGTGTTCTGGATGTTGCGCTTCTCGGTCTCGATGATCGCGTTCACGTTCGGTTCGACGTTGAACCGCCAGCGCGCCCCGTCGAAGGACAGATGCCAGAAGCGCTTCTCCGATTCCTGCAGTGCCCTCTCGATGACGGCGGGAGACTCGCCGGGTCGTAGCGTGCCGAGGATCCAGTCGTTGCGGGACGCGCCGGCGGTGACCTTCATCTCCAGGGAGTGGGTGAAGACAGTGGATGCGACGCGGGCGGCGTACGGCTCGGTGCCGTGGAAGACGTCGTTGTCCACTGCTGCGGCATGAGATCCCGCGCCGGCGACGTCTGCCTTGGCGACGGACTCGAACTCCGGGCGGCCGATCCCGACCGTGAGGTGGTTCAGGACCGGCGCGTCACGGTAGTCGAGGTCGGCAACGTTGATGACGGGCGTTGTGTCACCGTCGGCGTACACGTGGTGGACTACCTCGCCGAGCAGTTTGAGCGCGCCGCGAGCGCGCTGGAACTGTGGGATGTCACCGAGACGCTTGTCCAGCACGCGGACTAGTTCGGGATGGAACGGGTAGTACTTGGCCACCAGGTCGGTATAGGACGCAGGGTGCTCAGCGCCTCCTGCAAGAGTCTCGTGCTGACTCAGCAGCCCCTCGTAGAGGCCCTTGTAGGCGTCCGCTGCCTCCCTCGCAGCGCTCGCGTCGATGTCCTGGAACAAGCGACGCTTGAGAATCTCGCCGATCTCGGCGTCGTCGGCCGGCTGGATCACCGCCGACGGCTGCACCGAGCGGGCGAGCACATCGGCAGCCTCTGCCAGCGCACCGGAGGCGGCCTCGGTGTCCGCGTCCATCAGTGCGGCGATCTCGTCGGTCTCCTTGCCGTAGGCATTCGAGGTCGAGGCCAGGGTGACGATCACGACGACCTTGTTCGACGCGTCCGCGGCGACCTCGAAGAGGTTCTTGAGGAACACCGGCACTGCCTGCGCCATGCGACGTACGTCCTCGGAACCCGCTGAGGTGACCTGACGCAGGTACTGGGCGATCTCGTCGATGATCACGATCGTGGGCTGACCACCGAAAGCGTCGACGATGGTGTGCGTGCCCGGGGCCGAACGCTCGCGGTCATTCGCCTCGAGGACCCCATAGGCGTGCGCACCGATCTGCGCCGCCATCTCACCCCAGAGGGTGTAGGTGCGCTGACCGTTCGTCTGCACCCCAGCGACCGGGTCTAGCGCGTCTCCCACCAAGGCGACGACCTGGACCGGACCATCGGGCAGGAGCGTCGGGTCGATGAACTCGGAGACGTTGTCGGGCCGGGCGCCGATCGCGAGATGGTAGACCGCGGCGAGCCCGTGGGTCTTGCCGCCGCCGAAGGTGGTTGTGGGCCGCAACACGCCGTTCTCCCCCAAGGTGCCCTTCGCGCCCGTCACGCGACCGAACGCCTTCGACAGGAGGGTGTGCAGGCCTGCGGTGGGGTAGGTGATAGCGAAGAAGGAGCCGGCGTCACCGTAAACCGGGTAGTCAGCGGGATTGCGGACGATCTTGTCCAACTGGGCCGCGAAGTGGTTATCGGTCAGGCCGCCCTCAAGCACGTCATCGCGTGGGACGCACGTCTCGCGCAGCGGTCGCAAGTTCACGCCTCCGGCCCCCATTCGCTACCCGCGCGGCACGCCTCGCCACGTCTCCGGGTGACGGTATTGAGGCCCTCAGACACGACGTCCACGCCCAACGACCCAAGCGCGATCTTGCCTGCAAACCCCGCAACCACCACGAACCTCTCACGCCCCGCGCCACCCACTCTGCATTGGGCGGTCGCTCCTCGGGAGCCTAGCCAGTGAGGGCCGCCGACCGTGGGAGGTGCTTCCCCGTCCTAGTGGCTGCCGGTCCATCATCGGAACAGGTACGCCGCGCTGCCCTTAGTAGGCACGGATGTCGGGGCGCTCCTTCAGAGACGGCATCTCGGACGCCCTCGATCGGCTAGGGTGACGGTCTGGATGGATCCAGGTCTCAGGCTGCGAGTGGTCTAACCCGATACTGATACCGACGAGTACCGGCAACTGCTTGATCCGCAACGTCGCGATGATGATGGGGAGTGCGCGTGGCGATCACATTGGACTCACTTCGCGACGACATCACTGCTCGGCTCGCGGACGCCATCCGAACCAAGCAGCACGTGTCAGTCAGATGGGAACCCGGGCCAGGAATCTGCCGTGTCGGGGTGTGTCTGCACGAGTACACGTGGGAAAATCGGGAGACGGCGATCGCTACGTTGCTGGACTTCGAGGATGCCTACGTCGGCGATATCGCAGTCGACTTCGATGTCATCCCGCTCGAGGCCGTCAACACGGTCGGGTTCGCTGAAGTCTAAATGCCCGAGACGAAGTACCACCTCGCGAAGGCCGACCACAATAAGGACGTTGCCACCCACCTGGAGCAGTCGGGCCAGAAGTACATCGACTGGGCGGTGACCGCCCGCTTCTACACCGCGATGCACCTCGTCGATGCCCTACTAGCGCTGATGACAGCCCTGCCCAAGGACGAGCAGCATCCCCGCAAGCACGTCGCAGCGCAGAACGTTCAAGGGAACGGCGGCGCGGGTCGCAACCAGTTAGTCCGGAAACACATGAAACCCGTATCTCGCAAGTACCTCTCGCTCTACGACGCGTCGCGGCGTTCTCGCTATGACATGGAGATGCTGGGCGAGGGTGCGTACCAGCGACTATGTGATCAACTCGACGCAGTAGAGAAGTACGTACGGATGCAACTAGTCGCTCGGGCGTATCAGCCGTGACGTCGGAAGTCCACGAGAGCGCGATGCGTCAGCGCCCTCGTGCTGGTGATCTTCTTCTTGGGGCGGAGATGCCCAACAGCAGCCGTCGATTCGCGAACGGTCACTGGTGGCAATGGAACGGCACCCACTGGGTCCTGGAGCCGGCGCCGCCAGGTACATCGAGTTACGCCGGCGGAGCGCAAGACGAGGCGCGGCCGCCGGAGCCGCCTCTCAGCGAGCCGACGGGCTACCTGGTGAAGGTCGCCATCGGTTGGGTCGGCCTTGGCCTGCTACTCCTGCTGCTGCTGACCGTGGTTCTGCTTACCGCCAAGGATCTCCTGCGCTAGGCGAATGCTGCGAGCGTGCAGTGCGGAGGTCGCCCGACCGCAAGCGGCGACCACAACGCCGAGATGTGACCACCACGCGCGCGCCTGAGCGTCGTTGAGCATCGCGGGACAATGCTGGACTTGACGTCACGTGTCTGGCGCTTCGGATGCTCGGTCCGGCGCCCACCACCGCGTGAAGGCCACATCGTCCAGAACGACCACCAACCCGTCGGCGGTCCGCAACACCCAATCGCTGCCTTTCACGCGCACGCACGTGCTCCGGAGCCGGTCGACGATGACGACCCGGTCGCCCTCGGTCACGATCAGGTACTCGCGGGACGGCAGCCAGCCCCGCAACAGCGGCACATCCTCGATGCCGTGGACCTGTAGCCCAGTGCCGATCACGGACCGCAGAGAGTAGATCCCGACGCGGTCAGGGCGGGGACGACGGTCCGCGAGCCGGATCACCGCCGAGGACCCTGGCACCGCCTCCCTGCTCGCCTCACCGCGTGCTGTCATCGAGCACCCCCTCCTGCTGCGACCCAGCCACGACACGGACCACCCGCAACTCGAACGGCTCTCGCCCGTCCTCCGTCACCCCTTCGTCGCCGCGTTCACGGATCTCACAGGTCCCGGTGGCCGACCGCGCCGGCAGTGCGTCCGCTGCGCTTGCAGCGCCGTCTCACCCGCCGAACCCGGGCGGTGGGGGCGGCAGTGACACCTGGAACAGCCGGATCCGGGACGCCTGCACCCACCCGAACACCACGTCCCGCTCGTGCATGGCCGTACAAGCCCCTAAACCACCGCTGCCAGCCCGTGAGCACACCGGGGTACTACCCGGGGGTGCCATGATCCACCCAGACCGCTGTCAGGCGCTCCGCCGTCGGCACGGGGCTCGGCTGACGGCCCGCAATCAGCAACTTCCCCGTCGCATTGGGGACGCCGAGCCGGAGCCATCCAGCCAGAGTAGAACGTATGTTCGAGCGTGCTGGTTAGGCGGCCGCGCGCCCCCATCTCCTCGAGTTCCACTCAACAGGAAGTCGCTGCCTGTCGCTGCCATCCAGTGCCACCTCGCATCGGCTAAGCAGCGCTCGGCGAGGGCGAAATGGGGAACGGATGGGGAACGGGTCAGAAACAGGTCAGGGCCATGATCGATGATCACGGCCCTGACCTGCAGTGATAGTGGTAGCGGGGGCAGGATTTGAACCTGCGACCTCTGGGTTATGAGCCCAGCGAGCTACCGAACTGCTCCACCCCGCGGTGGTCGGATCGCGCCGACGACCTAGAGGGTACGTCACCGGCGGAGATGGGTGCAAACCGGACCTCGAGCGGTGGTCGGATCATGCGGTCACGCCTGCGGCGGTGAGGCGGTCTCCGACGCGGACGGTGGCGGTGGGGTCGCGTTGTCGCCGCCCTTGCCCGTGCCCTTGGCGATCTCCTGCTCGGCAGCGACCGCCTTCGCGAGTGCGTCGGCGAGCCGCTTCTGGGCCGCGCCGTACGCCGACCAGTCGCCCTTGGCGAGCGCTGCCTCGCCGTCGGCGTACGCCTTCTGCGCGGCGCTGATCGCCGCCGCGAGGCGCTGCTGGGCGGTCTCGCTGGGCGGGGGCGTGTTGTCGTCCGGGGGTTTGGTCGGTGTGTTCTTGCCGCCGAACAACTCGTTGAGCGCCTCGGCGAGGGTGTCCTGGAACGCGACCTTGGGACCGAAGCCGACGAGCACCTTCTTCAACAGCGGGTATCCGTCCGCGCCGCCGGCTCGGATGTACACGGGCTCGACGTAGAGCATCCCGCCCGCGACCGGCAGCGAGAGCAGGTTGCCGTAGTCGATGTCGGACGAGCCGCTGCCGCGCAGCAACGTGAGCTGCTGCTTGACGACCGGGTCGGTCTCGAAGTTGTTCTGCACCTGCGCCGGCCCGGGGATCGTGGTGTTGCTCGGCAGCTGCAGGACCTGCATCTTCCCGTAGTCCGGCCCGGGTTGGGAGTTCACCGCCATGAACGCCGCCAGCGTCGGACGCCGCTGCGGCGCGAACGTGGTGGTCAGGCTGTACACCGGCGTCGTCCCGCCCGGACCCGGCATCTGCACCTGCAGGTAGTACGGCGGCTGCGGTTGCTGCACCCGCTTGGCCGGGTCGTCCGGGATGCTCCAGAAGTCGGTGCCGTAGTAGAAGTTGTTGGCGTCGGTGACGTGGTACTGCGCCATGATCTCGCGCTGCACCTTGAACAGGTCGGCCGGGTAGCGCAGGTGCGCCATCAGCGACTCGGAGATCGCCGACCGCGGCTGAAGCAGACCGGGGAACACCTTGCTCCACGTCTGCAACATCGGGTCGGACTCGTCCCACGCGTACAAGGTGACGGTGCCGTCGTACGCATCGACCGTCGCCTTCACCGAGTTGCGGATGTAGTTGATGTCGTCGCGGGCCTGCGCCACCACGTTGCGCGAGCTGGTGGTCACCGAGTCGCTCGTCGCATCACCGAGCGTCGTGGACTTGGCGTACGGGTAGGCGTCGGTCGTCGTGTAGCCGTCGACGATCCACTCCACGCGCCCGTCCACCACCGCCGGGTACGGGTCACCGTCCAGGCGCAACCACGGCGCGACCTTCTTCACCCGGTCCCGCGGGTCGCGGACCTCGAGGATCCGCGAGTCGTCATTGACCAGGTCGGAGAGCAGGATGTTCGGCTCCTGGTACTTCACCGTGTAGAGCAGCCGGTTCAGCAAGCTGCCCACCGGGATCCCGCCGCTGCCCTCGTACGTGTACTTCGCCAGGCCCTGCTCGGCGGTCTCGTCGGGGTAGTCCAGCTCGCGCGGGGGCGTCCCGTCCGGCGCGCCCACGATGGAGTACTGCGGCATGTTCTCGCCGAAGTAGATCCGCGGTTGGGCGATGTCGAGCTTGCCCTGGCTGGGCAGGTTGCTCTCGAAGAACGACGGCTTGCCGTCGGTCGTCGCGGTGTTGTCGTACGCCCCCACGAACCCGAAGCCGTGCGTGTAGATCACGTGGTCGTTCGCCCAGTTGCGCTGCGCGTCCGGGATGCCGTTCAGGTTCAGCTCGCGTACCGCGACGACGGCCCCGCGCAGCCGGCCGTCGATGGTGTACCGGTCCACGTCGAGGGGGTCGGGGAATTGGTAGTACGTGCGGTTCTGTTCGAGGGCGGCGAAGGTCGGGCTGACCACGGTCGGGTCGATCAGCCGGATGTTCTCGATGGTCCCCGCGCTCTTCGCCAGCGCCTCCGGGGTCGCCTCGGAGACCGCCTGGTACTGCGACACCTCGGCGTTCGCGATGCCGTACGCCGCGCGCGTCGCCTCGATGCTGCGCGTGATGTACGGGCTCTCCTTGACCACCTCGGTCGGCTTCACCTGCAACTGCTGCACCAGCGCCGGGTAGATCCCGCCGATGAGCGCCGACGTCGCGAGCAGCAGCACCAGGGAGGTGATCGCGAGCCGCCAGCTGTCCCGGAACGCGACGACGAAGAACAGTCCGGCGCAGATCAACGCAACGAAGATCATGATGGTCTGCGCCGGCAGCACCGCGTGCACGTCGGTGTACGTCAGCCCCGGCACGAGCCCGGACTGGCCGGTCGCCAGGTCGTACCGGTCCAGCGCGTACGCCCCCGCCTTGAGCAGCACGAAGATGCCGATCAGCGTCGACAGGTGCGCGCGCGCGGCGGTGCTGGTGTGCCCGTCCGGCGACTGCAGGCGCACCCCCCCGTACAAGTAGTGCACGACCACCGCGACCACGAACGAGAGCACCACGGTCGCGAACAGGAAGCCGACGACGAACCGCAGGAACGGCAAGGTGAACGCGTAGAACGACACGTCCATGCCGAACTCCGGGTCGGTGACGCCGAAGTCGGTGGCGTTGCGCCACAACAGCCAGGTCTGCCACTCCGCGCTCGCACTCACCCCGGCGAGGATCCCGATCACCGCCGAGACCGCGATCAGCAGCAGCCGGCGCAGCGGCTCCAGCGCGATCCGGTACCGCTCGAGGCTCTGCTGCTCGGCGGTCAGCGAGGACAGCACCGGCCGGAACCGGTACGGCAGCCACGCGTTCACGGCGATCGTGCCCGCCATGAACACCCCGAGCACCAGGAACATCCCGAGCTTGGTCCACAGCTGCGTGGTGTACACGCCGGTCGCGTCGACCGACCGGTACCACAGCAGATCGGTCCAGAACGAGGTGAACAGCACGAACCCGATCACGATCGCGACGAGCACCGCCAGCGTGACGACCAGCACCCGCCCTCGGCGGGCGGTCGGCGCGGCGATCACGATCCGGCCTCCGGGCCGCTCGTGCGAAGGGGACGGTTCGACGGGCACGCGGTCACCCTACGTGTGCGTACGAGACGCCCCGACCCGGTGGCCGCAGGACGGGCGGGCAGCACACTTGTGGGGTGGACGACGCTCACGAGAACCCATCCCGCCCGGCCGTCACCGTGTTGCTCGACGCGGTACGGGAGATCGAGCGGCACGCCTCCCGCGCCGGGTGGGACCGGCCCCCGGCGCTGTACGCGCTCGTCGAGACCGCGGACCTGCGGGCCCGGGAACCGGAACTCGTGGCCCGGCTCGGGATCGGCGACGACGCCGCTCCCCTCACCCCCGTCGAGCAGCCCGCGCTGGCCGACCTCGACCTCGAGCAGACCCTCGCCACCATCGGCTGGCCGGCGGAGGTGAGCGGCTGCGCGCTGGTGCTGGAACGACTGGTGCTGCCGGCCGAGGCCGAGGCCCAGCTGCCCGAGACGACCGACGCCGCCGAGCTGGCGGAGGCGGCACGTACGCACGAGCTGCGCCAGGAGGCACGGATGGTCGCCGCGGTGCTCCGCGACGGGCAGCGCGAGTGCGCGATCCGGCTGCGGGCGCACGACCGCGAGCAGGACGTGCTGACCGGCCCCGACCTGTTGCCGGCACTCACCGACGCCCTGCTGCACACGTTCGGGTGACGCGGGAGCGGCCCGCCGGGTTCCGCGCCCCCTCCGCTCAGCACGCCGGGACCGGCTGGCCGGCGGCGAACCGGTCCATCGCCACGACGGCCTCGTCGAGGGTGCCGACGGCCGCCACGGTGAGCCCGGTCGGCACGTTGCCGCGCACGTCCTGACAGTTCTCCCGCGGCGCGAGGAACAGCGTCGCCCCCGCCCCGGCCGCGCCGTACATCTTCTGCTGGATCCCGCCGATCGGGCCGACGATGCCGTCGGGGGTGATGGTGCCGGTGCCGGCGACGTCCTTGCCCCCGTTGAGGAATCCGGGCGTCAGCTTGTCCACGATGCCGAGGCTGAACATCAGCCCGGCGGACGGACCGCCCACGTCGTCGAGCGTGAACTCGATGTCGAACGGCGCGGTGTCCGCCGCCTGCACGGTGATGCCGACGTACGCCTCGCCGGCGTGCTGCGGTGACTGACCGGCGGTCACCTCGACGTCATGGCGAGTGCCGTCCCGCTCCACCACGAACCGCACCTGCTCGCCTGGCTGGTGCGCGCGCACGGCGGTGCCGACCTGCTCGCTGGTGCGGATCGGTGTGCCGTCGATCGAGACGATCACGTCGCCCGGCTGCAGCCGATCCGCGGCCGGGCCGTCCGGGAGCACCGAGTTCACGAGCACCCGCGTGACGACAGGGATGCCCAGATGGTGCAGCGCGGCACCGACGGCGTTGGTCTGCGAGCCGAGGAAGTCCGCCTGGTTGGCCTGCGCGATCTGGTCGGCCGGCACGTCCGACGGGTACAGGGCCTCGGTGGGCAGCACCCGGATCTGCGGGTCGATCCACCCCAGCAGCACCCGGCTCACGTACATGCCGCCGAACGGTCCGCCGCGCTCGGAGACCGTCGTCATGTCCAGGGTGCCGGCGGTCGGGAACGTCGGCCGGCCACTGATCTCGATGAGCGGCGCGCCGCGGGCCTTGCCGATCGTGTTGAACGTCGGGCCGGGAGCCAGCGACATCACGTAGTCGGCGGGGACCACCGCGACGACGGCGACGTACGCGAGGACGACGACGACGGTCGCACCCAGCCACCGGGCACGACGTCGCTCGAACGTCACGCAGCGCCCTGACCCGGCCCGTCCGCGGGGGCGCTGCGGTCCGGTCGGAGCTTGTCGGGCAGCGGGCGGGCCATCGCCTCCCGGAAGCGCGCCATGTCCGCGACCCCGTCGTGCGCGTCGGCCGGCCCCTTGGGCCGGGCCCGCCATCCGAACCACAGCAGCGCCAGCACCGTCACGCCCAACGGCACCAGCAGCCAGGCGAGGATGTCGAAGCGGACGCTCACGGTCCCAGGGTACGGCCCGCGGCGTCCGGGCACGGCATCGCTTCGGGCGTCTCGTCGGTGCAGGCCACCCACTCGCTGCTGCCGTCGGCGAACAGCTGGTGCTTCCAGATCGGCACCTCCGCCTTGATCCGGTCGATCAGCACCCGCCCCGCGTGGAAGGCGTCGCCGCGGTGCGCGCAGGACACCGCGACAACGACCGCCAGGTCACCGATCTGCAGCGGTCCGACCCGGTGTTCGGCGGCGACCGCGATCACATCCGGCAGGCTCGCCACCTCCTGCGCCACCCGCCGCAATTCGGCGTCCGCGGTGGGGTGCGCCTCGTACGTGAGCGCGGTGACCGACCGGCCGTGGTCGTGGTCCCGGACCGAGCCGACGAACAGCGCGGTACCCCCGGCGCGGGGGTCGCTCACCGCATCGGCCAGCCGGCCCACCTCGAGCGGCCGGTCCGTCATCGCGGCGACCCGTACGGGCGGGGCCGTCGTGGGGCGCGCGACGGTCGTCACCGGACACCGGCGCTGGTTACGGTGGATGTCATGACCACCATCCTGCCGCACCCCCGGCGCCTCGCCACGGTCGCGCGATGAGCCCGCAGCAGCCGTTCGGCTTCGGTGCCGGCGGCCCCGAGTTCGACCCCTCGAAGTTCGACCTCGGTCAGCTCGGCGAGGCCTTGCAGCAGTTCGGCCGGATGCTGAGCCAGGGCGGCGGGGCGGAGTCGTCGGGGCCGGTCAACTGGACCCTCGCCCGCGACACCGCGCGCGGCGCGCTGTCCGCGCAGGGCGACCCGTCGGTCAGCGACGCCGAGCGCCGCGCGCTGGACGCCTCCATCGCGCTGGCCCAGCTCTGGCTCGACGAGGTGACCGACTTCCCGGCGACGGCGGGCAGCCGCGCCTGGAGCCGGTCGGAGTGGCTGGAAGCGACCCTGCCGGCATGGCAGCGGTTCATCGAGCCGATCGCCGCCCGCGTGCAGGACGCCACCGCCACACTGATGCCCGGCGCTGGAGAGGGCGGCGGGCTGCCGGCGCTGCCCGAGGGTCTGCCGCCGGAGCTCGCCGCGATGGCCGGCCCGCTGATGGGCCAGCTCGCCGGCATGGCCCGCTCGATGGGGGCGGCGATGTTCGGCACCCAGACCGGGCAGGCGCTCGCCGGCCTGGCCGGCGAGGTCCTCGGCGCGGGCGACGTCGGCATCCCGCTCACCGACGACGGCGCCCCCGCGCTGCTGCCGCGCAACGTCGCCGCGTTCGGCGACGGGCTCGGGCTCCCCGCCGACCGAGTGCTGCTGTACCTCTCGCTTCGCGAGGCCGCCCAGCAGCGGCTGTTCAGCCATGTCGGGTGGTTGCGGTCGCGGCTCGCCGAAGCCGTCGAGTCGTACGCGCGCGGCATCGCCGTCGACCGGGAGCGCATCGAGCAGGCCGCCCAGTCGATCGACCCGACCGACCCGGAGTCGCTGCAGGGACTGCTCGCCTCCGGCGTGTTCGTGCCCGAGGACACCCCGCAGCAGCGCGCGGCCCTCGCCCGGCTGGAGACGCTGCTGGCGCTCGTCGAGGGCTGGGTGGACGCCGTCGTCACGGCGGCGGCGCAGGACCGGTTGCCGGGAGCCGACGCGCTGCGCGAGGCAGTACGTCGGCGCCGCGCGAGCGGCGGACCGGCGGAGAAGGTCTTCGCGAACCTCGTCGGCCTGGAGCTGCGCCCGCGCCGGCTGCGCGACGCGGCGACGCTGTGGGAGGAGCTGCACGCCCGCAGGGGCGCGGCCGGCCGCGACGCGGTGTGGGCGCACCCCGACCTGCTGCCCACCGCGGACGACCTCGACGACGTCGCCGGGTTCGCGGCCCGCTCCGCGCCCCTCGACCTGTCCGAGCTCGAGGGACTGCCGCCGGCGCCCGAGGAGCGGCCGGACGGCGACGCGCAATGACTGCTGCCCCGTGACGCCGACGACGGCCGCGTCGCACGACCTGCGTACGGACGCGCGCGTCCTGCTCACCGGCTGGCGGCCGGCCGATGCTTCGCAGCGCGCGCTCGCGGCGCAGTACCTGGCGTTCCTCGACGCGCATGAGGATGCGATGTGGCGCCGGTGCCGGCCGGGTCACCTGACCGCAAGCGCCCTCGTGCTGGACGCCGAACGTGACCGGGTGCTGCTGACCCTGCACCCGAAGTTCGGGCGTTGGCTGCAACTCGGCGGGCACTGCGAGCCGGACGACCCCAGCCTGGCCGCGGCCGCGCTGCGCGAGGCGCAGGAGGAGTCGGGCATCGACGCGCTGCGGATACGTCCGCAACCGCTGCGCCTGGACCGGCACCGCGTGGGCTGCCACGGCGGCTCCTGGCACTACGACGTGCAGTTCCTCGCCCTCGCACCCTCGGACGCTCAGGAGCGCTGCAGCGCGGAGTCGCTCGCCGTGTCGTGGTTCGCGGTCGACCGGCTTCCCGGCTCGTGCGACGCGTCGGTGCGCGCCCTGGTGGCGGCCGCCACCGACCTCGGCTGACCCATCGCGGGTCTCACCAGAGGGTCGCCGGCTCCGGTGGCGGGGCGTCCGCTCGCGGGGCGACCGCAGGCCGGGGCGCCGACGGCACGGCGCGCGACGGCTCCGGCTCCTGTGGCGGGGCCTCCGGCGACGAGGCGACGACTCCCGTCAGGCCGTGCAGGATCGCGTGGTCTACGCCGGCAAGGAAGGCCTGCGCCTCGGCGAGCTTCGGGTAACCGGTGAGCAGCGCGTGGAAGTCCGGGCCGTGGCCGGCGACCTGCAGGTGGGCGAGCTCGTGCAGCAGGACGTAGTCGATGACGTGGCGCGGCATCTGCTGCAGCCGGCTCGAGAGCCGGATGCTGGCGTCGAGCGGTGTGCACGACCCCCAGCGGCGCTCCTGGTTGTCGACCCAGCGCACCGAGGCGGGCAGCGGTCCTCCCGGCAGGTAGCGCCGGGACAGCTCGGCGGCCCGGTCCTGCAGGTCCGCGTCCGACCGGCTCGCGCGGCGCTCACGTGCCTCGAGACGCCCGACCAGTTCCTGGACGTAGCCGAGGATCTGCGCACGCGGCATGCGCGCCGGCACCAGCACCACGGTGCGCCCACGCTCGCGGTACGCGGTCACGGTGCGCCGCCGCCGGGCACTGGTGCGTACCTCGACCCCGGGCGGCACCCCGGGCACGTCCACGACCTGCATCCCTGCTGCCATGCGCCGACGGTAGCCGCGACCGCCGACAGTGCCCGTGCGTTCCGGTTCCGACGCGCCGGAGGCGTGCGGTGCTCCCGGATTGCGGAGATCGGGCGGGATTTCTTCGCGTGGTGCCCATCCACAACCCGGCGTCGCGCGGCGCCGCAGGTCAGTCCGGCACCGGCCGGGCGACGAGTGAGCACCGTCCCCAGCGCCGTCCACCGCCGGTCCACAGCCGGTCCGGGCGCTGTCCCCAGGTTGTCCGCAGCCCGGGCGGTACCCGGCACCGCGACGAGATTGACCGTTGCGGCGCCGTGGTTCTAGGTTGTCCGACCGGAGCCCCCGGGAGAACGGGCCCGGCGTCCGCAAGGGGAAGGCGGACGGCGGGTCATGCGACCCGGGGGTTCCTATTTCGTGGGCCGCCCGCGCCCTGCCTGCCGCGCTACACGCAGCCCGGAGCGTCCTCCGGAGTGGGCAGGGACGCTGTTCCACGACGCGGTACGCAGCGGCCCGCCCGGAGCGCGTGCAGCGCACCGCACGCAACCTGCCGTAGGGTTCCGTGCTGGCTCCGGGTCGCAGCCACTCCGGTGGTGGCGGGCGGAGAGCGCGGATGCCGACGCATCGGCACGTCGCGGCGTTCGCACGCCCGGCAGCAACTCGAACGAGAGGACGGACAGGACATGGCCGAGGAGAGCTACACCGGTGAGGCCTACTGCGTGAAGTGCAAGGAGAAGCGCGAGTTCACCGGTCACGTCGTGGAGAAGAACGGTCGTCGCATGGCACAGGGCATCTGCCCGGTGTGCAACACGAAGGTCAACCGGATCCTCGGCAAGGCCTGAAGGCATCACGGCGCGACCGTGATCGCCTGACCGGCCGTAGGCCGGCCGGAACCCGCTCCACCGCACGGTGGGGCGGGTTCCGTCGTACCGGGACTAGCAGAGCCGCCCTGTGGAAGGCGCCGGCCGTCCCCAGCCGCGCCGCGCGATCCTGCCGGCGTGAGCCGCACCACCCGTCCCCCGGCCGAGGTCCCCCGGCTGCGTCCCGGCCTGCCGGTCGTGCGGCGCGGCGCGGCGACCTGGCAGATCGGCATCGATCCCGAGCACGCAGTCCTGCTGCACGGCGTCGAGCCGTGGGTAGCCCGGGCGCTGTCGCCGGACGGCCTGCCGCGCACCTTGCCCCGCCGGCTCGTCGATGCGCTGCGGGCCCACGGCGTGCTGTACGACCCACCGCGCCGGGCGGCCTCCGCCGGGCGCCAGGTACGGGTCCGTGAGCGCCGCAGCGGCGACTCGGCGAGCGCCGCGCTGCACGGGCGGCCCGACCCGCTGCCGCGGCGGCTCAGGGGCCGGGTGGCGGTCGAGGGCGCAGGTCCGGTCGCGGCGCTGATCGCCACCGGCCTCGCGCACGCCGGCGTACGGACCGTCGCGGTGCTCGGCCCGGCCCGTCCGGTCACCCCGACCGACGTGGTACCGGGCGGACCGACGGTCCGCGACGTCGGTCGGCCGTGGGCGCAGGCCGTCGCGGACGGGGTACGGGCCCTGGGCGCGACGACCACGCTCGTCGAGCAGCACCGGCCCCACCTGGTGGTGCTGACCCAGACCGTCGACGCCGACGCACCCTGGTGCGACCCGGTCCACGCGGACCGCTGGCTGCGGTCCGGGGTGGCGCACCTGCGGGCGGCGGCCGCGGGCCGCTCGGGTGAGGTGGGCGCGGTCGTGGTACCGGGCCGGACACCCTGCCTGCGCTGCCGGGAGCTCGCCCGCGCCGACGCCGACCCGGGTTGGGCGCTCGTGGCCGCCGCGCTGCGGGACCGCGACGCATCCGGCTCGGCGGTGCTGGCGGCCGCCCTGGCACTCACGACGGCGAGCCTCGCGGTCGCCCGTGCGCTCGCCTTCCTCGATCACGGCGAGCCACCCGGCCAGGCGCAGCAGTCCACCGCCGAGCCGGACCTGGTGGTACGAGCCGGTGGCACCGCCGTCGAGGAACGCTCCTGCGCGGCGCATCCGGCGTGCGGCTGCACCTGGGCGCTGGGCCCGGTCACAATGGAGGCATGACCGACCTGCCGCGCCGCGCCCTCACCCGGGGCGCGAAGCTGGCGGCGCTCCCCCTCGGCTATGCCGGGCGGACCGCCGTCGGGCTCGGTAAACGGGTCGGAGGGGCGCCCGCCGAGGCGGTCACCGCCGAGATCGCCTCCCGCACGGCGGCCCAGCTGTTCCAGACGCTGGGTGAGCTCAAGGGCGGGGCGATGAAGTTCGGCCAGGCCATGAGCATCTTCGAGGCGGCACTGCCCGAGGAGCTCATCGGGCCGTACCGCGCGACGCTCACCAAGCTCCAGGACGCGGCACCGGCCCTGCCCGCCGGGACCGTGCACGAGGTCCTCGCCGAGGCGCTCGGCCCGCACTGGCGTGACCGGTTCGGATCGTTCGACGACCAGCCGGCAGCAGCGGCCAGCATCGGGCAGGTCCACCGCGCGGTCTGGTCCGACGGGCGCGAGGTCGCCGTCAAGATCCAGTACCCGGGTGCGGGCGACGCCCTGCTCGGCGACCTGACCCAGCTGAGCCGCATGGCGCGCATGTTCACCTCGATCGTGCCGGGCCTGGACGTACGCCCGTTGCTCGCCGAGCTGCGCGAGCGGATGAGCGAGGAGCTCGACTACCTGCGCGAGTCGGACTACCAGCGGCGCTTCGCCGTCGCGTACGACGGCGACGACGAGTTCGTCGTGCCGCACGTGCTCGCCGCGGCGCCGATGGTCCTGGTCAGCGAGTGGCTCGAGGGCTACCCGCTCTCCCAGGTGATCAGCGAGGGGGACCAGGCCGACCGCGACCGGTACGGCACGGCGTACACCCGGTTCCTGCTCTCCGGGCCCGAGCGGGCGGGCCTGCTGCACGCCGACCCCCACCCGGGCAACTACCGGGTGCTGCCCGACGGCCGGCTCGGCATCGTCGACTTCGGCGCGGTCGCGCGCCTGCCCGGCGGCTTCTCGCCGGCGATCGGCCGGCTGCTCACCATTGCGATGCGACGCGACGCGCCGGCCGTGCTCGAGGGGCTGCGCGAGGAGGGATTCGTGCGTCCCGGTGCCGACCTGGACGCCGAGCTGCTGCTGGGCTACCTCGCGCCGTTCGTGGCCCCGGCCGAACAGGACGAGTTCCGGTTCAGCCGGGACTGGATGCGCGCGCAGTTCGGGCGGGTCAACGACATCCGCCGGCCCGATTTCTCCTTGGGGCTGAAGATGACGCTGCCCCCGCACTATCTGCTCATCCACCGGGTCTGGATCGGCGCGATCGCGGTGCTCTCACAGCTGGAGGCCACGGTGCCCGTACGCGGCGAGCTGCGCCGCTGGGTACCCGACTTCGACCCCGGGTGAGCAGCTCACCAGTACTCGGCAGGCAGCCCGGCCTCGATGTCGCGGGCGTGCTCCCGGGAACACGCCGGGCAGTAGTAGCGGGTCGTGCCCTGCTCGCGCGAGCAGGTCCACAGCAGCGCGGCCTGCGGTTCGCCGACGATGCTGCAGCGCGCGCAGGCCACGGCAGCGGCGGGCTCACCGTTCATGGACGACGCTCCGGTCCGCGAGCCACGACGGTCGCTCGCGGCACAACCGTACGCCGCTCCGGCCGCCGCCCCGGGTACGGCGACGGGGCCGGCTCCCGTGGGTGCCGGCCCCGTCGGGGCGGATCAGACCTGTGCGCGGCGCGCGGCAAGCGCTGCCTGCAGCGACGCGGTCCGCGCGGCCGCAGCACGCGACCGGGCGGCCGTTTCACTGCGGCGGGCCCGCCGCTCGGCACGGCGCAGCCGCAACAGAGCGCCGGCCAGGCGGCGCGAGTCCGCCTCCGCCATCAGGTCCTGCTGATGGCTGCGAGCAAGCTGCTCGGGCATGAGATACATGAGGTTCTCCAACACGTTCTTCCGACCGTTGCAGGTCGTCGTGGTACATGAGGGTCATCATGCGACTGCGCCTCCACTCGACGCATTCGCCTCGTCGCTCGCGAGCAGCAGGTCGAGGTCCAGGTCGAGGTCCGGCGCGCGGCCCAACCTCTCGACCAGTGCCTGCTCGGCGCGCTGGCGCTCGTGGTCGTCGTCCTTGCGGGGCCTGCCGGGCCGGCGCTTGCGCGCCACCGGCACTCCTCGCTCGAACAGCTCCCCTCCCCAGACGCCCCAGGGCTCGCGCCGCTGGAGCGCACCGGCGAGGCAGCTGACCCGCAGCTGGCACCCGGCGCAGAGCCGCTGGGCCTGCGCGACGCCCTCGGGCGTCTCGGCGAACCACAGCTCGCCGTCGCCCGTCGCGCAGGGCACTTCGGCATCGAGCCAGTCGAGGTTGCCGGCGGACCGGTGCTGATCGTCGTGCAGCATGGCGAGGCTGCTCATCTCGGTCACCTCCTGGTGGGGGTCGCGGTCCGGCAGGTCGTGCCGTCCCTGGTCGCCGTCGGTGCTCCACGCGGGTAGCGCGGGCGCCGACTGTCGGGCACGTCCTCGTGCGAGCCGTTCATCGGTTCGAGGTGCGCGCGGGTCGGAGATCCGGGGGCTCACGGCGGTCCCTTCCGTCCGGGTGGCCCGCCACCGGTTCGAGGTGACGGGGTCGTGCAGAAAACACGAAGGCCGCGGTTCCCGGGTGGGATCCGCGGCCTCGAGGTGAGCCGGAGAGGCGTTGCCTCATCCGATGGGCACTCGAGGTGGCGCGGAGCGCGAGGGGAACGTAGGAGCCGTGGTGCTGGTACCGAGATCGGTGACGACGTACGTGCGGCGCGTGCGCGGGTCGGCGGCCCCGCCGAAGTGCGGCCAGGACGCTGCCCGCGCCAGGATTCCAGGGACCTCCGACACCCTCGCCGGGCAACGGTCCGGGCCGGTGGCATCGGGGCGGACGGTCGCGAGGGACGGCCGGGTACCGATCGCGAACTTCAACATCGGTCGCCTCCCTCCGGCGTCGTGGGCACGTACGTAACGGCGCGACGTTAGCCAAGGTGCGCCGGGGCGTGCAACAAGGTATTTCCGCGCGGGTCGTCCGCAGCCGCCCGCGGCCGCGCCGGCGGCCGTCAGTCGGACGCGGCCTGCGCCGCGAGGAGCTCGAGCAGCTCGCCGGCGTAGCGGTCCAGTTTCGTGGCCCCGATCCCGGGTACCTGGGCAAGCTCGCGGCGGTCGGCGGGACGGCGCTCGGCGATCACCTCGAGAGTGGCGTCGGTGAAGACGACGAACGCCGGTACCGACTGCGCCGCAGCGGTTTCCTTGCGCCAGGCCCGGAGTCGCTCGAAGAGCGCCTCGTCGTAGCGCGGTGGACAGCTGCGGCATCGCCCGCGGGCGCTCTCCGGCCCGGTGACGAGGGCCGCGCCGCAGCCGTTGCAGGTGGCGGGGCGGCGCCGGCGCTGGCGGTCGGGCGTGCCGCGCGAGCCGGTGCCGCGTCGTACGCCGCCGTCCTGCCCGGTGACCATCACCCCGCCCGATGCTCCCAGCCCGTCGAGGAACGGCGATCTGGTGCGGCGCCCGCGCCCGCCCGCCCGTGCCCGCGCCCAGGAGAGTGCGAGGTGGGTGCGGGCCCGGGTCACGGCGACGTAGAACAGCCGGCGCTCCTCCTCGAGCCGGGCGACCGTGTCGGCGTAGGAGATCGGGAACGTGCCGTCGGTCAGCCCGACGACGAAGACCGCTTCCCACTCCAGGCCTTTTGCGGCGTGCGCGGTCGCGAGCGTGACGCCGTCGGCGGTCGGGGCGGCGGCGACGCCCGCGCGCGCGTCGAGGTCGGCGACGAGGTCCGCGAGCCCGGCAGCCGGGTCGGCCGCGGTCAGGTCGTCGGCGAGCGTGACGACCCGCAGCAGGTTCTCCCAGCGCTCCCGGACGGCGCCCGTGCCGGCGGGCGGCTGCGGCGACCAGCCCATCGCGGAGAGCACCGCGCGGACTTGTCCCGGCATCGGCTCGTCGTGTTCACCTCCGGCGCGAGCGGCCCCGCGCAGCCGGGTGAGCGCCTCCCGCACCTCGGGGCGTTCGAAGAATGCGGGCTCGCCGCGCAGCACGTACGGCACGCCGGCAGCGGTCAACGCCTGCTCGTACTCCTCGGACTGCGCGTTGATCCGGTACAGCACCGCGATCTCACGTGCCGGCACGCCGGCGGCGAGCAGCCGGCGCACCTGCGCGGTGACCGCCTCGGCCTCGGCGGGCTCGTCGTCGAACTCGCTCACCGTCGGCGTCGGCCCGTCGCCGCGCGTCGCGCGCAGCGCCAACCGTTCCGCCGCACCCGGGCCCTGCGCCGCGGCCACCACCCGGTTCGCCAGCGCGACGATCTGCGGCGTGGAGCGGTAGGAGCGCACCAGCCGCACCTCGGTCGCGTGCGGGTAGGTGCGCCGGAAGCCCAGCAGGTACGAGGAGCTCGCGCCGGTGAACGTGTAGATCGTCTGGCTCACGTCCCCCACGACGCACAGCTCGTCGCGGTCACCGAGCCACAGCGAGAGCAGCCGCTGCTGCAGCGGGTTCACGTCCTGGTACTCGTCGACGGTGAACCAGCGGTACTGGGCGCGGACCTGCTCGGCGACGTCGGTGCGGGTGTCGAGCATGCCGACGGTGAGCAGCAGGACGTCCTCGAAGTCGATGAACCCGGCCTCGGTCTTGCGCTCGTCGTACGCCGCGTAGACGGCGCCCACGTCGGCACCCGACATGCCGTGCGGCGGTACGCGCCCGGCGCGCGCGGCGGCCTGGGCGTAGTCGGCCGCCACGACCTGGCTGGCCTTGGCCCACTCGATCTCGCTCGCCACGTCGCGCAGCAGTCCCGGTTCACCGCGCCCGCCGCGGGAGAGGACCGGGCCGAGGATCCGCGCCTTGTGCGCCAGCACCTGGGGTGGCGCACCGCCGATGACCCGCGGCCAGAAGTACCGCAGCTGGCGCAGGGCGGCGGAGTGGAAGGTCCGGGCCTGCACGCCCTCCGCGCCGAGACCGGCGAGGCGGTGACGCAGCTCGCCCGCCGCACGTGCCGTGAAGGTGACGGCGAGCGTGCGGCGCGGGTCGTGGGCGCCGGTGCGTACCGCGTGCGCGATCCGGTGGGTGATCGCGCGGGTCTTGCCGGTGCCGGCCCCGGCGAGCACGACCACCGGCCCGGACAGCGCCGTCGCCACGGCGCGCTGCTCGGGGTCGAGCCCGCGCAGCACGTCGTCCGCGGCACTCGGCGGCGGGTCACTCGGGGCTGCGCTCACGTACCCATCCTGGCCCGGCCCCTCCGACAGCGGCAGCGGACGGCCAGTCGCGACCGAGGTTAGTTGTAGGCTCAACCACACCACGTCACGGAAGGCTCCCGCAATGTCCGCTCGGCCGGTCACGATGTACAGCACGCCCTGGTGCGGCTACTGCCAGCGCCTGAAGGCGCAGATGACCCGCGAGGGCATCGCCTGGGTCGAGGTGGACATCGAGCACGACCCGCAGGCGGCCGAGCTGGTGATGTCGCTGAACGGGGGCAACCAGACCGTGCCGACGCTCGTCTTCGCCGACGGCAGCGCCGCCACCAACCCCTCGATCGCCGAGGTGCGCGAGCGGGTCGCGCAGGCCGGCTGACGCCGCGCCCGGCGCCGATCCGGCGGCCACCGGCCGGGGCGGTCGCCCGCCCCCGTCACGCACCGTGGTGGCGTTCGGCCACGAGTGTGCCTCTTGTCACCTGTTCGGTCGAACGCCTGCAGCACCCCCTGCACGTCCCCCCATACTGACCGGATGCCCGAAGGGGGGTCCTTCGAACAGGGGAGGATGTGTGCGCCTGCGCCGCCTGCTGCCCAGCCGTGACAAGGCCCGTACCGTCGCTGCCCGCCGCGCCGCAGGCGCCGCCGTGGCGACCGTCCTCGCCGCCGCGGTGATCGTTCCGGCCGCGTCGCCCCGCCCGGTGGCCGCCGGGGAACCGGTGGCCCTCGTCGCCAAGCACCAGCAGGCGAAGGCGGCCAAGGCGGCGAGATCGACGAAAGCGGCGCGGCACAAGAAGGTCAAGCAGCGCAAGCGGGCGGTACGCATGCTGAGCCTGGTGAACAGCGCACGGGCGCGCGGGCGCAGCTGCGGCGGCACGTACTACCCGAAGGCCCGCTCGCTGCGCTACAACGCCAAGCTCTCGGACGCCGCGCGCAAGTTCGCCAAGGACCTCGGCCGGCACCGGTACTTCTCCCACGCCGGCCGGTCGGGCAGCAGCCCCACCTCGCGCGCCAACGCCGAGGGCTACCGCGGTCTGGTCGGTGAGAACATCGCCGCCGGACGCTCCGGCGTCCGGGCCACCATGCGCGACTGGCTCGCCAGCCCAGGGCACTGCGCCAACATCATGTCCACGCGGTACCGACACCTCGGCATCGGCTATGCGAACGTGCCGGGGTCGCCGTACCGCACCTATTGGGTGCAGGACTTCGGCTTCCGCTGAGCGGCGCACCGCGCGAGCATCCGCAAAGTGCGACGCGAAGCCGACCCTTTGCCTAGAGTTCCGGACGCCAGGGCGGGGACGACGAGAACGGTAGGTCCGCGATGACCACAGACCGCACGACGATCACTCGCCGTGGCGCCCTCGTCGGCGGGGCCACGGCCGCGCTCGGCGTGCTGAGCGCCGGCACCGCACACGCTGCCCCCGACGGCTCTGCAGGACCGAAGCGCCCCGGCGGACCCCGTCCACACCGAAACGGCGGTGCGGTCCCGGTTCGCACCGCGGCGCTGCCTGCGCTCGCCGACGACGAGCAGAGCTACACGGTGTTCGGCCCGGACCTGAGCGCCTCCACCAACGATGCGAGCGGTAGCGCCGTCACCTACGTCGGCTCGCTGGACGGCGCCTACCCGACCGGATCGATCGCCTGGCTCGGGCTGACGATCCGCGCCCCGCTCGGCAGCATCGTGACCGGCGTGGACGCGACCATGGCCGGTAACCCCCGCAGCGGGTCGGCGGCCGTGTGGTGCGACCACCACCGTGCCGAGTCGGGATTCCAGAACACCGTCGGCTATCGATACGCCACCGCGGGCGCGGGAGTGGAGACGCTCACGCTGCAGTTGAGCGCGCCGGTGGGCGCCGACGACATCTACGAGGTGTACTTCAGTGGACTGTCGGCAACCTGTGTCGCGCGGGCGATCCGCGTCCGCTACCGTCCGCCAGAGGCTGCGGGACTGGTACGCGCGGTCACCGCCGTACAGCTCTTGAACAAGAACGTCGGCACCAAGCCGGTCGCGGTGCTGGTGGCCGGTCGCGGCGGTGTCCCCGCTGGCGCGTCCGCCGTGCTCGTCAACGTCAAGGTGTCCAAGCCGGCCAAGAAGGGCTACGTCAGCGTCGCACCGTACGGCAGAGCCGGCAGCGTGGCGATCCAGGAGTTCGCGGCACGCGAGAAGGTGTCCAACCTCGCGCTCGTCGCCCTCCATCAAGGCAGGCTCGCGGTCCGCGTCTCGAAGGGCAGCGCCCGGGTGCGGCTGCAGGTCTGTGGCTACGTGAGCTGAGCGGACGGGCACCGACCCGCGGCCGCGCGCGGCCGGCTCAAGGCCGGCTCAAGGTCGGCTCAAGCCCGGCTCAAGGCCGGGACCACTCGCCGGCGAGCGGACCGCCGTACCAGCGTTCGATGAGTCGGCGGGCGATCGAGACGGCCGGCGGTACGCGTACCGTCCCGTCCGCGCACCCGGCGGCCATCTCGGCTCTGGTGAACCAGCGCACCTCCGCGATCTCGGTGCCGTCGGCGTGGGCCGCAGGCGAGTCGGGCGCGACCCGCGCGTGGTAACCGAGCATCAGCGAGGACGGGAACGGCCACGGCTGGCTGCCGAGATAGTCCAGCCCGTCGGGGTCGATGCGGATCCCGGCCTCCTCGGCCATCTCGCGGATCACCGTCATCTCCGCCGACTCCCCCGCCTCGACGAACCCGGCTAGTGTCGAGTACCAGCCCGTTGGCCAGTCGGCCCGGCGACCGAGCAGCGCCCGGTCGTCCGCGTCGAGCACGAGCACGATGACGGCGGCGTCGTGGCGCGGGAAGTGCTCGCTGCCGTCGCGCGGGCAGCGGCGCGACCAGCCTGCTGCCCTCACCTCGGTCGCGGTGCCGCACCGCGGGCAGCGCGGGTAGGCGTTGTGCCAGTTGGCGAGCGCGACGGCGGTGGCGAGCAGGCCGGAGTCCCGGGGCCCCAGGCTCGCCCCGACCTCCCGCAACGTCGCCCAGCGCACCCCGGCCGGCAGCCGGTCCGCATCGCGCTGCCGGGTGCGGTCCTGGCCGGCGAGCGTGAGCTCGACGACGTTCGGCTCGGTCGCCTCCGACACCTCCGACGGCTCGGGTGGTGAGCCAGCCTCGGGCACCAGGAGCGCGAGGTACGCGACACCGTCGTCGACGCCGAGCAGCAGCCGCACACCCGCGGTCTGCGCGTACGCCCGCGGCGAGACCAGGACCAGCCCGGCGTCGTCGACGGGCGCGCGGTCGTCCGCGAGCAGCAGCAGCCGCGCCGGTATCCGTTCGGCCCACGCGTCGTCGAGCCAGTCGGCGTCCTCGCGCCGCTCGCTCGTCCGGTCGTACGTGCTGCGCGCGAGCGCCAGGTCGGCGAGCAGTCCGCGGTCCGGCACCCCTCGACTGTACGGACGTCCCCTCGTTGATCAAGGAGAAGGTGTCGTTTTCGATCACCAAATCAAGATCGAAGTGGGCACCTTCTCCTTGATCAACGTGGTGCGCGGGGTGGGCGCCAGGACGCGAGGTCGGACCAGAGGTACGCGACCGCCTCCGCGCCGCGCAGCAGGAACTCGACATCCGCCTTCTCGTTCGGGGCGTGGATGCGGTCGTCGGGCAGGCCCACTCCGAGGAACACCACCGGTACGGCCAGGATCTCGGCCAGGTCGGCCTCCGGCCCGCTGCCGCCCTCGCGGGTGTAGCGCACCTCGGTCTCGAAGGCGCGGCCCATCGCGCGGGTGACCGCCTGCAGCGCGGGATGGTCCAGCGGTGTCAGGCACGGGCGTACGCCCTGCTTCTCGAACGTGGCTACGGCCTCGATCCCGGCGGGCAGCGTGCCGTCGGCCCGGCGATCGGCCAGCCACTGCTCGAACTGCCCGGCGACGTCCGCGGGGTCCATCGCAGCGGCGAGCCGGAAGGAGAGCTTGGCGTGCGCGTGCGCCGGGACGATCGTCTTGCCGCCCGGGCCGGTGTAGCCGCCCCAGATGCCGTTCACCTCGGCGGTGGGGCGGGCCCAGATCCGCTCCAGGGTCGTGAAGCCGGCCTCGCCGTACGTCGCGGTCGACTGCGCGTCGGCCAGCCAGCGGCGCTCGTCGAACGGAAGCGCCGCGAGCAGCTCGCGTTCGCGGTCGCCGAGCGGGACGACCTTGTCGTAGAAGCCCGGCAGCGTGACCCGGCCGTCGGCGTCGTGCAGCGCCGCGACCAGCCGGGCGAGCACCGTGGCCGGGTTGGGCACCGCGCCGCCGAAGGAGCCGGAGTGCAGGTCGCCGGCCGGGCCGGTGATGTCGAGCTGGCACTCGATCAGCCCGCGCATGCCGGTGCAGACCGAGATCGTGTCGCGGCCGTACACCCCGGTGTCGCTCACGACAACGACGTCGCAGCGCAGCTCGTCGGCACGGTCGCGCAGCAGCTGGGCGAAGTGCGGCGACCCCGATTCCTCCTCGCCCTCGACGAGCAACTTCAGGTGCACCGCGGGGGTGCTGCGCCCGGTCGTGGCCAGGTGCGCCGCGAGCCCGAGGGTGTGGAACCACACCTGACCCTTGTCGTCGATCGCGCCGCGGCCGACCAGCTCCTGGCCGTACGGCGTGTCGCGCAGCAGCGGCTCGAAGGGTGCGCTCTCCCACAGCTCGAGCGGGTCCACCGGCTGGACGTCGTGGTGGCCGTAGACGAGCACCGTGGGGGCCTCGGGGTCCTCGCTGGGCCAGTGCGCGTACACCGCCGGGCGGCCGTCGGTGGGCCACACCTCGACGGTCGGGAACCCCGCCAGGTGCAGCTTCTCGGCGAGCCACTGCGCGCTGCGCTCCACCTCGCCGGCCTGCTGCGGGTCGGCGCTGATGCTCGCGATGCGCAGCCAGTCCGACAGGTCGGTGAGGAACCGCTCGCGGGCGGCCCGGACGAAGTCGCGTACGGCCGGGTCGCTGGTCTCGTCGCTCACCCCCCGACCCTAGGGCGAGCAGGCGCGGCGGCGCGGGCGCGCCCGCTCCCCGTGCGAGACTGGCGCCCGATGCAGCAGTTCATCCGCCAGCTCACCGGCGTCCGCTTCCTCGCGGCGGCCTGGGTGATGCTCTACCACTTCCAGGCGCCGCTGGCGACGATCGGCGTGCTGGTACCGGTGCTGCACGAGTTCCTGCGCGTCGGGCGGCTCGGCGTCGACCTGTTCTTCGCGCTCTCCGGGTTCATCCTCACCCACACCTACCTGACCAAGCTCGGCCCGCGGGTGACCCGCGAGGGCTCGCTGCGGTTCTGGTGGCTGCGTCTGGCCCGGATCTACCCGGTGCACTTCGTGATGCTCAACGTGGCCGGGCTCGCCGTCGTGGCCCAGCAGGCGGTGGGCGCCGGCGACGGGTCGAGCCGCGACTGGCTCAACCCGGTGGACTACCTCAAGCAGCTCTTCCTGGTGCAGGAGTGGGGACCCGACCCGCAGCGCGGGTGGAACTTCCCGGCCTGGTCGCTGTCCATGGAGTGGCTGGCGTACCTGCTGTTCCCGCTGCTCGTGCTGGCGCTGTTCCGGTTCCGGGAGCGGCTCGCGACCCGGTGGCTCGTCGCGCTGTGGGTGGCGGTGCTCGTGCCCCTGCTGTGGTACGGCGTCACGTACACCGGAGACCCGTACTACATCTCCGGCTGGGGCTCGACGATCCGGATCCTGACCGAGTTCACGGCCGGCGGGATCACCTACCTGATCGTCGCCCGGTTGACCGTCGACGGCGTGCGCGAGCGCACCGAGCGGCTCGCCACGACGCTGTCGGTGGTGCTGCCGCTCGCGGTGGTCGTCGCGGCCGTCGCCCTGGGCAACGTCGCGGCGCTGCAGTGGCCCGGCGCGGGTCCCAACGAGCCGCCGAAGTACCACCTCGTGCTGGTCCCGCTGCTCGTCGCCTGGATCGGGGTCCTGGCAGTCTCGCGGCGTGGGCTGGTCCGCTTCCTTTCCACCGAACGGCTGGTGCTCGGCGGCTACATCTCGTACTCGCTCTACATGACCCACACCGTCTGGTACGGGCTCTGGCGCGCCGGGCTGAAGGCGGCCGGCATCTCCGGCGGCCCGCTGTACGCGGTCGCGATCGTCGTGCTGCTCGCCGCCGCCCTCGTCATCGCCTGGCTGATGTGGCGGATCGTCGAGGAGCCGGCGCGCGAGTGGATGCGTCGCCGCGTCGGCACCCGTCCCAAGCCCGTCGAGGAACGCGCCCTCGAGTCGAGCTGAGACCCCGCACTGCACGTTCCTGCCCAAAGGGGCGATCAGCGCAGTCGAACTGCACGTGTTGACCCCGAGTAGTGATCAAGGACCCGTACCGTACGAATACAAGATCATTCGTTCGGGGCAGATCAGGCAGTTGAACTACCTAAATCGCCCCTTTGGGAAGGAGGCGGGCGGCGGGTGCGGGTCGGGACGTACAACCTGCTGCACGGCGTCACCGTGCTCGGCCCGCCGCGGCCGGACGCCCTGCACGCTGCCGTCGCCTCCCTCGCAGCGGACGTACTGGGACTGCAGGAGGTCGACGTCGAGCAGCCGCGCAGCGGCGGCGTCGACCAGGCCGCGGTCGCGGCGCGGGCGCTCGGCGCCCTCGACTGGCGCTTCGCGCCGTCGCTCGCCGGTACCCCCGGGGGACGTACCCGGTCCTGGTCACCGGTGACGGGCCGCGCGCAGCCGCGGAGCGGCCCGCGGTACGGCGTCGCGCTGCTGTCCCGGCACCCGGTGCGGCACTGGCGCAGCACGGTGCTGCCGGCCGCGCCGCTGTGGCTGCCGCTGCTGGTGCCGGGCGAGCCGCGACCCCGGCTGGTCCCGGTGCGTGACGAGCCGCGCGCTGCGCTCGCGGCGGTCGTCGACGGCCCCGCCGGTCCGGCGAGCATCGCCACCACGCACCTGTCGTTCGTGCCCGGCTGGAACCTGTGGCAGCTGCGCCGGTTGACCCGGTGGCTGGCCGACCTGCCGCGTCCGCTGCTGCTCGTCGGCGACCTGAACCTGCCGGGGCGCCTTCCGGCGCGCGCGGCGGGCATGGCGCAGCTGGCCACGGAGGCGACCTACCCGGTCTGGCGGCCCCGCGTGCAGCTCGACCACGTGCTGGCCGACGGCCTCGACCCGGGCACGGCCTGGTCGCAAGTCCACCGGCTGCCGGTCAGCGACCATGCGGCGTTGACCGTCGATCTGCTCGACGCTCCGCTGCGCTGACCCGTGGCGACCCGGCGGCGGCAGGGGGCGCCAGCAGGGCTTCGAGCGCCTGCTTGTCCGGCAGGTCGGAGGGCCGCACGACCGCGCCGTCCCGTACGTAGACGAACGCTGCACCGACCTGCTCGAGCGGCACACCCGCGAGCTCGGCGTACGCCACCCGGTAGATCGCCAGTTGCAGCGGATCGGCGCTCTGGCGCTTGGACGTCTTCCAGTCCACGACCTCGAAGCCGCCGCCGTCGCGCTCGAACACCGCGTCGATGCGGCCGGGCACCACCCGCCCGGCGAGCACCAGCGTGAACGGCACCTCCACCCCGACCGGCGTGCGGGCGGCGTAGTCCCCGGCGAGGAACGCGCGTTGCAGCGCCGCGAGGTCCTCGTCGCTCTCCAGGTCCGCGTCGGCGGCACCGGGCAGGTCCTCCGGCGCGAGCAGCGGACGCAGGCCGAAGTGCACCTCGACCCAGGCGTGGAAGCGGGTGCCGCGGCGCGCCGAGAGGACCGGCGCGGCGGGCATCGGACGGGCGAGAGCACGTGCGAACGCCTGCTCGTCCGCCGCGAGGCGGACCAGGTCCGAGGCGGAGAGCGCACCGGGGAGCGGCACCCGGCGGGTCGTGGAGCGCGCTGCGGCCAGCTCGGCGAGCAGCAGGGCGATGTCCGCGTCCCAGCCCTCGACCTCGGCGAGCTCGGGCGGGTCGAGGTCGGCCAGCGGCGACCAGAGCTGTGCCTCGTGCTCGGCCCGTAGGGAGGCGATCGTCGGTCGCTCACGGACATGCCGACGCACCGCGTCCGCCGCGTCGAGCCGGCGAGCGAGCGCGCCGGCCTCCGGCACGAGCGGCCACGCCGCGGAGACCCGCTGCCCCAGCACCGGATTCGTCGCCCCGGGCTCCGGCGCCGGCTCCCACACATCGACGACCCCGCCCCCGTCCAGACAGTGCTGGCGCAGCGTCTCGAGGTACGGCGAGGGACCGCGCGGCTTGCGCTGCGTCGGGCCCCACCACGAGCCGCTGGCGAGCACCAGCGACTCGGCGCGGGTGACGGCGACGTAGCCCAGCCGGCGTTCCTCCAGCTCCTCGTGCGCCCGGCAGTCCGCGGCGAACGCCCCCAGGCCCTTGTTGCTCCACTCCCCCATCACCGGGAGGGACGCCCGGTCACCGCGCAGCGGGTAGGGCAACCGCTCCTGGCGCTTGACCCACCGCGGCAGCCCGCGGGTGCTGGGGAACACCGAGGCCACCAGCGCGGGCAGCACGACCACCGGCCACTCGAGTCCCTTCGCGCGGTGGACCGTGAGCAGCTGCACCGCGCCGTGGGTGGCGGGCCGGTCGAGCTCGGGCACCGCGCCGTACCGGACCGTGGTGGCCAGCCAGGACAGGAACGCCGGCAGGCCCTGTTCGCCGTCCGGGTCGGCGAACTCGGCGACGATGTCGAGGAACGCGGCCAGCCCCTCGGCACGGTGCAGCGTCAGGATCTCCGGGGAGGCCGCGAGCTCGACGTCCAGCCCGGTGCTGGTGACGATGCGGTGCACGAGGTCGGGCAGCGGGTCGCCGACGTGGCGGCGCAGCGCACGCAGCTCGGCGGCGAGGGCGGCGAACCGGTCGCGCGCCTGCGGGTCGTACGCCGCGTCGCCCGGGTCCTCGACCGCGTCGAGCAGCGAGGTGACCTCGGCGGCGTCGACTCCGGCGACCGCCTCGTCGAGCCGTTCGGAAAGCGCCGCACCGTCGGGCAGCCGTCCGCGACCGCCGGCCAGCTCGGCGGCGCGCCGCCCGAGCAGGGCCAGGTCGCGCGGGCCGATCCGCCACCGCGGCCCGGCGAGCAGCCGCAGCATCGCCGCGTTGGCGCCGGCGTCGGCGAGCACCTGCATCACCGAGAGCACCTCGACGACCTCCGGCGCGGTGAGCATGCCGTTGAGGCCGACGACCTCCACCGCGACGCCGCGGTCGGCCAGTGCGTTCTTCACCGCGGGGAAGTCGGCGGTCGCCCGGCACAGCACGGCGATGTCGGAGGGCGCGGTCCCGCCCGCGATCACCTCGACGACCCGGTCGGCCACCCATCCCATCTCCTCGGCGTAGGTGCCCAGCAGCGCGACCCGGACCGCGCCCGCGCCCTTGGCCCCGGCCGGGACGAGTGCCGCGACCTGCGGGTGCAGCTCGCGCAGCGGCTCGGCCAGCGTGTTCGCGGCGTCCAGGATCCGCGCGCCGGAGCGCCGGTTCTCGGCCAGCGGCAGCACCCGGGCCGGGCGGGCCGCATCACGGGCGAAGTGCTGGGGGAAGGCATCGATGTTGGCGACGCTCGCCCCGCGCCAGCCGTAGATCGCCTGCAGCGGGTCGCCCACGGCGGTCACCGGGTGCCCGCCGCCGAACAAGCCGGTGAGCAGCAGCCGCTGGGCCACCGAGGTGTCCTGGTACTCGTCCAGCAGCACCACCCGGAACGCCTCGCGCATCGCCGCGCCGACCTCCGGATGGTCCTGCGCGAGCCGGGCCGCCAGGCGCATCTGGTCGGAGAAGTCGTGCACCTCGCGAGCGGTCTTGGCAGCGCGCAGCTCCTCGACCAGGTGCGCGAGCTGGATCCGGCGCTGCGCGGCGGCGGCGACCTCCTTGGTCATGGCCGTCACCTTGGGCAGCGCCGCGAGGTCGGCCAGCAGCGCGGTGTCGAAGCCGCGCAGGTCGGCCGGCTCGATGCAGTGCTCGGCGAGTTCGCCGTCCAGGGCGAGCAGCTGCTCGACCACCTGCTGCACCCCCACGCCGTAGCCGGACAGGTCCAGCCCGGTGCGGGTGACGACCCGGTGCGCGAGCTGGTGGGTCGCACCGGCGGTGAGCAGCCGGCTTCCGGGTTCGACACCCAGGCGCAGCCCGTGCTCGGTCAGCAGCCGTCCGGCGAAGGCGTGGTAGGTCGAGACGGTCGGCTCGCCGTCCGTGTCCAGCGGCGACCCGTCGGCGAGTCGTGCGAGCGCCTTGCGCACCCGGGCGGCGAGCTCACCGGCCGCCTTGGTCGTGAAGGTCAGCCCGAGCACCTGCTCGGGACGCACGGCTCCGGTCGCGACGAGCCAGACCACCCGGGCGGCCATCACCGTGGTCTTCCCCGAACCGGCACCGGCGACGACGACGTACGGCTCGAGGGGCGCGGTGACCGCGGCCCGCTGCTCCGCGCTGAGCGGGAAGCCCAGCAGCGCCTCGAGGTCGGCGAGGGCGAATCCTTCGGCGGCGCCCGGCCGCGCGGCGACGACAGTCACGGCAACAGCGCCCCACCCTCGCTGTCGGCCGGGCACACGGGGCGGAAGCTGCAGGTACGGCAGTGCGTCCCGACCACCGGGTGGAACCGCTCCTCGCGCACCATGGTGACGGCGGCGCGCAGCCGGTCCAGCACCCAGTCGGCGTCCGGGTCCACCGGCGGCTGCGCCTGCACCTTCGCCGAACCGTCGCTGCCCCGTGCGCGCAGCTGGACCAGCTCGGCGCCCGCCACCTGCACAGGCTCGCCCGGCGCGGGCAGGCCGGCCGCGGCACGGACCTCGTCGGCCAGCGAGTCGAGCGCGCCCGCCCGGACGGCGAGCTGGTAGGCACCGAGCTGGACGTGCTCGGCCAGCTCGGCCCGGCTGGCCGCGGTCCTGCCCGTCTTGAGGTCCGCGACGTGGACCGCACCGGACGCGTCCCGCTCGACCCGGTCGAACGAGCCCCGCAGCCGTACGCGGTCGTCGTCGACGGGCACCTCGAGGTCGAACCCGTGCTCGGTGGCGACGAGCGTGCGTTCGGGACGACCGGCGTGCCAGCGCAGGAACGCGGCGAGCGAGGCGGCTGCGTCCGCCGACTCCGCCGCTGCTTGCCACGGCGCCTCGTGACCGAGCTCCGGCCACAGCGGGCCGAGCAGCCCGGTGAGCGCACCCAGCTCGGCCGGCACCTGCTGGCGCGCGACGCCGTCGGCGAGGGCGTGCACGAGCGCACCGAACCCGAGGGCGGTGCTGCGGGCGACGTCGCCATGCGCCTCGTGACCGAGGAACCACTGCAACGGGCAGCGTCCCAGGGCGGCGAGCTGGCTGCCGGACAGCGCCACCGGCTCGTCCGCGGGGCGGACCGTCACCGCGGAGCGGGTCTCGGGTCGCACCCCCCACCAGCTGCTCGGGTCGGCGGCCGGGACCAGCGCCCGCCCGGCGCCGTCCTGCGCCGCGGCGAGCACGGCGAGGCGCCGGGTCGCCGCCGCCCGCAGCGCGGGAGCCGCCCCGGCGTCCACGGCCGTGGCTCGCAGCCGGGCCACCAGGCCGGCGGCGGACAGCGGACGCGGGGGACGGCCCGGGTGATGGCGTACGCCGTCGGGCCCGGCGAGCTCGGTGAGGAACCGGGAGGGCTGCGGCCCGTCGTCGGCGACCGAGCGGACGGCGGTCACGACCAGGGTGTCGCGGGCGCGCGTGCAGGCGACATAGAACAGCCGTCGTTCCTCGACCAGCAGCTGCGCGGGCCGCGGCGCCTCCTCGAGCCCGGCGGTGGAGAGCCGGTCGGCCGCGAGCAGGGTGCCGCGGCGGCGCAGGTCGGGCCAGACGTCCTCCTGCACGCCGGCCACCACGACCAGCGACCACTCCAGACCCTTCGCGCGATGCGCGGTGAGCAGCCGTACGGCGGGGCCGCGGATGCCCTTGTCCGCCAGCGTGTCGGCGGGGATCTGCTGGCCCGCGAGCTCGGCGAGGAAACCGGTGACGCCGCGACGTCCGCCGTACCGGTCGTCGTCGCGGCGCGCTGCCGCGAACAGCGCGACGATGGCGTCCAGGTCGCCGTCGGCGTGCCGCCCGGCCTCGCCGCCGCGCAGCGCGGCCTGCTCGAGGCGGCCCGGCCAGCCGGAGCCACCTCGCCCGGCAGCGGTGGACCACACCGCCCACAGCGCCTCCTCGACGGTGCCGTGGGCGGCGATCACGTCGCGAGCGGCGCGGATCGCGGCGGCGAGCCGGCGCACCGCCTGGACGGCAGGCCCGCGCCGCACCGTCGGGCCGGCCTCCGTGCGGTCCTCGCCGGCGAGCTGGTCCTGCAGCTGGGCGAGCAGCAGCTGCTCGGACGGCAGCGCGCGCGCCCCGGGGTCCGCGGCGCGGGCCGCGCGCCGCAACGCCCGGCCGTGGCGCCGCAGGTCGGCGGGGTCCGCCCCCGCGAGCGGGGACAGCAGCAGGTCGTGCGCGAGCTGGGCGTCCAGCCGCTCGGGTTCGGCGGCGACCCGCAGGACGGCGAGCAGCGGCGCGACCGCCGGTTCGGCGGCGAGCGGCAGCTCGTCGGCCGCAACCTCGAGCGGCACACCGGCGGCGAGCAGCGCACGCCGCAGCGGGGGCACCGAGCGGCGCCCCGAGCGCACCACCACGGCCATCTGCTGCCATGGGACGCCGCGCTCGAGGTGGGCGCGGCGCAGCAGGTCCGCGACGTGCGCGCTCTCGGTCGCCTGGGAGTCGAAGGTCGACACCCAGACGGTGCCGGGCGGCCCCGCTGCGGACGTCGGGGTGCGGTGGCGTCGCTGCACGTCCGCGGGAAGCGGCGCGAGGGACGTGCCGCGCAGCACGCGCCCGGCCGCGCGCGCCACCGCCGCCCCGAACCGGCGGGTGGTGCCGAGCACGACGACCGGGGCCGGTGCGCCCGCGGCGTCGCGGAACGCCTCGGGAAAGCCCAGCAGGCCGGCGACCTCGGCACCGCGGAAGCCGTAGATCGCCTGGTCCGGGTCACCGGCGGCGACGAGGGTGGTGGTGGGCCCGGTGAGCCCGCGCAGCAGCCGGAGCTGCGCGGGGTCGGTGTCCTGCAGCTCGTCGACGAGGATCACCCGGTAGGTCTGCCGCAGCCCGGCGGCGCGCTCCGGGTCGTGCGCGAGCAGCGCGGCGCGGTGGACCAGCTCGGTGTAGTCGCTCACTCCCTCGAGGTCGAGGACCTGCAGGTACTCCTCGAGGAACTGCGCGACGGCGCGCCAGGCCGGGCCCCGGTCCCCGCCGCGGCCGGCGAGGTCCTCCAGCTCGGCCGGGTCCAGGCCGAGCGAGCGCGCCCGCGCGACCACGGCGCGCACCTCTGCCGCGAGCCCGCGGGTGCCGAGCGCAGCGCCGAGCTCGCCGGGCCAGTCGACCCGCCCGTCACGGACCGAGTGGACGAGCAGCTCGCGCAACCGCTGCTCCTGCTCCGGCCCGGACAGCAACCGCAGCGGCTCGCCGTACGCCTCCGGGTCCTGCGCCTGACGCACCAGCGCGTACGCGAAGGAGTGGAACGTCGTGACCGTGGGCACCAGCCCGCCGCCGAGCCGGGCGGTGACCCGCTCGCGCCAGTCCTGGGCCGCCTTGCGCCCGAACGTGAGACCGAGGACCTGGTCCGGGCGCAGCGCCTGCGGGCCGCTGAGGCGGGCGGCCATCGCCTCGACCAGCGTGGTGGTCTTGCCGGTGCCCGGCCCGGCGAGCACGAGCAGCGGACCGCCGGCGTGCTCGACGACGCGCATCTGATCCGCATCGAGGACGGGCGGCTCGACCGCGCGCGGGGCGGTGCGCTCCAGCACGAGCCGGGGCGCGGCGGGGGTGCTCGTCACGGTGCCGATCCCATCACCCGCCTCCGACACCTCCCGGCCGCCGCACTCGCGGCCCGGAGACCCGCCGCACGGGCGGCCCGGAGACGCGGGCGCCTACCTGCTCTGCAGGCGCGGGTCGTCGTCGCAGTCGACCTCACCGTCGGGGTACACGAAGACCCCCTTCTGCCCCGGGTGCAGCAGCGCGCGGACCGTCGAGCAGTGCAGGTAGGCCACCGGGGTCTCGGCCGAGCCCTTCACCTCGATGCGCAGGACGTCACCGTCCCAGGCGGCCGTGGCGCCGAGTGCCGACTCGAGCGCCTTCACCGCGGCGTCCTTGTCGGGTGCCGCGCCGCCGCGGTCCGTGCCGGTGTCCTCCTGCTCGGCTTCGGCCGCCTCGCCGCGTTCGGGCTGCGCGGACTGCGCCGGCTCGTCGACTGACGTGGCCGGCGGCGGCTGCGACTCCGGTTCGCCGCCGCTGGCGCAGCCGGCGAGACCGGTGGCCGCCAGCAGCGCGCTCGAGGTGAGGACGAGGGACCGCAACCAGACACCATGCGTGGACATGGGGCACGACCATAGGCAGCGCGCGGGGCCCGGTCCGAGCAGGGGTCGCCAGCAGCGGCGCGGCACGGTCAGTCGAACGGCTCGGGGTGCCAGCGCGCGCGGGCCATGTCGATGCGGTCCGGGCGCGCCAGCGGCGTGTCCTCCGCCCGCAACAGCGCCAGCGCCTGCCCCTCGTGGCACTCCGCGGGGCGGCCGTCGGCGCGCACCACCCGGTGCCAGGGCACGCCACCGCCCCAGCGGGACATGACGTTGCCCACCTGCCGGGGACCGCCGCGCCCGAGCACCGCGGCGATGTCCCCGTACGCCATGACCCGCCCGGGCGGGATCTGCGCGACAAGGTCGAGGACCTGCTCCGCGTACGGCGTGGGCAGCCCCTCGACGGCCGGGCGCCGGCCGGCGGGTCTGGTGCGTGACACCCGGCGATTCTCCCCCCGGCGCGCCGAGCGAGGGGAGGACGCCGGTCACGAGCAGCGGATGGGACGATCACGGGATGACCGACGAGCCGGCGCGCCCGGACGCCGCCGGTCCGCCGCCGCTGCCGGAGGACCACCCGACGCAGATCCTGCGTCCGGGGAACCCGGCAGCTGCAGAACCGGGCGCCGACGCCGCCGACGCCGGTGACGATGCTGCCACTTCCGGCAGCCCGTCCACTCCGGACAGTGCTGCGAGCGCCGACACCGCGATCCACCGCCGGTCCGGCGACACCGTGGCCTTCCCTGCCGGCGACCCGTCGCAGGAAGCGACGACCGCGGAAGCGGCGGCAGACCGCGTCACGCAGCCGGGCACGCCGCCGCCCGGGGACCGGGGACCGGAGTACCGGACGCGGCGCGACGAAGCGGCCGGTGCCCCGACGGGCCGCACCGTCGTCATCGAGGACGGGGTGATCCCGCGGCGGGTACGGCGCCCGTTCGACCTGGTCCGCATGCTCACCGCGCTGGCGCTGATCGCGCTGATCGTGGTGGTGACCTACTTCCTGTCGGCGACCACCTCGGGCGTGCAGGTCGATGTCAGCAAGGCCGGTGGGCAGCTGCCGACGCTCGTACGGGTGCTGCTCACGGGCGTGGCCACCTTCGGCGTGCTCGTGCTGCCGGTGACCCTGGCGGTCAACCTGCTGCTGCGCCGGCGCCCCCGCCAGCTGCTCGACGCGCTGATCGCCATGATCCTCGCCGGGCTCGTCGCGTTCGGCATCGCGCTGCTCGTGCAGCGGTACGGCTCGACCCAGCTGCTGGTCGCGCTGACGGGACAGACCTCCCGCGACGACCGGGTCGCGCTCGACGCGCTCGTCACCGGCCTGACCGCGCTCGTCACCGTCGCCCGGGTCGTCGGTGAGGGCCGCCTCGGGGTGTTCTCGGTCGTCGTGCTGGCGGCCATCGGCATCGCGCCGGTGCTCTCGGGCAGCGCCGCGCTCGCCACGATCGGGCTGTCGTTCCTGTTCGGCTGGGCGGCCGGGCTGCTGCTGCGGTACGCCGTCGGCACCCCCACGACCCGACCGTCCGGCTGGGCGGTGGCCGCGGCGATGGACGCGGCGGGCTGGCCGCTCACCGTGCTGCAGGCCTCCAAGGAGACCCGACGCGGCCGGGCGTACCTGGCGACGACCGTCTCCGGTCACCGGCTGCGGGTGAAGGTCATGGACCGCGACCGGGAGGGTGCCGGGCTGCTGTCGGCGGGCTGGCGGGCGCTGCGGGTCCGCGACTACTCGACGGGTGGGCCCGAGTTCTCCATGCGCGGCGCGCTCAACCACGCCGCCCTGCTGTCGTACGCCGCGCGGGCCGGCGGCGCACCGACGCCTGCGCTGCGGCTGGTCTCCGCGGTCGGGTCGGACTCGGCGCTGCTCGCCTACGACCACGTGCCCGGCCGGACGTTCGAGCAGATCGGTCCGGACGGGATCACCGACAGCGACCTGCAGGGCGCGTTCCGGGCGTTGCGCGAGCTGCAGTCCGACCGGATCGCTCACCGGTCGCTCTCGGCCGACGAGCTGCTGCGCGACGAGGACGGGAGGGTCTGGCTCATCGGCATCGACAACGGGGTGATCGCTGCGACCGACGTGCAGCAGCGCATCGACCTCGCCGAACTGCTGTGCACCTTGGCGCTGCTCGCCGGCGCCGACCGTACGCTCGCCGCCGGCCGGCGGGTGCTCGGCACCGAACGTCTCTCGCGCGCGCTGCCCGCGATGCAGCCGGTGGCGATGTCCGGCCGGACCCGCCGCGCCGTGCGCGGGCACCGCAAGCTGCTGGGCGAGCTGCGCGAGGGACTGGCGAGCATCCAGGCGGACGGCACGGTCCCCGAGCAGCTCGACCTGCGGCGCATCAAGGCGCGCACCATCATCACGCTGGTCCTCGGCACGTTCGCCGCGTACGTCCTGATCGGCCAGCTCGCCTCGTACAACCTCGTCACGCTGTTCTCGTCGGCGAACTGGGCGTGGGTGCTGCTCGCCGCGGTGCTGTCGGTGCTGTCCTTCATCGGCGCGGCGCTGTCGCTGTCCGGGTTCGTCCCGGAACGGCTCTCGCACGTGCGCACCTTCGCCGCGCAGCTCGCCGCCGGGTTCGCGACGCTCGTGTCCCCACCGACGGTGGGCACGGTCGCGGTGAACCTGCGCTACCTGCAGCGCTCCGGGCTGCACCCCGCACTGGCGTCGGCGTCCATCGGCGTCTCGCAGGTGTTCGCGTTCGCGCTGCACATCCTGCTGCTGCTGGGGTTCGGCATCGCGGCCGGACAGACCCAGCACTTCGACTTCGAGCCGCCGGTCTGGGCGTTCGTCGCGGTCGGCGTACTGGTCGTGCTGGCCGGCGTCGCCTTCGCCTTCGGTCCGGTACGCCGCCTGGTGACCGAGCGGGTGCGACCGGTGCTGCGGCAGGTCGGGCCGCGACTGCTCACCATCGCCCAGCGACCGTGGAAGATCGCCGAGGGGATCGGCGGAATCCTGTTGCTCAACGCGGCCTTCTGCGCCTGCATGATCACCTGTGTCGCGGCGTTCGACGGCGGCGGCAACCTCGCCGGCATCGCCATCGTCTACCTCGCCGGCTCGACCATCGGCCAGGCGGCGCCCACCCCCGGCGGCATCGGCGCGGTGGAGGCCGTCTACATCGCGGGCCTGACCGCCGCCGGCGTCGAGCCGGCGGTGGCGCTGTCCGCGACGTTCCTGTTCCGGGCGCTCACGTTCTACCTGCCGACGATCCCCGGCTATCTCAGCTTCCACTGGCTGCAACGGGTCGGCGCGCTCTAGGTTCGCGCAGGTGAAGGAGTTCGTCGACTTCCTCGGCAGCCAGCCGCCGTACGACGCGCTCGACGCCGAGGACCTCGAACGCCTCGCCCGCAGCGTCGAGGTCGAGTACGTCACCGCCGGCTCCACCGTCGTCGACGCCGGCGGTCCGCCACTGCAGGAGCTGCTCGTCGTACGCACCGGCGCCGTCGAGGTCGTCGACCACGGCCACGTGCTCGACGAGCTGGGCACGGGCGACACGTTCGGCCACGTCTCGCTGCTGTCCGGCCTGCCGCCCCGGTTCGATGTCCGGGCCCGCGAGGACACGCTGCTCTACCGGTTGCCCGACCCGCGCCGGGTGCTCGTACGACCGGCGGCGCTGCGCTTCGGACCGGAGGCGCACGCGCTGCCCCTGCTGGGAGTGGCCGCGGGTCCCGGTTCCAGCCGCGCCGTCGACGTCCACGTACGCCCGCCGGTGTGGTGCGACGCGGACGAGCCGCTCGCCGCGGTCGCCGCTGCGGTGACCGACGCCCGCCAGTCGTGTGCGCTGGTACGCCACGGGGAGCAGCTCGGGATCGTGACCGACAGCGACTTTCGCAGCGCGCTGGCCCGCGCAGTCCCGCCGGGCCGGCCGGTCCGGGAGGTCGCCAGCTTCCCCGCGGTCACCGTCGAGCAGGGCACCACCGTCGCGTCGGCCCTCGTCCACCTCGTCGACCGCGGCGTGCACCACCTCGTCGTGACGTCGCCCGCCGGCCGCCCGGTCGGCGTGATCCGGTCGGTCGACCTCACCTCGGCGGAAGTGCGGGAACCGCTGCTGGTGCGCAAGGCGATCGAGGACGCCGCCGACCCGTCCGAGCTGCAGGCCGCCGCGCGGCTGATCCCGGCGACGGCGGTGCAGCTGCACCGCGGCGGGGTTCCCGCGACCCAGGTCGCGGCGCTGCTCGCTGCCGTGCGCGAGGCGCTGCTGCGCCGGCTCGTCGCGCTGACCGGCGCGCTGCAGGGCAGCGACCCGCCGACCTCCCTGCTGGTGCTGGGATCCTCCGCTCGGCGCGAGGTGCTGCCGCTCTCCGACCTGGACACCGCCCTCGCCTGGGCCGACCCGGCGGACCCGGCTGTGGCGCCGGACCCGGCGGAGCGGCTGCGGGCCGAGGCCGAGCAGGTCCTCGCCGGGATGGAGCGGTGCGGTCTGCGGCGCTGCCCGGACGGCGCGAACGCGACGAACCCGCTGTTCAGCAAGTCACTCTCGCAGTGGCAGCACGCGGCGCGGCGCTGGACGACCGACCCGACGGTGGCAGGGGCGCTGCTGCTCACCTCGATCGTCGCCGACAGCCGCCCGGTCACCGGTCGCCCGGTCGGCCGCCTGGTGCAGGAGTCGGTGCTCGCCGGCGTACGCCACCTCGACCTGCTCGACGGGATGGTCCGGCTGGCACTGGCCCACCGGCCCCCGACCGGGTTCGTACGCGGGTTCGTCGTGGAGAGCTCCGGGGAGCACCGCGGAGCGCTCGACCTCAAGCGCGGCGGGCTGCTGCCGGTCGTCTCGCTCGGGCGTTTCGTGGCCGTCGCACTGGGGGATCCGGCCGCGACGACCCCGGAGCGGTTGCAGCGGGGGCGGGACCGCGGCCTGCTCACCGCGGACGAGGCGGACACCCTGACGGGGGCGTTCGAGCACGTCTTCGCGCTGCTGCTCGGCCGGGAGGTCGAGCAGCTCGAGAGCGGTGACGAGGTCACGCACTTCCTCGATCCGCACGAGCTCGACCCGCTGCGTCGTCGTTACCTGCGCGAGTCGTTCCGCGCCGTGGCCGCGGTGCAGTCGAGCATCGAGCGGGAGTGGCGCACGCGCTGGCGCGGCGCCCGCGACAGCGCGGCGCCGTGATGCCGCGGCGGCGGTGCGGAGCGGGCCGCAGCGTCCTCACCGCGCCCTGGCGTGATGTGGGATGTCTCGTCGTCGACCTGGAGACCACGGGCCTGGACCTCGCGACGGACAGCATCGTGTCGGTCGGGCTCGTGCCGGTCGAGCGCGGGCGGATCCTGGTGGGCCGCAGCGTGTACCGCCTGGTGCGGCCGGAGCGGCCGGTGCCGCCGGGAGCGGCCGCCGTGCACGCGCTGCGCACCGCGGACCTCGCCGCCGCGACTCCGGTCGACACGCTCGCCGACGACCTGCTCGCCCTGCTGCCCGGACGGGTCCTTGTCGCGCACGCCGCGTGGATCGAGCGCGCCTTCCTCGACCGGGTGCTCGCGCCGTGCGGACGGCGTACGGCGCGGATCGTCCTCGACACGGCCGGCCTCGCCCGCGCGCTGGGCTGGGTGCCCCCGGCCGGGAGCAGCGAGCCGTCGTTGGAACTGCTGGCGCGGCGGCGCGGGCTGCCGGTCCACACCCCGCACCACGCGCTCGGCGACGCGCTCACGACCGCATCTGTGCTGCTCGCCCAGGCCGCCGACCTGGGCCGGTCCCTCGGCAGGGAACCGACGGTCGGCGACCTGTACCGCGCCTCCCGCCGTGCTGCCGTACCTCGCAGCGGCCGCGCGAAGGCGACCGGTCAGTAGGACGGCTTCTCGGGCTCGATCTGGTCGACCCAGGCGACGACCCCGCCGCCGACGTGGACCGCGTCGGAGAACCCGGCGCCCTTGGCGAGCGCGAGCACCTCCGCCGAGCGCTGCCCCGACTTGCAGTAGAACACCGTCGGCTTGTCCTGCGGCAGGTCCTGCAGCGCGCGCCCCATGATGAAGTCGTTCTTCGGGACGAGCACCGACCCCGGGACGTTCACGATCTCGTACTCGTTCGGTTCCCGTACGTCCACCAGCAGGAAGTCCGTCTCGCCCCGCTCGCGCGCCGCGAGCATGTCGGCAAGCGTGCGTACGGAGATCGTCGAGTCGACCGCCGCCTCGGCAGCCGCCTCCGAGATCACCCCGCAGAACGCGTCGTAGTCGATGAGCTTCTCGATGGGAGCGGCGTTCGGGTCCTTGCGCACCTTCACCTGGCGGTAGGTCATCTCGAGGGCGTCGTAGATCATCAGCCGGCCGACCAGCGGCTCGCCGATGCCCGTGACGAGTTTGATCGCCTCGGTGACCATGATCGATCCGACCGACGCGCAGAGGACGCCGAGCACCCCGCCCTCGGCGCACGAGGGCACCATGCCGGGAGGCGGCGGTTCCGGGTACAGGTCGCGGTAGTTGGGCCCGTACTGGTCCCAGAACACCGAGACCTGTCCCTCGAACCGGTAGATCGAGCCCCACACGTACGGCTTGCCGAGCAGCACCGCGGCGTCGTTGACCATGTAACGGGTCGCGAAGTTGTCGGTACCGTCGAGGATCAGGTCGTAGCCGGAGAAGATGTCCAGCACGTTGTCGTTGTCCAGCCGGGTGTCGTGCAGCACGACCTCCACGAGCGGGTTGATCTCCCGTACGGAGTCGCGCGCCGACTCGGCCTTGCTGCGCCCGATGTCGCTCTGCCCGTGGATGACCTGGCGCTGCAGGTTGGACTCGTCGACCACGTCGAAGTCGATGATGCCGAGGGTGCCCACACCGGCGGCGGCGAGGTAGAGCAGCGCCGGCGAGCCCAGCCCACCGGCTCCGACGACGAGGATCTTCGCGTTCTTGAGGCGCTTCTGACCGGTCATCCCGACCTCCGGGATGATCAGGTGCCGGCTGTAGCGGCGTACCTCCTCCACGGTCAGCTCGGCAGCGGGCTCTACGAGCGGCGGCAACGACACGGCTGTACTCCTCGGGCTCGAGCGGACCAGGCGACGCGCGCTGGACGTCGGGTCAACGCTCCCACCACGGCCGATGTTCCGAGCGGGCACCCGCGTCCCCGCCGACCGCCTCCCGAACACGCCGCGGGTCAGATAGGACGAATGTCACACCCGCGGCCCTCCTGAGGTCTACGCTCCGGCGCTACCTGACCAAGGAGGCCACCACGAACCAGCCCTCGACCCGTGACCGGTCGGTCGAGCCCGCGGTGGCGGCTCGGCTCGACCGGGTGGCCGCGCTCCGCGACCGGGTCGCGGTGGTGCCGCTGCCCGGCGGCATCACCAACCGCAACTACCGCGTCACGACGCCGCAGGGCGAGTACGTCGCGCGGCTCTCGGAGCCCGACAGCGCCCTGCTCGCCATCGACCGGCAGGCCGAGCACCACAACTCCGTCGCCGCCGCGCAGGCCGGGGTCGGCGCACCGGTGATCGACTTCGTCCCGGAGGCCGGCATCCTCGTCGTCGGGTTCATCGAAGGCCGCACGTTCACCGCCGAGGATGTGCGCGACCCCGCAAACCTCCCGCGGCTCGCCGGCGCCTGCCGCCGGCTGCACGCCGGCCCGCGGTTCCAGGGCGATTTCGACATGTTCGCGCTGCAGCGCCGCTATCTCGCGGTCGTCCGCGAGCGGGGATTCCGGCTGCCCGCGGGATACGAGGAGTACGCCGCGCGCGCCGCGGAGATCGAAGCGGCGATCGGCGCGTACCCGCTGCCGACGGTGCCCTGCAACAACGACCTGCTCGCCGGCAACATCGTCGACGACGGCCACCAGCTCTGGCTGATCGACTACGAGTACTCGGGCAACAACGACCCGTACTTCGAGCTCGGCAACCTGTGGAGCGAGTCCGCGCTGCCGCTGCCGATGCTCGCCGACCTCGTTCGCGAGTACCACGGCGGGCCGGCGCCCCACCTCACGGCCCGCGCCTGGCTGTGGGCGCTGATGAGCAAGTACGGCTGGACGCTCTGGGCCTCGATCCAGGACGGCTCGAGCACCATCGACTTCGACTTCTGGTCCTGGGGCATGGAGAAGTACGACCGTGCCGTCACCGAGTTCGAAGGCCCGGACTTCGCCCGATTCCTGCGGGAGGTACGCGCTGCCCCCAGCTGACGACGACACCGCGCGAGGCGCTCCCTTCGCCCGGGCGGTGCGGACCGGTCATCCCGAGCCATCCCAGAAGAGAGGACTGCAGTGAGCGACACCCATCCCCTCAGCGCGGACGAGCAACGCCTCGCCGAGCTGGGCTACAAGCAGGAGCTGCACCGCTCCTGGTCCGGATTCTCCAACTTCGCCATCTCCTTCTCGATCATCTCGATCCTGGCCGGTGTCTTCACCACGTTCGGCCAGGCGTGGAACAACGGCGGACCGATCGCGATCTCGATCGGTTGGCCGGTCATCTCGGCCTTCATCCTGATCATCGGCTTCACCATGTCCGAGCTGGTCTCCGCGTTCCCGACCTCCGGCGGCATCTACTGGTGGGCCGCCAAGCTCGGCGGGGCCAAGGCGGGCTACTACACCGGCTGGCTGAACCTGATCGGGCTGATCGCGGTCTCCGCGTCCGTCGCCTACGGCTGCGCCACGTTCATCGACCTCACGATCTCCAACTACGTGCAGTCGTACGCCGAGTCGTACTCGCTCGCCCGGGTGTTCGTGATCTTCATCATCGTGCTCGTGCTGGTGAGCCTGCTCAACATCTTCTCCAGCCACCTGATGGCGGTGCTCAACAACGTCTCGGTGTGGTGGCACGTCATCGGTGCCGCGATCGTCGTGCTGATCCTGATCATCCTGCCGAAGTCGCACATGAGCGTCGCCGACGTCTTCACCATGCGCGTGAACAACAGCGGCGGCCTGGCCGGCGGTGAGACCAACGGGCTGCTGTTCTGGTTCTACGTGCTGCCGCTGGGCTTCCTGCTCACGCAGTACACGATCACCGGGTTCGACGCGTCCGCGCACCTGTCGGAGGAGACCGCAGGCGCCTCGACCGGGGCGGCGCGCGGGCTCTGGCAGTCGATCTTCTACTCGGCGATCGGCGGCTGGATCGTGCTGCTGTCGTTCCTGTTCGCGGTGCAGGACCCGGACGCCGTCACGGAGGGCGGCGGCGGGGTCGCTGTCATCTTCAATCAGGCATTGACCTCCGGCTGGGCGACGATCGTGCTGGCGATCGCCGCGGCCGGCCAGTTCTTCTGCTCGATGGCCTGCCTGACCAGCACCTCGCGGATGATGTTCGCCTTCAGCCGCGACGGCGCGGTGCCCGGGTCCCGGTTGTGGTCCAAGCTGACCGCGACCAAGGTGCCGGCGAACGCCGTCATCGTCTCGGCCGTCATCGCGATGATCATCACGCTGCCGGCGCTGGTCCAGGTCAACATCGGGACCGAGGACGAGCCGATCATCGTCCCGACCGCCTTCTACGCAGTCGTGTCGGTGGCCGTCATCGGCCTCTACCTGGCGTTCGCGGTGCCGATCTTCCTGCGCTGGCGGATCGGTGAACGCTTCCAGCAGGGTCCTTGGAACCTGGGCAACAAGTGGAAGTGGATGGCGCCGGTCGCCGTGATCGAGATCGTCATCATCTCGATCTACTTCATCCTGCCGACGACCCCCGCCGGCTGGCCCGGCAACCCGGACTTCGAGCTGAAGTTCGTGAACTACGCACCCGTGCTGACGGTCGGGGCGCTGATCGTGCTGTGGATCTTCTGGCACGCCTCGGTGAAGAACTGGTTCACCGGACCGAAGTCGAACATCGACCCGCTCGACGCCATTCAGCGCGGGGAACTGGATCCCGACTCGACGGTCTGACTCTGGCAGGCGGGGTGGCTTGCCCGGTTCGAAAGACCGGGCAAGTCACCCCGCCTGCGTCGGACGAGCGGCACCGCCTGTAGCGGCTCAGGATTCTAACGACCGTCGGCGCGTACGCGCTCGTTGCGCGGGTCGAGGAGCGGCACCGCGGTGACGGTCGCGCCGACCCAGGTCCCGAAGGAGCCGACCTCGAGGCGCGTGCCGACCTCGCTGAGCGCGGCCGGCAGGTAGGCGTATCCGATGCTCAGCCCGGTGCTGCCGCCCTGCCCGCCGGACGTGATGCGCCCGACCGGCCGCGCGCCGTCCAGTACCGGCTCGTTGCCCAGCGGCACGGTACGCGCGTCGTCGAGCACCAGCGCGCACAACCGCTGCAGATCCGCGGGGGCATCACGCTGCGCGAGCAGCGCCTGCCGGCCGAGGAACCCGCCGGGCTTGTCGAGCTTGACGCAGAAGTCCAGCCCCGCCTCCCAGGGAGTGCGGCCGGGGTCGACGTCGGCGGCCCAGACCCGGTAGCCCTTCTCCAACCGCAGCGCGTCGATGGCCCGGTACCCACCGGCCAGCAGCCCGTGGTCCTGCCCCGCGTCCCACACGGTGCGCCAGAGGGTGGCGCCGTACTCCGTCGGGCAGTACAGCTCCCACCCGAGCTCGCCGACGAACGTGATCCGGACCATGCGTACGGGTACGTCGCCGATGCTGGTCTCGCGCATCGTCATGAACGGGAACGCCGCGTTGGACAGGTCCTGCGGGGTGAGCGGACCCAGCACCTCGCGGGTCCGTGGTCCCCAGATGCCGAAGCACGACCACCCGCCGGTCACGTCGGCGATGCGGACCTGCCAGCCGCCGTCCCGCGCGAGCGTGCGCAGCCAGGCCGCGTCGTGTCCCCCGAACGCGGTGCCGGTCACGACGAGGAACAGGTCCGGCTCCAGGCGGGTCACGGTGAAGTCGCACTCGATGCCGCCGCGCTCGTTGAGCGCCTGGGTGTACGTCACAGTCCCGACGCCGCGCGCCACCGCGTTGTCGCACGCCCAGTCCAGGAACCGTGCGGCGTCGGTCCCGCTGACCTCGAGCTTGGCGAAGCTGGACTCGTCGTACAGCACGACCGCCTCGCGCGTCGCGCGCGCCTCCGCGACGATCGCGGTCGACCAGCCGCGCGCCGCCCACCCGGCCGGCGCCAGGTCGTCGAGGGCGGGATCGTCGTTCTGCGCGTAGTAGTCGACGCGTTCCCAACCGGCCTTCTCGCCGAACACCGCTCCGTGCTCGCGGTGCCAGGGGTACGCCGCCGAGAGCCGCAACGGCCGGCCCGCCGTCCGCTCGTGGCCGGGATAGCGGATGTCGTAGTACGTCTCGTAGTTCTCGACGGTGCGCGCCATCGTGTACGACGGCGAACGGTACGCGGGACCGAACCGGCGCACGTCCATGTGCCACAGGTCCATGCCGGGTGCGCCGGTCAGCACCCACTCGGCCATCACCTTGCCGATCCCGCCGGCGCCGGCGATGCCGTGGGCGCAGAAGCCCGCGGCGACGAAGAACCCGGCGACCTCGGTCGGTCCCAGGCAGAACTCGTTGTCCGGGGTGAAGGCCTCGGGTCCGTTGACGAACCTGCGGATGCCGAGATCCCCCACCACCGGAACACGTACGCGGGCGTTCTGCGCGATCTCCTCGAAGCGGTCCCAGTCCTCGGGCAGCAGCCGGCCGTTGAAGTCCTCGGGCACGGCGTCGTACGACGAGGTGCTCGCCGTCCATGCCGCGGAGTTGCGCTCGTACCCGCCCATGACCAGGCCGTCGACCTCCTGGCGGAAGTAGACGAGCAGGTCGGGGTCGCGCAGCGACGGGAGCCGGCCGCCGTGTCCGCCGGGCACGGCCTCCGTGACGACGTACTGGTGCGACATCGGCACGACCGGTACGCGCACGCCCACCAGGCGCGCGATCTGCGCCGCGTAGATCCCGCCGCAGTCCACGACGATCTCGCACTCGACCTCACCGCGGTCGGTGCGCACCCGGGTCACCCGGCGCGCCGCCCCGTCGCCGCAGGTGTCGATGGCCAGCACCCGGGTGTGGGGGTGGATCCGCACGCCCGCGGCACGTGCCCCGGCGGCGAGCGCATAGCAGAGCCCGGCCGGGTCCACCTGCCCGTCGGTCGGCAGCAGCGCCGCGCCCACCACTCCCTGCGTGCTCATCAACGGGAACAGCTCTGCGGCTTCGGCCGGTCCGAGCTGATGCAGCTCGAGCCCGGAGGCGGCCGCCCAACCGGCCTGGCGGGCGATCTCCTCCCACCGCGGCTGCGACGACGCGAGGCGCAGGCTGCCGCACTCCACCCAGCCCGGCGGGTTCTCGCCGGCCTGCAGCTCGCGGTAGAGCTCGACCGAGTAACGGTTCATCGCGGTGAGCGTCGGGTCGGCGCGCAACTGGCCCACCAGGCCCGCCGAGTGGAAGGTCGAGCCACTCGTCAGCTCGGCACGGTCCACGAGCACGACGTCGGTCTCGCCGGCGCGCGCCAGGTGGTACGCGACGCTCGCCCCACCGACGCCGCCGCCGATGACGACGACCCGAGCCCGCGTCGGCAGCTCGCTGCCCGTCCGGCCCTCTTCCACGAGCGGCTCCCTCCGCCAGGCGTGCGCTGGCGCAACGGTAGACGCCGATCACCGGCGCAGGCGCCGTACGCGGGAAGTTCCCGGCACCCGTTTTCCTCACCGCTCCGCGGCGATCGCGCGGCGAACCGCAGACGGACCTGCGAAACCGCCACACGGACGGGCCGCTGCGCCGTATCGTGACGACACCTCGCACCCTTTCCCGGAGGTCCGGATGCTGATCGCCCGCGTGATGGGATCGGCGGTGTCGACCGCGAAGGACCCGAGCCTGGTCGGGCACAAGCTGCTGCTGGTACGCGAGGCCGACGCGACTGGGGAACCGACCGGACCGGTGTTCGTGGCGGTCGACGGGGCGGGTGCGGGCACCGGCGAGGTCGTGCTCGTGGCGACGGGCAGCGCCGCCCGGCTGGGTGAGAAGAGCCGTGAGAAGCCGATCGACGCGCTCGTCGTCGGGGTCCTCGACTCGATGGACATCGACGGGTCCGACGTCTTCCGCAAGGACTGAACCGACGGTGCCCATCTCGCCACGGACCATCCTCAGCGTCGGTATCGACGTGGGCACCACGACGACCCAGGTGGTGTTCTCGCAGCTGCTGCTGCACGACGTGGCGCGACCGGGGCAGGTGCCGCGGATCCAGGTCGACGAGAAGGCGGTCCGGTACGCGAGCGAAGCGCACCGCACCCCGCTCACCGCGCCCGACACCGTCGACGCGCAGGCGCTCGCCGAGCTGGTACGGGCGGAGTACCGGAACGCCGGGGTGTCGCCCGACGAGATCGAGACCGGCGCGGTGATCATCACCGGGGAGACGGCGCGTACCCGCAACGCCGACGCGATCCTCGCCGCACTCTCCGAACAGGCCGGAGACTTCGTCGTCACGATCGCGGGTCCGAACGCGGAAGCGCAGATCGCCGGGCGCGGCTCGGGAGCGGCGCGCTGGTCCGCCGACAGGTACGAGCAGGTGACGACCGTCGACATCGGTGGCGGGACCTCCAACGCCGCGGTCTTCAAGCTCGGCCGGCACCTGTGCTCGTCCGGGCTGGCCGTCGGCGGGCACCAGGTCGAGCTGGCACCCGATGGCCGGGTACTGCATCTGCCGCCGCCGGGCCGCCAGCTCGCCGACGCCCTCGGAGTCCCGCTGCAGGAAGGCGCGGTCGCCTCGCTGAGCGACCTGCGCCGGTTCTGCGACGCGATGGCGGAGCTGGTCGTGGACCTGGTGACCGGCAAGCCGGTGACACCCGCGGCGCTGCAGCTGACGCCGCCGCTGCAGGGGGCGGACACCTCGACGAGCGTGTTCCTGACCGGCGGGGTCGGCTCCTGCTACTACGACGCGCAGCCGGTGGACGACCTCGCCCAGGTGACCCGGTACGGCGACGTGGGCCCGCTGCTCGCGGACGCGCTGCACCGCAACGAGCGGCTCCGCGCGCTGCCCGTCCGGCGCCCGCCCGAGACGTTGCGCGCCACGGTCCTCGGGGCGGCGAGCCAGACGGTCACCCTCAGCGGCTCGACGATCTGGGCGGACCGGGAGCTGCTGCCGCTGCGCAGCCTGCCGGTGCTGCGCCCGGAGATGCCGGGGCGCGGCGGCGGACGCTCGTTCGGCGACGCGGTGCACGAGGCGCGACGGCGCTGGGACCTCGAGGAGGACGCCCCGGCCGCGATCGTCGTGGACCTGCCGGGCGAGCTCGGGTACGACGCGCTCTCCGGCGTGGCCGCCGAGATCGTCGCCCACCACGATGCCGGGGATCCCTCGCGGCCGCTGGTGCTGGTGATGACCCGGGACTACGCGCAGGTGCTCGGTCAGACCATCCAGGCGAGCCGTCCGGGCCTGCCGTTGCTGGTCATCGACCAGGTGGGCCTCGGCGAGGGCGACTACATCGACATCGGCCTGCCGATGCTCGACGGCCGCGCCGTCCCGCTGTCGATCAAGACGTTGGTGTTCTATGGCTGATCCCACCGCTGCGTGCGCTTCACCCGTACCGCCCTCCCGCCGCGGGGGGTGGACGGTGTGAAGCTCGCCGCCACCCTGTTCGGGCACCGCTACGAGTTCGCGAGCATCAAGGAGGTGCTCGCCAAGGCCAACGAGGAACGCTCGGGCGACCACCTCGCCGGCGTCGCTGCCGAGTCCGCCGCCGAGCGCATGGCGGCCAAACACGTACTGGGCGAGGTGACGCTGGAGACGCTGCGCGCCAACCCCGCGGTGCCTTACGAGCAGGACGAGGTCACCCGCGTCATCGACGACGCCGTCAACGAGAGCGTCTACGCCGAGATCAAGGGCATGACCGTCGGGGAGCTGCGCGAGTTCATCCTGTCCAACGAGACGAGCGACGAGATGATCCGCCGTACCTCGGGCGGGCTGACCGCGGAGATGGTCGCCGCCGTGACGAAGCTGATGTCGAACCTGGACCTGATGGTCGGGGCCGCCAAGTGCCGGGTGGTCAAGCACTGCAACAACACCATCGGGCTGCGGGGCACGATCGGCTCGCGCTGCCAGCCGAACCACCCGACCGACTCGGTCGAGGGCATCCGCGCGAGCATCTACGAGGGCCTGAGCTACGGCTCGGGCGACAGCGTCATCGGCATCAACCCGTCCGACGACTCCCTCGGCAGCGTCGCGCGGCTGCTCGAGATGACCTACGAGGTCATCAACCGCTGGGAGATCCCCACGCAGAACTGCGTGCTCTCGCACGTCTCGACGCAGATGGAGGCGATGACGAAGGGCGCCCCGGTCGGGCTGGTGTTCCAGAGCATCTCGGGATCCGAGCTCGGCAACGAGTCGTTCGGGATCTCCGTCGGCATGCTCGACGAGGCGCACGCGCTCGCGCAGCGGTACGGGGTCGCGACCGGGCCCAACCGGATGTACTTCGAGACCGGGCAAGGCTCGGAGCTGTCCGCCGACGCCCACCACGGCGCCGACCAGGTCACGATGGAGGCGCGCTGCTACGGGCTGGCCAAGCGCTACGACCCGTTCCAGGTCAACACCGTCGTCGGGTTCATCGGGCCGGAGTACCTCTACGACGCGGTCCAGATCACCCGCGCCGGGCTCGAGGACCATTTCATGGGCAAGCTCACCGGGATCTCGATGGGCGTGGACGTCTGCTACACCAACCACGCGCGCGCGACGCAGAACGAGAACGAGAACCTCGCGGTGCTGCTCGCGGCCGCTGGAGTGAACTTCGTGATGGGCGTGCCGATGGGCGACGACTCGATGCTCAGCTACCAGACCACGAGCTATCACGACGCCCCGAGCCTGCGCCAGCTCCTCGGGCTGCGCCCGTTGCCCGAGTTCGAGGCCTGGCTGGAGCGGATCGGGCTGTGGCAGGACGGCCGTCTCACAGCACGCGCCGGTGACCCTTCGTTCTTCCTGGCGCGGTAGGGGGATCGACATGGCAGACGTATCGGCCGCCGAGGTCCGGCGCGTGGTACGCGCGGTCCTCGCCGAACTGGCCGCGCAATCGGGGGCGCCCGCTCCCCCGTCGCGGCCGGTGACCGCCTCACCGGCCGCGGCACCCGCGCCCTCGGCACCCGCGCCCTCGGCAGCCGCGTCCTCACCGCCCGCGCCGCCGCGGCGGGAACCGCAGCGGCCCGGCGCGGTCGGGGGTGCACAACCCGACATCGACGTGCCCGACCCGACGGTCGCCGGTGCGCGCCGCGTACCCGGGGTGCGGGACCCGGTCAGCGCGGTCGGCCTGGAGAACCTGATGGCCTCCACCACCGCCCGGATCGGGGTGGGCCGGGCCGGACCGCGCCCCCGCACGCGCGAACTGCTGCTGTTCCAGGCCGATCACGCGGTGACCCAGGACGCGATCTTCGGCGAGGTCCCGAACGCGCTGCTCGAGCAGTTCGACATGTTCGCGGTGCAGACCCGGGTCTCGGACGAGGGCGAGTTCCTGCTGCGCCCGGATCTGGGCCGTCAGCTCTCCGACGAGGGTCGGGCCCTGGTCGCCGAGCGGTGCGTGAAGTCCCCGCAGGTGCAGCTCGTCGTGGGTGACGGGCTGTCGGCCGCCGCCGTCGAGAACAACCTCGCCAAGATCTACCCCGTCATCACCGACGGACTGCGCGCCGCGGGCATCAGCATGGGCACCCCGTTCTTCGTCCGCTACTGCCGGGTCGGCGTCATGAACGACCTCAACACCATCATCGGCGCGGACGTGGTGGCGCTGCTGATCGGCGAGCGCCCGGGTCTCGGGGTCGCCGACGCGCTCAGCGTGTACTCCGGGTGGCAGCCCGGTCCGGGCAAGACCGACGCCCAGCGCGACGTGGTCTGCATGATCACCGAGAACGGCGGCACCAACCCGCTCGAGGCCGGGGCGTACGTCGTGGAGCACCTGCGCGGTGTCCTCGCGAACCGCGCGAGCGGGGTCGAGCTGCGGCTGGCCCAGAGCGGGGAACGCTGATGGCGGCCCGCGACCCGGTACGTGCGACGGTGCTGGCGACCCGGCTGATCCCGGTCGTCGACCGGACCTTCGCCGAGCGCTTCGCGCTGCGCGACGACCAGCGCAGCCTGGCACTGGTCACCTGCGACATCGACGACGTGCTGTACGTCGCGCTCGACGAGGCGACCAAGAAGGCCGACGTCGAGGTCGTGTACGCGCACAGCTTCTACGCCGGCTCCGCGCACGCCTCCGGACCGCTGTCCGGCGAGATCATCGGCGTGCTCGCCGCACCCGACCCGGCGGAGGCCCGCGCCGGCCTCGAGGCGTGCGCCGACCACGCCGAGCACGGCGCCTGGTTCGAGTCGGCGAACGCCGACGACTCCCTGGCGTTCTTCGCCCACCCGGTGTCGCAGACCGGCAGCTACCTGTCCGCCGCCGCAGGCGTCCCTGTCGGGACGCCGCTGGCGTACCTGATCGCTCCGCCGCTCGAGGCGACGTACGCCCTCGACCGGGCGCTGAAGTCGGCCGCCGTCGAGCTGCGGGAGTGGTTCGCGCCGCCATCGGAGACGAACTTCTCCGGTGGCTACCTGGCCGGTGACCAGAGCGCCGTGGCGGCGGCCTGCGACGCGTTCCGTGAGGCGGTCCTCGAGGTCGCCGCCGTACCGAGGGAGGTCTGAGCCCCGTGACGTCGGACATCGACGCGGACCTGCGCTCGGTGCAGGAGGCCCGTGACCTGGCGGTCCGCTGCCGCCAGGCGCAACGCGAGTTCGCCCACGCCTCCCAGCAGGAGGTCGACAAGGTGTGCGCCGCGATGGCCGAGGCGGTGTACCGCGACGCGAAGCGGCTCGGCCAGCTCGCCCACGACGAGACCGGCTACGGCGTCGCCGCGCACAAGCAGCTCAAGGTCGAGTTCTCCTCGCGGACCGTGTGGGAGTCGATCCGCGACATCCCCACCGTGGGAGTGCTGCGTCGCGACGAGGTCGCCCGCACCGTCGACATCGGCTGGCCGGTCGGCGTCGTGGTCGGGCTGACCCCCTCGACGAACCCGAACTCCACCGCCGTCTACAAGGTGCTGATCTCGGTCAAGGCGCGCAACGGGATCGTCATCGCGCCGCACCCGTCGGCGACGCAGAGCACGTACGAGGCGGTACGGCTGATGATCGAGGCCGGCGAACGCGCCGGGATGCCGCCCGGGCTCGTCGGTTGCATGCAGCAGGTGTCGCTTCCCGGGACGCAGGAGCTGATGCGCCACTACGCCACCTCGCTGATCCTCGCGACCGGCGGCACCCCCATGGTGCGGGCCGCCCACAGCACCGGCAAGCCGGCGATCGGTGTCGGGCCGGGAAACGCACCGGCGTACGTCGACCGCAGCGCGGACGTGGCGGCTGCGGCGTACGCGCTGGTGAACAGCAAGGCGTTCGACTGCTCGGTGATCTGCGCGACCGAGCAGTCGGTGGTCGTCGACCGGCCCGTCGCGGCCGAGCTGCGTGCCCGGATGCAGGCGCTCGGCGCGCACTGGGTGAGCCCGCAGGAGAAGGCGGCCCTCGGCCGCACGCTGTTCACCCCCTCCGGCGGGCTGAACGCGAAAGCAGTCGGCAAGACGCCGCAGCAGCTGGCCGAGATGGCCGGGATCCAGGTCCCGTCCAGCGCGCGGATCCTGGTCGCCGACCTCGAGCGGGTCGGCCGGGAGGAACCGCTCAGCGGGGAGAAGCTCACGACCGTGCTCGGCTTCTACGTCGAGGACGGCTGGCGGGCCGGCTGCGACCGCTGCATCGAGCTGCTCCGGTTCGGCGGCGACGGGCACACCCTGGTCATCCACGCCACCGCAGAGGACGTCATCCTCGCCTTCGGGATCGAGAAGCCGGCGTTCCGGATCCTCGTCAACACCTGGGGCACCTTGGGCGCGATCGGCGCGACGACCGGGCTCATGCCGGCGATGACGCTCGCACCGGGCGGCGTCGGCGGGTCGATCGTGAGCGACAACATCAGCGTCCACAACCTGCTCAACGTCAAGCGCCTCGCCTACCCGCTGCGCGAGCCGCCGGCCGTCGCCAGCACGCTGGCACCGGGCGTCACCGCGATGCCGTCCAGCGGTGCGCCACCGGGTGCCGGCGGTATGCCGGCGGCGCCCGACGGCAGGCCGACGGCCGGCGACGACGAGGTGGAGCGGATCGTGCGCCGGGTCCTCGACGAGCTGGGAGGCCGGCGATGACCCAGACGCCGCAACCACGCCGGCGCCGCCGGGCGAGCACCGGCGGGAGCGACCCGCCCGCGCCGCCGCCACCCGGCGAGCAGCCCCATCCAGCAGCCCCACCGAGCCCCGGCACCCATCCACGAGAGGACAGCACCGTGCCCAACCCCCAGATGATCGCGCTCGGCATGATCGAGACGCGTGGACTCGTCGGCGCGATCGAGGCCGCCGACGCAATGGTCAAGGCCGCCAACGTCACGTTGATCGGCAAGGAGCAGATCGGCGGTGGCTACGTGACCGTGATGGTGCGCGGCGACGTCGGAGCGGTCAAGGCAGCGACCGACGCGGGAGCCGCCGCCGCACAGCGCGTCGGCGACCTCGTCAGCGTGCACGTGATCCCGCGCCCGCACGGCGACGTCGAGTTCATCCTGCCCGAGCACGGTGGCGCCGGATCCTGACCTGCGACCGTGCCCGTGTCCCAGCCGACGCGTGCCGCCGCGCACCGACCTGTGCCGGCGGCGCGATGAGCCCACGCGTCGTCACAGCGGAGCAGGTGCTGCGGTCGGTGCAGGACGGGGCCACGGAGCTGGTCCTCGCACCGGGCGAGCGGCTGACCCCGCTCGCCCACGACATCGCGGGCGAACGCGGGCTGCGGGTGCGTACCGCTGCCGCGGCGACTCCGCTCGCGCACACCGGCCACGCGACCGGGTCGTCACCGTCGTCCGGCCGGCCGTTGCCACCGCTGCGCCACGTCCCCGGCGTCGACCGGATCGCGCTCGACGCGTTCCCGGTCGACCTGGACCGCCCGGCGATGGACGTGCGCAGCCGGGACGTCGTCGGCGGCGCCGAGGGGCTGCCGATGGCGGCCGGGGTCCTCAGCCTGCGGGAGGGCAGTTTCCCCTGGACGCTCGACTACGACGAGGTGCAGTACGTGCTCGAGGGCGAGCTGCACATCACCCGGGGCACGGAACGCGTCGTGGGTCGCCCGGGCGACCTGATCGCCGTACCGCGCGGTTCTGCGATCACCTTCGGTACGCCCTCCTGGGCCAAGTTCCTCTACGTCACCTACCCGGCGGACTGGGGAGGGTCATGACCACCGCTCCCCCGCTGTCCGCGCTCGCCGACCTGATGCGCGACGCCGCCGCCGTCATGGACAGCACCGGTGTGATCGATCCCCCTCGGCAGCCGGTCAAGGTGGGTGTCGACCTCGGCACCGCGTACGTCGTGCTGCTCGTCCTCGACGCGCAGGACCGCCCGCTCGCCGGCGGCTACGAGTCCGCCGACGTGGTGCGTGACGGGGTCGTCGTCGACTTCGCGGGGGCAGCGAGCGTGGTGCGCCGCCTGAAAGCCGTTGCCGAGCAACGCCTCGGCGCCACGCTGACCACGGCTCACGGCAGCTACCCGCCGGGGGTGCCGCTCGCCGAGGTCCGGGCGGTCCAGCACGTGATCGAGGCGGCCGACCTCGAGTGCAGCGGGCTCGTCGACGAACCGAGCGCCGCGAACGCCGTACTGCAGCTGCCCGACGGGGTCATCGTCGACGTCGGGGGCGGCACCACCGGAGTCGCCGTCGTCCAGGACGGGCAGGTCGTCCACACCGCCGACGAGCCGACCGGCGGTCACCACCTCACCCTCGTGATCGCCGGCGCGCGCGGAGTCCCGCTGGAGGAGGCCGAGCGCATGAAGGTCGACCCGGACCAGCAGCGGGCGCTGCTCCCCGTCGTACGGCCCGTCATGGAGAAGGTGGCTGCGATCATCCGTACCGCCGTAGGTGGATTCCCGGTACCGCGCATCCACCTCGTGGGTGGCAGCGTCGCGTTCCCCGGATTCGCGGACGTCGTGGCGGAGGCCACCGGGTGGCAGACCACCGCCGCGCCGCACCCGCTGTTCGTCACCCCGCTCGGGATCGCACGTACCGCACCTGCCGCCCCGACCCTTCCGGCACCGGAAGCTACCGTTTCGAAGGAGACCCGCCGTGGCTGACGATTTCGAGCTCCGCGCGTACTGCTACATCGACCGGATGCAACCGCAGTACGCCTCCTTCGTCGGGACCGTGACGCAGGGCGACCTGCCGGTCGAGGGAATGGCGGCGCTGTACGTCGAGATGGCGCCCGGCAACCACGTCTTCCGCGTCGTCGACGTCGCGGTCAAGGCCACCGATGCGCGCCCCGGCGCCCAGATCGTCGAGCGGCAGTTCGGCATGTTCGAGCTGCATTCACATTCCCAGGCCGAGGTGCTGCAGGCCGGTGATGCCGTGCTCGGGGAAATCGGCCTGCAGGCCACCGACCGGCTCCGCCCGCAGATCGCCTCGATGCAGGTGATCACGAATGTCAGTCCGTACCAGTCGCAACTGCTCAACCGGTTCACCCGCGGCATGATGCTCGTGTCCGGGCAGACGATGCTGGTGCTCGAGTGCACCCCCGCGGCGTACATCAACCTGGCGGCGAACGAGGCCGAGAAGGCCGCCGCCGTCAACCTGATGCATGTGGCGTCGGTTGGTGTTTTCGGCCGGCTCTGGATGGCCGGCACGGAGTCCGACATCCTGACCGCGCGCGACGCCGCGGTGAGCGCACTGGAGAGCATCGATGGCCGCTGAACGACGCTTCGTGACCCGTACCGACGTCGAGGACGCCGCCCGCGCCGGTCGTACCCTCGAGCTCGGACCGCGGGACGTCATCACCGACGAGGCAGCGCAGCGCGCGCGCGACCTCGGAGTCGCGATGCAGCGCAGTGCCGGGCCGGGCGGAAACCCGAAGAGCCCCAACGACGGCCGGCTGCGCTCGGCGGTACGCGCCGCCGTTGTCGCCGAACTCGGTCACGAGCCGCCCGGCCTCGACGCGGCGCTCGACAAGGTCCTCGGGGCATCGCGGGGCTGACAGCTCGACCGGTCAGCACACGGACGGTGTATTCGCCGTTCAGGCACTGACGACTCGCGACGTGGGCTCCGGCTATTCCGGGATCGGCGGTCCGACCACCTGCAATCCGTAGCGGGGAGCCACTTCGCCCCACTTGGGGAGTTCGACCTCGGGAGGCTGACCGTCGGTGCCCGGCAACCTGTGCTCGGTGGCGGGCAGCCCGACCTCGTCGTACAACCCGAGCAGGCCCGCGGGCGCGGTGAGGGCAAGCATGCGCGCAGGCTGTTCGCCCCGGATCCGGAAGGCGTGCGGCAGACCCAGCGGCAGGTGGATGAAGCACCCCGGGTAGAGCTCGAACAACTCCTCGCCCGCCTGATAGGACATCTGGCCCTCGAGCAGGAAGAACGCCTCGGCTTCCCGGGTGTGCCGGTGCAGCGGCGTGGCGACGCCGGGCGGCTGGGTGACCAGTGCGACGCCGAGGGCGCCGGCGGAGACGTCGCCTTCGAGCAGGTGCTCGAACAGCGAGCCCATCGCCCAGGTGGCGCGTCCGGTCCCGGGTTCGACCATTGCGGCACGCAGCTGCTGCTCGGTTCCACTCATCGTCGCCACCGGGCCATATTGCTCCGATACTGCTTCGGACGAAGTTAGGCTAGGGCGCATGGAACGCCCGGTCAAGACCCGCCGTTACGACAACCAGACCCGCGCGGCGGCGGCCGCGCGGCGGCGGCAGCGCATCGTGGAGACCGCGTTGGAGCTGTTCACCCGGCGCGGCTACGCGAAGACCTCGGTCGGCGCGATCGCGAAGGAGGCCGGCGTAGCCGTCGACACCGTGTACGCCGCGGTGGGCCGAAAGCCCCAGCTGCTGCTCGCCGCTCACGATCTGTTGCTCGCCGAGGGCGACGTGGACGAGACCGGCGCGCCGGTCCACGCCTTGCAGCGCCGCTACGTCACCGATGTGCGCGCTGCGCCTGACGCCCGGGCCAAGATCCGCGTCTACACGAGCGCGCTCGCCCGCGTCCTGCCGCGTACCGCGCCGCTGCAGGATGCGCTGCGCGAGGCCAGCCGGCTCGACGACGAATGCCGGGCGGCCTGGGACGGCCTGGAGCGACGCCGGGCCGCCAACATGCGCTTGCTGGTCGCCGATCTGCGTGCGACCGGAGAGCTCCGGGCCGACCTCGACGACGAGACGATCGCAGACCTGATCTGGTCGTTGAACAGCTCGACCTTCTACACCGCCCTGACCGGACGCGGCTGGACGCCCGAGCGGTACGCCACCGTGCTCGACCTGCTCCTGGTCCGTACCTTGCTCAGCGACGACCCTCCCGTTGAGAGCCCGGGTGCCCATCCGCCGGTCGAGCGCACCCGATACCACGTCGGACGGCGACGCCGGCCAGCCGAATGACCAGCCCCCAGCAGGCGGGAGTGCGTCGGCCTCTCGGGTCCGATCCGGCGGGTCGTCCCTCTGGCCGACAGGTTGCGCGTGCGGTCGGGCCGGTATGCCGCGAGGCTGGTGACGCCGTACGGACGTTGGAGGTTCGATGAAGTGGACCGAGATCGAGGAGCCTGGGCGCGCGTACCTGGTGGTCGGCGACCCCGGTGACGACGCCCTGCCGGCCCTCACCGAGTTCGCCCGTACGGTCGGGTTGTCGGCCGCCCAGGTGAGCGCCGTCGGCGCGTTCCGTCGGGCGACCGTCGGCCGGTTCGACCGGGCCGTCAAGGACTACCGGCGGATCGAGGTCGACGAGCAGTGCGAGGTCCTCTCGTTGCTCGGAGACGTCGCGTCCGCGGACGGTGAGCCCGCGCTGCACCTGCACGCGGTGCTCGGGTTGCCGGACGGTTCGGTACGCGGCGGGCACCTCCTCGCGGCCGAGGTGTGGCCGACGCTCGAGGTCATCGTCCGGGAGGCCCCGGCGCACCTGCGCAAGACGTACCACCCCGACATCGGGTTGGCCCTGATCGACGTCGACCGCAGCGGCTGATCGACACCGGCTGGCGCCCGCGTGCGAACTCCTTGCGAGAACAGCCGAGTCATCGTGGCGCACCCGTAGAGCGCTGAAAGACCAGCCTGCCCCGCGCGTCAAAAGACCGGGCGAGTACTCGGTGGTCGAGCGCCGCCGAGACCCCGTGCGCCAGCCGGCGCGTCGGCGCGTCAAAAGGCCGGGCGAGCACTCGGTGGACGAGCGCAGCCGAGACCCCGTGCGCCAGCCGGCGCGTCAAAGACCGGGCGAGCACTCGGTGGACGAGCGCAGCCGAGACCCCGTGCGCCAGCCGGCGCGTCAAAGGCCGGGCGAGCACTCGGTGGTCGAGCGCAGCCGAGACCCCGTGCGCCAGCCGGCGCGTGAAAGATCGGGCGAGTACTCGGTGGTCGAGCGTAGTCGAGACCACTTCGATGATCATGGTCTCGACTACGCTCGCCCGACGGCTGGGTCCGTCCGCTCTCTCGACTCAGACCACTGTCGCGACGGTCTGGGCAGGTCTCGACTGGGCTCGACCACCGTAGGGTTGCGGCCGCCGCTTCGGAGAAGTGTCATAGGTCGGTTCTAGCTTTCTTGGCATGAGGATCTTCTTTCATACCAGTGTGTTTACTGATGCCGAGAGGATGTCGGTGCCAGCCGACGAGGCGGCCGAGCGGGAGGCGTTCCTGGCCGGTCTTGGTCCGCCGGAGCATCCGGTGCCGTCATCCCTAGCGGAGCTGCTGGCTGGGCTCGCTCCTCACCAGCTACCCGGCCAGGCACCAGGTGAGCGGGCAGCAGTGGAGTCGGAACCCCAGCAAACGGAACGGGACAAGCCACAACCCGGCGAGCCGGCGGCTGATCCGGTGGCGACCTGGCTCCATGAGCTGGTGGGCCGGCCCGTGGACGCGGTCAGTCGACTCATCGTCGAACTGCTCGACCCGGGGGAGCTGATGGGTGAGGCGGTGCGGGACTACCTGGCGTTGACCGACAAGGTCCTGGCCGCCGATACCGCGGTGCAGTTGGCGGCGGTGCGCGCGGTGGCCGAGGCGGCCCGCGCCGAAGTAGAGGCGGCGTTGACGATGCACTCGGGCGCGGCACGGGGCACCCGGTGGGACAGCCCGGACACCGACCGGGTCGTGCGTGAGGACTTGGAGCGCACCCTGGGCTGCACGAGCACCGACGCGGCGTCCCGCCTCGAGTTGGCCGACGACCTCGCTGAACGCCTGCCGGTTGCGGGCGGACTGCTGAGGGCGGGGATGGTCAGTGCTCGCAAGGCGAGCCAGTTCGCCCACCTGCTCGCCGCCACCACCCCGGCGGTCGCCGCCCGGATCGACGGGGAGTTGGCCGTGCAACTGCAGTCCGCGCGTCCGGCCTCGCTGCGCAAGCGGGTCGCCCGCCGGCTGCTGGTCCTGGACGTCGATCATGCGCGCCGGCAGGAGCGGCAGGTCGTGCAGGGCCGGCGTGCCCGCAGATGGTCGAATCCGGACGGGTCCGCGACGTTG
>JAFIHG010000057.1 GCA_017848795.1 Candidatus Nanopelagicales bacterium | reverse complement strand
TCCCCTCGCTGCGTGGTGGTCGAGCGCAGTCGAGACTGCCGCAGCGATTTGGACCAGGGTGACCCCTCGGTGGTCGAGCGTAGTCGAGACCATGAGCGCCGACGTGGTCTCGACTACGCTCGACCACCGAATACTCGCCCGGCCTTTCACGCGTCGACGGGCGCGCCACCAGGCCCAAAGTGACTCGACTGCGCTCGACCGACGCGTGGTTGCAGCCGCCGCAGAAGACGAAACGTCTGTCGTCTCGACTACGCTCGACCACCGAATACTCGCCCGGCCTTTCATGCGCCGACGGACGCCACCAGGTCCAAAGTGTCTCGTCTGCGCGCGAAAGACGTGCGGGTGCGGCCGCTGTTTCGAAGGGCCGCATGGTCTCGACTGCGCTCGACCAACGCGTGGTTGCGTCCCGCTGCAGGGCCCGAGATCCGGTCAGTTCGGGAGCGGGGCGATGCTCGCGAAGTCAGCACGGGTCACCGGTCGCGAGACCAGTCGACCGCTGTCGGTCGGTACCTCGATGACGCTGCCGGACGCGGCGACCTGCAGCCCGCTGATGCCGGGCTGTGCCATGACCGTGAACACCAGCTGCCCGACGGCGAGCACCTGGTTGTGGGCGCCGAGGCGTGCGAACGAGGGCGGTACGTCGACGGTCGCGACGCCCGCGGCCACGCGTACACCGACGTTGCGCGTCGTGGTCGGCAGGGCGGTGGTGAGGCCCGTACCGTCGCCGGGCACCGGTCCGGCCACGAGCTGACCGACCACCTGTGTGAGCGGATCACCCGGCGGCAGGGTCCGGTGCGCAGCTACCAGGTGCCCGCCGCGGACGAAGAACACGGCTGCCCGACCGGCGTGTGCCGTCGTCGCGGGTCCGGGCACCCAGCTTGCAAGCGGGCCGGGCGCGACCTGTTCCGGGTCGGACTGCACGCCCACCCCGCACCCGCCGAGGACGAGCGTCGCGACGAGCAGCGCCGCCCCCAGCACGCCCGTACGCCGCCCTGTCATAGCCGCCCCGTCACACCCGCCGCAGCGGGAGCTCGGCGATGAACCGCGCCCCGCCGTCAGGGCTATCGGTGACGGAGACCGTCCCGCCGTGCCAGCGCACGTGACGTGCGACGATCGCAAGCCCCAACCCGACGCCGCCGGAGGACGCCCCGCTCCGGCCCCGGGAGAACCGGTCGAACACCCGCTCCCACAGCTCGGGCGGCACCCCGGGCCCGGCGTCGTCCACCGTCAGCCGCAGTACGCCGGGACGAGCGGTCAGCGCCACGCCCGTGCATCCCCCGCCGTGCACCCGCGCGTTCTCGACCAGGTCGACGACGATCCGCTCCAACCGCCGCTTGTCCGCCAGGACGCGGACCCGTGCCGCTGCCGCGATGTCCACCGGTACGGCGTCGCCGCCGGCGCTGCGGACGGCGGCCGAGACGAGGTCGGCGATCTCGACCGGCTCGCTGATGTCGGCCGCCTCGTCCTCGTCGCGGCTGATCTCCAGCAGATCGACGACGAGCCGTCGGAAGCGTTCGAGGTCCTCTGCGAGCAGGTCCAACGGTTCGGCGAGACTCGCCGCCATCTCGTCCCGGTGGTTGGCGAGCACGGCCATCGAGTTGAGCATCGTCGTCAACGGTGTCCGCAGCTCGTGGCTCACGTCGGCGGCGAAGTGCGCGTCGGCGACGACGCGCCGCTGCAGCGCTGCTGTCGTCTGGTTGAAGGAGCGCGCCAGCTCGCCGAGGTCGGGGTCGTCCTCGGCGTCGAGGCGCGCATCGAGGTCCCCCCGAGCGACGGCCGACGCGGTGTCGGCGAGGCGCGCGAGCGGTCGCAACGCCCGACGGCTGGCGAACCGCCCGATCAGCAGTCCGAGTGCTGCTGTGACGACGACCCCGGCGACGAGGGTGATCGAGAGCACCCGGTAGGTCTGGTCGAGCTGGTCGAGCCCGAAGAGCTCGAAGTACGCGTCGCCGGGCGACTGCAGCGGTGTCCCGACCGCGAGGTACGGGCGTCCGTCGACCGAGATCCGCTGGCTCGCCGAGACACCGCTGCCGACCATCGACACCAGGTCGGTGGGAAGCACGTCGGGCCCAACGGTCAGGGCGGTGGTGTACCACGAGTTGCCGTAGTGCAGCAATGACGACGAGCGGTCGTTGCTCGGGATCGAGTCGAGCACGTCCAGGACGTCGGAGCTGTTCGCGCGCAACGCCTGCTGCAACTCCTGCGCGGTGACCGCCGTCTGCAGCACCGCGCTCTCCTGGCGCTGCGACATGAGGTACTGCGACACCAGCGTGCCGACGACGACCGCGAGCAGCCCCGACAGCACCAGGGCGACAAGACCGAACCCGATCGTCACCCGGTCCCGCAGCCCCAGCCGGGCCGTCAGCCGCCGGCGTACGGACCCGGTACGGGCCCTCGGACCTGCCCCGTACGCCTCGTCGGTCGACACCAACCCGCGTGCGGTGCCGGTGTCGGTCAGGCCGCTCATCGCTACCCCGTCAGCCGGTAACCGAGTCCCCGTGCGGTCACCACGTGCCGCGGTGCCGCCGGGTCGCGTTCGACCTTGGTGCGCAGCCGGCGGATGTGGACGTCGACGATCCGGCCATCGCCGAAGTAGCCGTACCCCCACACCTTCTCCAGCAGCTGCTCGCGGCTGCAGACCCGTCCGGCCGCCGCCGCCAGCTCGGCCAGCAACCGGAACTCGGTGCGGGTCAACGGAAGTTCCATACCGTCGCGCACCACGACGGCCTCGTCCAGCCGGATCTCGAGGTCTCCTACGACCGTCCGCCGGCTGCGGGGCACCCCGTCCGCGTCGACGCGCCGCAGCAGGGCGCGGATCCGGGCGGACAGCTCCTTGGCGACCAGCGGCTTGGTGACGTAGTCGTCCGCGCCCGCTTCCAGCCCGGCGACGATGTCGTGACTGTCGACGCGGGCGCTGACGATGATCACCGGTACGTCGCTGTCGTGGCGCAGCCTGCGGCACACCTCGAATCCGTCCATGTCGGGGAGCATCAGGTCGAGCAGCACGACGTCCGGGCGCTCGGACGCGAGCGCGGTGATGGCGGCCTCCCCCGCCTCGGCCTCGGCAACGGCGTACCCCTCGTCCTGCAACGCGAGGCGCAACCCCCGGCGGACCCGGGGGTCGTCCTCGACCAGCAGCACGCGCCGCGCCACCTGCCCAGTATGCCGCGCGTTCCGCGTCGGGGCAGTCCCCGCGGAGACTCTTCCGCCCGCGGGCAATGTTGCGGATCCATGACGTCCGGGTGACGTGAGCAACGCCGAACGGCCCCCACGTTGACAGTTGTGTGGCGATTCGCGGGACACCGGCCGCTGCGATTGTCCGGCCCGTTCGGGCGTGCCTACCGTGCGCCGTTCCTTCACCGCCGCACCGGGCGGCGGCGCGCAACCTGTTCGGAGGATGCGATGCATCTGAGCGCACATCGCAGAGCCGCCGGCCTCGCGCTGGCGTGCACCGCCGCCATGGTGCTCGCGGCGTGCAGCAGCGGCAGCACGTCGAGCACCGGCAACACGTCGAGCGCCAGCCCGGGGGGCGGCAACGCCGGCACCCCGGTCGTGGGCGGCACGCTGACCATGCTGGGCAGCGGTGACGTCGACTACATGGACCCGAACATCACGTACTACTCGATCGGGTACCTCGGGATGCGGCCGTGGACGCGACAGCTGTTCACCTACCCGGCCGACCCCAGCAAGCAGTTCACCGCGGTGCCCGACCTCGCGACGGAGATGCCGACGACCAGCAACGGCGGCATCAGCAAGGACGGCAAGACGTACACGATCCACATCCGCAGTGGAGCGGACTGGAACAGCTCGCCGCCTCGGCAGGTGACCGCCGCCGACGAGGTGCGCGGCGTGAAGCGCACCTGCAACCCGCAGCAGCCTTTCGGCGGGATCCCGGACTTCGCAACGCTGATCCAGGGATACCAGACGTTCTGCAACGGGTTCGCGAAGGTGGCCAAGACGCCCAGCGCGATCGCGAACTACATCAACAACACGCCGCTCCCCGGAGTGGTCGCCAAGAACGACACCACCGTCCAGTTCAAGCTGACCAGCCCGGCGACGTACTTCGTCGACATGCTCACGATGCCGGCGTTCTCACCGGCACCGGTCGAGGTGCTCAAGTACCTGCCCGCCAGCACCGAGCTCGCCGACCACGAGCTGTCCGACGGCCCGTACCAGCTGCAGTCGTGGGTTCCCACCAAGAGCATCACCTTCACCCGGAACCCGGCGTGGAAGGCGTCGACCGACCCGGTTCGCAAGGCGTACGTCGACGAGATCGACGTCAACGAGACCGTCACCCAGGACTCGACGCAGCAGCAGCTGCAGACGGGATCCGCGGACATGGAGTGGGACAACTTCCCGCCGCCGTCCTCGCTGCCGCAGCTGATGGCCTCCAACGACCCGAACCTGAACCTCGGTCAGACGGCGTCGTCGAACCCGTACGTCGTGTTCAACATGGTCTCGCCCAACAACAACAAGGCGATGGCGAACCTGAAGTTCCGACAGGCGCTCGAGTACGGGATCAACCGTGACGCGATCCTGCAGGTGCTCGGCGGTCCGAAGGTCGACCCGCCGCTGACGCACGTGCTGCCCTCGAACATCTTGGGCTCGAAGGACATCAACCTCTACCCGTACGACCCGACGAAGGCCAAGCAGCTGCTGTCCGAGTCCGGAGTATCGAACCCCACGGTCAAGATCCTCTACCGGAACAGCTCGGAGGGGTCGAGCAAGACCTTCCAGACCATCCAGCAGGACCTGACCCAGATCGGCATCAACGTCGAAGGCGTCACCTCCCCCAACGCCGACTTCTACGCCAAGTACCTCGAGGTGCCGAGCGTGGCCCAGCGCGGGGTGTGGGACATGGCGATCGCCGGCTGGGCGGCCGACTGGTACGGCGACGGCGCGCTCTCGTTCTTCAACCCGCTGTTCTCCGGCAAGCCGTCGTTCCCGCCGATCGGCAGCAACTTCGGGTTCTACAACAGCCCGGCGACGAACTCGCTGATCAACCAGGCGATCACCGCCAAGACGGCGGACCAGGCGAAGACCCTGTGGGGCCAGGCCGACGAGCAGGTGATGAAGGACGCACCGTTCTTCCCGATCACCCAGCCGACGCAGCCGAACTACCACGCCACGCAGGTGCACAACGCGATCTACGTCCCAGAGATCCAGAACTTCGACCCGACCAACGTCTGGCTGAGTTCTGGCAGCTGAGCGGAGCGCCTGAGCGCGTCACCGGGGCGGGCGGCAATCCCTTGGCCACCCGCCCCGGTGACCCACCACCGGGACGGCGTCACCGTCCCGACAAGGCCGGAAGGAGGAGACCGTGGCACTCCTGGAGGTCAGCGAGCTCGAGGTGTCGTTCACGACGTCCGACGGCGTCGTGCAAGCGGTACGCGGGCTCTCGTTCGACGTGGACGAGGGCCGGACCCTCGCCATCGTCGGCGAGTCCGGCTCCGGCAAGAGCGTCGCCACCCAGACGATCACCGGCTTGACACGCGGCGCCACGGTCCGCGGTACGGCACTGTTCCGTGGCCGCGATCTGCTCGCCGCATCCCCGTCGGAACTGCGCAGGGTACGCGGCGCGGAGATCGGCATGATCTTCCAGGATCCGCTGTCGAGCCTGCACCCCTACTACCGCGTGGGTTGGCAGATCGCAGAGATGCTCCGCGCGCACGACCGGTCCTTCTCGCGGAGCAAGGCGCGAGCGCGCGCGGTCGAGCTGCTCGACATGGTGGGGATCCCCGCGGCCGACACCCGCGTTGACGACTACCCCCACCAGTTCTCCGGCGGCATGCGCCAACGGGTGATGATCGCCATGGCCATGGCGCTGAACCCGGCACTGCTGATCGCCGACGAGCCGACCACCGCGCTGGACGTCACGGTGCAGGCCCAGGTGCTGAACGTCATGCGCCGGCTCCAGCAGGACTTCGGCACCGCCATCATCCTCATCACCCACGACCTCGGCGTGGTGGCCGAGATGTCCGACGAGGTCGTGGTGATGTACGCCGGCCGGGCCATGGAGCGCGCCCCGCGCCGGGAGCTGTTCTACGAGCACCATCACCCGTACACCGAAGGGTTGCTCGCGTCGCTGCCGGAGCAGGGCGGTACGCGCGAGCGGCTCACCCCGATACCCGGCGCCCCACCCAGCCTGATCCGCCTGCCGCCCGGGTGCCCGTTCGCACCGCGCTGCCCGTACGCCTGGGACACCTGCCGTCATGACCCACCGCCGCCGCTCGCGGAGGTGTTCGGCGACCCGCACCACCGCTCGGCCTGCTGGCTCTCCGGCGACCGCGAGGTGCGCCGCCAGCAACGCGAGACCGTCCGGGGAGATCTGCAGGAGCCGGCATGACCACCACGTCGCCCGCACCCGCTGCGCCCCGCGCCGCGCAGGAGGAGCCGCTGCTGCGGCTCACGGATGTGCGCAAGTACTTCCCGGTCGGCTCCAGCCGGTTGTGGGAACGCGACCGCGCCGTCGTGCACGCGGTCGACGGAGTGTCACTCACCGTCGCCCGCGGCGAGACGCTCGGGCTGGTCGGCGAGACCGGGTGCGGGAAGTCGACCCTCGCGCGGTGCATCGCCCGGCTCTACGACCTCACCTCCGGTGAGGTGTGGTTCGACGGCCAGGACATCAGCCGGCTCTCGCGGCGCCGGATGCGCCCGGTCCGGCGGGACGTGCAGATGATCTTCCAGGACCCGTACGGCTCACTGAACCCCCACCGCCGGGTGGGGTCGATCATCGGGGACCCGTTCGCGATCCACGGCATCGAGTCCCGCCGCAGCCGACGGCAGGCGGCGCAGGAGCTCATGGAGCGCGTCGGGCTGAACCCCGAGCACTACAACAGGTTCCCTGCCGAGTTCTCCGGCGGGCAGCGCCAGCGCATCGGCCTCGCACGCGCCCTCGCGCTGCGTCCGAAGCTGATCGTCTGCGACGAGCCGGTGTCGGCGCTCGACGTGTCGATCCAGGCGCAGATCATCAACCTGCTCGCCGACCTGCAGCAGGAGTTCGGTCTCACGTACGTGTTCATCTCGCACGACCTGTCCGTCGTACGCCACGTCAGCGACCGGATCGCCGTGATGTACCTCGGGAAGATCGTCGAGCTGGCACCGACGGACGAGCTGTTCGAGCTGACCCGCCACCCGTACACCCGTTCGCTGCTGTCCGCGCTACCCGCACCGGACCCCGACACTGCGGACAGCCGCGAACGGATCGTGCTCGCCGGCGACGTGCCCAACCCGACCCGGCCGCCAAGCGGGTGCCGGTTCCACCCCCGGTGCCCGAAGGCGCACCTGGACTGCGCCGCGAGCGAGCCGCCACTGCTGCCGGTGCTGGGCGATGGCGCCGAGCACCCGACCGCGTGCTTCTATCCGCTCGAGCCGGGCGAGGACCTGTCGCTCGCGGTGTCGGAGTTCGCCCCCGCCGCCGAGCGTCCGCGGGGCGGGACGGGAGACACGCCATGACCGCGCCGCAGCCGTCGCCGACAGTGCACGTCGTCGGGGCGAGCGACGCCGAGGAATCGCCCGACGAGCGCCGGATCCAGGGTCGCAGCCCGTGGGTGCTGGCGTGGGGCCGGCTGCGTCGCGACCGGATCGCGATGATCTCCCTCGGCGTCATCGTCCTGATCGTCCTGATCGCGATCTTCGCACCGGTGTTCACGCTGCTCACCGGTCACGGCCCCAACGACCAGTACCGCTTGACCGGGCTGAGCCCGCAGGGCCTGCCGGTCGCACCCAACCACGAGTTCTGGCTCGGCACCGACGACCTGGGTCGCGACATCCTGGTACGCATTGCCTACGGCGCGCGCATCTCGCTGCTCGTCGGCATCGTCGCCACCGTGATCACCGTCGCGATCGGGGTCGTCGTCGGCATCGCCGCCGGGTACTTCGGCGGCGTCGTCGACACGCTGCTCGCACGCCTCGTGGACGTGGTCCTCTCGGTGCCGTTCCTGCTCGTCGCCATCGCGCTCGTGTCGATCACCGGGCCGAGCCTGACGGTGGTGATCCTCGTGATCGGGTTGTTCAGCTGGGCGTCGGTGGCCCGCATCGTGCGGGGCCAGGTCCTCTCGCTGCGCGAGCGGGAGTTCGTGGAGGCCGCCCGTTCCCTGGGCGCGAGCGACACCCGCATCATGTTCGTCGACGTGCTGCCCAACGTGCTCGCACCCGTCATCGTCTACACCTCGCTGCTCGTGCCGGTCGTGATCCTCACCGAGGCGACGCTGTCCTTCCTCTCCCTCGGCCTGCCCCCGCCGACCGCCGACTGGGGCGGGATGATCAGTGAAGCGGTGCCCTATTACCAGACCTCCTGGTGGTTCGTCATCTTCCCCGGCGCCGCCCTGCTCATCACCACGCTGGCGTTCAACCTCTTCGGCGACGGCGTACGCGACGCGTTCGACCCGCGCAGCGAGCGCCTGCTCCAGCAGTAGAGGAGTGATCCGTGATCCGGTTCCTGATCCGCCGCCTGGCACTCGGCGTCGTCGTGATGTGGCTCATCACGGTGGCGGTGTTCGCGCTGTTCTTCATCGCGCCGAACGACGTGGCGCGCACCCTCGCCGGACGGCAGGCGACCCCGGAGGTCGTCGCGTCGATCCAGGCCCGGCTCGGTCTCGACCAGCCGCTGTGGCGCCAGTACCTGGACTTCGTCGGAAACGCGTTGCACGGCAACCTCGGGTACGACTACTACCACGGCGTGCCGGTGACGACGATCATCGCAGCCGCATTGCCGATCACCTTGTCGCTCGCCATCGGCGCGTCGGTGATCTGGCTCCTGCTCGGCGTGTCGACGGGCATCGTGTCGGCGGTCAAGCCGCGCTCGATCGCCGACCGCGGGCTCACCGTCTTCGCACTGTTCTTCTACTCGATGCCGACCTTCCTGCTCGGCCTGCTGCTGCTGCTCTACCTCTACTTCTACCTCACCCTCGCCGGGTACTCCTGGTTCCCACCAGGGGGATATGTGCCCCTCTCGCAAGGCGTGATGCCCTGGGCGCAGCACCTGATCCTGCCGTGGCTGACCCTTGCGCTGGTCCTGGCCGCGACGTACACCCGCCTGATGCGTGGTTCCATGCTCGATGTCCTGGGTGAGGACTACATCCGCACCGCGCGGGCCAAGGGCATCCGCGAGAGCCGGGTCATCGGCAGGCACGCCGTACGCAGCGCGCTCACGCCCGTCGTCACGCAGTTCGGGATCGACCTCGGGCAGCTGGTCGGCGGGGTGGTCGTCACCGAGACCGTGTTCAGCCTGCCCGGGCTCGGCAAGACCGCGATCGACGCTATCGGCCAGCAGGACTTCCCCGTCATCATCGGGATCGTGCTGTTCGCCTCGGCCGCCGTGGTGGTCGCCAACATCCTTGTCGACATCGGGTACGCCGTGCTCGACCCGCGGGTGCGCCTGCACTGACCACCGCCCCGCCGTCGCCGGTCAGGACTGGTAGACCCAGTGCTGCCAGGTGTTCGTGACCCGCATGCCGACCCGCTGGTAGAGCCCGAGGGCGCCGGTACGCGTGTCGGTGTTGAGCTCGGAACGGGTGGCGCCGTGCGCGTCGGCCTGCGCGAACGCGTCGGCGAGCAGCGCGCGGGCCAGCCCGCGGCCGCGCTGGTCCTTGCGCACGGCGAGCCGGTCTACGTAGCCGACCTCACCGGAGAGCAGGACGACGCTCGCACCGACGATCGCGCCGGACCCGTCGCGCACCGCTCGGACGTTCCAGGGCTCGTACCCCGGACGCTGCACGGTAGCCGCGAGGAAGTCCTCGAACGACTCCCGTTCCCGCTGCGCCCACTCCAGGAACGCGTCCTCGATGACACCGTGCACCTGACGCAGCTCACTCTCGTCGGCCGCAGTCACGATCTCGTACCCGGCGGGCAGCGGCTGCGGCTCGACCGTGGTGCCGGCGGGCATCGCGAGCAACCACGACGTCCAGAGCACCCGGTATCCCAGTGACCGCAGCAGCTTCTCCCCCGCGGACCCGACCGGTTGCGGCATGCCGACCAGCCCCGACCCGTCGCGGACGCTGATCCGCTGGGTCCAGCGGGCGAGCGCCGTCCCGATCCCCCGCCCCCGATGGGTCGCCGCGACGGCGGCGTCGGCCCGCCGGCCGTGCACGACCTCCGCGTACCCGACGAGCGCATCCGCGTCGAAGACCCCGATCGACTGGGTCGCCAGGTCGAAGCTGGGGCGCTGCCAGTCGCTGACGATGTCGGCCGGCTCGATGTGGATCTCACCGGTCGCTTCGACCTCGCCAGCGGCCATCAGCTCGTAGACCGCTTCCGCGTCCTGCGGCACGAGCGGGCGGACGCGGTAGGCCGGCAGTCCCAGGTCGTTGATGTCGTTCACGGACGCGCAGTCTGCTGCGGGGCTTCCTCTCGCACAAGCGAGTTCACCGGAGCCGGCCCGCTCGCGGCGTCCGGCAGAATGGCGGGCGGCCCGCCCGCCGGCGGGAACCCCGGACGAGACGCGCCGTACCCGGTCGGTAAAGACGACGCCGCAGGAGGGAGGTCGTCGTCATGCCGGTGGCGGTGCAGATCGCGGGATCGCTGCTCATCCTGGCCGCTTTCGCGCTCGCCCAGCGCGGACTGCTCGACCTGCGCTCGCGGGCCTACCTGCTCCTGAACCTGGTCGGCTCGGCGGTGCTCGCCGTCGATGCGTACCTCGGCGCGCAGTGGGGCTTCCTGCTGCTCGAGGGGGTCTGGGCGCTGGTCTCGGGGGCGAGCCTGTTCGGGGTGCTGCGTCAGGGAGCCCGCGCCGAGCGCGACCCGCGCTAGCGCGGCTGCTCCTGCTCCTCGTTCGTCGGCTGCATCGCGACCACCAGCAGCACACCGGCCGGGAGCAGAAAGATCCCGATCGACATCAGCGCGAGCAGGCTCAACGCGGCGAGCAGGACGAGCGCGACGATGGCCAGCCGGTTCGTCGACCGGGTCGGTACCAACGCGCACAGCACCGCCGCGAGCAGCAACGCGCCGGCGAAGAAGGGCACGACCCCCTGGTTCACGGGCGTGTCCTGGGATCGGGCCAGCCCGAGGTAGAAGCCGAGGAATGCCAGCGTGGCGAGAGAGGCGAGCAACGAGAAGACGGTGCGGCGACGCATGGGGCCAACCTGGCGGGCAGGACCGGTTTCGTCAACGACACGGGTGGCCGGGCGTAGTGTGCGAAGGCGGCTTCCACCGATGTCCGGCCGGGGCAGGGGCCGGCCGCGTGGGAGTGGGACCGAATGGCGAAGCCGATCATCCTGACCGTCGACGACGACGAGGTCGTCTCCAACGCGGTGGCACGCGACCTGCGCCGCCGCTACGGGCCGGACTACCGGATCCTGCGCCTCACCTCCGGCACGGATGCGATCGAGGCGCTGCGCCGCCTGGCGCTGCAGGACCGTCCGGTCGCGCTCGTCGCGTCGGACCAGCGCATGCCGGGCATGACGGGCACCGAGCTGCTCGCCCGGGTCCACGACCTGTCCCCCGACACCAAGCTGCTCCTGCTGACGGCGTACGCCGACACCGACGTCGCTATCCGGGCGATCAACGAGATCGGCCTCGACTACTACCTGCTCAAGCCGTGGGATCCCCCGGAGGAGCGGCTCTACCCCGTCATCGACGACCTGCTCGACGACTGGCGTCGCCAGCATCCCGACCGGTCGGGGCAGGTACGGGTCGTCGGGGACCGCTGGTCGGTCCGCAGTCACGACCTCAAGACGTTCCTCGCCCGCAACCATGTGCCGTACGACTGGTTCGACGTCGAGCTCGACGAGCAGGGCGCACGATTGCGCGACCTCGCCGGGGCCGCGTCCGACGATCTTCCGCTGGTGCTGGTGCCGGACGGTCCGACGCTCGTCGCACCGTCGACGGTCGAGCTTGCCGAAGCCCTCGGGCTGCACACGGCCGCCCGCCAGCCGCTCTACGACCTGTGCGTGGTCGGCGCCGGCCCCGCCGGTCTGGCGGCCGCTGTCTACGCCGCGTCGGAGGGCCTGCAGACGATCGTCGTCGAGCGCGCCGCCCCGGGCGGCCAGGCAGGGCAGAGCGCGGCGATCGAGAACTACCTCGGGTTCCCCAAGGGGCTTTCGGGCGCGGACCTCGCTCAACGTGCAGTGGCCCAGGTGTCCCGTTTCGGTGCCGAGATGGTGCTCGCCCGCGCGAGGTGAACGGCCTCGAACGCCGCGGGCCCGTGCACGCCGTCCTGATGGACGGCGGTGCTCAGGTCGAGGCGCGCGCCGTGCTCGTCGCCACCGGCGTGTCGTACCGACGGCTCACCGCCCCCGGGCTCGACGACTTCACCGGCCGCGGCGTCTTCTACGGCGCGAGCGCGTCGGACGCTGTGCAGTGCAGCGGCGCGGACGTGTACCTCGTCGGGGCGGCGAACTCTGCCGGGCAGGCCGTGCTGAACCTGGCCAAGCACGCCAAGCGGGTGGTCATGCTGGTCCGCGGTGCGAGCCTTGCGGCCGGGATGTCCCGCTACCTGGTCGAACGCATCGAGGCCGCGCCCAACGTCGAGGTGCGGCTGCGCAGCGAGGTGGTCGGCGCCGGCGGCGACGGCCACCTCGAGAGCGTCGTCGTACGCGACTCGCAGACCGGTGCGGAGGAGGAGGCGGCGACGAACTGGCTGTTCGTGTTCATCGGTGCCGCGCCGCGCACCGACTGGCTCGGCGAGCAGGTGCTGCGTGATGGCCACGGCTTCGTGGTCACCGGGCGCGGGGTGCTCACCGGGCGCGGCGCACCATCCTGGCCGCTGCCGAACCGGCCCCCGATGAGTCTGGAGACCAGCGAGCCCGGGATCTTCGCGGCAGGCGACGTGCGGCTCGACTCGATGAAGCGGGTCGCGTCCGCGGTCGGCGAGGGCGCCATGGCCGTCTACCTGGTGCACCGCTACCTGGCGAGCGTGTGATGCGGCCGGACGACCTGCGTTCGATCTTCCTGTTCGACCGGCTCAGCGACGCCCAGCTGCAACGGCTGCTCGACGGTTCTGCGGTCGTCACGTTCGACGTGGGCCAGCTCGTCTTCGTCGAGGGCGATCCCGCCGACGACTGGTGGGTGTTGCTGGACGGGGCACTGGACCTGGTCCGGCGCACCGGTGGGGAGGAGACCGTGGTCGGCGGGTTCGACGTGCCGGGCCGCTGGTCGGGAGGTTTTCGCGCGTGGGACGACGCCGGCGTCTACCTCGCCAGCGGACGCGGCATCGTCGCGGGCCGGATGCTGCGGGTGCCGGCACCGGTGCTGCGCGCGGTCCTGGACGAGTTCCCCCTCGCCTCGCACCTGGTCGAGGGGCTGTTCCACACCGCCCGGAACATCGAGGAGGGGGCCCGCCGCCGGGAGTCGCTCGTCGCTCTGGGGCGGCTGTCGGCCGGTCTCGCGCACGAGCTGAACAACCCGGCCGCCGCGGCGAGTCGGGCCGTCGACGCGCTCGCCACCACCTGCGACGGCCTGCTCGAGTCCTTGGCGCAGCTGGCGCGGGCCGGGCTGACCGCTGCGCAGTTCACGGCCCTCGACACCGCGCGTCGCTCGGTCCCGCCGCCCGGGGCACAGCACGACGCGGTCGCTCAGGGGCAGGTCGAGGACGAGCTCTCCGACTGGCTCGACGCACATGGCGTCAACTCGGGCTGGGAGCTCGCGCCGACCCTCGCCGCCGCAGGCGTCGACGTCGCCTGGTGCGAGCAGGCGACGGCGCTGCTTCCCGCACATGCCCTCGAGCCCGGTCTGCGCTGGGTCGCCAGCACCCAGGCCGCCGACGCCCTCCTGTCGGAGATCAAGCTCGCCACCGGCCGGGTCTCCGAGCTCGTCGGGGCCGTCCGTTCCTACTCCCAGATGGATCGCGCGGCGCGCCAGCAGGTCGACGTCACCGAAGGCATCGAGAGCACGCTCGTCATGCTGGGCCACAAGCTGCGCGGCGGCATCGAGGTGGTCCGGGCGTACGACGACGACGTACCGGCGATCGACGTGTATCCCGGGGCGATGAACCAGGTGTGGACCAACCTGATCGACAACGCCGTCGACGCCATGGGCGGTACGGGCACGCTGCGCATCGCCACCCGCCGCGACGGACCGGACGTCGTCGTCGAGGTCGGCGACACCGGCGCCGGTATGCCACCCGAGGTCGTCCGCCGGGCATTCGACCCGTTCTTCACGACCAAGCCGGTCGGTGAGGGCACCGGGCTCGGGCTCGACATCGCCCGGCGGATCGTCGTCGAGCGCCACCACGGCACCATCGCCGTCACGTCCGAGCCGGGCGACACGGTCTTCCGCGTCACGGTGCCCATCGTCGGTCCCACCGAGGGCAGGACGGCCCCGGCCACGGACGGGGACTGACGCCGTCCGCGCCGTCGCTCAGAGCGGCATCGGGCGCGCGAAGAACCCTTCCGCGAGACGGCCTTCGGGCATCCCGGCGGCAGCGGCGTACGACGTGGACCACTCGCGCAGCATCGGCTCCAGCTGGTCCATGTGCCCGGTCTGGGACGCGTGCGCGCGCAACGCCCGGACCTTGGCGGGGAAGTGCTCGGTGATGTCGACGTAGCGGTCGAGCTGCGGATGGGCCATCACCCAGACCTCCTTCACCGTCCAGGCATCCAGCCCCTCGTCCGCGAGCAGTTCGGGATGCGCGAAGGGGTTGCGTGCGTCCGGGTAGACGGCGCACATGCTCGCCTCCCCCGCGGCGAGGTGGTCGGGATGCGAGGCGGGAATCCGGTCCCAGTTGCGTTCCGGTGACTGCACGAGCATCAGGTCCGGCCGCACCTGGCGGATGACCCGGCTGATGTCGCGACGCAGTTCCTGCGTGGGTTCGAGCTGCCCGTCCCGGTAGCCGAGGAACCGTACGTCCTGCACGCCGACCGCCGCGGCGGCGGCGCGCTGTTCCTCCCGGCGCAGCCCGGCGATGCTGCCACGATCCACCGTCCGGTCGTGCCCACCGGCGTCGCCGTCGGTGCAGACCAGGTAGGTGACCTGCACCCCCCTGGACGTGAAGTCCGCGATGGTGCCCGCGGCCCCGAAGTCGAGGTCGTCGGGGTGAGCCGCGACCGCCAGCACCCGTTCGATCTGTTGCGGCTCGAGCACGCCGCGCTCCTTCCTTCCAGGACAGCGAGGATCATGCCAGAGCAGGGAGCCCGCACCCGCGCCGTTGCCGCGCGCACGGCGTCGCGACAGCATCGGGAGCATGCCGAAGGGCGGTCCTGGCACCGGTGCCCGACCACCGGGCCGACGCCAGGCCCGGTACGCGCGGCTGCGCGCATCGATCGGACGCCACCCGGTCGACCTGCTGCGGATGGGGATCGCCGCGGGCGTCGTGTTCGGGTGCCTGTTCATCGCCCTGGCCCACGGGACCAACCCGGTCGAGGCGGCGATCTTCTCGGAGCTGGAACGTATCCCGGACGCGACGACGCGCGGCTGGCAGGTCATCGTCTGGTCCGGCTCCTGGCCCGGGATCCTGCTCGCCGCGGGCCTCGCGCTCTACGCCGGCCGGCTCCGGCTGGGTGCGATCCTGGCCGCCGCCGGAGTGAGCGCGGGCGCGCTTGCCCTGCTGCTGCAGTGGCTCACCCCGCCCCGGGCGGTACCCGAGACCCTGGGCCACCTGCTGCGCGCGCCCGCGTCGGGTGGGTTCGACTTCCCGTCGGTCCACGTCGCGGTGATCACGGCGCTGACCGCCGTCGCCGTCCCGTACCTGGGCCGGGTGGCGCGGCACGCGTCCTGGACCCTGGTGGTCCTGGTGGCGGTCGGCGACGTCTTCCTCGCGACCCACCTCCCGGTAGGGGTCGTGTGCGGTGCCGCGCTCGGCTGGGGGACGGCGGCCGCGTACCACCTCGTGCTCGGTGCGCCGGGTCGTGCCACAAGCGACCGGTCGCTGCAGCTCGCGCTGGAGGCGGTCGGGCTCGGCGGTGCCGAACTCGTCCCCGTGAAACGGCGGTTCCTGCGCCCGGAGACCTACCTGCTCACCACGAGCGGCGGTGAACAGCTCACCTTGAAGGTGGTCCGCCGGCTGCACCGGCTCGCCGGCCCCTCGTACAAGCTCCGCAGGTTGCTCGCCTCGGTGGAGGTGGAGGACGAACCGGCCCTGTCGACACCGCGGCACGAGGTGGAGCACGAGGCGTACGTGACGCTGCTCGCCGAACGGGCCGGCGTCGGCACGCTGCCGGTGTACTGCGCCGGGGAGATCCGCCACGGACCGCCGTTCCTGGTGCGCCGACGGCTGCCGGGCCGGCTGCTGTGCGACTGCACCGCCGCGCAGGTCCCGGACGAGCTGCTGGACCGGCTGCTGCAGGACGTGCTCGCGCTCGGTCGCATTCACGTCACGCACCACGCGCTGCTGGCGAGCACCATCCTGGTCGACGAGGAGGGACGGCCCCGGATCACCGACTTCACGTTCGGTCGCGTCGGCGGGCCGGAGTCGCGCCACCTGCAGGACCTGGCCGACGTGCTGGTGACGATCACCTCGGTCGTCGGCGTGGCGCGCGCCGCTGACAGCGCCCTGCGCGGCGTACCGCGGGAGACGCTGCTCGCGGTCCTGCCACGGCTGCAGTGGCTGGCGCTCCATCACCGGCTGCGCTCGCAGCTCACGAGCGGCCGGGTGGTCCTCGCCGACCTGCGCGAGACCTTGGCGGAGGCACTGGACTCCGCACCCCCGCAGTTCCGCTCGCCGGTGCGCCCGGTCACCCTCGTGGTCCTGCTCGCGGTGGGCCTGGCGGTGTACCTGCTGCTCCCCCAGCTCTCCAGCCTCGGTCAGGTCCTGACCGCGCTCGACAACGCCGACCGGGGATGGATCGCCGTCGCGGTGGTCGCCGGCCTGCTCGCCATCGTCGCCTCCGGCATCTCCATCCTCGGCTCCTGCCGGCAGGACCTGCCGGTGGTGCGGACGCTGGTCGTACAGCTCGCCGCCGCCTTCACCGGCCGCACGACCGTCGGGGGCCTCGGGTTCTACGGGGTGAACATCGTCTATCTCGAACGCTGCGGTCTGCTGCGCGCCCACGCCGTCGGTGCGCTGCTGCTGAACCGGGGGATCACCGGACTCGTGACCGCGGTCGCGACGGTCCTCGGCGTCCTGGTGATCGGAAGCGCCGTACCCGTCGACCTGCGGCCACCGCCGTGGCCGCTCCTGCTCGGCGCGGGGGTGGTGCTGCTCGTGGCCGCCGGCGTGCTCGCCTCGCAGTGGGGGCGCCGCCGGGTGTGGCGGCCGCTGCGGGCGCTGGTACGGGAGGTCCTGACCGAGCTGGTGCCGACGCTGCGCGCACCGGTACGCGCCGTGCAGCTGTTCGGCGGGACAGTGCTGTACGTGCTGCTGCAGGCGTTCGGACTGGCCGCGACGCTCGCGGCCTTCCAGCCCGATGTCCGGTGGCTGCCGGTCATGGCGGTGTACGTCGTCGGTTCGACGCTCGGCCAGCTCGCGCCGACCCCGGGCGGGCTCGGCACCGTGGAGGCCGCCACCGTCGCCGCGATGTCGGCCATCGGCGTCGGCCCGACGACCGCCGTCGCGACGGTCCTGACCTCGCGCGCGCTGACGTTCTGGCTGCCGGTGGTGCCCGGCGCCGTCGCGTTCCGGGTGCTGCAACACCGCGGGGTCGTGTGACCCGCGTCCGTCAGCGCACGGCGTACGTCAGGTAGGCGAACACGCCGTCGCGCTCCACGTCCTGCAGCGTGAACCGGCCGACGAGCCGGCGCGGCAGCAGCGGCGCACCGCCGCCGAGCGTCACCGGCGCGATGCCCACGACGACCTCGTCCAGCAAGCCGCGGTCGGCGAACTGCCCGGCGAGGTCGCCCCCGCCGACGACCCAGATGTCCCTGTCACCGGCCGCAGCCACCATCGCGGCGTGGTGCTCGCGGACATCGCCCTGCACCACGTGCATGGCAGCACCGGGTACGACGGGGGGGTCCGTGATGAGTGAACAGCCACGTCGGACGGTCCCCGTAGTACCCCGACCACTTCTCGGGGTGCTTCGTCAGGTCCTCGTGGCGCACCACCCACTCGTACGTCGTGCGCCCCATGACCAGCACCCCGATGCCGGCGAGGAACGCGTCGAACCGTTCGCCGGGCGGCGTGGGCTGCGAGGTCAGCCAGTCCAGTGACTCGTCGGGGTCGGCGATGTAGCCGTCCAGGGAGGTTCCGGTGTAGTAGACGATCTTGGGCATCACGGCAGTCTGGCGGCATCGCGCGCCCGTGTCGCGGCAGTTTCACGCAACGGGTACGTCACCGGGTCCAGGGACCGCTACCCCGTCGCGCGGTGCCTGGGTGCCGCCCGGTAGCTCGCGCGCTGCTCTGCGGTGAGGTGCTCGGTGGCGTACGCGAGCATCGTGCGCGGCATCGCACCTGCGTGGCGGTCCAGGAAGCCGGTGAGCAGCGCCGGGTCGACCCGTTTCCCGACCTCGCGCAGCATCCAGCCGACGGCCTTGTGCATGAGGTCCGCGGGATCGTCGAGCAGCCGCTCGGCCAGTTCGAGGGTGGTCGAGCCGTCCCCGCGCCGGATGAACCCGAACGTCGCGAGCACGGCCACCCGCCGCTCCCACAGCGCCGCGCCGGCGGCCAGTTCGTACAGCAGGTCCCGCGGGCGGTCGTACAGGTAGCCGCCGAGCACGACCTCCGCCGAGCAGTCGACGAGGTCCCAGTTGTCCACCCGACCGGCGCGTACCGCGGCCAGGTAGCAGTCGACGCACTCGGCCCGCTGCGCGTCGTCCCAGGTACGCCGCGCACTCGCGCGCGTGAACCGGACGTTCAGGGCGAGCAGGCCAGCGAACCGGTGCTCGTGGACCGGGCTGGCCAGCAGCGCCCGGATCTCGTGCAACGGCAGGGCGTCGTGCGCGCGCAGGACGGCGCGTACCTGTGGCACCCGTACTCCGAGGAACAGGTCGCCCTCGCCGTACTCGCCCGGGCCGGTCTTGAAGTAGCGCTGCAGCTGCGCGGCGACGGCGTCGTCAGCGAGCTCGCCGAGCGCCTCCACGACCGCTGCCGCCGTCCCGCCGCCCCTCCGCATCGCGGCAGCCTACGGACGCCGTATCCCTGCGATCACGCCTCTCAGCGGGTGTAGCCGGTGAAGCCCATCTGGAAGCCGGACAGGTGCGGCCGGTTGCCGTTGACGTTGATCCAGTCGCCGTGCGGGCGCATCCGTGACAGTCCGGGGCCCACGTTCTCGAGCGTGACGCCGCCGTGCAACAGGGTCCGAGTGGTGGCGGCGAGCGTCTCGTCGGACGTGGCGTCGGGGCCGAGGGTGTCCGCACCGGTGGCCGTGATGTGACGCCTTGTGAACAACCAGTCGACTGCAGGGCCGGAGAAGCCCGGGGCCGGTGTCGTGACGTAGGGGGATCGCGAGCCGGTTCCCTGGTAATAGAGGCGGGCGTACCCCGTCAGCAGCAGCACGCATCCGCCCCGCGGGATCCGGCCGTGCCGTAGTTCCCAGGCTCGCAAGTCGGCAGTCGAGAGTTGGAAGTTTCTGCCGTCGCGGCGGATCCGGTGCCGGACATCGAGCACGGCAAGGGGCATGAGGGTCCACTGCTCGCCGAGCTGGTCCAAGTATCGCCCGCCGATGATGAAGTGCACCGGCGCCGAGATGTGGCTGGCGGTGTGGGTTCCGAGGCTGGTGATCTGCTCGAGCAGGTACCCACCGTCGTCGTGCGCGGGCGTACGGGTGTCCTCGAAAACGTGCTCCCGGTAGGGCGGATCGCCCGGGTAGAGCGGCACCCCATGGCGGAGCGACATGGTGAGCGGGACCTTGCGTGCGGTACGCGGGTCGACGCTCGCGTAGCCCTTGGGGATGCGGCGCCGGTCGCGGCGAGGGCGAGCGGTCGCCCGACCTGCACCCGCCCAACCAGCCACGACTGCGCCGGCCGTGGCGGCACCTGCTGCGAGCACGCCGCGCCGCGTCGGGTGAGTGATGTCGAGATCCGTCATGTCCGGCTCCTTCCACTACGCGTTCGTTCTCCTGATCATGCAACCGGCTCGCGGCGTACGCGGCGGATTCCCCGGAACAGGCATGATCAGGAGGGGATTCGTGCACCCGCGGCGCTCTCCGCGATGCTGGACCCGTGAAGCCGTTCGTACTCCTCGCGACGCGGGCCGACGACGACGTCGCGGACGCCGAGTACGAGGCGTTCTGCCGCCACAGCGGGCTGGACGAGGCAGACCTGCGGCGGGTGCGGTTGGAGGCGGCACCGATGCCCGACCTCGACCTCGATGCGGTCTCCGGGGTGATCCTGGGCGGCAGCCCGTACGACACGACGGCCTGCCGCGAGCAGCGCGGCCGGACCCAGGATCGCGTCGAGGCCGAGATCGCCCGCCTGCTCGACGAGATCGTCGCGCGCGACCTGCCGTTCCTGGGCGCCTGCTACGGCATCGGCACGTTGGGCGCCCATCAGGGCGGGGTCGTGGACCGCCGGTACGGCGAACCGGTCGGTCCGGCGCGCATCACGCTGACGGCGCACGGCCGCGCCGATCCGCTGCTGGCCGGGATGCCGGCGCAGTTCGACGCGTACGTCGGGCACAAGGAAGCCTGCCGGGTGCTGCCCCCGACCGCGGTGCTGCTCGCGACGTCAGCGAGGTGCCCGGTGCAGATGTTCCGCGTCGGCCGCAACGTGTACGCCACCCAGTTCCATCCCGAGCTCGACCGGCCCGGGATCCTCGGCCGGATCCGCGCGTACTCCGGGTACGGCTACTTCGCGGACCACGAGGTCGACGAGGTCGTCGCCCGCGTGACGGCCGCCGATGTCAGCCTCGCGCACCGTGTGCTGGCCGCCTTCGTGGCGCTGCACGCCCGCGACTGACCCCGCTGCCGCGGGTCCGCCATGGATAAACACGGAGAGTTCCGGGGTATCTTGGGCGCATGGCTGTCGAAACGAGCACCACGTTGGGTGACCTGGTCACCGAGGACCCCCGCCGTGCCCGCATCCTCGAGCGGTACGGCATCGACTACTGCTGTCACGGGGAGCGCTCGCTTGCCGACGCGGTCGGCCAGGACGGCCTCGATCTGGCCGAGGTCGCTGCGGCGCTGGACCTACCGGCGGACACGGCGGCGGCCGGCAGCGCACCGCCGAAGGAGAACGCCGCACTGGCGCACGACATCGTCGACACCCACCACGCGTACATGTGGGAGGAGATGCCGCGCCTGCAGGCGCTCGTCGAGAAGGTGCACACCGTGCACGGCGAGCGTCACCCCGAGCTGGCGCGGGTCCACGCGGCCTACGCCGCAGCCGCCGCCGCGCTCGACCCGCACATGACGACCGAGGAACGCGTGGTCTTCCCCGCGATCACCCGTCTGGAGCGGGCGCAGGCACCGAGCGCCTCCGGGTCCCTCGAGCAGCCGATCGCCGAGCTGCGCGCGGAGCACGACGCCGTCGGTGACCTCTTCCGGGAGATCCGGACCGCAACCAACGGTTACGCCGTCCCCGACGACGCGTGCAACTCCTACCGCGCCATGCTCAAGGGGCTGGAGGAGATGGAGCTGGACCTGCACGAGCACATCCACAAGGAGAACAACATCCTCTTCCCGCGGGTGCTCGAGCTGGAGCGGCAGGTCAGCGCGCGCTGAGGCGGAGTCGGCGCGATGAGTTCGCGCCGCGGTGTCGGTCGGTACGGGCATGACGGAGACCCACACGCTGCAGACGCCCGAGGCCACGCTCGTCTACGACGTGCGTGGACCACTGCCGACGGCCGGTCGGCCACCGCTGTTCCTGGTCGGCGCGCCGATGGACGCAAGCGGCTTCGGCACGCTCGCCTCGCACTTCGCCGACCGTACGGTCATCACGTACGACCCGCGCGGGCTCGGCCGCAGCACCCGCCACGACGGGCGCACCGATCACACGCCCGCGCAGAACGCCGCCGATGTGCACCGCATCATCGAGGCGGTCGGCGGGCCGGTGGAGATGTTCGCGAGCAGCGGCGGCGCGATCACGGCGCTCGCGCTGGTGGCCGCGCACCCGCACGACGTCACGACGGTCGTCGCGCACGAACCGCCGCTGCTGGCGCTGCTGCCGGACGCGGATCGGGCGTTCGCGGCCGACCGCGTCGTCCGGGAGGCGTACCAGGCGAAGGGCTGGGGCCACGGGATGGCGGCGTTCATCGCCTTCACCTCCTGGAAGGGCGAGTTCACCGACGGCTACCTCGCCGCACCCACCCCTGACCCCACCGCGTTCGGGCTGCCCGCCGAGGACGACGGGAGCCGCGACGACCCGCTGCTCTCCGGCGCATCGAGCGCGATCAGCGCGTACCACCCGGACGTGGCCGCGCTGTCCGCCGCGCCGACGCGCATCGTCATCGCGTACGGCATCGAGTCAGAGAACCTGCTCACCGCGCGTACGGCGGTCGCGACCGCGGAGGCACTCGGTCAGCAGGCCGTTCTGTTCCCCAGCAACCACGGCGGTTTCCTCGGTGGCGAGTTCGGTCAGCAGGGCGAGCCGCGGCGTTCGCCGCCCGGCTGCGCGAGGTCCTGGACGGTTCACCCGCGCGGCAGCGCTGACCGGCCGTCTCAGGAACCCGTTGGGCGCAAGCGGTTCACCTGGCGCCGGGTACCGCCGTACGATGCACCGGCTCGGCTGGATCGGTGCGCGGTCCGATGCCTGGCGTACCCGAGGAGGTACCGTGCGCGTCGCTCGGCTGGCGATACCGGTACTGGCCTGCGGACTGCTCGCCGGCGGGCCGGCGTGCGCCGACGTCCCGCAGGCGGACCCACCGGTTGCGCCCGAGACTCTGAACCAGCTGATCACCGCCTGGCACAACGCCACCGAGACACGCTGGAGCATCGACGGCGGCACCTACAAGGAGCGTTGCATCGACACCGCGTTTTCCGTCCCGGTATCCACGCGCGCGATCTGGCTCGATCCGGGTGAGCGGGCGTTCCGGCTAAGGACCAGAGAGCACGAGGACCTCGCGACCGACACCATCGAACGGGACCGGCGCCGCGCCGACCGCACGGTGAAGGAGATCCGCGTGGCGATGCGCTGGCACGGCGTACGCCACGTCCCGCGCTGGACCGGTCGGGCGTTGAACCGCAACGCGGCGCTGAGCCATTACGACCGGATGACCCACCTGCAGTGGAAACGTCCCGGACCTGACAGCGCCCACTGGCTCACCCTGAACACGACGAGCGGTCCGGACGGGACGACGACCTACACGGGGACCTTCCAGCACGAGAGCGACCTCGGGGACCACCGTCCCTACTACACCGCGATCCTGCAGGCAGTGGCCGACCCGCAGCAACGCCTCACGGCCTGGCGGGAGACGGGCGAGAACATCGGGTCGTTCGACAAGCCGCCCACGGCGCACAGCTGCACCCTGGCCTGGCGATGGGTGCGGCCCACGATCGCGCTGCCGGCCGCCGGGTGCTCGCTGCGCAAGGTGGTGCGCACGGAGGCCGCCCTGCGCACGGAGGTGTCCAGCATTGCCAAGGCGGTCAGCTCCTCCGACGACAGCCCACGCAAGATCACCGTGCCGTGGTTGCAGCGCACCTTCCGCTCGAAGTACTCCTCACCGATCGCACATGGCCTGCGCTTCACCCGGAAGGTCGATGGACTCACGTTGGCGTGGAAGGTCGTTCTCAACCACCGGACGGCGTCGTACCACGTGGTCCGCACCGCCCGCTGACGGCAGGCGGCGCGGTCAGATCACCGCGCCGCGGCGCTGCCACTCGATCTTCGGGCAGGCGTCCATGACCATGCGTAGTCCGGCTGCGGTCGTGCGGGCGTAGGCCGCGTCGTCGACCACCCCGAGTTGGAACCACACGCCCTTCGCCCCGATCGCCACCGCCTCGTCGGCGTACTGCCCGGCCGCCTCCGAACGGCGGAACACGTCGACCACGTCCACCGGGAACGGGATCTCGGCGAGGGTGGCGAACCCCTGCTCGCCGAGCACGACAGGCGCGGACGGGTGCACCGGCACCACGCGCTTGCCGTGGCGCTGCAGTACGCGGGCGACGCGGTACGCGGGCCGCTCCTCGTGTGTCGAGAGACCCACGACGGCCCACGTCACGCATTCGTCGAGCATGAAGGAGATGTCGGCCGGATCGCGGTACGTCGCCACCGCTCCATCCCACCAGCCGCCCGGGCAGCGCGCGAGCAGAGCCGCAGGTGAGCCGGCGGGCCCCCGCGGGCCCGACCACCGCGGTGCCACTGATCTGCGCTCCGGTGTGGTGCAGTCGGTCAGCTCGGCCCCATCGGTGAGGATGAGGCGGTGAGCGCACCGGCGACCAGCGTCGACCTGCGTCGCGTACGGCCCAGGTCGCGCTTCCGCGCCGACATCGAGGGGCTGCGGGCGGTGGCGGTGCTGTGGGTCGTCGCGTTCCACGCCGGGCTGCCGTTCGTCCCGGGCGGCTTCACCGGCGTCGACATCTTCTTCGTGATCAGCGGGTTCCTGATCACCGGGATCCTGCTGCACGAGGCGGAATCCGGGGGCCGGGTCGCGATCGCCGACTTCTACGCCCGCCGCGTACGGCGCATCCTGCCCGCCACCGTCGCGATGGTCGTCGGGGTGGCACTGCTCGCGCAGGTGACGCTCTCCCCGCTGCGGCAGGCCGACACCGGGCTCGACATCGTGTTCACCGGGCTGTTCGTCGTCAACTGGCACTTCGCCGCGCAGGCCGTGGACTACCTCGGCTCCCAAGCCGACCCGAGCGCGCTCCAGCACATGTGGTCGTTGTCGGTCGAGGAGCAGTTCTACGCGGTCCTGCCCTGGCTCGTCGCAGCGCTCGCGCTCCTCGCCCACCGGCGCCGCTTTCCGGTACGACCTGTCATGGGCGCGGCCGTCACTGTCGTGCTCGTCGCCTCGTTCGCGTGGTGCGTCCACCAGACCGCCGAGGCGCCCGGCCTCGCCTACTTCAGTTCGCTGACCCGTGCCTGGGAGCTCGGCCTCGGTGCCGCGCTCGCGGTCATCGCGCCGTGGCTGCAGCGCCTGCCGCGGATCGCCGCCGCCCTGCTCGGCTGGGCCGGGATCGTGCTCGTTGTCCTCGCAGGCGTGCGCATCGACACGGACACGCCCTTCCCCGGCACCGCCGCGCTGCTGCCGACGCTCGGAGCCGCTGCGCTCATCGCCGCCGGCACCGCACTGCCGCACGCCGGGGCCAGCCGGCTGCTCGCGGTCCGACCGCTGCCGCGGATCGGCGGGGTGTCGTACGGGTGGTACCTGTGGCACTGGCCGCTGCTCGTGCTGGCGAGCGAGTGGCACGGGGCGGCGCTTCCGGTCGCGGTCGGCATCGCCATAGTCGCTGTCGCCTACCTGCTCGCCGAGCTGTCGGCGCGGTTCGTCGAGCAGCCGGTACGCCGCTCGACCTGGCTCGCCTCCCGCACCCCCGCGACGCTCGCACTGGGCGCGGCCTGCACGGCGAGCGTGCTGCTCGTGGGCGTCGCGCTGCAGGGCCGCGCCGACGCCGGACCGGCGCCGCAGGCCGCGCCGGGCGCGGCGGCGCTGCTGCCGGGCGCCACCCCCGGCACCAAGCACCACCGTGGCGCGACCGAGTCGCCACCCGCGCCCCGTCCCAGCTTGCAGACCTCGGCCCAAGCCGTGACGCCGAATCCGCGGGCGGCACGTGACGACCTGGCGGCGCTCTACTCCAACGGCTGCCACCGCAGCTTCACCAGTGTGTCGGCGGACGGGTGCGAGTTCGGGGACCTGTCCTCGCGCACGACCGTCTTCCTGATCGGGGACTCGCACGCCGCGATGTGGTTCCCCGCGCTCGAGAAGATCGCGACAGCCCGGCACTGGCGGCTGGTGGCGATCACCAAGAGCGGCTGCCCGGCCGCCGACATCGAGCCGTACAACCAGACGATCGGCCGGGCGTACACCGAGTGCCCGACCTGGCGCGCGAACGTGTTGGCGCGCATCGCCAAGGAGCGGCCCGCGCTCGTGTTCACCACGTCGATCAACGGGTATGCGATCGCCGCGGACGGGCAGCGGGTGACGGGCCGCCCGGCGTACGACGCGATGACCGACGGCTGGGTCCGCACCGTGACGACGCTGCTGCGCTCCACGCGGGTCGCGCTCCTGCTCGACACCCCGGACATGGGGCAGGACGTCGCCTCCTGCGTGTCGGCGAACCTGTCGGAGCTGCAACGCTGCGCTGTGCCGATCGCGCGGGCCGTACCGCGCAGGCAGTCCGACGCGCTCGCCGCCACGCGGCTCGGCACGCGACCCGGCCTCACGGTGCTCGACGTCAACGACCTGATGTGCCCCGATGGCCGGTGTGCGGCCGTGATCGGCAACGTCCTGGTGTACCGCGACAAGGACCACGTGACGGCGACCTTCGCCACGTCGATGGCCCCCGTACTCACTCCGCTGCTCGTCCCCCTCCTGCGCTGACGGACTCGGCGAGCCGGCAGAGCGCATTGACCTTGCGCAGCTGCTCCGGTGTGGTGACCGCCGCGTCGAGCAGCGCCGGGCTCATCACGACCACGGCCAGTGCCTGCGCACGGGAGACCGCGACGTTGAGCCGGTGCACGTCGTAGAGGAAGTCGACCCCGCGGGGCGCGTCGGCGGCGCTGGAGCTGGTCATCGAGTAGAGCACCACGGGGGCCTGCTGGCCCTGGAACTTGTCGACCGTGCCCACCCTCGCCCCGTCGCGCAGGGCCCGGCGCAGCAGCCCGACCTGGGCGTTGTACGGCGCGACGACCAGGACGTCGTCCGGGGTCATCGCGCGGATACGCCCGTCGCGGTCGGTGAAGCGGCCCGCTGTGAGGTCGCGCCAGAGCTCGGCGACGACGACCGCCTCCTGCTCGGAGGCGGCGGCGTTCGCCTCGTGCTCGACCGGTACGACCCGGACGCCGCTGCCGCACATCCCCGCGGCCGCCACGGCCTGGCGTTCCTGACCGGCTCCGGCCTGCAGCCGCCCTTCGTACGACAGCTCGGAGACGAACGCCGCGAGCTCGGGGTGCATCCGCCAGGACGTGCCGAGGAAGATCCCGCACTCGGGTGGGATGGTGTCGTGACCGGCGAGCAGATGGCCGAGCGCCGAGACACCGGCGCCCGCCGGATGCTCGGCCCGCGTCGGCTGGGCGAGCTGCTGCGGATCACCGAGCAGCACCATCGACCGCGCGGCGCGTGACACGGCGACGGCGTTCGCGAGGGAGAACTGCGCCGCCTCGTCGACGATCAGCACATCGACGGCGCCGGCGAGCTCGGAGCGTGCCCAGAGCCACGCGGTCCCCCCGGCCAGCCGCGGGCCGTCGGGACGGAACGCGGCGAGGACCTCCTCGGGGTTCGCTGCCTGCACCACACCCGGACCGCCGCAGAAGTCGTCGTCCTCGTTGCAGCGCTGCACCGCCGGGCGTCCGACCGCGACGAGCAGGTGCCCGATCACGGCGTGGCTGTTCGCGACCACCCCGACCCGTTTCCCGGCGTCGAGCAGCGCGCGGATCAGCTTGGCACCGACGGTCGTCTTGCCGCTGCCCGGCGGTCCCTGCACGGCGAGCACCTCACCGTCGAGCCGCAGCCCGGTCTCCACCACGTCGGTGATCTCACGCGGCACCCGCCGGTCGACGAGCGCCGAGCCGAGGCACGCCCGCCCGGCGAGCCGGTCGGCGGCCACCGCAGCGATCGCCGCGCGCAGCACCTCGTCCTTGACGACCTGCTTCTCGGTCAGCCCGCGCGGCCGAGCACCCTCGCCCTTCCGTTTGAGCACCACCCACCCGGCCGCCGCGTCGATCCCGAACACCGTCCCGGCCGAGCCCCGCGTGTCGACGTCGTACGCCTTGTCGCTCTCCTTGAACTTGGTGTCCTGCGGCGGGAACTCGTAGCGGTAGAGCGTGCTGAGCTTGTCCTTGCCCACCGGGACGGGCTCGCCGAGCTGGCCGAGCGCGGCGCTGTCGTCGACCAGTTCGTCGTCGGCCAGGTCGGCCAGCCGGAACAGCTCCCAGTACGCCGGCCGCGCCTCGCGCCGGTGATAGAGCACCAGCCCGGCCAGCAGGTCCTCGCCGGCGTCCGTCAGCCGCTCCGCCAGGTCGATCTCGGCCTGCTCGGCCTCGCTCGGCGGGCGGAGCTCTTCGCCGGCGGCCCCGCGCGGCTGCGGTCCGTGCACGCCTTCCAGCTCGGCGCGCCGCTTCTCGAGCCACTGGTGCAGGTCGCGGGTCGAGCGGACGTCGTCGCGGTTGTACGCCTCGATCGCGGGCAGCGTCGTCTCGTCCGGGACCTCCGACCACTGCTCGTACGCGACGACGCTCGCGAGCGCGTCCGCGACGTCCGGGTTGTCGCTGCGGACCGCGCCCCAGTAGAACGCCTCCAGCTTCTTGATGGAGTAGGACTCCTTGCTGATCCGCAGACCCTGCCGCACGACGGCATAGAGGTCGACGAACCGCTCGCCGCGCAGCAGCTGGTCCAGCTCGGCCTCGCGCACGCCGTGCCGGGCGACGAGGCGCTTGAGCGCGGTCGTCTCGTAAGGCGCGTAGTGGTAGACGTGCATGTCCGGGTGCGCCCGCCAGTGCGCGAGCAGCCGGTCGACAAGCGCCGTCGTGAGCTCGCGTTCGGCGGCCGGACTGTGCGCCCAGTAGGCGGTGTAGCCGCCGTCGCGGTCGCCGAGCCCGGCGAGGTATTCGCGGCCGGCTCCACCGTCGGCGAACGGGTCGCCCTCGAAGTCCAGGTAGAGGTCGCCGGCGTCCGGCTCGGGCAGCCGTACCAGGCCGAGGCCGGGCTCGGGTGCCAGCAGCTCGTAGCACGGCTCGCCGGTCTGTCGTTCCCTCACCTGCAGCGCGGCCTGCGCGACGAGCCGCTCGCGCGCCGGCTTGCCGATGCCCGACGGCAGGTCCTCCGGCCGGCACCCGGCCAGCCCCGCCACGGTCGTGATGCCTGCCTCCCGCAGCGCATGCCGGTGATCGGCACGCAGGAAGGCGACGAGCGAGAGATCGTCGGCGGCGCGCCATTCGGCGGCGCAACGTGCGATCCACCGGCACTGCTCGCACTGGGAGACCGGCACGGGCTCGGTCGGCAAGGGGTGTTCGACCGCCGCGCGCAGCCGGGCCCGGGCGCGCCGGGCGTACGCCGCGACATCGACCAGGCGCCAGGGATGTTCCTGCCCGTCACCGGTGACGACGTAGAGCTGCCGCGGCGCCCGTCCCTGCAGCACGGCGAGCCGCTCGGCGTACGTCGCCAGCTGCAGCAACGCCGCCACCTTGAGCTTGCGCGCGAGCTTGGTGTCAGCGATCTCGTAGGACCAGTCTCCGAGGTCGGACGGCTCCGCGACGCGCAGCAGGAAGTCGGCCTGCCCGCCCCACCGGCCGTCGAACAGCGTGCCCTGGTAGACGACGTCGACCCCGGCACGCATCGCCTCGAGCGTCGCCGCCTCGGCCGCCCGCCGGCCGTCCAGGTCGTACGCCGTGGTGATCTCCACGACGCGAAGTCCGGCGTCCTTCAGCGACTGCAGGTACGCCTGCTCGTGCGCCATACCGAGGCGGAACACCAGCTCCAGCGCATCGTCGGGCGCCGCCGGAGTGCCGTGCCCGTCGAGGCGCGCCAGGTCGAGCGTCGTGATGTGCGCGCAGCCCAGATGCTTGGTCAGGTCGGTCGGGCTGAGCACGATCTCGTCCCCGATGCGTTGCATGGCGCCACTGTGCCGCATCCCACCGACACCCGGGTCACGGCCGGGCCGCCCTCTCAAGCCGGGCCGGAACGGTGTCGACCATCGCAGACATGGCGGATCTCCCCGCAGCCATGCCCGCCGAGCAGGACCTCGCGGGACGGATACCCGGTCAGGCGCTGCTCGAGCAGATCGCGCGCTACCACCGGGCGGCGACCGAGAAGGCGGCGAGTGGCGAACCCGGCGTGCTCGACGCCGAGATCGTGCCCTGGTGCGTGGGCTTCATCGGCGAGGAACAGGTCGCCGCTGCACTTGCGACGCTTCCTGCGCCCTGGCGCGTCCTGCAGTCGGTTCCGGTAGGTGTCCGGGACTCCGACATCGACCACGTCGTGGTCGGCCCGCCGGGGATCGTGACGATCAACGCCAAGCACCACCAGGGCGCCCGGGTCGACGTGCGCGGCGATGCCGTGATCGTCGGCGCGCAGTACCAGCACTACGTACGCAACGCGCGTGGCGAGGCGGCCCACGCACGTACTGCAGTGGCTGCGCTCGGGCTCGACGTCGCGTCGTACCCGGTGGTGTGCATCGTCGGAGGTCGGGTCAACGTCAAGGAGGCGAGCGACGGGGTCACGGTGTTGCCGTTGCCGGAGCTGATCGGCTGGCTGCTCGCGCTCCCCCGCCGCCTCGACGATGCCCAGGCGCAGACCGTGTACGAGCACCTGCGCGTTGCGTCGGCATGGGGACGAGCCGACCTCCCACCGCCACCGGAACCCTGGGTCGCCGAACTTGCACGTGGACTCGCGACCGAGCACCGGATGGCCAGGCAGGCGCCGGCGCACCGCACGCTTCCGGCCGTCGATGGCTCTGGCCCGCAGGGGCGAAGGCGAGCCTCGCGTTCACGCCCCCGCCTACGACGTCCCACGCGAGGGCGTGTCACCGCGCGGCGGCTCGAAGTCGTACGCGCGGCCGTGCTGCTCGCGGTTCTCGCGGTCGCCGTCGCCTGGCTCTACCATTCGCTCGGTTCGCTTCCCACGAATGCGCCGTACCGGGACACGTCGCCGAAGCCGGCGGTGAAGGCCGGACAGTCCTGCACCACGAAGGACGCGACAACGAAGCGCGACGACGGCACCGTGCTGGTGTGCCGATCCAAGGGAGCGAAGAAGGTCCTCGCCTGGCAGCTGAAAGTGGCCCGGTAAGGGGCGCTGTCGAACCGCGGCCAGCTTCGCATGAAGCAGTAGCAGAACTCGTGGGCAGTGGCGTCCGGGCCGCCGCACTCAGGATCGCTACGAACGATGCGTCGAACGCCGCGATCCGGTTCGGTTCGTGCGCGGCGTGTCTCGGGAGTCACGGGCTTTGTCGCCGCGCTGCGCGGAGCGGCCCGGCGCCGGCCGCAGCTCGATCAGCTTGCCGCTGATCCGAGTGCGCTGCAGCCGTCGCTCGACGTCCGCCCCGAGGTCCGCGGGCAGCTCGACGAGCGAATGGTCCGCCTTGATGGCGATCGCGCCGAAGTCCCCGCGCGAGAGGCCACCCTCGTTGGCGAGCGCTCCGACGATCTGGCGCGGGTCGACCTTGTGGCGGCGACCGACCGCGATCCGGTATGTCGCGCGGGGCGCACCGGAGCCGCGGTGCGTGTCGCGCGCAGGACGATCGGTCCGTTTGCCGCGACTGGGGCCGGTCGATCGCCGCGCTGGCGCCTCTTCCTCGGGTTCTGCACTGAGCAGCAACGGAGTCTCGCCCTGGGCGACGAGCGCGAGAGCCGCCGCGACGTCGACCTCGGGCACGTCGTGGTGGGCGACGTAGTGACCGACGATGTCGCGGAACTGCGAGATCTCGGCCGGCCGCTCCAACGCCGCCGTGATCGAGTCGTCGAAGCGGGCGAGCCGCGTCGCGTTCACGTCGTCGATGCTCGGCAGCGCCATCGGGGTCAGCGATTGCCGGGTCGCCTTCTCGATCGTCGCGACCATCCAACGTTCCCGCGGCGTGACGAAGCTGATCGCATCACCCGTACGCCCGGCCCGACCGGTGCGGCCGATGCGGTGGACGTACGACTCGGTGTCGGTCGGGATGTCGAAGTTGACGACATGGCTGATGCGCTCCACGTCCAGGCCGCGGGCCGCCACGTCGGTCGCGACGAGGATGTCGAGGCGTCCCGCGCGCAGCTGTTCGACGGTACGTTCGCGCTGCGCCTGCACGACATCGCCGTTGATGGCGGCGGCGGCGTACCCGCGGGCGCGCAGCCGCTCGGCGAGGGTCTCGGTCTGTCCCTTGGTACGGGTGAACACGATCATCGCCTCGAAGTTCTCGACCTCCAGGATGCGGGTCAGCGCATCGACTTTCTGGCCCGAGGAGACGACGAGGTAGCGCTGGGTCGTACCCGGCGAGGTCGTCGTCCGCGCCTCGACGGTGATCTCCTGCGGGTCGCGGAGGTACTTGGCGGAGATGCGCCGAATCTGCGCGGGCATGGTCGCCGAGAAGAGGGCGACCTGCTTGTCGGCGGAAGTCTGGGCCAGGATCGTCTCGACGTCCTCCGCGAAGCCCATCTTGAGCATCTCGTCGGCCTCGTCGAGGACGAGGTACGTCAGTTCGGACAGGTCGAGCGTGCCCTTGTCCAGATGGTCCATGATCCGTCCTGGTGTACCGACCACGACGTGCACGCCGCGCCGCAGCGCGGAGAGCTGCACGCCGTAGCCCTGACCGCCGTACACCGGAAGCACGTTGACCCCGCGCGTATGGGAGGCGTACCTCTCGAACGCCTCGCAGACCTGCAACGCGAGCTCGCGCGTCGGGGTGAGTACGAGCGCTTGCGGGTTGCGCTGTCCCACGTCGAGACGGGACAGGATCGGCAGTGCGAACGCGGCGGTCTTGCCGGTGCCGGTCTGTGCGAGCCCTACGACGTCACGGCCCGCGAGCAGCGAGGGGATCGTCGCGGTCTGGATCGCCGAGGGCGTCTCGTAGCCGACATCCTTCAGCGCTCGCAGCACTCCTGGCGCCAGCCCGAGCGCCGCGAAGGACGGCGTAGGGACGTCGGACCCGGCGGGGGCGGAATCGTTCTGCACCCACTCACGCTACTGCCCGGTCGAAACAGCGGACACAACCGCACACTGGTCGAGCACAGTCGAGACCATGAGCACCGACGTCGACTGCGCTCGCTCGGACGCGGGGTGGGCCGGTCTTGCAGCCCCGACAGGCGCCAGCGGGCGCAGAGTTGCTCGACTGCAGACCACGACCCGGCGGTCAGCAGCGGCCCGCCTTGCCTAACTTGCGCAGACCGGCGATGTCGCCGGCGCCGAATACCGCCGCGCGGGCGTCGTTGTCCAGCACCGGGTACATGATCTGGGCCTGGGTGCGCGCGTGCGCCAGCCCCATGACGTGCCCGAGCTCGTGCAGCAGCAGCGCGCCGCGGGTCGCCCCGGCTCCGAACCCGGCGGGCAGCTTCGCCCGGGAGTCGACGACGAGCATGCCGCGGAACATCTGCGTCCCACTCCACCAGCTGCCCCCGACGCCGGCCGCGCCACCGACGAGGGACGGGCTGCGGCCCTTGCCGTTCCCCGGCTTGGCCCAGCCGATCCGCAACATCTCGGGCTGGCGGCCACTGGCCCGCGGCACACCCTTGGTCTTCCCGAGGTAACGGAACTTGACCTTGGTGTAGAGCGAGATCCGGCGCAGCGCCTCGGTGACGTCGGTGCGCGCCCCCGGCCCGGCCTGCGAGACGTTGACCCGGTAGGTGATCGGGCGGCAGCGGCTCCAGTGCGCCGGGTGCGAGCGAGTGCCGCCCATGAAGCCGAAGTCGCTCTTGCGCCCGGCGCCGGCCATCGTCACGGTGACCTTGCTCGGCGCCGTGACAGCGGCCGGCAGCACCGCTGTGGGGCCGAGGCGTACCCGCCAGGTACGCACCGCCGCCTTCGGCAACCGGACCTGCCAGCCGGCCGTTCCCTGCGCGTTCATCGTGCGGCTCGCGACGTCGCGCCAACCACCGCCGACCTGTTCCTGCAGCGTCGCCGACCGCCCGGCGCCCTGCGAGCTGGTCCGTACCGTCAGCGTCGTCGTCGACCCGGGCGGCGCGATCGACGGCGAGGCCGTCACCGTGCTGTCCGGGACGACCGCCACCGTGATGGTGGGAGATTCGGCCGCGGCGCTGGTGAACGAGGCGGGATGCACCCAACGCAGCTGGGAGGACGTCGCGAGCCGGACCCAGGTGACGGCACCGCCGTCCACACTCCATTCCTCGCGGACCGTCTTCCAGGTGCTGGAGCCGTACGCGCGGCTCTGCAGCAGCAGCGTCTCGACGACCCCGTCCGCCGGGCGCGGGGTGATCCGGGTGCTGACGCGCAGGTCGCGGCCCTGCCGCACGCTGCTGGCTGCCGACATGGTCAGCGTCGTCGGACCCGGCGCGGGTCTCAGCGTCACCGGCACCGGCGCGCTCGCCAGGTACTGCTGGTTGCCGTGCGCGACGTGCAGCGAGTACGTCGCCCCGCCCGGCGGGAGGTCGAAGAACTCCAGCTCGGCGAAGCCGTTCTGGTCGGTGAACGCCGTCGTCGGATCCACGCCGGCGCGGGTCGCGGTGACCAGCGCGTAGTCGAGCGGCTCGCCGTCGAGCATCGCCCGAGCCCGGATCAGTCCCTGGCCGGGCGTCGGTGCGCTCGCGGTCACCACCGGGCGTTTCGACAAGGCGCGCACCGCAAACGCGTACGTGTCGGCGAGACCGCCGGACATCGACGCGGTGACCGACGCCGTGCCCGGCGCACCGGCGGTCACCTGGAACGACATGGTCCCGGAGAAGGCGGCGCGGAAGGTGCACGTCAGCTTCGTCTGGGACACCACCCGACAACTCGCCTCTTGGCCGTCGTCGTCGAAGCCGAGCGGCGCGGCCAGCACCACGTTGGCCCCGCTGACGGTCAGCGTACGTTCTGCGCGCGTGCTGTAGGAGAAATGGACGCTCGCGAAGTCGTAGGTGTCCTGCTCCCCCACCCACGCTCTGCCGTCGTCGTCGACGGCTCCGAACTCCGCGAGCTCCAGCATGTCGGGGTCCGCTGCGCTCGCCGCCGGCACCGGCGTGAGCGTCATCGCGAGCACGGTGGCCATGCCGGCGAGGACAGCGAGCTGCCGTCGCATCATGAGTTCCTCCCCAAAGCGCCGCTGCCGCGGCAGGAGGCGCACGTTAGTCGTCGGGGTGGCGTGTGTCATCGGTCGCGTGGGCGCGTCGCCGCGCCGAACGTGCCGCCCGGCGCCCGCCCGGCGCTCGGCTCAGGGCAGGCGTACCAGCAGCTGGCCGTTGCTGTCGACCTTGGACTCCACGGCCTCGGCCCGCGACTCCACGAACGCGCGGAACGTCGAGAAGCCCAGCGACTTCTCGTTGAATGCCGCGTTGGTGCGCTGCATCTGGCTCTTGACCCCGGAGGCGTAGACCCACTCGTCGTCGCTCTTCTGCAGCCCGACGCGTACCGCGCGTACGAGCAGCGCTGTCGCGTCGGCCTGCACTGGCGATTCGGTGGCCGATGGTTTCGCGCTGGTCTTCTTCGTGGCCTTCTTGGCCGTCTTCTTGACCGGTTCGGTCTTCTTCGGCGGCGGGGTCACGCCGGGCAGCTCGGCGTAGTCGATGAACTCGTTGCAGGCCGACACCAGCGCGCCGCTGGTGGAGCCGGCCACCCCGATCCCGACGACGTAGCGGCCCAGCCGTTTGCAGCGTTGCGCGAGTGGCACGTAGTCCGAGTCGCCGGCGACGAAGACCAGGTGCGAGATCTCCGGGTGGCGGCCGAGGTCCTCGACGGCATCGACCGCGAGCCGGATGTCGGCGCCGTTCTTGGTACCGGAGGCGGGGAACAGCTGGACCAGGTCGACCGACCAGTTGACCAGCGGATTCCGGTACGCCGCGTTGGCCGGCACCGACCAGTCGGCGTACGCGCGGGTGAACGCGACCGTGCCGAACGATGCGGCGTAGTCGATGATCGCTCCCAGGTCGAGCTCGGCTTCCGCGAGCCTGACATCGATCGGGTCCGTGGAACTGGTGGAACGGCGGTGGTCCCTCGCCTGGTCCGCGCGCCACGCGCCGTCGCCGTGCAGGCTGTCGTACCGGGAGATGACGACGTTGTCGAAGTCGATGTAGACGGCCACCCGCGAGGCATCGCTCATGGCCCGACCCTAGCCACGGGGCGTCTGCCCGCCGCCCGCGCGAGCGCCGTCGCCGCGACCGCGACTGCCATGCTGGCCCGGTGCACCAGCAGGACTCCGTTTATCCGCCGCGTGTGTCGACGTCCTGCGGAGAGGTGCGCGGGCAGTGGGAAACCGGTGACATCGGCGCGGCGCGGATTGCGGTCTTCCGAGGGATCCCCTACGCGCAGGCTCCGGTCGGTGCGCTCCGGTACGGCGCGCCGCAGCCGCGAGCGGCCTGGCAGGACGAGCTCGACGCGACCCGCTTCGGTGCCACGCCGCAGCGGGGTGACGCGGGGATCACGCTGATCCCGGAGCAGTCGATTCCGGGCGAGGACACGTTGAACGTCAACGTGTGGACTCCTTCACCGGACCTCGCCGCGCGCCTGCCGGTCGTGGTGTGGATCCACGGCGGCGGCTTCGTCTCCGGCTCACCGGCGAGCTCCTGGTACGACGGCGGCGCGTTCGCCCGCGACGGGGTGGTGCTCGTCAGCTTCTCGTACCGGCTCGGCTTCGTCGGTTTCGGCGTGCTCGACGGCGCGACTGCGAACCGCGGCGTGCTCGACTGGATCGCCGCGCTGCGCTGGGTCCAGACCGAGATCGGCGCGTTCGGTGGCGATCCCTCCCGGGTGACGATCGCCGGCCAGTCGGCCGGCGGCGGCGCGGTGTTGACGCTGCTCGGCTGCCCGTCGGCCGCTGGGCTGTTCCACCGGGCGTTCGCGATGTCGGCCGTGCTCGCGGACCCTTCCGAGGATGCGGCGCGGCGCCGTACCGCGCGGCTGGCGCGACTCGCCCGCGTCACGCCGGACGTCGAGGGGTTCGCCGCACTGAGCGAGGAACGGCTGCTCGAGCTGCAGCCCCGGATCGCCGCGCCCGCGCCCGGCAGTCTGGTACGCGACCTGCACCGCCTGCTGCGCGAAGGACTACCGCTCGGGCCGACGGTCGACGGCGAGGTGGTCGTGACGGGCACCGGGCAGGCGGTGGCGGCTGGCACGAACGCGGGCGTGCCGCTGGTGCTCGGCTCCACCCGCGACGAGCTCGCCGGTCTGCTGCGCCCGGGCGGGCTGCTCGACCGTACGCCGGGGCGGTTGCTGTTGCGGCTGCTCGGCGCGCGCGCCGCCGAACTCGCGCACTGGCGCAGGGCGTCGGGCCCGGTGAGCGGGAGCGCGCAGCTGCTGGGGCGCTACGCGACCGACCGCGAGCTGCGCTCGCTCGTCCCGTGGGTCGCTGCACTCCGCGGGGCGGACGCTAACGCGGGTCCGACCTGGACGTACTCCTTCGACTGGCACGCCGACCGGCCCGCGACCGCGGGACATTGCATCGACGTGCCGTTCGTGTTCGACCGGCTCGCCGCACCGGGGGTCGAACGCGTCGCCGGCGCTGCGCCACCGCAGCCGTTGGCGGACGCGGTGCACGGGGCGCTCGTCGCGTTCGCTTCGAGCGGCGACCCGGGGTGGAGTCCGGACCCGGATGGCAGCGGCCCCAGCCGCATCTTCGACCTCCCGCTGCGCGAGGAGTCGGGCGCGTACGCCGCGGCGCAGGCGCTGCGCCCGGCGACGCCGCCGCGCTGAACACCGCGGCCTCGTCGCTCGGAGGCCAGCGCGTCAGGGGCGGCGCGGCACGGTCGCCAGGTAGTCGGCGGTCATTTCCGGCGTCATCAGCTCGAGCATGACGTGGTTCTCGATCCAGAACTCCACGACGTCGAACCCGCCGCGGGGCAGCACCACCGCGCGCCACCCCTCCGCCGCCGCCACGCGCTGGATCTCCTCGACGCTGCGATCGAGCGAAACGGTGGCGTGCGTCGCGACGTACGGCGACGACGTCGCGGCCGCCCGGAACTGCGCCTGCCCCTCGTCCTGCGGCGGGTACAGCTCGGTGCCGACCGGGTAGACCTCGATCGCCGATCCGTGCGCGTCGCCGAACCACACGATCCAGCTGTCCCGGTACGGGCCGAACTCGGTGATCACCCCGCCGGTCAGGCCGGCCAGCACCTCGGCGACGTGCCGGGTGTCGGTCACCGGGATCGACAGGTGGTGGATCATCTGACCTCCGTCGCCGCTCGTCGCCACATCCAACCAGCCCGCGGCGCGTGCGTCGGGGCGATGCCCGCTCCATAGTCCGGCGGGGCCGGTCATGCACCAGAAGCCGATCCGGCACTTCGTGGCGGTCGGGTCACCACTGGTGCAGCAGGCCGGGAAGCAGCAGTTCCTCGTGCACGGCGACGCCAACATTGCGCATCGCCTCGGACAGCTCGCGATCCCACGGCGTCGGGACCGGCGCGCCGCTCAGCGGGACACCGGTCGGGGTGAGGGCCACCCCGGCCAGGTAGTCCGAGGCGGTCATCCGCCACGGTGTGGCATCGACCGCATCCACGACCGACGCCGTGATCGCGACGCCGGGCCAGTCGAAATCACCGTGGTAGCGCAACTCGATCCCGGCCTCGCGCAGCAACCCCAGCAGGCGCAGTACGACGACCGTCGGGCGGCCCATGGCACAGACGACCGTGATCGGTGAAGCGAGCTCGGACGCCGCCTCGAGCACCCGCGGGTTCTCGCACACCAGCACCGGCCCGTCCGCGTGCAACGGTCCGGTCTCGTCGAGGTCCGCGGCGGTCAGGTGCACCGCCGCCCGCGCAGCTGCGGCGTCCGCGAGCAACCGGGCGACCCTGCCTTCTGCGCGAGAACGCAGTCCCAGCGACAGCACGGTTGTCGACACCCGGTCGGTCCGTACCCCGTACTGCGCCCAGAGCTCCTGCCGGGCCGCCGGCGTGCGGGGCAGGGCCTCGCCCGAGTCCAGCGCCAGGGCGCGCAGCACGCAGGCTCCGAGGATCGTGCCGTCGTCGAGTGCGTGCGCGCTGCCCGCGGCGCGGGCCGCCAGTTCGGTCCGGGACTGCGCCACGTCGCGCGCTCCCACCAACCCGGTCACGATCGTCGCCGCCTGGCGCGCGGTCGCCGCGGGATCCGCGCTGCGCGTCAGCAGACCGGCGCGGGCGACCTCGTCGGCCCACGCCGCGGCCCAGCTGGTGGCGATCTCCAGCAGCGGCGCGTGCCACCCCGAGCGGGTCTGCGCCCGGTCGCGCCGGCGCGCCACCCGGTCGACCAACCGCCGGCCGAGGGCGTCCTCGCACAACTCCACGATCCCGCCGGCGAGGTGCAGCCGCTCCCGCGCGATCTCGTCGAGCTCGCCCAGGTCGAGGGTGACGGTGTCGCGGAGCACCGGTCGCCCCAGCAGGCCGCCCAGCGCGTGCCGCGACTCCCTGCTCAGCTCGCTGACGCGTACCCGGCCGTGCGGGTCGAGCCCCCGCCGCTCCAACCGGTCGGCGAGCACCGCCAGCACCGGGGCGAGCCCCGGATCGAGGACGGTCACGAGGTGACGGACTGCAGGGTCCGGCCGTCCCAGCTGTAGTGCGCGTGCGCGATCCCCGGCTCGCCGGGGCTGCGCAGTGCCTCGTAGATCTCCAGACGCGGGACCTGCGGATGGTCTCCCCAGAGCCGCTCGCTGGTGACCACGAAGTCCAGATCGAGGTCGACGAGCAACCCGAACAGCACCGGGTGCGTACGGGCGTCGATCTTCGGGAACGCGTCGTCGAGCAGGACGAACCGCGGTGCGTACGGCGCGGCACCGGCGACCGAGGTGAAGTGCGCGGCCGCAGCGGCGAAAAGTGGCAGGTAGCAAGCGACTTTCTGTTCCCCCTGTGAAAGCGGGGAGCGCCGGTTCAGGTCCTGCCAGTCGGTGCCCGGGCGGGCGTACTGCACCCGGAACCCGTGCCAGGTCCGGTAGTCGAGCGCGCGCTGCAGGTGCACCTGGTAGCCGTCCTCGGGCGCGTCGTCGGCGGCGAGGTCGACCAGCCGGCTCATCGCTGCGGTGAGCCGGTCGCGCTCGTCGGGGGTGAGCGCCGCGCCGGTACGCACCACGAGCGTGGCGACTTCGCGGGCCTCGGGCGGGATGTCGTCGCGCAGCCGCCAGCGCAGCCGGACCCGGATGCCCTGGGAGGTACGGACCCCTTCGAGCAGGCCGTTCATCCCCGTCACCAGGTCCTGCGACTCCTGCAGCCGGCTGCGCAGCTGGTCACCGAGCGCGCCGAGCAGCACCTCCTCGAAGGCCCGCCGCTCGTGCTCGGTGAGCAGCGCCTCGTCCTCGTCGACCTTGCGGGTCAGCACCTCGTCCAGCTCGGCGAGCGGCACGGTCCTCCCCTCGTGCTCGGCGAGCAGGGCGTAGGTGTCGTGGACCCGGACCAGCGCCGGCTCGTACGACGCGGCCGGCCCGGACTTGAGGTCCTCGGCGGCCCGCAGCAGCGCGTTGTCGTCGAACTCCTGGCCCTCCCAACCGGCCCAGTCGCGGGCGAGCCGGAGCAGCCCGTCGGGAGCGCCGGCGGCGAGCGCGCGGACGGTGTCGTCGTCGAGTGCGCCCGCGGCCGTCGCCAGCAGTCCCTGCACGTCGCGCAACGCGGCGACACCCTCGCACCGTGCCGACAGCACCGCCTGGTGCTGCCCGTGTTCGGCCTGCGCCGCAGCGGCTCGCTGGCGTGCGCTTCCGAGCTCGGTCGAGAGCTGCTCCGCCTGCTCCCCCAGCCGCTTCTCCGCCTCGATCGCCGTGGCCAGCTCCTGACGCGCTCCCGCGCGCCTCGCTTCGAGCTCGGCGAGCGTGTCTGACAGCGCTGCGGCGACCGTCTCGTACGTCGCCTGCCGGGTCGTCGCCTCCGTCGTCGCAGCCTCCAGCGCCCGCTGCGTCTCGTCCCGCGCCGCGAGCGAGGCCGCCGCGTCGCGGCCTGCCTGGGCGAGCTCTTTCGCCCGGATCAGCAACCGCTCCAACCGGTTCCGGTGCTCGGTGACGTCCTTGCCGAGCACACGCAGCACACCCGCGCGCCGCTCGAGCTCGTCGGCATCGGTCGGCAGCGCGTGCTCCCCGGCCGCGTCGGTCAACGCCCGGGCGGCCAGCGCGGCCCGCTGGCGCAGCGCGACCGCCGCCTGCTCCAGTTCGGCAGCCTGCGCCTCGAGGCGGCGCAGCTCGTCGTACGCCGCCCCGACTCTGGCCCGGGCGCGCTCCAGGTCACGGGTGGGCGGGACCGACCGCAGCCATGCCTCGAGCGCCGCGATGGCGGCGCCCGCCTCGGCGGTGCGCGCGCCGGCGTCGGCGACCTCGCGCTCCAGGACGGCGATCCGGGCTTCCAGCTCTGCGACGCGCCGCGCCCGTTCGGCCTGCCGGGCCGCGGCACCCACGTACTGCGCTGCGGGCTTCGCCGCCCGCCCGGCGAGCGGGCCGACCCGGAAGCTGCCGTCCGTGCCGACCGATACGGGTTCCTCACCGGTGTCGCTGCCGGGCCGCAGCGCGATGGCGGCCAGTACGGCGGCGGCGTACGGCGCCGACTCCTCGGCCACCAGCACGTCGGCGAGCGAGTCGCCCGCCGCGGCGGCGCCGGCGACGAGCACCACCTCGTGCGCGCCCCGGACGGTGCCGTCCGGGTCGAGCCAGGCGTCGAGCAGGCCGGACTGTTGCAGGGCGGCCTCGATCGCTGCCCGCTCGCCGGTGCCCACGCCGGCGCGGAAGTCGACGGCACGCCAGAACGGCATGCCGGGCAGCGCGGTCTGGTCGCGGCGGCGTAGCAGCTGCGCCGCCGGCGGGGCCGGATCGCGTTCGGCCCGCACCGTCTCCAGGACGGCCCGCGTCTGCGCCAGGTCCCTGCTGGACTGCTCCAGCGCCAACCGCGCGCCCGCTTCCACCGCCTTGCGCCGGTCGAGCTCCGGCACCGCCTGCGCAGCTGCCTCGTCTGCCAGCGCACCGGGTTCGGCATCGCCGAGCTCGCTCGCGGGGACCGCGAGCAGGGCAGCCACGGCAGGCAGCTCGAGCGCCTCGGGTCGTCCGGCCCAGCCGCGCACCGCGTCCTGCCAGTTCCGTGCTGTCCGCTCGCCGTCGACCACGGCTGCGCGGTGCCGGGCGCGCTGGTCGTCCGCACGGGCGGCGGCGTCCTCCGCCGTGGCGCTCGCCTGATCAGCCTGGCGCTGCGCGTCGGCGTGCTCACGGGCGAGCCCGCGGACCTGCTCCACCACCGCGCGCCGGGCCGTCACCTCCGTCGCGAGCGTCACGACCGCGGCGCCGTGCGCGTCGAGCCACACCGTGACGGCCTGCTCGGGCTCCTGTGCGCCGAACGCCGCCGCTGCCGCACCGTCGCCTGCGAATCCCGCCGGGAGGACGAGGGAGTGCTCAGCGACGGCGGTGGCGATCCGGCCCGCCTCACCGTCCCGGTCAGCGGCGGCGTCCAGCGCGGAGCGGAGCAGGCTCGCCTCGGCGGACTCGGCACGCGCCAGCGCGGCCGCTGCGCGCGCGAGCGCCTCGCGCTGCCGCTCCACGGAACGCTTCCCGTCCTCGGCGCTGGTACGCAGGTCGTCCAGGCGCTTCTCGTCCGGGGTCGTGCCGAGCGCCGCGAGCCGGGCGCGGGCCGCTTCGGCACGATCACCGTGCGCCCGGCGATCGGTGCGCGTCCGCTCGAGGTCGGCGTCGAGCTCCGCGACGCGGGTGCCCGACCGGCGTACCTCACGGGCGAGCGTACGGTCGCGGTCCGCCGCCTCCACGAGTGCCGCCGACCGGGCGCGTACCGCCTGTCGGGCGTAGCGCCGGTAGGTGCCCAGTGCCGTCGCGACCGCGTCGCGGGCCGCCCGGGTGCGTTCCAGTCGCTCACCGTGCTCGGCCAGCGCGTCGAGGGTGTTGCCCGCCTTCTCGATCTCCTCCGGGTCGATCTCCGGCAGCGACTGGGCGAGCTGGTCGGCGAGCTTCTGCGGTTCGATCTCCTCTCCCACCTGCGGGCGGCGCAGCCAGTACAACAGGCGCAGCAGGTCGTCGTAGCGCGCCGGGTCGAGGCCGAACAGCCTGCGCCCGACGTGCGCGCGGTAGTCGCGGACCGTCTGGAACACCTGCCCATCGGCGCCGAGCCGCTCGCCCAGGGCGCTCTCCCCCAGCGGCCCGTCGGGACCCTCGAGGTCGAGATCCACCCCGACCCGGCGCGAGGTGGTGAACATCCACTTCTTCACGTGCTTGGCGCTCTGCGAGCCGCGCAGGCCGATCCCGCAGGTGAGGTACTCCGCCGTGCCGTCCTCGTCACGGCGCACCAGCTCCACCCACACGTAGCCGACCCGCAGCGTGTCGTCGTACCCGTCGAACATCAACCACAGCAACGAGTTCGCGGTGCCGCTGGCGTTCATGCGGGCGTTGTCGCCGTCGAGGCAGTACGGCAGCAACAGCTCGAGCGTCTTGGACTTGCCGGCCCCGTTCGTGCCGCGCAACAGCATCCGGCCCTCGCCCAGCTCGAAGGTCTGGTCGTCGTACTGCCAGACGTTGAGGATCCCGGCGCGGTGCAGGCGGAAACGGGTCACGTCAGTCCTCCACGTCGAAAAGGGTCGGCGCGTCGATGACTTCGGCGTTCGTCGCGTAGCGCGCAGCGGCGGCATGCAGCAGGAAGCCGTCGCCGTCCGGGCGCAGCAGGCCGAACGCGGCGAGCGTGTCGGCGACGTGCGTGCGCAGGAAGTCGGGCTCGCGGAAGTCCTTGGCGAACCCGCGGCCGTACGCCTCCAGCACCCGCGAGACGGCCGCGTCGAAGTCGGCGTCACTCACCGGGCGCCAGGCCCGCTGCTGCTTCTCGGCGAGTGCCCCGTCGCGGCAGCCGGCGACGAGCAGCTGCAGCACGAGCAGCGCGGCGTGGGCCGCGGTGCCCGCACCCGGCAGGTCGCGGTCGGTGAGCCACCCGTCCGGGTCGACGGCGACCGCGCCTTCGGCGCGCAGCTCGACCTGCAGCCCGAGCCAGTCCGCGAGCAGGTTCGCCTCGCGCCCCCGGTTGCGCCGCCACCACTGCGACTCTTCCTCGCTCATCGTGGCGGTGTCGAGCACCGGGTGCTCCACCAAGCGGCGCCGTACGGCCACCCGCGCCCCGCCGGCCGCGGACGGGACGGCCGCGATGTCGAGGAACGCGAACGGGTCCTCGGCCCGGCCGAGGTGGACGTCGAGCAGCAGGGCGAGCCGGTCACGACGGACGTCGAGCAGGGCCTGCACCCGCCGGTCGGTGTCCCAGCCCTCGACCGTGCCGTCCCGCTCGACCAGGACGCCGAGGTCGAGCAGGGTGCGCAGCGCCGCTTGCAGCAACCGCCGGTCGGCGAGCTGCTCGAGATCGAGGCTGACCTCGGCCTCCGCGGCCGTGGCGCGGACGGCGAGTGCGAGATCTTCGAGCAGCAGCTGGTCACGCTCGCGGGTCAGGGAGGCGAGGACCGCCACCAACAGTGCGTAGCCGCGTGGGCCGTACGGCGCCTTGGTGCCGGTGCGCAGCAGTGGACGCGGCGGGCCGGAACCGATGCCCGCCTTGCGCAGCCGGGCGGTCTCGGTGTCGCACTCGAGCCGGTAGCGCAGCGTGTCGGCGAACCACGTGGTCAGCGCCTCGCGGTGCCGCCGTACGAGCCGGAACTCCTCGGTGTCCCGCTCGCGGGTCAGCCAGGGCTTCGCGAGCAGGGCCCGGCGCGCTTCGCGCAACTCGTTCTCGCGCATCAGGTCGGTCGTGCGGCGTTCGTCGCGCCGGGCGAGGATCCGCACCGGGCTCATCGGGTGCCCCCGCATTCGCGGACGCGCAGTGGGACAGGCGGGCGACGCCGGCGGCTGGCGTTCATCCGACCTCCTCCGCGCTGTCGGCATCCTGCGCCGCTGTCGCGACGACCGAGACCGCGAGATCGTGCAGCGTGAGCCGGCCGGAACGACCCGTGACCGTCGTCGAGCGTCCTGGTACGCGGCGCACGACCGCCGCGACCCCGAGCCGATGATCGGTCACCTCCGCCTTCCCCGTCGACAGGAACTCGGGCGCGACGAGCGCCCGGCTGTGCAGCTCGAGCAGCAGTTCGCGGGCGGCGTCGGACAGGCTCGCGCTGCGCGCTCCCTCGCCGAACGCGCCGAGCAGCTCCTCGGCCGCGCGGCGCCGATCCTTGTCGGCGGCGGCCCGCTCGGCCATCCTGCGGGCCTTCGCCGCTGCGAAGTCGGCGCGGGCTCCGGACCGCCCGCGGATGGTGCGCTCGCCGCGCTCGCGCAGCGACACCGGGACGAGCGCCGAGGGAGCCGACCAGAACGACGCGGTCGGCGGGACGTCGGTGTCGTCGGCGGTGAATCCGAGGTGGCGGGCCGGGTAGAGCCCGAAGGCCGCTGCCCACAGCGCGTGCGCGGTGGGGTCGTCGGAGCGGGCGAACCAGCCCGCGAGCCGGAGCAGGTCGCCGTACCGCGACACCTCCGCACCGACCGGCAGCGAGAGCCGGTTGATCGTCGAGACCAAGGTACGGATCGCCTCCAGCGACAGATCGACGATCCGCCCGGCGTCGGCCGCTCGGGAGGAATCGCCGTGGAACCACAGGGTGATCCCGTCCCAGTCGCCGACTTCGAGGCCGCGGCTGCGGCGTACGCCCGCGGCGTCGAGGCCGCGGTCGGGCGCGGCCCGGTCGCACAGCGCAGGGAGCCGGGGCGCGAGCTCGGCCAGGATCGCCTCGGCACGCGGCGCGACGCGGCGTACGTCCTCCACGAAGGACTGCAGGTAGGCCAGCAGCGCACCCTTGTAGGTGAGGAACAGCTCGCGGTCGATATGCACCTTGCCGAGCAGTTCGGCCAGGTGCCGGTAGAAGTCGCGGGTCGACTCCACGAGCTGGTCGAACTGCGCGAACACGGTCTGGATCCGTTCGGCCAGCTCCTGCTGCTCGGTCGCGGCGAGCGCCGCGTCGTCGAGCCCGGCGAGGTGGGCCAGCCCGTCGAGCAGCGGACGCAGCAGCTCGGCCGAGATCTCGTACGCGTCACCGCTGTCGCCGAGTACCTCGGCCACCATGCGGTGCACCCGCTCGCCGCGCGGGGTCACCTGGTAGCGGGCGCGCACCTGCTGGTACTCCGCGATCGTGCGGGCATGCGCCTCGCGCGGCGAGCGCGCCAGGTTGCCCCGGTCGACCAGGTAACGCAGCCGCGCCTCGAGGGTGTCCACGTCGAGCTCGAGCCCGGTGCGCTCGGCGAGCACGGGCGCCAGTTCGGCGGCCGACCAGTCGCTCATCAGCCCGCCGACGTCGCCCGCCATGACCCGCATCACCGCGACGTACTGGTCGGCGCCCTCGGCCGCGAGGTGGTGGAACGCGAGCACCCGCTCGCGCTCGGCGGCGGACAGCCCGCCCCACCCGCTCTCCCCGGTCACGACGGCGACGGTACCCAGTGGGTCGGACGGCGGACGCCGCCACGCCGCTCACGGATTCCTGATCACCACGGTCTGTCGGAATCCGCCCGGCATCCGCACGACCCGGCACGCTCTGCTCCGTCGTGAAGCATCACGATGTTTGTCCAGGCGCATCGTGATGCTAACCTCACCGCATGCGTACCACGGTCACGCTCGACGACGACGTCGCGGCCGCCGTCGACCGGCTTCGCCGGGAAACCGGGATGGGCATGTCGCAGGCGCTCAACGAACTTGCCCGGGCCGGAGTGGGCGCGCGCCGCCGTGGCGGGCCCAGCCCGTTCCGCCAGCAGACGGCGAGCCTCGAGCTGCGGGTCGACGTCTCCAACGTCGGCGACGTGCTCGACCTGCTCGACGAGGCTCCGTGATCGTCGACGCCAACCTGCTGCTGTACGCGGTGGACCGCTCGGCTCCGCAGCACGCACCGGCCGTGACCTGGCTCGAGAGCGCGCTCAACGGATCACGCCAGGTCGGGCTGCCGTGGCCCTCGCTCCTGGCGTTCGTACGGATCGCGACGCATCCGCGAGCGAGCGCGAATCCGCTGACTCCCGAACAGGCTTGGGACATCGTCCAGGGGTGGCTCGGCTCCCCCCAGTGCTGGGTGCCGGCTCCGACGGCACAGCACGCGGAGGTGCTCGGCGACCTGGTTCGCAAGTACCGGATCAGCGGGAACCTCGTCCCCGATGCGCACCTCGCGGCGTTGGCCATCGAGCACGGCGTGATCCTGTACTCCACGGACACCGACTTCGCCCGCTTCGACGAGATCCGCTGGGAGGACCCGCTGCGATCGAAGCCCTGACCGCGGGGCCACGATCGCGAAATGCGATCCGCGGGTTGTAGTCCGCGCTCCGACCGGTTCGATGAGGTCGAGCGTCCGCTGTCGCGGCAAGGCCGTGTCCGACCCCGCCTCTACGGTCGAACGCAGTCGACCTGCAACGTGGAGGCACACATGATCAGCCCCGAAGAGCTCGCCTGGTTCGACCAGAACGACGCACGGATCACCTCGATCATCCGGCGTTACGGCTGGTACATCCAGTACGTCGGAGGTGAATGCTCCTGCCCCGGATGCGGCGGCGCGGCGCAAGAGGACGAGTTCCAGCCACCATTCGCGTACACGGTCGGCTTGTTCGGTCTCGGGCATCCCGAACTACTCGTGTTCGGCCTCGGGCAGGAGTCGGCCTGCGGAGTCCTGAACGACCTGGGTGCTCGGATCCGGGCCGGCGCCGAGCTCCTGCCCGGCGAGCTGATCACGTTCGAGCACTGGCCGCACCGCATCGTCACCGAGCAGGTCCCCAACCCGGGCGAGATCGTCTTTACCGCGAACCGCTTCTACCAGCGACCGGCCGAAGCCTCGGTCCCCGTGCTGCAGCTGAGCTACGACGATCCCGCGGGTCGCTTCCCGTGGGAGGCCGGTTACGCCGCCCCACAGATGCAGCCGCGGCCAGGCACCTTCCGGGCCTGATGCGTTGCGCGGCTATCGGTCTCGACGCAGGCGGCTCGGAGAAGCTGCGGCCCGGCAGCCACCGGCAGGTGCGCGGTGAGCGGCTCGTCGCCGAGCTCGACGGTCGTGCCTGAGCAGCGCGCTCAAACGGCGCGACACAAAGGTCATGCCGCCGTCACGCGGGTCAGGAAGCCGGTCTTCTCGCCGGTCTCGGTGGCGGGGTAGTAGACGGCGCCGTCCGGTCCGATGAAGATCTGTCCTATCGACGGCTTGGTGCCGGCCACCGCGACACGCGTCAGCTCCTGCCCGCTCCCGAGGTCGAGGGCGACGACGAACAACTCGCAGTCCCGGCGCGAGCAGTCCCGGTCGTCGGCGTAGACGATGCCCTTCTCGTAGTCGATGGCGACGCCTGCAGAGCCGGCGAGCGACTTGCTCCAGATCCGCTGGACCTCGTTGCCGCCGGCACAGGCCCGGTAGCCGGCCAGCTGACCGCCGAGCTGGTCAGCGACGACGACCGTGCCCGTGCGGTACGGATCGCCGGCCACCATGAAGAAGTTCCATGACGGGTCACCACCGTCGAACGCCTGGACTCGTGCCAGCGACGAACCGGACCCGGCCACTGACTGCGCGAACATACGCATCGGCGTGGTGGCCGTCGGCGAGGTGTTGTCCGTGAACACGACGCCCTCCCCCATGAAGATGTCCGAGCTTGCCTGCGACTGACCCGTGTCCGGCTCGAGATAGGGCTGCGAGAACTCTTCATCCAGTACGAACCCGTCAGCGTCCACCCGGAACCGCAGCGACTCCGTCTTGCCCGGCATGTAGATGTGCTCGACGCGATCGGACTCGACGATCGCCATGCGTGCGGACGTGATGACGGTCGTCTCGAGCTGCGCGGTGATGCTCAGGTCGTCGGGGTCGATGCGCAGCAGCAGCCCGGGAGCATCGTCACCGCCCCCGGTCGAGGCCCAGCCCTTGAGGATCAGATCCCCATCGCTCGTCGCGACCATCCCGTTGTACGCGGTCGCCGGGTTGGGATCGCCGGATTCGTCGGGTGCGAGCGGCAGCGCCTGCGATGCGGTCACCGTGAAGGACGCGCGGTCGAGCTTGTACAAGGTGCTGCGGGACACCGCGTACAGGTTGCCGTTCTCGTGCACGAGCAGACCACCGGTGTAGTTGGCCGAGGAGCCCTCGGTCAGTTCGACCACGTCGACGGTCATCGACGCTGGATCGATGCGGGCGACGTACGGTGTAACAGTCTCTGCGTACCGCTTGCTCTTCGGGACCAGCGGCGCGACGGGGGTCCTCGGCTTGAGGATGACCTTCGTGAACATGTCGAGCAGGTACGGCGCGCCACCGATGACGTAGAGCTCGCCGTCGGTGCCGGTGTACCCCCAGACGGGCACCGGGGGCAGCGGGATCGAGGTAGCAGTGAGCCGCGGATCCTCGCGGTCGAGACCAGGACCAGTGGCTACCGCGTGCGTACGCCACGGGTCGGCGTGCTCGCTGGGCCACACGGTGTCGGCAAGTGCCGGTGCCGCCGGTGGATCGGCCAGCCTCGGTTTGCACTTGGCCGCTGACGTCGTCGGCTCATTCTCCTCGGGCTGCTCGACCGAGCCGCTGCAGGCCGCTACGGCGAGCAGCCCCACGGTTGCAACGGTTGCGAGCAACGAGCGCGCGACACGAGTCCCCACCTTTGACCGCACGGAATCCTCCGGAGAACGGCTTCGACCGTTCAAGATCACGTTGAAGGCTGGATGCTGACACAGCAGTGGCGGCTCGTCAAGCGATCTTGGCGTGAACCTCGGAGACGGTTCGGTAGGGCCAGCGGTGCCACAGCAGGCGCTCGCCGCACCCACGCTCTCCGCGCCGGACTCACTGAGCTGGGTTGGACAGGACGGCCCACGTTGCGCGTCTGTATTCCGATGCCCTGGTCGCTACCCTCGCCTCGTGACGGACGACCCGCCCGGCATGTTCGAGGCGATGTACGCAGCGGCGCAAGCCCGCGGAGTTGCGCCGCCCTGGGACTACGGCGGGCCACGTCCCCAGCTCATGGAATGGGCGGAAGAACGAAACCTGGCGGGCGGCCGCGACGCGGTGGTGGTGGGGTGCGGCTACGGGGCCGACGCCGAGTTCCTGGCGCGGCTCGGATTTCGGACCACGGCCTTCGACTTCGCGCCGACCGCGATTGCGACAGCGCGGCAACGACATCCGGGCAGCGCAGTGACGTATCTCGTCGCCGACGTCCTCGACCTGCCGCCTGAGTGGCAGGGCAGGTTCGACCTCGTCGTCGAGAGCCTCACCATCCAGTCCATGCCACCCGAGTATCACCAGGTGGCGGCTCACAACATCGCCCAGCTGCTGGCACCGGAAGGCACGCTGCTGGTCCTGGCGACGGCTCGGAACGACGGCGTCGAGGTGGAGGGACCGCCGTGGCCCCTGACCCGCGCAGAGCTCGACGCGTTCGAGTGCGGGGACGTCGTCCTGCGCCGGGTCGAGCGGATCGACAACGGCAGTTGGTGGCGAGCGGAACTGGCACGAGGTGAGCCAGGGTCGATCAGCTCGCTTCCGTAGCTGGGACGATCACCCGTCCCGGCCGACGCTCGACGACGCTCCGGCACACAGCTGCTCCACGAGGATGTCGCCGTGACCGGCGTGGCGAGCGAGCTCGGCGATCATGTGCAGGTAGATGAACCGCAAGCTGACCGGCCCACGGTGCCAGGCGTACTGCTCGTCGAGCTGATGCGCAGCAGCAATCTCGCGCGAACGCACACACGCCTTCCGGAATGCGCTGAGCACCGAATCGATGCTGTCCTCCGGGCCGAGGACGAAACTCTCCTCGACCGTCTCCGGTAGCCCGAGATCGGCACGCGCCACCCCGGCCACGCGTGAGTGGAACCAGACTCGCTCGACGAAGGTCGCGTGCTTGACCAGGCTCAACGGCGTCGTCAACGATGGCACCAATCGCGTCCGCGCCGCAGCGTCGTCGAGGTCGGAGAGCAGGCCGGTGATCGCCTCGCGCTGGGCGTCGAGCAGCTGCTCGAGCATCGCGCGCTCGTCAGCGACAAGGTCGTGCACGCGGCGCATCGTAGTCGTATGCAGCGGGCAGCGGCATGCAGAAAGTACGCGCCAGCGGGCTCCCTCCGCCGGCCGCTGCACGCGGCGGAGAGGCCATCCGGTCACGTCGACTCGCGTCCACGCGGCGACGGTCTACCGGCTCGTCCCGCACACATCATCAGGCGGTGGTACGCGTGCCAAGCCGGTCCCCCTCGTGACTCACGCCGTAGGCCTCCACGCTAGCGGTCGCATCGAGGCGAGCCGGCTGCCATCGTCCTGCAGTAACAGCATCCGTCGAGGAGATCGACACGCCGCGTACTCCGAACGGCATGATCAACCCAACCACTACTCGGGGGTGACGCGTAGGGCCGCAGGAACAGCATGGTCACCCCTCGAGCCAGACGCGGCGTACGACGTCGAGCGCCTCCGTCGCACTCACCTCCAATCGCGTTTGATGCGCCAGCGCACGCCGCCAGACCGCTTCCGCAACACCGTCCCGGAACATCCACAGTTGCGGGCGAGCACGAAGCGGACCGAGGTCGTGAAAGAGCTCCACTGCATCGGCATCGAGCCAGCCTCGGGTGGCGAGGGCCCACATGTCGTAGAGGTCCCGCGGCGCACGGCGATCCAGCCAAGCGGTCAGCTTGGCCGCACCAAAGGCAGCTGCCGTGAGCACGCGCAGCGCCGCCGGTGGCGCGTCGGAGTAGCGCTGCTCGAGGTCGACCACCTCGGTAGGCCATTGCGGGTAGTCGGCGGCATTCACCAACTGAACCTGCACGCTCGTCCCGTCGGGCACCGACAGCACCGCTGGTCGAGCGTCCTTCGTCAGCGACAACAACGGCGACCACGACGGGCGACCGTGGCTCCGGGCGAGTCCTCGACGTACCGCCGACTCGATTTGATTGGCGGTGTCGGTGCGCGGGCGCATGGTCATGAGATCGATGTCCTCGCTGAGGCGACCATCGACCAGGTGGGTGCGGGACAGTGCGGTCCCGCCAAGGAAGACCACGTCCTCGGTCGGCACTTCTGCTGCGAGGGCGGCCAGGACGTGGGAGATCAGGTGATCGCGGCGCACCTGCTCCATTCCAACGCCGAAACTTGCCGCGATGCGGTCCCATTCGGCTGACGACGGTGAGGTCATGACGGGCCGCCCGCCTCGAGTCGGCGGAGTGTGGCACCCATCCGCTGCGCCCGGGCCAGGGTTTCGAGCTGAGTCGCGTCGGCCCCGGCCAAGAGCGTGCGAATCGACTCCTGCACATCGACGTCGATGCCACGAGGGTCGCTGCGGGCGAGGTCGAGCACGGTCTGCTCGGTCGTGGTCGCCAACGCCGGGCCCAGGTCGGTCTGGACGAGGACGGCGTCCAGGTCGCCCACGCGCCGCGCAACGAAACGTACCTCGCCGACCCGGTCCGCCAGGTGCATGGGCCGGCGCCAGCGCGGTACCGCCACCTGCGCGACCGCGACGGCGCGCGGCAGCGCCCGGTGCACTCGGGCGGCCGTCAGGCCGGTGAGGACCGGGATCCGATCGCCGAAGATCGCGCTGGCGATCCCCGCCGCGGCAGCCTCAATCGAAGGTCGCCAGGTCGCTGGGTCGTGCTCGGCGGGTACCGCACAGTAGAACCCGTGCGCGAGCCGGTGCACGATGCCTCGTGCTTCGAGGGCGCGCACTCGTTGGCGTGGGTGCGCGTACACCGCCGCGAGGTCGCGGGTCCGCACCGTGCGCAGCGGCGCTTTGGCGAGCAGCCGCACAACGTCGGCTTCGAGACTCATTCTGCAGATAGTACTCGTCATGAGTACTATCTGCAGTCGCCCGGTGCATCGCGGCACCGAGGGTGCTGTCCAGTACGCCTCGGGTCGCAGCCGCAGTCACAACGGGGGGTCGAGCGCTGCGTCGAGGTTGGCACGCATCCCACCCGGATCAACGGCGGGAAGCTGCCGCCGGCGGGCACGGAGGACCTCGAGCGGAACGGGTTTCGCGCGGATCGGAACGAGCTCGGCGAACGGTGTGCCGTTCCTGGTCACCGTGAGCGTTTTCCCACGCAAGACCCGGTCGATGACATCTCCACCGTGCTTGCGCAACTCGCGGATCGTCACCTCGGTCACGTCGACGACAGTATCGCGCGTGATACTGGTGTGGAACAACGAAGAAGCCGGCTCACGAGGACCTCCGAGATCCGAGGAGCGCGTGTTCACGATCGGGAGGCGTTTCGCGCAGTCTGGGTCTGGTCACGTTGCTCAAGTCGTGCTCAGTTGCAGGGCGCCATCGGCCGTCGGACCGCCTGGATCGCCTCCTGATCATGTGTTTCAGGGCGCGTGCGTCGTTGTCGGCTGGGCCGGCCAGCAGCACGCCGTCTTCGTCGACCACGTCGCATGCAGGCGACCGCCGCACGCGCGATGCTTCCCTGTCAGACGCGCGCGCCCGCGACTAGCGTCGCCGCCAGCCAGACTTCTCGGGTCGCGCGGCGGCCGTCTGTGCCGGGACGTCCTTCCGCCCCGGCCGCTCCGGCAGCGCTTCGAACTTGGCTTCGATCACGAAGACGCTGTGCTTGCTTTTGTCGAGCGCGACGCCCAGTTTGAATCCGACCTTCTTCAGGCCGGCCGCCAGGTCGCCCTCCACTGTGAGTTGATACTGTCGCACAATCTCGATTCGGACATCGCGAGCGCCGTTGTTGAGCACGGCGACGCACGCGGCTTCCAGTCCTGGCTCGCGGGGATAGAGCAGCGGTCGTGGGTCGCGCGGCGGTCCACCCACTCCGTTCTGCTCGTATGCGACATCCCATGCCGCCGCTTTCCCGCCGCCGAAATTGATCCCCAATCCCTTGGCGGCTGCGGCATGACCGCCAGAGCTGTCACCACGGACCGCCTTTGCTACTACCCGCGATGCGCGCAACTCGTTGACGACCCGGAGCGCCTCATTGAGCTTGTCACGCATGACGGTCTCGTCGTACTCCGCGAACGGCACCAGCGTGGATTCGTCGGCCGGGTGCGTGACGTAGACCATCTTTACGAGGACTGGCCCTGGTAGAGAGAACCGTCTCGCTTCGGAGACCGGCAGTTGCTCGACGCCCTGCGAGTCCTGCATCCCATGCGGCTCCTTCTCATAAAAGGAGATCATCCGTTGACCGCTATATTGTCCACGCTCGGGCAGTGACCTTCGCTCCATGTACAGTTCCATCGGCACAGTCTTCTAGGCAGTTGAACCGCTCGGTCCGGCCACCGAACGTTGGGCCGAGGCGAGCCGGCTCCCCAGGACAAGCGTCGCGTCATCGCGCAGGATTACGCTGCCACGCTCGCGATCGCGAACTCCGATGCCGGCATCGGGGTGTCGAGGCGCCAGGTGATTGCGATCGGGCGCTCGCCGCGGTGGCTCACGTACTGCGCGGTGCCCAGGAACAGGTACGGCGCGCCGGAGCCGAAGTCGGTCACCTTCTCCGGCCGGGAGAACAGCAGCACGTGCGTCCCGCGGCGCGCGTGGTTGAGGTAGCGCTGCCCAGTCGGTGAGGCGACCGTCGTACCGGACTGCGACTCCCAGTGGAACAGGGTCGGGCTGATCGCGTAGTCCCGGTACATCGTCGTCGGCGAGTAGTCCGTCTCCGACTTCTTCAACGTCACGAAGAACGCGTCCGCCTGCGCCGCCTCGGAGAACAGCACGCCCTCGCGGAAGCTGTTGGGCTTGCGGCGGGCGAGGTCGGCGTAGCCGAGGGCAGCCACGACCTCCTCGCGGGTGTAGCGCGCATGTACGCGCAGCGGCCAATCCGCGACCGCCGCCGCTGACGTGACGTGCTGAGCGCCGGCCAGACCGAGGGCGATCACCTGGCGCAGCTCGTCGCGTACGGCCGGTTCGCTGCGCAGCGACGCGAGCCCGTCGGCATACGAGGTGAAGCAGCCACCGTCGGGCCAGAGGGAGAAGAACAGCATCCGGCCGTACGCCTGCAGCCGAGCATCCGCGGCGTCGTACGCCGGCGCATCCTCGGCGAGCCACCGCCGGTACGCGTCGGCTCGCTCCGGGTCGTCGACGTGCACGAGCGCGCGTACCCGCTTGAGCAGCGGCCCTTCCCCCGGTCCCGATGGCGCCGTCAGCACGCGCGCGTCCCGACGGAGCCGGGTCCACGACCGGTCGCCGCGGACGATGTCAGCGAGTTCCACTCCCGAGTCCCGCAGAAACTCACCCAGCTCGGTCGTGGGATGAGCGCGCAGCTCCGACACGAGGGTCTGCCAGCGGCTGGTCAGCTGGCTCTTCACGTTCTCGAGCACGGCCGCGGCGGTCACCTCGTCGAGTAGGATCTGGCAGCCGGAGGGCAGGAACGGGAAGCCTCGCTCGACCTGTCGTGCCAGGCCGCGGCGGGTGGCTCCGGTCAGCGCGCGGTAGCGCAGGTCGAACCGGAACGCCCGGTTGTGATGGCCGACGAAGTCCAGGACGGTGAGCACCGCCTTGTCCCGTGCCAGCCGCAGCCCGCGGCCGAGCTGCTGCAGGAAGATCGTCGCGCTCTCGGTGGGCCGCAGGAATAGCACGGTGTCGACCTCGGGCAGGTCCAGCCCTTCATTGAACAGGTCGGCGGCGAACAAGGCGTTGACGCGCCGGCTGCGCAGGTCGACGAGGGCTTGCTCGCGGTCGTGTTGCGAGGTTGTTCCGCTGACCGCTCGCGCGGGGATGCCGGCGCGCGTGAAGACCTCCGCCATGTACCGCGCATGCGGCACGGATACGCAGAAGCCAAGGGCGCGCATCGCCGTCAGGTCGCTGACCTTGTCGCGCAGCTGCTTGAGTACGATGCGAGCCCGGGCGTCGTTACCGGTGTAGAGGTTCGACAGCGCCGCCTCGTCGTAGCGGCCGCGCTTCCATTCCAGCCGCGTCAGGTCGGTGCCGTCGGCGATGCCGAAGTAGTGGAACGGCGAGAGTAACTCTTCCTCCAGCGCCTCCCACAGCGCCAGCTCGCACGCCGCACGGCCATCGAAAAACGCCCGCACGTCGACGCCGTCCGCGCGTTCCGGCGTCGCGGTGAGGCCCAGCAGCTCGCGTGGGGTGAGCCGTTCGGTGATTCGCCGGTAGGTGGGCGCTTCGGCGTGGTGGAACTCGTCGATCACGACGATGTCGTACGCGTCCGGCGGTATCCGGTCGACGCCATAGGACGCGAGCGACTGGACGCTCGCGAACACGTGCTCCCAGCGCTCCGGCCGGGCGCCGCCGACGTAGAGCTCGCCGAAGGTGGCGTCGCCGAGCACCTCGCGGTACGTGCGGAGCGACTGCTCGAGGATCTCCCGGCGGTGCGCGACGAACAGCAGCGACGGCCGGTGATCCGCCCCGGACAGGCGGCGATAGTCCAGCGCGGCCAGCACGGTCTTGCCGGTGCCGGTCGCGGCGACGACGAGGTTGCGGTGCCGGCCGTGCACGACCCGCTCGACCTCGAGCTGTTCGAGCATCCGCTGCTGATGCGGCCGCGGCTTCACCTCCAGCCCGGACAGGGAGACCAGGACCTGCCCCGCTTTCGTCCGTCCGGAAGCCAGCGCCAACGCGTCGTCGAGCCGGTCACGGTCGCGAGCCGGGTCGTACGGCTCGTACGACGGATCGGCCCAGTAGGTGTCGAACGTGGCCGCGAACTTGGCCATCAGCGCCGGGGTGGCGATGCGGGAGAGCCGCACGTTCCACTCGACGCCCTCGAGCAGTGCGGCACGCGAGAGGTTAGACGAGCCGACGTACGCAGTGTCGTAGCCGGTGTTGCGCCGGAACATCCATGCCTTGGCGTGCAGGCGAGTGCGCTGCGCGTCGTACTGCACCTGGACGTCGGCGCCGAACTCCTCGACGAGCCGGTCGAGCGCAGCTCGCTCGGTGGACCCCAGGTACGTCGTGGTGATGACCCGCAACCGCGCGCCGCGCTCGCGGAGCCGGCGCAGTTCTGGCTCGAGCAGGCGCAGCCCGTACCACTTCACGAACGCGCACAGCAGGTCGACCTCATCGGCACTGTCGATCTCGGCCCGCAGCTCGTTGCCGAGCGCCGGCTCGCCGTGCGCGTTTGTCAGCAGGGCGGCGTCGGACAGCGGCGTCGACGGCCGGCGCTCCGATCGACCCGGAACGCCCGGGCCGGCGGGACGCAGCAGCGCGAGCAACTGCTCGGGCCCGGGCAGGACTGTGTCGTCCGTCGCGTCCAGGAGCTGCAGCACCTCGTTGACCAGCGCCACGCGCCGCGCCGGGTCGGCGTGCTGCCGGAGCGTACGTGCCATCGCATGGGCGATGTGCCGCGCGAGCACCTCCGGCTGTTCGGCAGCATCGACGCCGTCCGTCCGTGCGTCGAGCGAGTCGATCGCCGCCACGTCTTCGCGAAGCCGCGGCGTGAGCAGCGATTCGTAGAGTCCCTCGTCCACCCGTCACCCTTCCCTCGGAGCGCAGCTTGGCACGACCGGCTGACATTCCGGCGTAGGTGACGGTCAGCGCCGGCGATAGGCGCTGCTGCGGTGGGCGATTCGGATGACTGTGACCGTGCCGCGATCGTCGTCGATTTCGTAGAGCACGCGATACGAGCCACGTCGGGCGCTGTGAAGGCCGGCGAAATCGTCACGCAGCGGCTTGCCCACCCGATGCGGGTCCCGCGCCAGCGGGCCGTAGAGGAACTCGATCACGGCCGGTAACACCCGCGGCGGCACCGAGTCCAAGGTGCGAATAGCAGCAGCAGACAGGACGACCGTCCAGCTCACCGTGTCGTGCCGACCCCGTACCGGCGACGCACGCTGGCTTCGTCGTGCAACGCGCCAGCCGCCGCCTCATCGCGAGCTGCTGCGAGATCCTCGGCGACGCCGGGCTGGCCCTGCCAGTACACCGTCTCCTCGAGCGACTCGAGGTCGTCGACCGAGACGAGCACCACCGCAGGCCGACCATGTCGGGTGATCGTCACGCGCTCGTGCGTGTTGACGGCCTCCTCGACAAGCTCATTGAGGCGCGCCTTCGCCTCCGTCAGAGGGACAGTCGTCATGGGCCGAACAATAGGTCTGAATTAGCTCCTGGACAAGTCCGAATTCAAGTCCGATGACCGCGTGCTCAGGCACGGACGACAAGCCGGTATGGTCGCGACAGGTTCCCAGCTCGCCATGCGCTGCATCCGTCAAGTGCCGCGCGCCCGCGTTGCCAGTCATCAAGGTAGAGCCGTGAGGCGCCGATCGCTTACGGATGGGGGTCTCATTCACGGTGAGCAGTGAGCCAACCGAGTCAGGCGCCGGCGCGTCGGCGTACGCGGTTGCGGAGCAGCGCGAGCTCGAGATCGCAGCGGTCGAGAGCCAGGTGCTGGGACTGCTGGAGTACCTGCAACGGTTGCGTAAGGACCGCGACCAATGGCAAGCGGGTGGCGACGGTGAAGCCCGCGTGGCTCGAGTCCTCGTCGACATGATCGACACCGGCTGGCACGTGCTGGCCGATCGGGCGTGGCCGGGAACCCGCCGGGCCAACATCGACCTGATCGTCGTCGGTCCTGGTGGCGTGTTCGTCATCGACGTGAAGAATTGGCGTGACGTACGGGTCGAGGCCGGGCGGCTCTGGCGGGGCGACGAGCCGCAGGACGGCACGATCGACAAGTTGCTGGATCAGTCGGCCGCGGTCGAGAACGTGCTCGTCGAACTGGGACTACCACCGGCCGAGGTCGTGCCGATGCTGGCGCTGGCCCACCGACGCAACGCCGGCGCCGCGCTGGGGCGGGTGACCGTCTGCGGAGAACGGAACCTGCCACGAGACCTGCTGCGACGCGGCATCCGGCTCGGTCCCTCACAGGTCACCGCCATCGTCGCGGCGTTGCAGGACGCCTGCCCGCCGCGAGCCTCCCATCGCTGCCCGGCATCGCGTCGGGCGGTGCCCGTCGCGGTGAAGCCGGACGCCCAGCTCGCGCTGCTGTCCGCCGACGATCTGCTCACTGCGCTGCGGGAAGCCGCGTGCGCCGAGCCGATCGAATCGTGGATGGTCTGGCTCGATCCCCGCCAGGCCCGGTTGGTCGCCCAGCAGTGGTCCGGGCCGGCACGCATCCGCGGCCCGTCCGGCACCGGCAAGAGCGTCGTCGCACTGCACCGCGCGAAGCGCCTCGCGGCCGAGGGCAAGCGCGTACTTGTCACGTCGTTCGTGAAGACGCTGCCGCGGGTGCAGGAGCAGCTGTTCAGCCGGCTCGCGCCCGACCATCGCGAGCGGGTCGAGTTTCGTGGCCTGCACTCCTGGGCCTGCCGGTTGCTCGACCAGCGGGGCGTACGCCTCGACCTCGACGGCGACCCGCAGACCTGGTTCAACCTCGCCTGGCAGCGCTTCGGCGTGACCAGCGCGCTCGCGAACCTGGCGGTCCCGCCGCGGTACTGGTTCGACGAGGTGCAGACCGTCATCAAGGGTCGCGGCATCACCGAGTACGACGCGTACGCTCAGCTGAGCCGGATCGGGCGCAGCACTGCGCTGCGTCCGGTGCACCGGGAAGCCGTGTGGGCGATCTTTCAGGAGTACGAGCGCATCCGCCGCGACCTGGGCCGTCATGACTGGGCCGACGTGCTGCTGCTGGCCCGCGACTCGCTGCGGGCGCAACCGCTCGAGCCGGGCTACGACGCTGTCGTCGCCGACGAGGTGCAGGACCTGACGTGCGTCGGCGCCCAGCTCCTGTACGCGCTGGCCGGCGACTCCCCCGACGGTCTGCTGTTCGTCGGGGACGGCCAGCAGGCCGTGTACCCCGGCGGGTTCACCCTCGCCGAGGCCGGCATCTCGGTAGTCGGGCGGGCGGCCGTACTCGATCGCAACTACCGCAACGGCAGCCAAATCATCGCGGCGGCACTGGGGGTCGTGGCTGACGATGCGTACGACGACCTCGAGAGCAACCGCTTCGCCGGAACCCGCGACCTCGAAGTGGACCGTGACGGCGGCACCGTCGTGACCCGTCCCGACAGCTCTGGCCTCGTCGCCCAAGTCGGGTTCGACCACGCCCGCGGCGTACGCCACGGCGACATGGCCGTGCTGTGCCCCATCAATTCCCAGGCGGAGCAGTGGATCGCGACCCTGACTCGCGACGGCGTGCCCGCGATCGCGCTCACGGACTACGACGGGCGACCCGTCGACGCCGTCAAGGTCGGGACCTACCAGCGCGCCAAGGGCCTCGAGTTCGCCGCGGTGTACCTGCCTGATCACCGCGCCGTGCCGGCGCCGCAGCGCAGCAACGAGTCCGATGACGCGGACGCCGAACGCGCCGCGCTGGAGCGCCGCCAGCTGTTCGTCGCGATGGCCGGACTTCCGAAGATCACGGGCACATGACGGCGTGGTCGGTAGCATCGGTGCAGGTCAGGAGGTCGGAGAGCCTCTTGGACCCGAAATTGTGTAGGCACACGACTGCGGGCGTGTCGCTCGACATCACGCGGGTTGAC
>JAFIHG010000056.1 GCA_017848795.1 Candidatus Nanopelagicales bacterium | reverse complement strand
CGCGGGTGTGGCTGCGGCGCCTGTACGCCACCCCCGACTCCCGCCACCTGGTCGCCATGGAAACCACCCGGCGGCTGTTCGACGCCGGGCTGCGCCGGTTCCTGATCGCCCGCGACAAGACCTGCCGCACCCCCTGGTGCGACGCCCCCATCCGCCACGCCGACCACGTAAAAGACCACGCCACCGGAGGCCCGACCAGTGCGGGCAACGGGCAAGGACTGTGCGTGCGCTGCAACCACACCAAACAGCACCCCGCCTGGCAGGTCCACGTGCGCGAGGACGGCACCAGCCGCGGTCGACCACACCGCACCCGGGTCCGCACCCCCCTCGGATACGACTACGACTCCACCGCCCCACCATTGCTCTACTCGGCCACCCCACGGTTCCCCGGCCAGACCTACGAACCGGACAGCCCCATCGAGCTCGCCCTGCACACCGCCCTGCACCACCCCCGCGCTGGATGACGCGATGCCATGATTCGCGGAGCATGCGCGAACAGTGACGGTACGTGCCGGCCGCTGCGCTAGGGGCCGGTCGGCGACTCTGCGGCCCTGAAATCGGCGGCGCTGAAGTCGGCGACGTCCACGGTGAGCCAGACTTGCTCGGCACGACCGAGCAGGTCGCCGTCCGCGCCGTACAACGCGGTCGCGGCGGTGTGCTTGCGTCCGTCCACGCCGCGGTGCAGCGCCACCACGACGCACGGTTCGCCGACTGCCGGCAGGCGTGACAGTTCCGCGGTGATGCGTCCGAGCACCATCGGCCGGCGGGAAACGCCCGCGGCCCAGCCGCCGGAGCAGTCGAGCGCGGCCCAGCAGATCTCGGGCAGGACCGATCCGTCCGCCGCGCTCACCGACCGGTCCGGGACCCACGGCGCGGCAAAGCGGCCGTCACCGACAGGCCCGGCGCCGATCCCGAGCCCGTCGTGCTCCGGACGCAGCGGTCCGCACGAGAAACACCGCGGGAACGGGTGGTCGTGCCGACCTGGAAAACCGCGTGCCGCCGAACGCGCTTCCGCGGGGTCGACGGCGGCCGGCGGCGATGCGCCGAGGGGTACGCCGACCGCCTCGGCGACGACGTGTGCGCCGTCGCGCAGCTCCAGCGTCGCGTCGTCGGTCGCCAGCGCGAGCTCGGTCCCGAGCGGTGGCGGGCGCCGCAGCGTCACCTGGACCGGCCCGGCTGCGGCGCCGCCGCGAGACAGCAGCGCCGCCAACCGGCCGGCGACGTAGCCGCCGTTGCCGGACCCGTCCGGACCGTTGAAACGCGCGGGGATCGTGAGGTGATCGCGCATGCCGCCATTGAACGCGGTAGCCGACCGGCGGCGCCACCAAGACCCGGCGGAGGTCGATCATGGCTGACATCGCGGCCCGGATGCGTCACCATCGTCGAGGAGGAGGAGCCGTGACAACAACGGTCAGCGGGATCCGCACGCTGGTGCTCAACGCGTCGTACGAGCCGATCGCGGTCGTCGACGTCGGGCGGGCGGTGGTGCTCGTGCTGACCGAGAAGGCTGTCGTGGTCGAGCCGGGGGAACTCGTGCTGCACTCGCCGTCGGTCACCCTGACCGCCCCCAGCGTGATCCAGCTCTGCCGGTACGTCCGGATCCCCTACCGTGCGCACGTGCCGGTCACGAACCGTGGAGTTCTCGTCCGCGACGGTTACCGGTGCGTCTACTGCCGCCGGGCCCGCGCGACGACCGTGGACCACGTGGTTCCCCGCTCCCGGGGTGGGGCGCACAAGGACTGGGACAACGTGCGCGCGGCGTGCCGTACCTGCAACCACCGCAAGGGCGACCGGCTGCTCTCCGAGCTGGGGTGGCCGGAGCCGGCGCCGGTGGCAGCACCGAGCCCGCGCAGCTGGCTGGTCGTGGGCGTGGCGCGGGTCGAGTCGGTGTGGACGCCGTACCTACAGGGTTGGACCGGACTCGAGGCCGTCCCCGCCTGAGCGGCGGGCCTTTCCTACGGGCTCAAAGGAAGCGGGCCCGCGGACGGTCACACGGCGACGAGCCGGTCGCTGCGCAGCGAGGTCAGCGGCGGACGCATCGGAAGCGCTCCGCGCACCGATCCCGCCGTCGGCGTACGGCTCAGGACCGCACGCAGCACCTGCCGGGACTGCTCGCGCAGCGCGGTGAGCGGACGGTTGCGGTGCACCCGTTCCCCGAGGTCGACCTGCGCGATCGCCGCGACGCCGTGTTCGGCGGCGACATCGAGCAGCAGTCCCATCTCCACGCCGTAGTCGGGCTCGAACGCCAGGCTCTCGGCGACGTCGCGCCGGATGGCGTACTCGCCGCCGAGCGGCTGGCGGATGTGGTCGAGCTCCGGGAAGAGCATCGAGATCACCGGGCGGGCGAGCAGCTCGGTGACCCGGCCGCCCTCGCCCGGCGCACCGCCGAGCGCCCGGTCGTACGTCGCACGGGTGAGCGCGATCGTCGGCTCGCAGAGCATCGGCCCGAGCAGGCCGGTGACGTAGTGCTGGCGGAACTGCTCGAGGTCGGCGTCGAGCCAGACGATCACGTCGCCCCTGGAGGCGGCGACCGAGCGCCACAGCACGTCACCCTTGCCCAGCGCGCTGCCGTACTGCGGCAGGACGTCGTCGACGCTCACGACGCCGGCTCCGGCGGCGCGGGCGAACTCGGCCGTACGGTCGGTGGAGGCGTGGTCGAGCACGAGCAGCTCGTCCACCAGACCGGTGGCGTCCATGAGCTCGTCGCGTACGACGCGTACGACCTGCCCGACGGTGGCCTGTTCGTTGCGGGCCGGGATGCACACGCTGACGGTGCGGGCACCCTTGGCCGCGAGCAGGACGGGGAGGGGGTAGTCGGAATGGTGGGGGACGGGGTCGCCGCTGCCGTGGCTGTTCGCGACGCGGCTCAGAGCGCTCGAGATGGCTGCGCTGGTCATGGATCACCTCCGTTCCGGGGAGGACAGCATCTCCCATGGAGGCGGCCGGATGAAGGCCGGCCCTGTCGTAGTTCTGTCACAGTTCGGTCCCCTCCAGGTGACGCAGCGCGACCGCGGAGGGTTCCGGACGCCGGGTCGGGTGTAATGGTCCCGTGCCGCGCTCCGTCATGCTCGTCGAGGACGACCCCGACATCCGAATGGTGCTCCGCGTCGCACTCGAGGACGAGGGGTACGAGGTCCTCGAGTCCGACAGCGGGGAGAAGGCGCTCGTCATGGCGCTCGACGAGGCCGCCGACGTGATCCTTGTCGACCTGCGCCTGCCCGGGATCCAGGGCCTGGACGTCATCCGGACCCTGCGCGGGTCCAGCCGCGTACCGATCATCGTCGTCACCGCCCAGACCGACAGCCACGACGTGGTCGCCGGCCTGGAAGCCGGGGCGGACGACTACGTCACGAAGCCGTTCGTGACCAAGGAGCTGCTCGCGCGCATCCGCGCCCAGATCCGGCGCACGACGGTGACCGACGAGCCCGAGCAGACCCTCGAGTGCGGCCCGTTCGTGCTCAGCCTGGACACCGCCGTGGTGTCGGTGCGCGGCGCGACCATCGCGCTGTCCCGCACCGAGTTCAAGGTGCTGCACGAGCTGATGGCCGCGCGGGAGCGGGTGCTGTCGCGCGACGACCTGCTCAAGCGGGTGTGGGGCTACCAGCACGCGGGGGACGGCCGGATCGTGGACAACCTCATCTACCGGCTGCGCAGCAAGATCGAGAGAGATCCGGCCGAGCCGGAGCACCTCGTGACGGTGCGCGGGTTCGGCTACCGGCTCAAGGCGTGATGGCTGCGTGCTCGGTCTGCGGTCCCGGGTCGTCCTGACCTTCGCGCTGCTGTCGCTGGTCGTCGCGGTGATCGTCTCGAGCGTGGCGTTCCTGTTCGCGCGCAGCTATCTGCTCTCCCAGCGCGAGTCCACGGCACTCACGCGGGCGCTGCTCGACGCGCGCGCGGTGAGCGCGCAGGTGGAGGCGGGGACCGCGCCGGGCGACGCGCTCGCCGCGGTGCCGGCCGTCGGCCAGTCGCAGGCGCTGGCGAAGGTCGACGGCACCTGGTTCACCCGCGGGGTCACCGTCTCGCCCTCGGACCTGCCACGCTCGCTGCTCGACCAGGCGATGGACACCGGTGCCGCGCAGCAGCGGTTCGCGATCGACGGCCAGCCGTTCTTCGGTGTCGCGTTCGCCAGCCGCAGCAGCGTCTATCTCGAACTGTTCCCGATCGTGGACCTGGACACCTCCTTCCGGGCGGCGACGTGGCTGCTGGGCGGGCTGGTCGGGCTGGCGGGCATCATCGGGGCGCTGCTCGGCTGGTACGCCAGCGGCCGGGTGATGCGTCCGCTGCGCTCGCTGGGCATCGGTGCCACGCGCATCGCGGACGGCGACCTCGCCGTACGCCTCGATGCGACCGGCGACCCGGACCTCGACCCGATCAGCACCGCCTTCAACGACATGGCCGACGCGGTCCAGCAGCGCATCGGCCGCGAGCGGCGCTTCGTCGCCAACGTCGGGCACGAGCTGCGCTCCCCCGTCACCACCGTCCTGGGAACCGCCGAGCTGCTCGACGCCCACCGCGTCGCCATGCCCCCGCGGGACGCGGCGCTGGTGGCGGGCCTGGTCGGCCAGGCGCGGCGGCTTTCGCAGACCCTCGTCGACCTGCTCGAGCTCGGCAGCGTCAGCCCGGCAGCACCCGTGCAGCTGGAGGTGACCGACCTCGGCGAGCTGGTCGAGGCGCTGCTCGTCGCGCGCGGCCTGCCAGCCGAGCTGCTGCGCGGTGACCGCCCGATGGTGCGTACCGAGGCGCGCCGCGTCGAGCGGGTGCTCGCCAACCTGCTCGACAACGCCGCCAAGCACGGCGGCGGGCTGCAGGAAGTGTGCATCGAGCAGAGCCCCGATGCGGTCCTGGTGCACGTCGATGACGCCGGACCGGGAGTGCCGCCGGACGCCGTCGAACGCCTCTTCGAGCCGTTCGTACGCGGCGTCGGCTCCGCTCCGTCCGCGTCCCGTGACGGTGCCGGGCTGGGACTGGCGATCGCCAGCGAGCAGGGCGCCGCCATCGGGGCCCACCTGTCGGTGAGCGGCTCACCCGCCGGCGGTGCCCGCTTCACGCTGCAGCTGCCCGGGGCGCCGGCATGAGCCGGCGGCCGGCGCGGGGGGCATTCGTCGCCGGCGCGCTGGCGCTGCTGCTCGCGGTCGCCGGCTGCGGCGTACCGCTGCAGGAGAGCGCCCAGCCGGTCGACGGCATCGCGACGGCGACCGCGCCGCCAGCGCCGGCAACGACGGGCCGGATGATCGAGTACTGGTTCGTCGCGGACGACGTGCTGGTCGGTGAACGCGACCGCTCGCCGACCCCCGTGACCGTCGCGGAGGTCCTCAAGCGGCTCGCCGCCGGGCCGGTCGAACTCGAGGGAACCGCCCGCTCGCTGGTGGCCGATCCGGTCGGCGGGGCGCTGCTCGTCAGCGCCGCAGACCCGGCCGAGGTCGTCGCGCAGGGCGAGCCGGTGACCGTACGGCTGGCGCCGTCCTTCGGCGCGCTGCCGCCCACCGAGCAGCCGCTGCTGCTCGGCCAGGTGGTGCTGACGCTGACCGGCGTCGGGGCGTCCGCGGTGGCGTTCACCGACCCGGAGGGATCCCCGGTCTCGGTGCCGGCGCCCGACGGGCGGGTCCTGGAGGGCCCGGCGACCCGGTCGGCCTACGTCTCGCTGCAGCGTCCGAGCAGCGCGCTCGCGCAGCAGTTGCACAGTTCGGCCTCACCGACCGCACAGCGCTCGTGACGTAGTGTCGCTCGGGTGGACGACGACTCGCTGCTGCCCGGCGCTGGTCACGTCGATCCCCCGCGGCGCGGGAGCGGTCCCTCGTTCGTCGTCGTCGCACTGGCCGCGTTGTTGGTGGCCGGGGTCATCGGGCTGCTGCTGGGCGCGGTGTGGGCGCTGCGCGACCGCGGCGGCGCCGCGACGACCGGCACCAACGGCGGCGTCCCCGTCGTACCGACACCGTCCGGCACCACCCCGAGCCCGTCGGGGCCCTCGCCCTCGGTGACGCCGAGCCGGTCCCCATCGGGGTCGCCGAGCCAGTCTCCGACCGCCACAGGAGACTTCCCCCCGGCGCCAGCGAGCAGCCAGCAGACCTCCAAGAAGTGGCACGTCGGCAACTGGCGCATCACGAACACCGGCGGAGTGATCGGGATGGAGGCGACGGTCACCAACGGCGCGAAGAAGGCGCGCAGCGGACACCTGACGATGTTCCTGTACGTCGACGGCGCGCCCCTCGCCCGGCTCACCGCGACCGTCACCGACCTCGGCGCCGGCGCGTCGACGGGGGTGACCTTCACCTCCGAGGACAAGTGGGGTCCGGGCACCAAGACGCTGCTGCTGGTCGCGGACGGCTGAGGTCGCGCGGCCGCCGGTCAGGCCACGACGCGCGCCCCGGCGGCGACGAGCAGCGCGACGTCCAGCACGGCCAGCAGCAGGATCGCCTCGAAGAGCCGGTGGCCTGCCTGCCACCGCGCGGCCGCCAGAGCGCCCGCGCCGAGTACGGCGAACGCGACGACCCGCACCGGCCAGCCCAGCGGCAGCTGCGCGAGCAGCAGGCCGGTCGCCGCCAGCAGGCAGAGGACCGCGAGCAGGCGTGAGGTGCCGGCGCCGAGCGCCGCTGCCAGGCCGGTGGCGTGGGCGGCCCGGTCGCCCGCGATGTCGCGGGCCGAGTTGGCCAGGTGCGCACCGGCCCCCAGCAGCGCCCCGACCGTGACCGCCCACAGCGCTGGCGCAGCAGCCGGTTCCAGCCCGTACGTCACGAACGCCGGCACCGTCCCGAACGACACCACCCACGGGAGGATCGAGGCGAGCGTCGTCTTGAGCCAGAGGTCGTACGCGAGCGCCGACCCGACGGCGCACAGGTGCGCCGCGCCGCCCACCGGGCCGGCTGCCACGAGCGACAGCGGTACGCAGGCGAGCCCGGCGAGCACAGCCGCGATGCCGAGCGAGCGGGCGCCGACCCAGCCGCGCACCGTCGGCTTCTCGGCGCGCCCGGCGACCCGGTCCCGCGAGGCGTCGCGGGCGTCGTTGCACCAGCCGATCGCGAGCTGACCGGCGAGGACGGCGGCAGCGACCCAGGCGGTGCCGGACCAGGACCGTCCCGCCGAGCGGGCCAGTGCGGCGATGACGGCGGTGACGACGAGCGTCGGTCCGGGGTGGGAGCCGACGACCAGCCCGAGCAGCACCCGGCGGCGGGTCGCACGACCGGTACGCAGCGCCATCCGACGAGTCTGGCGCAGCGCGCGCTCCGACGATCGCTTCCGGCGCTCCTGTGGCAGGCTCGAACGGTGCCGGCGCTCGTACGTCCTCGCAACGACCTCGGGCAGTACGACGACCTGGCCGCCGAGTGGTGGAAGCCGCGCGGCTCGTTCGCGATGCTGCACTGGATCGCGGCGGCCCGGGCCGAGTTGATCCCACCGGCACCCCGCCCCGGAACGGTGCTGGCCGACCTGGGGTGCGGTGGCGGGCTGATGGCGCCGCACGCGCGGCGGCTCGGGTACGAGCACGTCGGGGTCGACCTGACGACCACCGCGCTGCTGCAGGCGCGCGCCCGCGGCGTACGACCGGTGCGTGGCGACGTCACCCGGCTGCCGCTCGCCGACGCCACCGCCGAGGTCGTCGTGGCCGGCGAGATCCTCGAGCACGTCGCCGACCCGGTGCGCGTCGTGCAGGAGGCGGCGCGGGTGCTGCGCCCCGGTGGGCGGCTGGTCCTCGACACCATCGCCGACACCTGGCTGGCGCGGCTGCTGGTGGTGGAGCTCGCCGAGCGGATCCCGGGCCTGGCGCCGCCCGGCATCCACGACCCGTCGTTGTTCGTCGACCCCGCGCGTCTCGTACGGGCTGCGGGCGAGGCGGGAATCCCCTTGCGGTTGCGAGGGATCCGGCTCGAGGTCGGCAGCGCTGTGCGCTGGCTGCTCGGGCGGGCCCCGGCCGCACGGCTCGTGCCCACCCGATCGCTCGCGGTGCTGTTCCAGGGCTGCGGGGTGAAGACGGCGTGAGCGGTCCGGGTCTGGAGCAGGCACGCGCGCTCGCCCCGCGCATGGCGCAGCGGGCCGCGGACTACGACCGCGACGGCTCCTACCCGGCCGGCGACCTCGCCGACCTCCGGCAGTGCGGCCTGACCGGGCTGATGGTGCCGACCCGCCTGGGCGGGATGGGCGGAACCTTCCGTGACTACGCCGACGTGGCGCTGGTCCTCGGTTCCGGCAACGGCGCCAGCGCGCTGATCTTCAACATGCACGCGTCCGTCACCGGGGCGCTCGCCGGCGTACCGGAGGAGGTGGCCCGCGCGCTCGGCGTGCCCGAGTCGTTCTTCGCCGCGCGCGACCGGATCCTGCGCGCGGCGGCGGGCGGGGCGCTCTACGCCGTGGCGATGAGCGAGCGCGGCGCCGGGTCCCGGCTCTCGGAGCTGACCACGACGTACGCCCCGGTCGAGGGCGGCTACCGCATCCGCGGCGCGAAGACCTTCGTCTCCGGCGCCGGGCACGCCGACGCCTACCTCGTCGCCGCGCGTACCGCGGATCCCGGAGAGCCGCGGGTGTCGCAGTTCCTGGTGCCCGCCGGGCCGGGCATCACGGTCGAGCCGACCTGGGACGCGCTCGGGATGCGTGCCACCGCGAGCCACGACCTGCACCTGGACTGCCTGGTCCCGGCCGACGCGCTGCTCGGCGGCATCGAGGGTCTCGCCGTGGGGCTGGCGCAGGCGATGCCGCAGTGGCTCGTCGCGAGCTACGCCGCGGTGTACGTCGGGGTCGCCCAGGCGTGCATCGACGCCTGCGTCGCCCACACGCAGACCCGCGGCCTGGGGCGGCTGCCGGCCGTACGCGCGCGGCTGGGACGTGCGGACGCGGCGGTCGCGGCGGCGCGGCTGGTGGTGCTCGAGGCGGCGCGCCGGGTCGACGCGGCGCCCGGCGACGCGCTCACCAACCGCTGGGTGTGGCGTGCCAAGCTCACCGCCGGGCAGACCGCGATGGAGGTCGCGGCGTCGCTGCTCGAGGCGGCGGGGACCTCCGCGACCCGGCGCGGGCACCCGCTCGAGCGCCTGTACCGCGATGCCCGCTGCGGCTCGCTGCAGCCGGCCACCTCCGATGTCTGTGCGGACTGGCTCGGCACCGCGGCGCTGGGGGAGGATCCGGAGCAGGTGGCGCGGTGGTGAGCGGTGCCGCGGTGCTCGCCGGCAGCGCGCACGCACTGCCGGAGCCGGTCCGCCAGGACGCCCTGTGGGCCGGGTTCTTCGACGCCCACTACGGCGGGAACCGGTTGGCGCACAAGCTCTTCGGCTCGGTCGGCGTCGACCGCCGCCACGCCGTGGTGAACCCGCTCGTCGAGGACTGCTCGCGCTGGTCGACCGCCCAGCGGATGCAGCGCTACCTGCGCGAGGCCCTCCCGCTCGGCAAGGAGGCCGTCTGCGACGCGCTGGACCGGGCCGGGGTCGAACCTGCCGAGGTGGGACTGTTCGCGGCCGTCTCGTGCACCGGCTACGCGACCCCCGGCCTGGACGTGCTGCTCGCCCGTGACGTCGGGATGGCCGCCGACGTGCAGCGCCTGTTCGTCGGGCACATGGGCTGTTACGCCGCCCTGCCCGGGCTCGGCGCGGTCGCGGACTTCGTGGCGAACCGGGGCCGGGCCGCGGTGCTGCTCTGCCTCGAGCTGACGAGCCTGCACGTGCAACCCGGTGCCGAGCAGGGCGAGCGGGTGGACACCGAGCAGGTCGTGTCCCACGCGCTGTTCAGCGACGCGGCCGCGGCGGTGGTGCTCCGGCCCGGCGGCCACGGGTTCGCCGTACGCGACGTGCGTGCCGTCACCGATGTCGCGTCGGCCGGCCACATGACCTGGGACGTGACCGACCTCGGCTTCCGGATGGGATTGTCGCGGGAGGTGCCCGACGTACTGGCGACGCACGTACGCGGCGCCGTCGAGACGTTGCTGGGCGCGCACCGGCTCTCGATCGGGGACGTCGCCGGTTGGGCGGTGCACCCCGGCGGCCCGCGCATCCTCGATGTCGTACGCGACCGGCTCGGGCTGGACGAGGCGGAGCTGACCGTCTCTCGCGACGTGCTGCGCGACCACGGGAACTGCTCGTCGGCGACCGTGCTGCTCGTCCTCGAGGAGCTGCAACGTCGGCGGCGCCCCGAGCCGGGTGACCACGTGGTGGCGCTCGCGTTCGGGCCCGGCCTGACGCTGTACGCCGTACTGCTGCGCGCCGCCTGAGGGCGCGTCAGGCGACCATCCGCGCGTACAGGTCCGCGAGCGCGCCGTCCGGGTCGTCGGTCAGACCGGTGTGCACCGGGGAGGGCTGCACGACGGTGCTGCGCGGGGCGACAAGCCACCGGAACCGCTCGCCGGCGGAGCGGGCGGCGTTCTCGCCCGCGCCGGGGTCACCGTCGCACAGCTGCGCCACGCGCTGGAGGTGCCGGCGTACCGCCGCGACGTCGAGGCCCGGGTGCAGCGCGCGGGCGCGTTCGAGGTCGTCGGTGACGCGCAGCCCGAGGAACTGCAGCGGCCGGCTGTAGACCAGCACGGCGACGTTGACGAACTCGCCGCGCTCGACGCGCGGTACGACCCGCAGCGTGGCCCACTCATACGGCTGCGGCACGGGCCACCTCCACCGCGTCGAGCCAGTCCTGCGGTCGCCGCACCCGGTCGGCGAGCACGTCGACGTACGCCTGGCGTGCCGTCCCGGGGTCGGGGAGGACGTCGTCGGTGAGCCACTCGTCCGGCACCAGCCGGGTCACCTCGTCCAGCAGCGCCGTGGTGACCAGCGGCGCCAGCGCAGCGTGGGCCGTCTGCAGGTCGCCCGCGACGCCGAGCAGGACGTGCTCGCCCGGGTTGGGGTACGGCTTGCCGGCGGCGAGCTCCGGCGGTCCCCAGCTGTGGTGGAAGTAGAGGCTGGCGCCGTGGTCGATCAGCCAGACCTGGCCGTGCCACACCAGCAGGTTCGGGTTGCGCCAGGAACGGTCGACGTTCTGGGTGAGCGCGTCGAACCACACGATGCGGGCGGCGAGCTCGGCGTCGACGATGCCGTCCGGCACCTCCAGCCCGAGCGAACCGGGCAGGAAGTCCATGCCGAGGTTGTCCCCGGCGCTGGCGCGCAGCAGGTCCTGCACCTCCTGGTCCGGCTCGGCGTTGGCCATCCGTTCGTCGAGTCGCACCACGACGATCTCCGGTACCGGCAGCCCGAGACGCCGTCCCAGCTCGCCGGTGATCACCTCGGCCACCAGCGCCTTGCGGCCCTGCCCGGCGCCGCGGAACTTCACCACGTACGTCCCGAGGTCGTCCGCCTCGACCAGTCCCGGCAGCGACCCGCCCTCGCGCAGCGGCAGCACGTACCGCATCGCGGTCACGGTGCGCAACGCCATGCGCGCACCGTACTCACCGGCGTCACTGTCCTGGTGGTGGGATACGGCCCTGTTGGTGGCGGGTAAACAGCCACCAGCGCAGTGACGTCGGCCGTTGGCGGTGAGCCAGACTGGGGGCGTGCCGTCGACCCCGCCCGCCGGCGAGCCGGTCCCTGCCGACGGCTCGCTGCCCGAGGGTACGGCGGTGGGTGAGCGGCCCTTCTCGATGTACCTGCACGTGCCGTACTGCCGTACCCGGTGCGGCTACTGCGACTTCAACACCTATACCGCGACCGAGCTGGGCGGCGGGGCGAGCCAGGCGTCGTACGCGGCGCAGGCGGTCGCCGAGATCCGGTTCGCCCGGCGGGTGCTCGGCGCGGTGGATCTGCCGGTGCGCACGGTGTTCGTCGGCGGTGGCACGCCGACGCTGCTGCCGGCCGCCGACCTGGCGGCGATGCTGGCGGCCGTACGCGAGGAGTTCGGCCTCGCCCCGGGCGCCGAGGTGACGACCGAGGCGAACCCGGACTCGGTCGACCCGGCCGCGCTGGCAGCGCTGCGGGAGGCCGGCTTCACCCGGATCTCGTTCGGGATGCAGAGCAGCGCCCCGCACGTGCTCGCCGTGCTCGAGCGCACCCACACCCCGGGACGGGCGCTCGCCGCGGTCGGCGAGGCCCGCGCCGCCGGGTTCGCGCACGTGAGCCTCGACCTCATCTACGGCACGCCGGGCGAGCGCGAGGTCGACTTCGCGGCCTCGCTCGCCGACGCGGTGGGCAGCGGCGTCGACCACGTCTCGGCGTACGCGCTCATCGTCGAGGAGGGCACCCGGCTCGCGGCGCGGATCCGGCGCGGCGAGCTCGCGCCACCGGACGACGACGTCGCGGCCGACCGCTACCTGCAGGCGGAGGCGGCGCTGACCGCCGCCGGCTACGACTGGTACGAGGTCAGCAACTGGGCCCGGCCGGGCGGGGCGTGCCGGCACAACCTGGCCTACTGGCACAGCGCTGACTGGTGGGGCATCGGACCGGGGGCGCACTCGCACGTCGGCGGGGTGCGCTGGTGGAACGTGCGGCACCCGGCGGCGTACGGCCAGCGGCTCGCGGCAGGGGCCAGCCCTGCCCAGGCCCGCGAGGTGCTCAGCGCCGAGCAGCGGCGGGTCGAGGACGTGATGCTCCGGCTGCGGCTGGCCGACGGCGTGCCGCGGGGCCTGCTGCGCCCCGCCGGGAGGGTGGCGCTGGACGACGCCGTGGCGCGCGGGCTTGCCGTACCGGCGGGTGTTGACCGGGTGGCCCTCACGCTGCGCGGGCGGCTGCTCGCCGATGCGGTGACCCGCGACGCCGTCGACTGAGTGCCGCCACGCGTACCGACCGCCACAAGATCGCTGGCTCGGGTCGCAGCGCGTAGTCGAACTGCGTTGATCGCCCCTTTGGGAAGAACGTGCGAGGGCCCCCACGTCGTGACGTGGGGGCCCTCGGGAGGTGCGCTACGGCTGCGAGCCGCTACTTCACCAGACGGATGGCGAACGGGTAGCGGTAGGTCTCGCCCTTGTTCGCCGCGATGCCGGCCAGGATGCAGAACACGATGTTGATGATCGACAGCGCGATCGTCAGCAGGATCCCGATGATCACGATCCACAGCACGAAGCTGATGACGTAGCCGATGATCAGCGTGATCTGGAAGTTCAGCGCTTCCTTGGACTGGTCGTTGGTGAACTCGGAGCGCTTGCCGAACACGAGCATCACGATCAGCCCGGACAGGAAGCCGATGATGATGCCGCCGAGGTGGGCGAGCATCGCCCACATCCGCTCGTCGGACTGCGAGAGCGGCAGCTCACCACCGCCCGCCGGCGCGGCAGCACCGGGCGGCGGCGGGGGCGGGGAGTAGCCGCTGGGCTCCGGCGGCGGCGGGGGGGTCGTGGGTTCCGACATGGGGATCTCCTTGGCTCGGTGGTCGATGGTCCTCAGGGCGCGACGGGCTCGCGGTTGACCTGGCGGTAGACGTTCGCGGTGAGCAGCGCACCGAAGGGCAGCAGCACCAGCGTCAGGATGCCCCAGAGGATGCCGGACAGGAAGGCGATGACGATGTTGATGATCGCCAGCAGCAGCACCGGCAGGAAGTTCTGGGTCACCGCGCGGTAGCTGTTGCCCAGGGCGGTGCCGACCCCCTCACCCCGGTCCAGGGCGAAGAACGGCGCGAACTGGAACAGGAAGATGACGACCAGACCGGGCAGGATGCACAGCGCGAACCCGACCAGGCTCAGCACGAAGTAGACGATCGCGACGAGGATGTACGGCACCAGGTTCTCGCTGGTGGTCAGGTGCTCGAAGCGCGGCGCCTCGCCCTGCGTCGTCTTCAGCGCGGCCCGGTAGATCCCGATCGTCACCAGCGCGACGAGGATCCCGAAGATGATCCCGAGCACCACGTTCACGGCGATCGAGGTGCCGAGGCCGATCCCGCAGTTGCCGAGCGCGATGGTGCTGTCGGTGACGGTGACCGTCGGGTTCGAGCAGTCGTTGAGGCGGTTGAAGATGATGTTGCTTACGATCGACTGGACCAGCCGGATCGCGAAGACGATCGCGGCCAGGCCGATCAGCACCGCTGCGTACTGACCGAACTTGGAGATCGCCCAGCTGAAGGCGGCGCCGATGTCGACCCCGCCGCCGGCGGCGGCGTGTGCCGGCGGTGGAGGGGGCGGGGGAGGCGGCGGTGCGCCGCCGCCTCCGGGCGGCGGGGGAGGCGGCACCTGTCCGCCGCCGTGCGGCGGCGAGCTGTCCGCGGGCTCGCCGGTGGGCGGAGGGTTGATGTCCGACATGGTGCTCCTCGGCTGCGTGACGTCGGGCGCACGGGTGTGCAGTTGGACACCGTAGCGAACGGCGTCGCACAGGTGTGGGATCTGGGCCGCTGTTCCACCGGAGGGCGGCGCTGCACCCGCCGCACGCGGAACGGCCCGCACGCGCCGTGCAGCGCCGTAGACTGGCACTCGGGGTCCCGGAGTGCCAGCGAACGGTGACCCCGGTGCGCACGGAACGGAGGGATGCCGGTGGTGGCCGAGGACCGCAGGCTCGCCGTACTGCGCGCCATCGTGGAGGACTACGTCGCGACGAACGAACCGGTCGGCTCCCGCGCCCTCGCCGAACGGCACGGGCTCGGGGTGTCGCCCGCGACGATCCGCAACGACATGGCCGCGCTCGAGGAGGAGGGCCTGATCACCGCGCCGCACACCAGCGCGGGGCGGGTGCCCACCGACCGCGGGTACCGGCTGTTCGTCGACAAGCTCTCGGAGGTCAAGCCGCTCTCGGCGCCGGAGCGGGCGGCCATCGCGAGCTTCCTGGACGGCGCCGTCGACCTCGACGACGTGATGACCCGTACCGTGCGACTGCTCGCCCAGCTGACCCGGCAGGTCGCGCTCGTGCAGTACCCCTCGCTCGCGCGCTCGACCGTCCGGCACGTCGAGCTGGTCACGCTCACCCCCAGCCGGGTGCTGCTGGTGCTGATCGCGGACACCGGCCGGGTGGAGCAGCGGGTCGTCGAGCTGCCCCGCGCGGCGGGCGATGCGTTCCTCGCCCGGATCCGCGACCAGCTCGGGGTGCGGGTCACCGGGGTCGCGCTGCCGGACGTGGCAGCCGCGCTGGAGGACCTCACCGCCGCGTTCGACCCGGACGAGCGGGCCGTCGTCGCCACGATCGCCGCGACGCTGCTCGAGACCCTCGTGGAACGCCACGACGAGCGGGTCGTGCTCGCCGGGGCGGCGAACCTGGCGGCCGTACCCGCCGACTTCGCGGGCAGCTTCCGGCCGGTACTCGAGGCGCTCGAGGAGCAGATGGTCCTGCTGCGCCTGCTCGGAGAGGTCTCCGCCGACCTGGACGCCGACCTCCCGACGGTGCGCATCGGCCGGGAGAACGAGCTGGAGGGCCTCGGATCGACGTCGGTGGTGTCGCTGGCGTACGGTCGAGGCTCGCGTGCGATGGCCCGACTCGGCGTCGTGGGGCCGACCCGCATGGACTACCCGGGCACGATGTCCTCGGTACGCGCGGTCGCGCGCTACCTGGGGCGGATGCTCGCCGACCAGTGACGAGACCTCACGCGCTCACGAGAAGCTAGGAACAGCTGGGAACGTGGCAACACCCGACTACTACGAGGTCCTCGGGGTCGCGCGCGACGCGACCCCCGAGGAGATCAAGCGCGCCTACCGCAAGCTGGCCCGCCAGCTGCACCCGGACGTGAACCCGGACCAGCAGACGCAGGACCGGTTCAAGGCGGTCACGGCGGCGTACGAGGTGCTCTCCGACCCGGAGAAGCGCCAGATGTACGACCTGGGCGGTGACCCGCGCGGCGGCAACGGCTTCGGCGCCGGCGCGTTCGGCTTCGGCGACATCATGGACGCGTTCTTCGGCCCGCAGAGCCGCGGGCCGCGCTCGCGCGTGCGGCGCGGTCAGGACGCGCTGATCCGGCTGACGGTGAACCTGGAGGAGTCGACCTTCGGCGCCGACCGGGACATCACCGTGGACACCGCTGTGGTGTGCGGCACCTGTACGGGGACGGGCACCGCGCCGGGCACCACCGTCGTCGAGTGCACGATGTGCCACGGGCACGGCGAGGTGCAGTCGGTGCAGCGCTCCTTCCTCGGCCAGGTCATGACGTCCCGCCCGTGCCCCCAGTGCGGCGGCTACGGCTCGCTGATCCCACACCCGTGCCCGGAGTGCAGCGGGGACGGTCGGGTGCGCACCCGGCGCACCCTCACCGTGAAGGTGCCGCCGGGCGTGGACACCGGCACCCGCATCCAGCTCACCGGGGAGGGCGAGGTCGGACCCGGCGGCGGGCCCGCGGCCGACCTGTTCGTCGAGATCGTCGAGGCGCCGCACGAGATCTTCACCCGCCACGGGGACGACCTGCACTGCACCGTGGCCGTACCGATGACTGCTGCGGCGCTCGGCACCAGCGTGGAGCTCGCCACGCTCGACGGCACCCAGACCGTCGAGCTGCATGCCGGTACCCAGCCCGGCCACGTCATCACGCTGCGCGGCCTGGGAGTGCGCCACCTGCGCGGCTCGGGCCGCGGCGACCTGCACGTGCACGTCGACGTGCGCGTACCGACCGGGCTCGACGAGCGCCAGCGCACCCTGCTGCGCGAGCTCGCCGACCTGCGCGAGGAGGAGCGCCCGGAGCTCGTCGGCAAGGAGAACCAAGGGCTGTTCTCCCGGTTGCGCGACGCGTTCTCCGGGCGATGACCGCGCCCGTCTTCCTCGTACCGGCCGGCACGCTGGTCGAGGCCGGCGGGCTGCTGCTGGTGACCGGTGACGAGGGCCGGCACGCGGTGACGGTGCGCCGCCTCGCGGTCGGCGAGCCGGTGGAGTGCGTCGACGGCGCGGGATGGCGCGGACGCGGGGTGGTGGCGGCCGTACGCGGCAAGGACGCGCTCGAGGTACGGATCGAGGACGCCGGGTACGACCCGGTGCCGGCGCCGCGGGTCGTCGTCGTGCAGGCCGTGCCCAAGGGCGAGCGGGGCGAGCTCGCAGTGGAGACGCTCACCGAGGTCGGTGTCGACGTGGTGGTGCCGTGGGCGGCGCAGCGCTGCGTCGCGCGTTGGCGCGGTGAGCGGGCCGCCAAGGGCGTGGCGCGTTGGCGGCGTACCGCGCGGGAGGCCGCCAAGCAGGCTCGCCGCTCGCACGTGCCCGAGGTCCTCGACCTGGCCGACGCCCCCGACATCGTCACGCTGCTGGGTACCGCGACCCTGGCGATCGTGCTGCACGAGTCGGCCGCGCTGCGGCTGGCGACGATGGCCGTACCGCCCAGCGGCGACGTGGTGCTGATCGTCGGCCCGGAGGGCGGGCTGACCGACGCCGAGGTGGCGGCCTTCGAGGCCGCCGGCGCGCTGTCCTGCCGGCTCGGCTCCTCGGTGCTGCGTACCTCCACGGCCGGTACGGCCGCCGCCGCGGTCGTGCTCGCCGCCAGCGGCCGCTGGTCCTGACCCGCGTCCCTGCTCGAAACGTCGTCAACTCGCGCAGTTGACGACGTTTCGAGCAGGGACGCGCGGAAGTGGGGGGCGGGCTAGGGTCCGGGAATGGACTGTCTGTTCTGCGGGGTCGCCGCCGGCGAGGTGCCGGCGACCGTCGTGCACGAGACCGACCGGACGCTCGCGTTCCGCGACATCGCCCCCAAGGCGCCGACGCACGTACTGGTGATCCCCCGCGACCACCATCGCGACATCGGCACGCTGATGGCCGACGACCCGGCGCTGGCCGAGGACCTGTTCGCGGCGGCGACCGCGGTCGCGGCACAGGAAGGCGTCGTCGAGGCCGGCTACCGGCTGGTGGTGAACACCGGCCCCGACGGCGGCCAGACCGTCGACCACGTCCACGTCCACGTACTGGGCGGGCGCCCGTTCACCTGGCCGCCCGGCTGACCGGTCACGGAACGGCGTTCTTCACCGAGTCCGGCGACCCGGTGAAGAACCCCGTTCCGTGGAAGTAGGCGATGACGGCGAGGACGCGGCGGTTGTCGGTGTCCGAGCTCTCCAGGGCGAGCTTGTTCATGATGCTGCTGACGTGGGTCTCGACGGTACGGCCGGTGAGCCACAACCGTTGCGCGATGCCGACGTTGGTACGGCCCTCCGCCATCAACGCGAGCACCTCCTGCTCGCGCGGGGTGAGCGTCGCGAGCCGCTCGTCGGCGCGCCGCGAGCCGACCAGCCGCGCGACAACCTCGGGGTCGAGCGCGGACCCGCCGGCCCGCACCCGCTCCAGCGCGTCGAGGAAGTCCTCCACGTCCAGCACGCGGTCCTTGAGCAGGTAGCCGAACCCGCCCCCCGCCATGAGCGCGAGCGCGTACCGGGTCTCGATGTGCTGGGAGAGCATCACGATCCCCATCGCGGGGTACGCCGCGCGGATCCGGCCCGCGGCCCGCGCCCCGTCGTCGGTCAGGTCGGGGGGCATCCGTACGTCGAGGATCACCACGTCCGGCGCGGTGTCATGCACGGCCTGTACGGCCTGCGGTGCGTCCCGGGCGGTCGCGGCGACCTCGTGCCCGGCCTCCGACAGCAGCCGAGCGAGACCCTCGCGGAACAGCGCGCTGTCCTCCCCGATCACGACCCGCACGGCAGCACCGCCTCGACCAGCGTGCCGCGTCCGGTGCAACTGTCGACGTGCAGCGCGCCGCCCAGCGCCTGCACCCGGTCGGCGAGCCCGGCCAGCCCACCTCCGGCACGTACGTCGGCCCCGCCGCGCCCGTCGTCGCGGACCTGCACGTAGACGCGCTGCCCCTGCTGGGACACCCGTACGGCGATCCGCTCCGCCTCGGCGTGCTTGACCGCGTTGACGAGCGCCTCGGTCGCGACGAAGTACGCCGTCGTGCTGACCACGTCGGGCAGCTCGGCGGTGTCCAGGTGCAGGTCGATCGGCAGCGGCAGTCGGCTGGTGAGCCCGGCGAGCGCGGCGGGCAGCCCGTCGTCGAGGGCGCTGGGGCGCAGCCCGTGGGCGATCTGGCGCAGCTCGGCGACCGCTGTCGCGAGCTCGGCGACCGCGCCGTCGATCACGCCCCCGAGGTCGGTGGCCGCGACCGCACCGCCGGCGAGCTGCAGCTGGGCCACGCGCAGCGACATGCCGAGGCTGACCAGCCGCTGCTGGGCACCGTCGTGCAGGTCACGTTCCAGGCGCCGGCGCTCCTCGTACCCGGTACGCAGCAGCCGCTCCCGGCTGGCCTCCACCTCCCGCAGCGCCAGCGTGAGCTCGAGCCGCAGCCGCACCATCTCCACCAGCAGCGGGCAGGCCCCCGCGACCTCCCGGCCCGGAGCCGCACGTCCGGGGCCGGGCAGCAGCAGCCCGATCCGCGCCCCTGCGAGCTCGACGTCGTTGCCTGCCGCACCGTGGCTCACCGGGGCTCCGTCCCGGTCCACCAGCGCGTCGGTGCCGGGTAGCAGGTAGCCGACCCGCAGCCCCGGGTCGCCGCTCGCCTCGCGCAGCACCTGTTCGAGCTGCTCGGGGTGGGCGAGCCCGGCCGAGACGCGCCGGCCCAGGTCCTCGACGGCCGCGACGGCCCGCTCGCGGGCCGGGTAGAGGCGGCGGAACAGCGCGCGTTCGAGCCGGCTGCGTACGGGCACCAGCGCCAGCAGCGTGACGACGGTCGCGCCGACGGCCACCAGCACCGAGCCGCGGCCCGCGACCAGCCCGGCCGCGGCCGCGGTGAGTGCGACGACGCCGGTCAGCAGGACGGTGAGCACGCCGTACGTCGCCAGCCGCAGCAGCACCCGGTCGACGTCGAACAGGTCCGAGCGCAGCAACGCGACAGCGGTCCAGACCGGGAACGCGATGAACATGGCGGCCAGCCCGAGCGCCGCCAGGTCCGGCCCGCGCAGCACCAGGTAGCTCACCCAGCACAGCAGCAGCGTCCCGGGCACGGTGAGCCCGGCGAGCGCGAGCCAGCGCAGCTGCAGCCGGACCGGCTCCGGGGAGTGCTGGTAGCGCCGCACGGCGGCGGCGAAGCTCGCGACCAGCAGCGCGAAGTACGTCAGCACCAGCCCAAGACCGAGCACCTCCAGCCACCGCGGCGGCGCGGCGGCGGCCGGGGTGTCGGCTCCCGGCGGCGGTACGAGCGCCCCGATCACCAGGAACGCGAGCACCACCGCGAGCAGCGCGGCGACGAGCGCCCGCCGGCGCGGGCCGACCAGCCGTTCCGCGGGGAAGACCACCAGCAGCAGCGCCCACGGCAGGTAGCCCAGCATCCAGGCGCCTTGCGTCGCCGCGACCAGCCGGTCGTCGACGGAGAGCATGCCGGGGTGCTGCGCGGCGGTCTGCTGGTAGCTGTCGGAGATCACGCCCAGCGAGAAGACCAGACCGGCGAGGCTGAGCAGCGCCCCGGTCGGGTTCGCCGGTCGGGCGCTCGAGACGACGAGGCCGAGGACGAGCGCCGGCAGCGCGAGAAGCAGCGGGAGCAGCACGAGCCACGCGTCGTGCGGTACGCCGGCGACGACGAACGTCGCGACGATCGCCAGGGTCGCCGCGACGGCGAGCGCGGCCGCGGCGAGCGACACCGCCCGCGGCCACCGCATGGCTCCCACGGCGGTCACGGTAGGGCACCGCGGCCCGGCACGGCTCCGTGTCAGCGCGGATCCCCACCTCCGGCGGATGACGGGGTGCGCGGCGCCACGTAGGCTGGGGCGGTCCCGTACCCGTACGAGGGAGTTCCGGGCCGGACGCCGGCCACCCATGACTGCCGCCACCTCACCGTTCGGCGACGCCGACCGTCCGGACGCGACCGGTCGGCAGGGCGACCCGGCGAGCACCACGAGCACCGTCGTCGTCCCGCCCGCCCACTCGATGCTCGCGCTGCTCGGGGCGCGAGACGAGTTCCTGCGCACGCTGGAGCGTGCCGTGCCCGAGGTCGACGTCCATGTCCGTGGCAACGAGATCACGCTGACCGGGCCGACGCCTGCGGTCGAGCTGGTACGCCAGGCCCTCACCGAGCTGATCGCGGTCGTGGCCACCGGCCAGTCGCTCACCGCCGAGACGGTCGAGCAGGTCGTCCGCATGGTGCGTGCCGACGACGACCAGCACCCGGCGCAGGTGCTGACCGCGAACATCCTCTCCAACCGGGGTCGCACGATCCGGCCGAAGACGGCCAACCAGAAGGCGTACGTGGACGCGATCGACGCGCACACCATCGTCTTCGGGCTCGGCCCGGCCGGGACCGGCAAGACCTACCTCGCCGTCGCCAAGGCGGTGCAGGCGCTGCAGGCCAAGACGATCACCCGGATCATCCTGACCCGCCCGGCAGTCGAGGCGGGGGAGCGGCTCGGGTTCCTGCCCGGCACGCTCTCGGAGAAGATCGACCCGTACCTGCGCCCCCTATACGACGCGCTGCACGACATGCTCGACCCCGCTGTGATCCCGAAGCTGATGGCAGAGGGGACGATCGAGGTGGCGCCGCTCGCGTACATGCGCGGGCGGACGCTGTCGGACTCGTTCATCATCCTCGACGAGGCGCAGAACACCTCGCCGGAGCAGATGAAGATGTTCCTGACCCGCCTCGGGTTCAACTCCACGATGGTCGTCACCGGCGACACCACCCAGGTCGACCTGCCCGGAGGCGTACGCAGCGGGCTGCGCGTCGTGGAGGGCATCCTGACCGGGCTGGAGGACATCGCCTTCTGCCGGCTCACGAGCGCGGACGTCGTACGCCACCGGCTGGTGAGCGCGATCGTCGACGCGTACGCCCGCCACGAGGGGGACCGGCCGGAGGCGGCCCGTCCGGATCGGCGGCGCGGACGACGATGAGCGTCACCGTGCAGGACGAGAGCGGCGCCGGCGTCGACGTCGAGCGGCTCACCGCGGCCGCCCGCCACCTGCTGGCCGAGCTGCGCCAGCACCCGGACAGCGAGTTGTCGGTACGCCTCGTCGACGAGGCCGAGATGACCCGGCTGCACGAGCGTTGGATGGACGAGCCGGGACCGACCGACGTGCTCGCGTTCCCGATGGACGAGCTGCGGGTGCCCGCGCCCGGGGACAGCGCTGTCGCGGGTCTGCTCGGCGACGTCGTGATCTGCCCGCAGGTCGCCGCCGCGCAGGCGTCCGCTGCCAGGCACCCGGCCGCGGACGAGCTCGACCTGCTGCTCACGCACGGGCTGTTGCACCTGCTCGGTCACGACCACGGCGAACCGGACGAACGCCACCTGATGTTCGGGCTGCAGGACCGGTTGCTCACCTCCCTCGCCGCCTGGCGGACCGCCGCCGGCGCCGGCTGACGGGGCGGGGCGTGGCGACGACCGACGTGTGGCTGCTGGTGGCGGCCGCGGCACTGGTGGTGCTGGCCGGCCTGCTGGTGATGAGCGAGGCGGCGATCCGCCGGGTCTCGCGCTCGCGCGCCGCGGAGCTGGTGCGCGAGGACCGCCGCGGCGCGGCGACCCTCGTCGCAGTGCTGGCCGACCGGCCGCGGCACCTGAACGTGCTGCTGCTGTGCCACCAGGTGCTCGCCGTCGCCGCGACGGCGCTGGTGGTCGTCGTCGCGCTCGACGCGGTGCCCGGGCCGCGCTGGGCGCGGGTGCTGCTGGCGGTGGCCGTGATGGCGGTGGTGACGTACGTGGTGCTCGGTGTCGGGCCTCGCACCCTCGGCACCCAGCACGCCGACAGCGTCTCCCGCCGTACCGCGCGGATGACCCGCGGGCTCACCGTCGTCCTGGGACCGCTCGCGGGCGGGATGATCCTGCTCGGCAACGCGTTCACCCCCGGCCGCGGCTACCGGGAGGGGCCTTTCGCCAACCAGGCCGAGCTGCGCGAGCTCGTCGACCTGGCCGAGGCGAGCGACGTGATCGAGGATGACGAGCGGCAGATGATCCACTCGGTCTTCGAGCTGGGCGACACGATCGTGCGCGAGCTGATGGTGCCGCGCACCGAGATGGTGTTCATCGAGGGGCACAAGACGCTGCGCCAGGCGCTCTCGCTCGCGCTGCGCAGCGGCTGCTCCCGGATCCCGGTCGTCGGGGAGAACGTCGACGACGTGATCGGCGTCGTCTATCTCAAGGACCTCGCGCGCCGGGCGTACGAGCACCGGGAGGCCGAGCAGAGCGAGCGGGTCTGCGAGCTGATGCGCGAGGCGTACCTGGTGCCGGACACCAAGCGCGCCGACGATCTGCTGCGCGAGCTGCAGACCGCGCGCGTACACCTCGCGATCGTCGTCGACGAGTACGGCGGCACCAGCGGCCTGGTGACGATCGAGGACATCGTCGAGGAGATCGTCGGCGAGATCACCGACGAGTACGACGTCGAGGTGCCCGAGGTCGAGCCGCTGACCGGCGACGCGTACCGGGTCAACGCCCGGATGAACGTCGACGACTTCGCCGAGCTGATCGGGCTCGACATCGACGGGGAGACCGAGGGGGTGGAGACGGTGGCGGGGTTGATGGCGCGCCGCCTCGGCCGGGTCCCGGTGCCCGGCACCATGATCGACGAGGACGGCTGGGAGCTGGTGGCCGAGGCCGGCCAGGGCCGGCGCAAGGGCATCGGGACGGTCGTCGCGCGGCGGCGGGTGCCGGCGCCGGAAGAGGAGGAGGCACCGTGAGCGAGCGAGGAGTGAGCCGCCCGGGTGTGGCGGGGGAGCCGGTGGGTGGGGCGGGGAGCCCCGCAGCGAGCGAACTGGAAGCACCGTGAGCGAGCGGGAGGTACCCGGCGAGCTCGACCCGCAGGACGCCAAGCTCGTGACGCTGGCCCGCGGGGCGCGCGGCCGGGTGGGCGCGGTCGAGGGTGCCGCGGTCCGTGACACGACCGGGCGCACGTACAGCGGGGCGAGCGTCGCCCTCGCGCACCTGCAGGTCTCCGCGCTCGCACTCGCCGTGGCCCAGGCGGCGGCCAGCGGGGCCACCGGGCTGGAGGCCGCCGCGCTCGTCACCGGGCAGGACACGCTCGCGGACTCCGACGTGGCTGCGGTACGCGACCTCGGCGGACCCGGCGTACCGGTGCTGCGCGTCGGGACCGACGGCGGGCTGCGCGCGCGTACGACCACCTGAGGGACGTCACTGTGCTGGTGGTCGACAACCCGGCCGGAAACGGCGGGTTCTCGACCACCCGGACAGTGACGTCGGCACGAAGCGGGGCTCTGGTGTACTGGCCGGATGCTGCCCTGGAGCGCCGAGCTGGCGGGCCGGCTCGACAAGCACACGATCACCTCCGAGCACCTGCGGGGCAATCCGCTGGGTGACCCGTACGAGCGCCCGCTGTGGGTCTACACCCCGCCCGGCTATGACGGCTCGGCGCAGCGGTGGCCCACCGTGTACGTGATCCAGGGCTACACCGGGCACGTGGCGATGTGGGAGAACCGCGAGCCGTACCGCCAGCCGTTCCTCGAGACCGCCGACGCGGTCTTCGCGGGCGGCGAGACGCCCGGTGTCGTGGTCGTCTACGTCGACGCGTGGACGGCGTACGGCGGCTCGCAGTTCGTCGACTCCCCAGGAACCGCCGCGTACCACTCGTACCTCTGCGAGGACGTCGTTCCCTGGGTCGACGCGCACTACCGCACCATCGCCGACCGGGAGTCGCGCGCGATCAGCGGGAAGTCCTCCGGCGGCTTCGGCGCGATGATCACCCCGATGCTGCGCCCGGACCTGTTCGGGGCGCTCGCGACGCATGCGGGGGATGCCCTCTACGAGTACTGCTACCTCGACGGGTTCGCGCAGGCGGCCCGGTTCCTGCGCGACTACGACCACGACATCCTGCGCTGGTGGGACGACTTCCGCTCCCGCACCTCCTTCACCAGGAAGGAGGATCACGTGCTGCTGCTCACGCTCGGGTGCACCGCGTGCTTCTCCGCGGACCCGGACGGTACGCCGGTGCTGCCGTTCGACCCGGTGAGCGGCGTGCTGCGGCCGCAGGTGTGGGAGCGCTGGCTGTCCTGGGACCCGGTGCGGATGGTCCCGCGGTACGCCGAGGCTGTCCGGTCGTTGCGTGCGGTCTGGATCGACGCCGGCACGCGGGACGAGTGGTACCTCGACCTGGGCGCCACCGCGTACCGCGACCAGCTGCTCGCGGCCGGGCTGCCCGCGGACCGCATCGCCTTCGAGCTGTTCGACGCCGGCCACGGGTCGATCGGCTACCGCTACCCGTTGGCTCTCGCCTGGCTGGCCCGCCGCCTCGCCCGCTGAGCGCCGTGCGGCTGTTCGTGGCGCTGCCGGTCCCCGCGCCGGTCCGCGCCGACCTGGCGGGCGCGCTCGCCGCCCACCACGACGCAACGCCCGTGCGCTGGAGCCGCAGCGAGACGTGGCACGTGACGCTCGCCTTCCTCGGGGAGGTCGACCCGGCGACGGTGGCGCCGCTCTCGACCAGGCTCGCGCGGGCCGCCGCGCGGTACGCCCCGATGACGTTGCGGCTGCAGGGATCCGGCGCGTTCCCGAGACCGGCCGCGGCGACGACGCTCTGGGTCGGGCTCGACGCGCCGCGCCCCGAGCTGCCCCGCCTCGCCGCCTCCACCGTGGCCGCTGCCCGCCGGGTCGGGATCGAGGTTGACGACCGGCCGTACCGTCCCCACCTGACCGTCGGGCGGCTGCGGACCCGGACCGACGTGCGCGATCTGGTAGCGGCGCTGCAGCCGTACGCCGGACCGTCCTGGACCGCGACCGAGCTGCACCTGGTACGCAGCCACCTCGGCGCCCGGCCGCGCTACGAGGTCCTCGCCCACCACCCGCTGTCCGCGGACCCGCCCTAGGCTCGGGCGGTGGCCCGCTTCGCGATCGACGCGCCTACCCTGCTGCACCTGGTGACCACGCCGGTCGCGCTGCACCCGGCCCACCAGCTCGTCGCGCCCAACACCATTCGATCAGCGGCCCTGGCGCTGCTCTACGAGGCGGTCCGCTCCGGTGAGATCGCAGAACCCGTTGCGTTGCAACGGCACGAGCAGCTGACCGAGCTCAAGATGCGGCTGCTCGGTGATCGGGTGTCCCGCCGTACGGCCTGGAAACTCGCCCGCGAGCAGGGATGGACCGACCTGCAGGACGCCGAGTACCTCGCCATCGCCCGGCTACAGGCCGACGCGCTCGTCACCATCGACGCCCGCCTGGCCGCGCTCGCCGAGGGCCTCGTCCCCAGCGCGCCGCTGCAGGCGCTCACCACGCCCTGACACCCGCAGCCCGCCATACGGCACCATCAGGGGCGTGAGCGAGCCCGCGCCCCCGCACCGCAGCGGTTTCGTCGCGCTCGTCGGGCGGCCCAACACCGGCAAGTCCACGCTCACCAACGCCCTGGTCGGCGCCCGAGTCGTGATCACCTCGAGCAAGCCGCAGACCACCCGCCGGGTGGTGCGCGGCATCCTCACCCGCCCGGACGCGCAGCTGGTCCTGGTCGACACGCCCGGACTGCACCGCCCGCGCACCCTGCTCGGGGAACGCCTGAACGCGCTGGTGCGCGAGGCGTGGACCGAGGTGGACGTCGTCGCGATGTGCCTGCCCGCCGACGAACCGGTCGGCCCCGGCGACCGGCGCATCGCGGCCGACCTCGGCGCGGTGCGACGGCTGCCCAAGGTCGCCGTCGTGACCAAGACCGACACGGTGGGCCGCGGCGCTCTTGCCGAGCGGCTCGCGGAGGTGGGCGAGCTGGCCGGTGCGTGCGGCTTCGACTGGGCCGAGGTGGTCCCGGTGTCGGCGGCGCGCGGCGAGCAGGTGCAGCTGCTCGCCGACCTGCTCGTCGGGCTACTGCCCGAGGGGCCGGTGCTCTATCCGGACGGCGAGCCGACCGACGAGCAGCTGGCGGACCGCATCGCCGAGCTGGTGCGCGAGGCCGCGCTGGAGGGCGTACGCGACGAGCTGCCGCACTCGATCGCCGTCCTCGTCGACGAACTGGGTGAGCGCGCGGGCCGCCCGGCGGACCGCCCCCTGCTCGACGTGCACGCGACGCTGTACGTCGAGCGGGACTCGCAGAAGGCGATCGTCATCGGCCGGCGCGGTGATCGGCTGCGCGAGGTCGGCCGCAGTGCCCGGCTCGCCATCGAGGACCTCGTGGGCACTCCGGTCTACCTCGATCTGCACGTCACCGTCGCCAAGGACTGGCAGCGCGACCCGAAGGCACTGCGCCGGCTCGGCTTCTAACGGGCGCGAGAGGATGGACCGGTGAGCCTGTACCGCGTCGAGGGGGTGGTGCTGCGAACCCACAAGCTCGGCGAGGCGGACCGCATCGTCACGCTGCTCACGCGCGACCAGGGCCGGATCCGCGCGGTCGCCAAGGGGGTACGCCGTACCGCGAGCCGGATCGGCGCCCGCCTCGAGCCGTTCGGGCACGTCGACGCGCAGCTCTACACGGGGCGCACCCTGGACGGCGTGACGCAGGTCGAGACGATCGCCGCGTACGGCGCCTCGCTCGCCGCGGACTACCCCCGCTGGACCGCAGGGCAGGCCATGCTCGAGACCGCCGAGCGGCTCACGCCCGAGGAGGGGACCCCGGCCCGCCAGCAGTTCCTGCTGCTCGTGGGAGGGCTGCGCGCGCTGGTCGCCGGCGAGCACGCCGCGCCGCTGGTGCTCGACGCGTACCTGCTGCGCTCGCTCGCCGTCGCCGGCTGGGCACCGACCTTCACCGACTGCGCCCGGTGCGGTGCGCCCGGCCCGCACACCGCCTTCCACCTCGCCTCCGGCGGCGTGCTGTGCGCGGCGTGCCGCCAGCCCGGGTCGGCCGCTCCGGCGGCGGCGAGCCTGGAGCTGATGGCCGCGCTGCTCTCCGGCGACTGGGCGGTCGCCGCCGCCAGCGAGGAGCGGGCCCGGCGCGAGGCGTCCGGGCTGGTGGCCGCGTACCTGTCCTGGCATCTGGAGCGCGGGCTGCGCAGCCTGCCGCTGGTGGACCGCAGCGGCTGAGGCCCGCCTGCCAGGATGACCGGGTGCCGACCCGTCGCGCGCGCCGCCGGGCGCTGCCCACCGCGCCGGGCGGTACCCGTCGTCCCACCCCCCACCCCTCCGGCGCGCGGCCGCCGGCGATCCCGGCCGAGCTGGTGCCACGCCACGTCGCGGTCGTGATGGACGGCAACGGCCGGTGGGCGGCCGAGCGCGGGCTGCCGCGAACCGCGGGTCACGAGGCGGGCGAGGCATCGCTGCTCGACTGCGTGCACGGCGCCATCGAGCTCGGCGTCGGATGGATCAGCGCGTACGCCTTCAGCACCGAGAACTGGCGCCGCTCCCCGGACGAGGTCCGCTTCCTCATGGGGTTCAACCGGGACGTGATCCGGCGCCGGCGCGACGAGATGCACGAGCTGGGCGTACGCGTGCGCTGGGCCGGGCGCCGGCCGCGGCTGTGGAAGTCGGTCGTCGACGAGCTGCAGGCCGCCGAGGAGCTCACGGCCGGCAACACGAACCTGACGCTCACGATGTGCGTGAACTACGGCGGGCGGGCCGAGATTGCCGACGCCGCACGCGCGATCGCCCGGGAGGCGGCCGCGGGCCGGATCGACCCCGAACGGGTCGACGAGCGCGCGGTCGCCCGCCACCTCGACGAGCCCGACATGCCCGACGTCGACCTGTTCGTACGCTCGTCGGGCGAGCAGCGCACCAGCAACTTCCTGTTGTGGCAGAGCGCCTATGCCGAGCTCGTGTTCGTACCGACGCTGTGGCCGGACTTCGACCGTCGCCACCTGTGGTGGGCGTGCGAACAGTACGCGTCGCGGGACCGCCGCTACGGCGGGGCCGAGCCGAACCAGCTCCCCGGCTGACCCCCGCCCCTACGAGTTGATCATGACCTCGTGGGTCCCAACGCGCGTTTGCGACCCACGACATCATGATCAACGAGGGATGAGGCGCATGTCCTCATGATCAGCTCTTAGGTGCAGTTCGGGCAGCGGCCGAAGATCTCCAGGGTGTGCGCGACCTCGGTGTAGCCGTGCTCGGCGGCGACACGGTCGGCCCAGCGTTCGACCGCCGGGCCGGCGACCTCGGCCGTACGCCCGCACTCCCGGCACACCAGGTGGTGGTGGTGCCCGCTCTCCGCGCAGCGCCGGTAGACGGTCTCCCCGTCCTCCCGCGTTATCGCGTCCACCTCGCCGGTCTCGGCGAACGCGGCGAGGGTGCGGTAGACGGTGGTGAGCCCGACCCCCGCCCCGCGCTCGCGCAGCGCCGCGTGCAGTTCCTGCGCGCTGCGGAACTGGTCACCGTCGGCGAGCGCGGCGCGGACCGCGGTACGTTGCCGGGTCGCGCGCAGCGCGACCCGAGCCCCGTCGCTGCTCATGCCGCCTCCTCGCCTTTCGAAGATGATAACCGTTTCCGTTATCATCGGTGCGTGAGGACGCTCGGGGCGGGCCGGTGGACGGTCGCCGTGACGGCGGTCCTCGGCCTGCTCCTCGCCGGCTGCGGCGCGTCCGCCCCCGGATCTACCGCGACAGGTGCGGTCGCGTCCGACGCATGCCCGCACGACCCGGTCCCCGTCGTCGTCAGTATCGACCCATGGACCGACCTCGCCGCCACCCTCGGCGGCGCGTGCGCGCGGCTGACGACGATCCTGGTGAGTGCCCCGGGCGACCCCCACGACTACGAGCCGTCGACCGCCGATGCGGCGCGGTTCGGCGACGCGCGGGTCGTCGTCGTCAACGGCGCCGGCTACGACGCCTGGGCCGCGCACCTGCTCGACGCGCTCGACCCGCGGCCGCAGGTGGTTGACGCGGCCCGGCTCGCCGAGGTGCCGGAGGGCGGGGACCCGCACCTCTGGTACGACCCGGGCATCGTGCACGCCATGGGCCCGGCGCTTACCGCCGCGTTGAGCGCTGCCGCGCCGGAGCTCGCCGGCTACTTCGCGGGCCGGACCGCGGTGTGGCAGGAGCGGCTGCGCCCGTACGACGCTGCCGTGCGCGACCTGCGTGCGAGCGCCCAAGGTCGCACCTACGCCGCCACCGAACCGGTGTTCGACCGGATGGCCGCGGCGCTCGAGATGCGTGACGTGACCCCCGAGGGTTGGCGGCGCGCAGCGGCCGGGGAGGGGGAGCCGGCGCCGGGCGACGTGCTCGCCATGCAGCAGCTGCTCGCCGACCGTGCGGCGGACGTGCTGATCGTCAACTCCCAGACCGAGAGCGCCACCACGTCGACCGTCCAGGAGGCCGCGCACGCGGCCGGGGTGCCCGTGGTGACGGTGACGGAGACGGTCCCCGCCGGCGCGGACTCGTTCGTCGGCTGGCAGGTCGGGCAGCTCACGGCTCTGCAGGTGGCGCTCGGTGCCGGCTGAGGGCGAGGGCGCACCGGTCGTCCGGCTGCGGGACGCGGCGGTCGTACGCGACGGGCGGACCGTCTGGGACGACAGCAGCTTCGAGCTCCCCGCCGGGTCGGTCGTCGCGGTCATCGGCCCCAACGGGTCGGGCAAGACGACGTTGCTGCACGTGCTGCTCGGGCTGCTCCCGGCGCGCGGCACCGTCGAGGTGCTCGGGTCCCGCCCGACCCGCGGCAACCGGCGGATCGGGTACGTGCCGCAGAACTACACGGCGACGACGGGATATGCGGTCCGGGCGCGCGACCTGGTGGCGCTCGGCCTTTCCGGCGACCGCTGGGGCGTACGCCCGCTGCGCGCCGCCGAGCACGACCGGGTGAGCCGCGCGCTGCGCGACGTCGCCGCCGCGCCGCTCGCCGACCGGCGCGTGTCCGACCTGTCGGGCGGCCAGCAGCAGCGGGTCGCGATCGCCCAGGCCCTGGTGGACGATCCACCGCTGCTGCTGCTCGACGAACCGCTCGCCAACCTCGACATGCGGGGGCAGCGGGAGACCGTCGACGTGCTCGCCGCGCTCAACCGGGAGCGCGGGGTCACCATGCTCGTCGTCGCCCACGACCTCAACCCGCTGCTGTCGGTGCTCACCGGCGCGATCTACCTGCTCGACGGGCACGCGCACTACGCCGGTGTCGACGCGGTCGTGGACGCCGAGCTGCTCAGCCACTTGTACGGCACGCAGGTCAAGGTCGTGCGCACCGCCCAGGGCGACTTGTTCACGAGGACCGCATGAGCGCGCAGCTCGCGGCCGTCGGCTACCAGCACGACTGGTGGGAGGTGCTCGGCGCGCCGTTCATGCGCAACGCGCTGGTCGGCGGGACCATCGTCGCCCTGGTCGCCGGGCTGATCGGCTACCTGGTGATCGTCCGAGCCTCCTCGTTCGCGGCCCACGCGCTGGGCCACATCGGCTTCCCCGGAGCCACCGGCGCGGTGCTGCTCGGGATGCCGGTGACCTTGGGGTTGCTGGTGTTCTGTGTGCTCGGCGGCCTCGCGATCGGGGTGCTGGGGCGCCGGGCAGGGGACCGGGAGATCGCCACCGGGACGGTGCTGGCCTTCGCGATGGGTCTCGGCATCCTCTTCGCCTCCCTGTCGAGCCGGAGCACCGGCGTCGTGACGAGCGTGCTGTTCGGGAACCTGCTCGCGATCTCCACCGGGCAGCTGTGGGCGTTCGCCGGCTTCGCCCTCGCGATCGTGGTGGTGCTCGGGATCGTGTTCCGCCCGCTGCTGTTCGCGAGTCTGGACGCGGAGGTCGCGGCGGCGCGGGCCGTACCGGTACGCGCCCTCGGCGTGGTGTTCATGCTGTTGCTCGCGCTCACCGTGACGATGGCGGTCCAGGTCGTCGGCACGCTGCTGCTGTTCGCCCTGGTCGTCACGCCCGCCGCGACGGCGGTGATGTGGACGCCGCGGCCCTCGCGCGCCGTCGCGGCCGCGGTCGCCCTGAGCATCGGCGCGGTGTGGGCCGGGTTGGTCCTCGCGGCGATGTTCAACCTGCCGGTGAGCTTCGTCGTCGTCTCGCTCGCGTTCCTGGCCTGGCTCGCAACCTGGGTGGGCGCCCGCCGCACCCGGCGGGTCGGCGACCCGCACCTGCGCCGCGCGCACGACGCCGCCCACGCGGGGTGAGCGACGCGACGCTCCGCCCGCTCAGAGCAGGCCCGCGAGCCGCCCGATCCCCGCGCCCAGCACGATCGCGACCACCAGCACCCGCAGCAGCCGGCCCTGCCCGGACAGCAGCGGCCAGGACAGCGCGAGCAGCCACCCGAGGAAGGCCGCGACGACGAGCAGCAGCAGACCGGCCAGCCGGAACGGCAGCAGCAGCCCGAGCAGCAGCAGCGCGGCGAGACCGATGAACGTCACCCAGCGCGGGGCGCCGTGCAGCCGGACCAGCAGCGGGGCGCTGCGCCGCTCGAGGGCGGCGCGCACGCCGGTGGGAGGAGGGCTGCTCGCCGGCTGCCGGCGGGCGGCGTTCTTCGCCGGCGGGTGCGGTCGGCGCGCGGCGCGCTGCTGCGGCCGGCGCGCGGGGTGACGCTTGCTCCTGGGCAACGGGATGCGGTCCTTCGCGCTCGTGGGACCGGGCCAGCGTACGTGCCGCGCCCGCTAGGTTGGCGCCGTGCCCGTCGCGCAGGCAGTGAGGCCGTGACGTGAGGTTCGCGGATCGGGCGGCGGCCGGAAGGGCGCTCGCGTCGCTCGTCACCGAGGTGCTCGGGGACGGATCGGAGGCGCTGCTGCTCGCGGTCGTACCGGGCGGGATCGAGGTCGCCGCACCCGTCGCAGCCGCGCTCGGGGTCCGCGCCGTACCGCTCACCGTCGAGCGCAGCGACACGGGTGTGCGCGCAACCGTGCCGGCGGGCGTCGCGGACCGCACGGTGATCGTCGTCGACGACGGCGTGGAGACCGGCCGGACCGCGGCCGCCGTCGCCGCCGCGCTGCGCGCGGCCGGAGCCGCGGACGCCGTGCTCGCCGTCCCGGTCTGCCCCCGCGAGACCGCAGCGCACCTCGCCCGGCAGTACGACGAGATCGTCGCGGTCGTACGCCCGCTCGGGCGGCGCTCGCTGCGCTGGCACTACACCGACTACTGACCCGAGCCCAGCACCTGGACAGCGGGACCGGGCCGGTAGCCTCGGGAGTCGCCCACCCTCGCCGACACCCAGCCGGACGGAGCAGCCGACGATGTCCCAGCAGTCCAAGAAGCGTCAGGTCACGAACCGCGTCGAGGCGGTGGTGAACCTCTCCAAGCGCCGCGGCTTCGTCTACCCCAACAGCGAGATCTACGGCGGCACGCGCTCGGCCTGGGACTACGGCCCGCTCGGCGTCGAGCTCAAGGAGAACGTGCGGCGCCAGTGGTGGCGGACGATGGTGCAGACCCGCGACGACGTCGTCGGGTTGGACTCGGCGGTCATCCTCGCCCCGCAGGTCTGGGCGGCCTCCGGTCATCTGGAGGCGTTCGTCGACCCGCTCACCGAGTGCCTGTCCTGCCACCACCGGTTCCGCGAGGACCAGCTGCTCGAGGCGTACGAGGCGAAGAAGGGTCGGCCCGCCGAGAACGGCCTGGCCGACCTCAACTGCCCGCAGTGCGGGGCCAAGGGCCAGTTCACCCCGCCGCGCAACTTCAACGGGCTGCTCTCGACGAACCTCGGCCCGGTGCAGGACGAGTCCTCGGTGCACTACCTGCGCCCGGAGACCGCGCAGGGCATCTTCGTCAACTTCGCCAACGTCGCCGGCACCGCCCGCCGCAAGCCGCCGTTCGGGATCGCGCAGGTCGGCAAGAGCTTCCGAAACGAGATCACGCCCGGCAACTTCATCTTCCGCACCCGCGAGTTCGAGCAGATGGAGATGGAGTTCTTCGTCAAGCCGGGCACCGACGAGGAGTGGCACGAGTACTGGCTGCAGGCCCGCTGGGACTGGTACGTCGACCTCGGGCTGTCCGAGGAGAACTTGCGAAAGTACGAGCACCCGAAGGAGAAGCTTTCCCACTACTCCAAGCGGACGGTCGACATCGAGTACCGGTTCGGCTTCGGCGGCAGCGAGTTCGCCGAGCTGGAGGGCGTCGCCAACCGCACCGACTTCGACCTGAAGACCCACAGCGCGCACTCCGGGACGGACCTGTCGTACTTCGACCAGGAGGCCGGCGAGCGGTGGTACCCGTACGTCATCGAACCGGCTGCCGGGCTCACCCGCGCGGTGCTCGCGTTCCTGCTCGAGGCGTACGACGAGGACGAGGCGCCCAACACCAAGGGCGGCGTCGACAAGCGCACGGTGATGCGCTTCGACAAGCGGATCGCGCCGGTCAAGGTCGCGGTGCTGCCGCTCTCGCGCAGCGGCGACCTCTCCCCGCGCGCCCGGGAGCTGGCCGCCGCGCTGCGCCAGCGCTGGGCCGTCGACTTCGACGACGCCGGCGCGATCGGCCGGCGCTACCGGCGCCAGGACGAGATCGGCACGCCGTACTGCATCACGGTGGACTTCGAGACCCTCACCGACCAGGCCGTCACGATCCGCGACCGCGACACCATGGCGCAGGAGCGCATCGCGCTGGACCAGGTCGAGACCTGGCTCGCCACCCGCCTCCCCGTCTGCTGACCGCCCGCGGATCGACACGCGCCACGCGGTCGCCCCGATTCCGCCGCACGTTCTGGTTCGTGAACGCGGCGTGTTGCCGTTCTGACGAACCACAACGTGCGGCGCTGGGTGGCAGTCAGGCCGGACTTCCGAAGATCACGGGCACATGACGGCGTGGTCGGTAGCATCGGTGCAGGTCAGGAGGTCGGAGAGCCTCTTGGACCCGAAATTGTGTAGGCACACGACTGCGGGCGTGTCGCTCGACATCACGCGGGTT
>JAFIHG010000055.1 GCA_017848795.1 Candidatus Nanopelagicales bacterium | reverse complement strand
CCCTGCCCGAACAGGGCGCGACCACGGACCCGAAGTGGAAGAGCCGGACAGACCGGCGGCCCCCACACGCCCCACCACCCGCGACAGCCCTCAAAGATCACAATCGAGGCCCACGCATAGTCGCCGGTGGATCAGGGCTCAACCGAAGCACCGCCGTCCTCGAAGAACTCCCCGGCTACTTCGAGAACCTCCAACGGACCCTGCGAAGAGTGGAGCGGCACGTGCGCAACCTCGACGAGAAGACCGGCCCCAACATCCGCTGACCGAATGGGACCTCAACACCACGATCCGTAGTCTCCGGGCACGCCCAGGCGTTTCGCAGTGACGCGCTCGATGCAGGTGAACCGTCAGCCGTCCGAGCACCGGGGCATGCTGGACTGCGAGGAGCACGGACACCGCGGCGATCCGGACCCCCCGCGCGTGCGGGGCTCGCTCGCTCCCTTCACCCTCGTGACCCATCGCGCAATCGGCCGCCGTCATACTCATCTGAGAGACGGCATGATTGTCGTAAGTGAGTAGCGCAGCAACACGGTGCCGGCCTTGTCACCTCAGCACGGCCGGTGATCTGGGCAGCGGACTGGATGCCGATGGCCAGACGCTGCGGCCTGCGCCGCTCCAGGCACGGAGGGTCACAGACGTAGGGGACGGATCGGGGCGAAGACCACCGAGGGGTCGGCGAGCCACTCCTCCGTGGCCATCACGTCGACGTAGAGCTCGATCTCGTGCCCGTCGGGGTCGGCGATGTAGAGCGAGTGGGTGATCGTGTGGTCGCTGGCCCCCTGGATCTGCACCCCGTGCTCGGTCAGGTGACGCACGACCTCGCGGAGGTCGTCGTCGTTGTCGCCGACCTTGAGGCCGAAGTGGTACAGGCCCACACGGTGCCCCGGGGGCATCGGCGCCGCGGCCGGGCCCACCTCGATGAGCAGCAGCTCGTGGTGGGTGCGTCCGGAGGAGAACGCCGCCGCGGGGACCGGCAGGGGGACCTCCCCGCGGATCTCGTTCCAGCCGAGCACGTCTCGGTAGAACCGCCGTGAGCGCTCCAGGTCGCGGACGTAGAGCACCAGGTGGCCGAGCTCGTGGATGCGCATGATGGCTGACTCCGATCTTTGTTCGACTGGTCCGGACCCGAGTGGCCCGGATGCCGGTCACGTCGGCGCTCTGTCAGTACGGCTGGTCAGGCCGGGGCGTTGGTGGCGTACTCGAAGGCGGCGGTCACGATCTGGGCGACCAGTTCTGCCTCCTCCTCGTCGCGGGGTGCGTAGATCATCACCGCGCCCGAGGTGATCAGGCCGCGGCGGGCGACCGGGTGATGCTCTGCCCAGCCTGTCTCGATCACGCGGGAGGCGAGGTCGGGCGGCAGCACCAGGTGCAGTGAGTGGTCCGGTGCGGGGTGCAGGTGAGCGAACTCGGTGCCGATCATGAAGGCCTCGGGCGGGCCCTGCGCGGCGTCTTCCGGCAGGGTCAGGGCGCGCGCTCCCGGGACCGAGATCATGCTGGGCCGCCAGACCACGCCGGGTAGCTGGGCGAGCCGCTCCTCCAGGAGGCGGCGCGGCCGATCGTCCTCCGGTTGTTGATCGAGCTGGGTGTGCGGATTGCTCGGGGTAGTGCGCGGCCTGGCGCCGCCGCGGGCGGGCAGGTCGACTAGCAAGCCGGTCACAGCGTGAACACCGGGCCGAGCACGAGCAGGCCGAGCTCGTCGCCCGCGGAGGCGAAGAACGCGAACAGGGCGAGCGCGGCACCCGCGAGGGACAGGTCCTTGAGGAACTGGGTCTGCTCGTTGGCCTTGCTCGCCGGGTCGGTCTCGCGCCAGAAGCCGTGCATCAGCACCGCCGTCGGCACCAGGAAGGCGACCAGCAGCAGGGCGCCGAGGTCGGGCCAGACCCCGACGGCCACCATGAGGCCGCCCAGGATGCTCACCGCACCAGAGAAGGGCACCATCAACCCTGCGGCCGGCACACCCTTGCTCGCCGCGTAGCCGGTCATCATCTCCCGCTGGCTGAAGTGGCCCATCCCGGCGCCCAGGAACAGTAGCGCGAAAAGGATCCGGCCGATGAGGACCAGAACGTCCATGAGAGCTCCTCGTATGCGAAGTAGTCACTTACTCTTTGTAAGTGACTCTAGGAGTATCATTCCGGGAACGGCGTTGGCAAGAGTCAAGGTCCGGCGACTCGTCGGCCGCGGAGGTTGTCTGCATGGACGAGACACAGGGCTACTGTCCGGTCTTCCACCGCGCGGTCGAGTTGATCGGGCGGCGCTGGAACGGCCCGATCATCCGCGCACTCCTCGACGGAGCCGACCGCTTCGGCGAGATCCGCTCGAGAATCCCTGGGCTCACCGATCGGCTCCTCGCGCAGCGGCTCCGCGAGCTCGAGCGCGAGGGCGTGGTGGAACGCGCCTGCCCCTCCTCCTCCGCGACCACCGTGCCGCACTACACGCTGACGACCAAGGGTCACTCCCTGGCGCCGGTGATCGAGTCCATAGCCCAATGGGCTGCGGCGTGGGAGCCTCCAGGATCGACCAGCTCGGCGCAGGGCCGCAGCGTCGCGGACTCGCGACGCCGGTGAGCTGACCGACCACGAACGCTTGTCGCGCCGAGCTCCGCGAGAAGTGGATCCGCTTAACGGGACTCCTCCTCCACCGCTCGAGCCACCGGCTCTGGAATCTCCTGAGTTTCGGGGGGACGCTTCCTGACCTGCATAAACGCGGTGTAGGGCGCCACGTCCCCCCGCCATTCGACGGTTCGGGGGGACGGATGCGGGGACGCTGAGCCGCCACGCTGCGGCCCGTGACCAAAGTCAGCAGCGCCAGAATGTCCGAATCGTGCGCGCTGCGGTTGCTTATCGTTGGCGTGAGGATGTTGCGACAACTCTCGACCCGCGCCGCGCGGTACGTAAAGACACGGTCATGGTCGGGTGCCAGGCTGGTCCTCGTTCCTCAGGTCGGGGTGCTCGACGGTCTTCAGGTAGCGGGTGGCGCCTTCGACGCTGAGGCCGAAGAGGTCGTAGATGCGGCGTACGTCGCCGCCGGTGGCGTGGATCTCGTGCAGGATGCGGTCTTCGCGCAGGGCCCGTGGGCGGATGCGGCTTTCCTTCCAGGGAAAGGACGGGCCGCTGGGGACGAGGCGCGGCGCGGTGCGTCGGTTGATGAGCAGGTGTGGGTTCGCGGTGGCCGGCCAGGTTCGGTTGCGGTGGTCGAGCCAGGCGGCGAGCCGGCTCCTGACGGGTGCGGCGAGCGGGATGTCGCGGCCGTCGAGGTGGAGGCGACCGTCGACGATGTCGGTCATCTGCAGTTCACGGACCTGCTTGCCGGTCAGTCCGTGGAAGGCCACCAGAGCGACGGCGAGCGCGACGGCCGGGTTCGGCGAGTCCAGTTCGGCCCGGATCACTGCGGGGTCAAGCGGCAGCGGAAGGTTCGTGGCGACACGGGTGAGGTCGATGCCCCTCATGGGGTTGGTGAAGACGAGTCGGCGGCCTTTGAGGATCTTGAACAGCGACATCAGCCCGTTCTCGGCGAAGTGGCGGTGGCTGGTGCCGGCGGGCAGGGCCGCGAGGGCGGCCAGGATGTCGTCCTTGCTGATCTCGGCGAACGACTGGCGCCCGGCTTCGACCCACGTCTGCACGACGGGCACGAGGCCCTGGATGTGGAGCTCGACGGTCTCGGGTTCGCGAGGCAGCTGGCGTGGCGCGTGCCGGGATCCGCCGAGCATGACCTGAAGCCACAGCTGGAGGTGTTCCCGCATGGTGTCCGGGAGGGCGCCGGACTCGATGAACTTGGCGTTGAAGTACCGCTCAACCCGGGTTGGGACGTCCTCGATCAGCAGGTCGGCTTCGGCGAGGACGTCGAGGGTGGAGGTGATGGTGCCGTCGTAGCGGCGCAAGCACACGACGTCACTGGCGCGGACCTTCGCGGTGGGAGTAGGTCGCAGGATCTGCAGCAGCCGCAGGGACTGGATCACGGCATTGCGCTGCCTGACGCTCCAGCCATAGCGGCGGGCGTGGTTGGCGACGATGGCCGCGCAGTACCGGGTCAGTTCGCTGTCCTCCACCAGGAGGCGTTGGCGCAGCACGTCGGGGTCGGGGTCCATCTCAAACAGGGCCAGCTGCTCAAGCGCGTGATCGTTGAACCTGGTGCCTGGCTGGTAGGGCAGCTGGTTCTTGTTCTTCTTCGACCAACGGCCAGCCCAGCTGACGTAGTCAGGCACCGGTGTCACGCGTCGCTTGAAGACCATGTTGGCGAAGAACAGCTGCTGGCTGTCCTTGTTCCCCGCGGCGACATCGGGTGCCCGCCCGGGTTTCTGTTCGAGGCGGGCATTCTCGAGGCAGAGGCGACAGGCTTGTCGGTCGCTGACGTGGCTGGCGCGGCCGCAGTGGGCGCAGGTGCCCTTCGGGTAGTGGCTCTGCCACCAGCGGCAGGACCAGCAGGTCCAGTTGTGGCGGGGGTAGACGCCCCAGGCCAGGCAGCCCTTGCAGGATCCGATGTGCTCGGGGCTGCGGGGATGACACCGGCTGCACAGCCCCTGACTGAAGTAGTCGGTCCGGGCGCGGCAGCGGTTGCACGGTGGAGCGGCGAACGGGCCGCCGGGCAGGCATTGATAGCAGAAGTCGACTCTGGGGCTGGTCCACGCGACGCGGTTGCTCTGGCAGGCGTTGCACTTGGGCGGCAGCCGCAACGCCGCGTTGGGGCCGGGCGCGGGCATGCGGTGCTCGTCGTGTCCGTGGGCGATGGGGGTGCGGGCTACAGCGGCGGGGTCGAGCGGAGCTTGCCGAGCCGCGGGGTGACCGCCGGTGGCGTGCCGCCGTTGCCGTTCGGATCGCCATCCCCGTTTCCGCCGTTGGCGGCGTCGGTGTTGCGGGGACGGCGCGCAGCGACCTTGTCCGGCTCGGGTGTCATCAGGTCGTTCGGGGTGCATTCGAGCACGGCGCACAGGACGTCGAGCTCTTCGAGGCGCATCGTCGGCGGGGTCCCGGCCCACCACGACGACATCTTCCCGGCGGAGATCTCGAGCCCGGCATCTGCCAGCATCCGCCGAAGTTCTGCGGACTTCCAGATCCCTCGTTCGGCGGCCCGCAGCCGCAAGCTCCACTGCATCTGGATCCTCTCCTTCGATTCGGTTGGGTCAGTCGGTACGGAGGCCCAGGCGGGCCTCGACGCGGTCGCTCGCGCTGTTCCACGCGCGCTCGATGTGATCGCTGCGGACGTGGAGGTAGCCCGAGGTCGTGGCCAGCCACTGGTGGCCAAGGAGCTCTTGGAGCGCCTTGATGTCCATCCCGGCCGCGTACAGCGACGATGCGCAGTAGTGCCGCAGCACGTGTGGCGTCATTCGCCCCGACCACGCCGGCAACCACTCGTCGACCTGGATCCCCAGGGCGCGGCGCAGCGCGTTCGCACCGACACGTCCACAGCGGTCCAAGTCCCTGTCGAACCGCTCAGAGGGCAGCAGTGGCGCGTCCGGGTCGGCCCAATCCTCGCCGTACTGCGGACGGACCTCGGCCAGCCACCAGTCGATCAACTGGTTCGCGCCGTTGATTCCGGGCACCAGCCGCGGCTTCGGTCCGCGGCCGCCCGAGCCCTTGCCGTGGCGGACGTGGAGCTTGCCGAACTCACCCAGATCGGGGCGCCAGTCGCGGATGTCGAGCATGACGGTCTCGTTGATACGCAGCCCGAGTCGGCGCCACAGCGAGGCGGCGAAGTAGTCGCGGGCCGCGGGAAGGTACTTGCGTGCCTGGGTGACCGACCCGCGCCAGGCGGTGAACAGCGAGTCGATCTCCTCATCCGACGGCGGAACCCGGACCTTGCCCAGCGATGCCCCGGACTGGCGATTGAACTCATCGATCGGCTGCTCGACCAAGACACCGGTCGTGCGGCGGATCGCGCCCTCGTAGCGGGCGATCACGAACTCGTAGAAGCCCGCCAGCGCGCCGGCCTTGCCGGCCCGGGTCGACACGCTGAGCCCCATCCGCCGCTGCTGGGCCAAGAACGCGTCCGCGTCCGCACAGGTGGCCTCCCACAGCGGAGTCGACAGCGAGCGAGCGAACTCGATGACGATTGCCCGCGTCCCGCCGATGTGGCGGTCAGTCAGACCTGCCGCCGACATCGCCAGCGCGTACTGGTCCACCAGCTCCTGCTCGAAGTCCTGGGCCGCCTGCGCACCTATAAGTGCCGGATCAACAGCGCTGCCGCCCGGCAACGCCACCAAACCCATCAGTCACCGACTTCAAGGGAAGCGATCATGCATCGATGCTACAGCCAAACCGTCGTTCGAGGTGACGCTTTGTCAATTCAGGCCCGTTGGAGAGCTGAACCGACGCCACCTGCACAAACGCAGATCGGAGCGCATGGACGCCTGATCGAACCTGAGTTCCTAGAGATTAAAGGCTAGAGCCGTCGCCCGCGATCGATTCCCGTTCTACGCCTGTCCGCATAGCGTCCCGCTTACGCTGGAAGCATGGCTGTGGACCCCGCACTTTCCGAGCTCGCTCGCCCGATTGAGGACGGACAGCCGTGGCCGCGGCCTGCGTGCCCCAAGTGCCAGACCGGATACATCGGATTCTCAGCGCCCACCGAGGATGAAGGACACGATTCAGCTTCCGCGCGCAACCACCCTGCGTTCGAGCCGGAGTGGATTTCCGGCACGTTTGTCGTCCGCGGTCAGTGCGAGAATCCCGAGTGTCGACAGGCTGTGCACGGCACGGCGACTATCGCGTGGACTACTCCCACAGGTCGAACCGCGATGATTTCGAGTACCAAGGCATCGCCTATTCCTCGTACTACACTGTGACGCACCTGCATCCGCCGATGCTGATAATGCCGATCCCGAGATAGGCACCCGACGAAGTAAGAGAGGGTGTGCTGCGCGCTTCTCGCGTGCTTTTCGCTGATCCTGGTCTGGCCGCAACTGCGCTGCGTGCCACGGTGGAACGGTTCTTGACTTCAGAAGGAATATCTGCAACTCGACCATCTGGGCAATTTCGGAACGCGCACGAACGTATCAAAGAGTGGCGTGATGCTGACCCAGACCGTCCAGCGGTGGCCGATCTCTTCTTCGCCGTCAAATGGCTCGGAAACGTCGGAACCCACGAGGACTCGGACTTAACCACTATGGAGGTGCTGGACGGAGCCAGAGTGCTCGACGAGGCGTTCCACCGACTCTTCACTGGCCCGGATATCGATGCCCAAGCACGAACCATAAACGCGGCCAAGGGGCCATCGCGGCAACCTTGAGCAACGATGGCCAAACCAGGGCTAAGTGACTCAACCTCTGAGTCTGTAGACCGTCTCACCCGTGTTGACATCGACCACACGGCCGTCATCGCGCACGCGAAACCGTGTCTCGCCGGAATTGGCATCCACCACTCTGCCGTCGTCGCGGACACGGAATGATGTCTCCCCAGTGTGCGCGTCAACCATCCGGTTGCCGCGCACGCGAAACCGTGTTATCACCCGAACTCGCACTGACCGCCCGGCGGCCGTCCCAAGTTTCATCACTCATACGAAGAGCCTGCCAGAGACGTCCGACATTCCTCCGTACGCGGCAGAGGTTCGACCTGCACGGCTCGTACGTGCGCGCGGACGCCCAGGAGCGCCACGCATGCTCTCATGGCGGCGTTGGCTCACCTCGACGCTATGAGGAAGCCCGAGCCTGAGCCCGTCCCGGTGTCCATTCCGCTCGTCGTGCTCGATGTGCGCGAGGACGGCACCGTGACCGTCACCGTCGACGGGAAACGGTTGGACCCTGACCCTTTCGCGCCGCCGTGGCGGCGCTCCTCGTTCGGGCAGATCATCGACCGCGCCACGAACGACCGGACGACACCGGCGAGGGTCGAGGTCCGCGAAGCGGACGGCACGACGTTCACCGACATCGTCGCCGCCCGCCGCCGGCGTTCCCGCCCCGAGCCCGAACCGGAACCGGCGGCGCAGGCCGGGCCGGTGTTTCACACCGTCGAGGGCAAGGGGTTCGTTCCGGGCGAGGACGTGGCGGTCGCAGTCGTCACCGGGCACACCGACGCCGCCCACTCCGGCACCGCGCGCGCCCTCATCGACCCAGCCGGGAACGGCGCCGACCGGACCGGCGAGGTCATCGAGGTCATCCTGTTCGGCCGGGTCTCCGGCACCACGATCATCCGGCGAGTGCCGTGAACGAGCAGGGCCGGCAGACCGGCTCGTTCGGGGACGAGCTGACCAACGCCGCGATGATCGGGCTGGTCGTCCTGTTCGGCGTCGCGCTGATCCTGCGCGCCGCGGGATCGGTGGCCGCGTTCCTGACCGGCACGCCCCAGCCGGCCGGCGATCCCGCTTCCGGGGTCGGTGTGCTGTTCCGCCCTGGTGATCCCGGCGCGGCGCTCGACGCGGACGGCCTGAACCCGGTCGTCTACTGGATCGTCGCCGGGCTGCTGCTCGCCGGCCTCGTGACCGGCGGGCTATGGGCGTGGCTGCGGTTGCGCCGCCACACCCACCGGATCGAGACCGACCCGCGCCGCATGGCCGGGATCGCCACACGGCACGAAGTCGCCGCCGCTGCGTCTGAGAAGGCGCTGCTGCGCCGCGCGGAAAACCTGCGCCCCGGCCTGGCTGACCCGAAGCCGGCGGACGTGGGCTACCGGCTCGGCACCTCCAAGGGCACCGGCGTGTGGGCGTCGGTCGAGGACTCGATCATGGTGATCGGGCCGCCCCGCTCCGGGAAGGGCCTGCATCTGGTGATCCCGGCGATCCTCGACGCGCCCGGCGCCGTCGTCGTCACCTCGACCAGGCCGGACAACCTCACCGCGACCATGCGCGCCCGTCGCAGGATCGGCCCCGTCGCGATCTTCGACCCGCAACACTTGGCCGAGGGTCTGCCCGCCGGTCTGCGCTGGTCACCGATCCGGGGCTGCGAGTCGCCGCAGACGGCGATGATCCGCGCCACCGGGCTCGCCGCCGGCACCGGCCTGTCCGCAGGCGGCGTCGACGGCGGAGGCTTCTGGGAGGGCAAGACACGGGCCGCGCTCCAAGCCCTGCTGCACGCGGCAGCGATCGACCATCGGCCGCCCGCCGAGCTGTTCAGGTGGACTCTCGATCCGACCGCGGCCGCTGACGCGGTGGCGATCCTGACCGGCTCCACGCAGGCTGCGACCGGGTGGGCCGAGTCTCTGGAAGCGATGATCGACTCCGACCCCCGCACCCGCGACTCGATCTGGCAGGGCGTCTCCTTGGCTCTCGGCTCCCTCGCGGACCCGCGCGTGCTCGACGCCGTATCGCCCGGCCCCGGTGAGGGCTTCGATCCCGAAGCGTTCATCCGCGACCGCGGCACGTTGTTCCTGCTGGCAACCGGGTCCGGTGCGGGAGCCAGCGCCGCGCTGGTCGCCGCGCTCGTGGAAGACCTCATCGAGACCGCCCGCCGCCTGGCCGCACGGTCGGCCGGTGCCCGGCTCGATCCGCCGATGCTGCTGGCCTTGGATGAGATAGCCAACCTCTCGCCGTTGCCGTCGCTGCCGACGCTGATGGCCGAAGGCGGCGGGTCGGGGATCACGACCATGCCGGTGCTCCAATCGCTCGCGCAGGCGCGGGACAAGTGGAACGAGCACCAGGCGAACGCGATCTGGGACGCCTCGATCGTCAAGGTCATCCTCGGCGGGGCTTCCAACAGCCGGGACCTGCAAGACCTGAGCGCCTTGGTCGGCGAACGCGACGAATACACCGACTCCGTGACGCTGGGCGACCACGGCACCCGCTCCAACCAGCGGTCCGTGCGCCGGGTGCCGATCTTCCCGCCCGACCGCATCCGCCGGCTCCCGTTCGGGACCGGGATCGTGCTGCTGCGCTCCGCGGCCCCGATCGTCACCGACCTGCACCCCTGGCCCAAGCGTCCCGACGCCGGCCAGCTCGCCGCCGACCGTGCCGAGATCGAAGCCCTGCTCCGTCGTTCCGGCACCTGAACGCCGGTCGCGGCACGGAGCACCTGCCCGCCACAACGGCCCGGCACGAACCGGCGCCGGAGAGCAGACAGGAGCCCAGCATGTCCGACGAACCCGGTGGCGACGCCACGACGAACGATGTTCCCGACTCGGATGTGGACCAGATGGACGACGACGGCTACGACGAGCCGCTGATCGCCGAGCCGCCGCACCCGATCAACTGGAACCTGCTGAGTGCCGAGGACGCCGAGGCCGAGTGGTTGGAGCTCAACCGCTGGGTGGACTGGCTACGCCACACCTACGGGCTCCCCGCCTCCGTGATCCCGCCCGCCTGGCACATGCACCCGGAGCTGCTGTGGGAGCTGAGCGCGCTGCACCTTCACTGGCTCTGCGCCTACGACCCGGACCAGAACGGCAGCGCACCGCTCGGCTGGCACCGCGACTTCGCCGACGCCCGCCAGCGGCTCCGCGAATGGGTCGCCGCCTGCGGCACCCGGCTCGACCACGACCGTCCCACCCGGCAGACTGTCTGGCCCGGCGAGGAACCCGGCGACCCGATCGAGGACATCCCGATCACCGACCGCGACGCCGAGTTCGTGGAGTTCGTCATGGCCGACGTCCAGGCCCGCCGCGAGGCAGAGGAAGCGTTCTACCGCGACCTCGACCCGGACACCGGAGAAGTGTCGTGAGCGACAAGACCGAGGCACTCGTCTCGCCCCTGCTGGACAGCCGTGAGGTCGCCGCGTACTTGAAGGTCTCGGAGTCCACCCTGTCGCGGTGGCGCTCGGCCGGCACGGGGCCGCCGTTCCTGCGGCTTGGCGGGATCGCCCGGTACCGGCTCGACGCCGTGGACCGCTGGCTGAGCGAGCTGGAACACGACCGTGCCCCGCAGAGCTGAACCGCAGCCGACCGCCGAGCCCAAGCCGGTCCCGCCGATCGGCGTGAAGGTCTCCACAGACATGGAGCGCCGCTCCTACGGCATCCGCGCCCGAGCCCGGTGGACCGACCCGACCACCAAGCGGCGTGTCACCCGCTCGGAAATCGTGCGAGACGAAGCGGCCGCGCACGCGTTCTTCGACCAGCTCCGCAACTCATCGACCAAGGGCATGGACGTGTCCATGACGCTGCTGGAGTTCGTCACCTCCATCGGCGACCGGTGGGCGCGGGGCCTGGACCCGACCTCCACCGGCGAGACCTACGGGTACGGGCTGAAACTGCGCGTGCTGCCCGCGCTCGGGCACCTGCCGGTCACCCAGATCACCGCCGGGATCATCGACCGCACCATTGATGAGTGGGAGCAGCGTCACGGCGCGTCGACCATCAAGAACACCATCGCCCCGCTCGTGCGGGTGCTCGATGAGGCCGTGCGGGACGGGCTGATCCAGATCAATCCTGCGAAGAACCGCGCCAAGCGGAGCCTGAACCGCAACGCCTTCCGCGGCCAGTCCGCCGAACACACCTCCCCACGGGCGCACGCAATCCCGGACATGAAGACCCTCAACCGCCTCGCCAGGGCGTGCGGCAAGGTGCATCAGTCCTACAGCGACTTCGTGATGCTCGCCGCGCTACTCGCCGCACGGTCCTCGGAGGTCTCCGGGTTGCAGGTCGGGGACGTGGACTACGGCAAGAACCTCGTCGTGATCCGCCGGCAGGTTTTCCCCGGCAAAGGCGGCCTGGTTACAAAACCGACCAAGAGCCGCAAAGAACGCCGCGTGCCGATCCTCGAACCACTCCGGCCAGTGCTCGAACGCCTCACCGACGGGAAGGAGCCCGAGGACTCGTTGCTGGTCGGCCCGAAGGGCGGCAATCTCACCACCGCGACCGTCCGCGACGCCACCAACTGGGACGGCATCGTCGCGAAGCTCGGACTGCCCGACCTCACCCGGCACGGCCTACGCCACACCGGGGCAACCTGGATGGCCGACGCGGGCATCCCGCTGCACGTACTGCAAGACATCCTCGGGCACGCCTCGATGGAGACCACGCGCGGCTATCTCCACCCCGACGACCGCCACCTCGCCTCCGCCGCCGAGCAGGCCAACGCCTTCCTCTCCACCGCCGGACAACGCAAGAACGCCCGGCGCAGCAGCCCCGCGACCAGGGGCCTGTGATGCGCTCCGACGCCCGCGGGAGTGCTCCCGGAAGCGTTCTGGTCCCCTTTTGGTCCCCTTATCCACAGGACGCGGGTTCTGGGCGATCAGTTCGTCCACAGGCGACCACCGGCGAGAGCGCCGGGGGACCAGAGGGGGACCACAGAGAACGACCCCCGGACATGATGAAGCCCAGGCGAGAAACCTACTCTCACCTGGGCTTTTACGTCGGGCTGACAGGATTTGAACCTGCGACCCCCTGACCCCCAGTCAGGTGCGCTACCAAGCTGCGCCACAGCCCGTGGCATGGATTTTCAGTTGTTCGGGCCGACCAGAGCGGGGTAAACCCACTTAACCCCCAGTCAAGTGCGCTACCAAACTGCGCCACAGCCCGCCACGTCGTGTGCGACGTGAACCTCGGCAGGTTACCGCACGTTGCGCGGTTGGCCGTAGCCGCTCACCGCGTCGCGCGGCCGCGCCGGTCCCGCACCCGGACGTTGATGCGGATGGGGCTGCCGGCGAAGCCGAACTGCTCGCGCAGCCGGCGCTCGACGAACCGGCGGTAGCCCGACTCGAGGAAGCCGGTCGTGAACAGTACGAACGTGGGCGGACGTACGCCGGCTTGCGTGGCGAAGAGGATCCGTGGCTGCTTGCCGCCGCGGACCGGGTGGGGGTGGGCGGCCGCGAGATCGGTGAGGAACTGGTTCAGTTCCGAGGTCGGGATCCGGGTCTCCCACCCTTGCAACGCGGTCTGGAGCGCCGCGGCGATCTTGTCCATGTGCCGTCCAGTCAGCGCGCTCACGTTCACGCGTGGTGCCCAGCGCACGAAGCTCAGATCTCGTTCGATCTCGCGCTCGAGGTAGTGGTGCCGCTCCTCGTCGAGCAGGTCCCACTTGTTGTACGCGATGACGAGCGCCCGACCCGCCTCCGTGACCATGGTGAGGATGCGTAGGTCCTGCTCGGTCACCGGCTGGTGGGCCTCGATCAGCACGATCGCGACCTCGGCCTTCTCGAGCGCCGAGTGCGTACGTAGCGACGCGTAGTACTCGTGACCACTCGCCTCGGCCACGCGCCTGCGGATCCCCGCCGTGTCGACGACGCGCCACGGGACGCCGGCGATCTCCACGATCTCGTCCACAGGATCGACGGTGGTGCCGGCCACGCTGTCGACCACGACCCGGTCCTCACCGGCCAACTTGTTGAGCAGGCTGGACTTTCCGACGTTCGGCTTGCCCAGCAAGGCGACCCGTCGCGGTCCATCCGCAGCGAGCTCGCGCTCCGCGGGCTCGGGCAACGCCGCGACGATGGCGTCGAGCAGGTCACCTGAGCCGCGCCCGTGCAACGCGGACACGGGGTACGGCTCCCCCAGGCCCAGCGACCAGAGCCCTGCCGCGTCCCCCTCGGTGCGCTCGTCGTCGACCTTGTTCGCCGCCAGAACCACCGGCTTGCCCGCCCGCCGCAGCACCGGCACCACCTGCTCGTCGACGTCGGTCGCGCCCACCCGCGCGTCGACGACGAGCAGGATCAGGTCCGCCTCGGCCATCGCCCGTTCGGCCTGGGCAGCGACCCGTGCGGGCAGTCCGCGTACGCGTGGGTCCCAGCCTCCGGTGTCGAGGAGGTAGAATTCCCTTCCGCCCCAGCTCGTTTCGTACTGCACCCGGTCGCGCGTCACCCCCGGAACGTCCTCGACGACCGCTTCGCGGCGCCCGATGATCCGGTTGACCAGGGTCGACTTGCCGACGTTGGGGCGGCCCACGACGGCGACGACCGGAAGCACCGGAGCCGACTCGGGCTCCGCCGCCGTGAAGTCCTCCGGCTCGAGCCCGAGGCGTCGGAGCGCCTCGCGGGTCCCGTCGTCATCCGGCGGGCCGGAGACGTCCGCAGCCCTCGGTAGTGGCTGCTCGCCCCTGTGCTCGGTCACCCGGCGACCTCCTGCACCTCGGGTGCGTCCGCCTCGCCGGGCAGCTCGGGCAGCGACGTCCCGGTACGCCGACAGGCGAGCGCGACGTGGTCGGCGAGTTGCTGGCGCAGCTGCTCACCGAGCACCGCGACCTCGCCGCGGCGACCGGGGTCCGCGGTGCCCAGGCGCAGCGGCGCGCCGTACACGATGTGGATCGTCGCCCGAGGGGCCGGCAACGCCGTGACCGGTGCGCCGCAGGGACGCGTACCGAGCAGTGCGACGGGAACCACCGGCACGTTGCTGCGCGCCACGACGTACGCGGCCCCGTGTCGGATCCGGGCGACGTCACCGCGCCCGCGATGCGCTTCAGGGAAGATGGCGACCGCGCCGCCCGCGCGGAGCGCTGTCAACGCCTCGTGCAACGCCGAACGGTCCGGTCCGCCGTAGTCGAGCCGGATGTGACCGGCGAGCTGCAGGACGCGGCCGAATACTCCTTCGAACAGCGAGGCTTTCGCAAGGATCCGCACCGGACGGGGGCTCACCGCACCGAGCAGCGGACCGTCGAGCAACCCGGTGTGATTGGCGACCAGCAGCGCCGGGCCGGTGCGGGGGACGTGGTGCGCGGCCGTGACGCGTAGATCCCACACCCTGCTGAGGATCGCGCCCACGTTGCGGGCAGTCGCGGCCGCGGACACCGGGGTGCTCACCGGCGCGCTCCGTCCGCCAGCGCGAGGACCTGCGCGACGACCTCGTCCAGGCCGAGATCCGTCGTGTCGATCGTCACGGCGTCGGGCGCGGCGACGAGCGGCGAGACGGCACGTGCGCTGTCGGCCGTGTCGCGCCGGACCAGGTCGGCGCGGACCGTCGCATTGGCGACGGCTCCGGCCGTCGCGCTGCCGGTACGCGCATCGTCCTGGGCGGCACGGCGGCGGGCGCGCACCTCGGGGTCGGCGACCAGGAACACCTTGACCGCCGCTTGCGGAGCGACGACGGTGCCGATGTCACGACCTTCCACGACGATCCCGCATGCCGCGTCCGCGATCAGTGCACGCTGTCGCTGCACCAGCAGCTCGCGCACCTCCCGGACGGCGCTCACCGCCGAGACGGCCGCCGTGACCTCCGGTCCGCGGATCCGGTCGTCCACCCGGCGACCCGCGAGCAGCACCCGACGGTCCCGCGGGTCGGTGCTGATCTGCAGCTCGGCGCGCGCGGCGACCCGCGCGATCGCATCGGGATCCGTCAGCTCGACCCGCGCGTCGAGGACGGCCGCGGTGATCGCGCGGTACATCGCGCCGGTGTCCAAGTACGCCATCGCGCACGCGGCGGCGACGGCCTGGGCGACGCTGGACTTGCCGGATCCCGAGACGCCGTCGACGGCGATCGTCAGCGGGGCTGTCACGTGCCGGAGCTCCTCGTTGCGACGGGATCGGGTGAACGGCGCCGATGACGGGACAGGACGCGACGCGGCACGCGAGGTGATGCTACCCGTCGGAGACGCGCCAGCCCGCAGCCTGCAGCACGTCGCGCAGCGTGCCCGCGCGGTCCCGGGCCACGTCGAGCTCCACCAGACCGGTCAAGCGGCCCAGCACGTGGTCGATCCGGACGTCTTCGAGGTTGACGTCGGCTTCTGCGGCGGCGGCGAACAGCCGAGCGAGTTCTCCCGGCCGGTCCGGCACGGCCACTACGAGTGCCTCCGTCGGAGCAGCTCCGGCACCGTGCTTGCCGGGGAGCATGGCGCGCCCGGCGCGTCCCCGTTCCAGGACGTCCACGAGCACCTCGACCGGCCGTGCTGCCCCGTCGCCGGCTGCGATGGCGCGCAGCGCATCGAGCAGCCGGCCCAGCTGTCCGTGCAGCTCCGACAACGCGTGCGCCACCGGGCCGGCGTTCGTCGACAGGATCTGGGTCCACAGCCGCGCGTCGGAGGCGGCGATCCGGGTCATGTCGCGGAAACCCTGGCCGGCGAGCGCCGCCGGCGTGCCGGGCGCGGCGCCCAGCTGCGCGGCAAGCGCCGAGCTCACCAGCTGCGGCAGGTGTGAGGTCAGTGCAACCGCGCGGTCGTGATCCGCGGCGTCCCACCGCGCGGTGAAGGCTCCCAGATCGACGACGAACTCCTCGACGAGGCGAAGCGCGCCCGGATCCGTCGACGGGCCCGGCGTCAGCACCCAGCAACGGTCCTGGAAGAGGTCGCTTCGTCCCCCATTCGGACCGGAGACCTCACTGCCGGCCAGGGGGTGCCCGGGAACGAAGCGCGCCACATCGGTGCCAACTGTCTGTACCTGAGCTAGAACGTCAGCCTTGACACTCGATACATCGCTGACTGTCGACTTGGGGTATCGACGGAGGCACGCAACTATGACCTCGGCCGCGGCCGAGGGAGGCACCGCGACGACAACCAGCTCCGGAGCGATCGCGTGTTCGTCCCGCACCGCTACGCCGGCTCCCCGCCGGACAGCGATCTCGAGCGCACCTGCATCGGCATCAGCAAGCCATACCTGCCAACCGGCGCGAGCCGCGGCCAAGCCCACCGATGTCCCGACGAGTCCCGTTCCCACGACGAGCACGGAACGCGCGTCCGGTCGCTCGGTACGCGTCGCCGCCCCCCGGGCGGTGTCCTGATCCATGAGCCGGGGGCTAGTCGGCCAGGTCCTCGCGCAGGACCTCCGCGCCGCGCAAGTAGACGTGGACGATGTGCTTGCGGGGCCGGTCGCACTCGGCGGTCACCATGACCCGCACGACGCGCTCGAGCGCCCCCTCGACGGCCAGCTCCTGCGCGCAGAGCAGCGGTACGTCGGCCAGCCCGAGCGATCGGGCGGCCGTCGCGGGGAACGCCGAGACCAGGTCCGGAGTGGCGGTGAACAGGACACTGATGAGGTTGTCAGTTCGGAGCTGGTTGCGCTCGATGATCTCCCGTACGAGCTCGCGTACCGCATCGGCCATCTCGCCCGGGTCGTCCCGACCGAGCCGGGTGGCCCCCCGGATCGCACGTACCGTCATGGGTCCTGCCGTATTCCTTTCCGGTGACGTGCATCGCTCGCTCTGGGCGATCGGTCTCACCCTAGCGATCACTCGCCTTGCCGCTAGGTCGACATGCCGGTGTGACACCTGTGCCTAGTTGGCTGTAACCCGGCATAACGCTTTGCCGACAAGCCTGCTCATCGGTGTGCAGGCGCATCTGTTGCGCCCACGGGCGGCACAAGGCTCTTTGTCGCTTTATCGTAGCTCTGTGTTGCTTCGACCTGCGCCTTTGCTCTGGTCTTGGAGCCGCTCGCCCTAAGGGCGCGACACCGACGCAGATTCAGGTGCGCGATTAGTCGACTTGAAGATATCGCGTTATACCGGTTAGTGCGTCAAGTAGTTCGGCGTCAGAGCCCGACTGCGCGGTAGAGCGAGCCAGCTTCCGCTGTGCCGAGGACGCGGTAGCGGCCCGGGCGCGTCTCCCCCAACCGGACCGGGCCGATCTGCGTGCGCACCAGCGAGCGCACCGGATGCCCGGCCGCCGCCATGGTCCGGCGCACGACGCGATTGCGGCCCTCGTGCAGCACGAGCTCGACAAGCGACTCACCGGGCGCGCTGGCAACCAACCGGAAACGATCGACTCTGACCGGGCCATCCTCCAGCTCGATGCCGTTCCGCAGCCGCCGGCCGAGGTCGCGTGCCACGACCCCCTCGACGCGGGCGAGGTACGTCTTCGGCACGCCGTGCGACGGGTGGGCAAGACGTTGGGCCAGCACGCCGTCGTTGGTCAGCAGGAGCAGCCCTTCGGTGTCCGCGTCGAGTCGTCCGACGTGGAAGAGCCGCTCCTTGCGATCTGCCACGAGTTCTCCAACACAGGACCGACCGCGGTCGTCCTGCATGGTCGAGAGCATCCCGCGGGGCTTGTTGAGCGCGAGCACGACCTGCCCGGAGGCGGCGGCCAGGCGAATGCCGTCGACTCGGATCACCGCCCCTGTCGGATCGACACGCCGGCCCTGCTCCCTCACGACCTGCCCGTCGACCTCGACGCGACCCGCCGCGATCAGCTCCTCACACGCGCGCCGGCTGCCCACCCCCGCCGCGGCGAGCACCTTCTGCAGCCGGACACCCGACTCCGGTGCGGATGAAGACCGGGGCATCAAGTCTATACCTCCACGTGAGGGTCAGCATCGAACGTGTCGAGAGTATCGATATCGGGAAGATACGCGGCGATGGGTGGAAGTTCTTCGACACTGTTGAGCCCGAGTCGCTCAAGGAAGTACGCGGTCGTGCGGTACAGGTGAGCGCCACTGTCCGGCTCCGAACCGGCTTCGGCGATGAGCCCGCGCATGAGCAGGGTCCGCACCACCCCGTCCACATTGACGCCCCGGATCGCGGCGATACGTCCGCGCGTGACCGGCTGGCGGTACGCCACGACGGCCAGGGTCTCCAGTGCCGCCTGGGTGAGCCGGGCCTGCTGTCCGTCGCGGACGAAGCGCTCCACGACCTCGGAGCAGTCCTCCCGCGTGTAGAAGCGCCACCCGCCGCCTGCTTCGACCAGGGTGAACCCGCGGCCGGTGTCGGCGTACTCGGCCGCCAGCTCCTCCAAGGCGGTGCCTACCTCGGCAGCTGGGCGACGCGTCAGGCTCGCGAGCTCCAGAACGTCGAGCGCCTCGTCAGCGACGAGCAGCACCGCCTCCAGCGCGGCGCGCAGATTCGGCGCTCCGAGGTCACTTATGTCAATCTCGCCGGAAACGTCGAGGGTCTCCGGGCCACTGTGACCGGTGTCCGCTGTCTGGGGCGTCACAGCGTCGTTCGCGTTCTCGCGCTGCGCATCGTCGTTCATCCGTGACTCTCCGTGCTCGATCCGGCAAGTGTGTCGCCCGCGGGTATCTCGTCGGCCGTATCGGCGACGGGCGCCAGCGGTTCGTCGCTCTCCGCGCTGATCGCGATCTCGCCGGCCGCAGGACCCGTCCAACGGACGGTCAGCTCGCCCAACGGCCGGTCCTGGTCGAAGCTGACCGAACCCTGGCGGAACAGCTCGAGCAAGGCGAGGAATCTGCCGACGACGACCAGCAGGGAGTCCGCATCGGCGATCAGTCTCCGGAAGGTCGTCTGCGGCGCGCGGCGCAGACGGACGACCAGCAGCGCCGCCTGCTCCTGGACGCTCACCCGCGCGGTGTGCACGTGAGCGGTCGAGACCGTCGGGACCGGCCGCGGTGTCAGGGCCCGGGCGGCGAGCTGGGCGAACTCGTGCGGACCCAGTCCGAGAAGCACCTCGGGAAGCAGCCCGGTGAAGCGCGGTTCGAGCGTCACGGCGCGCGGGTGGCGGCGTCCCACGTGCGCGAATCGCTCTGCCAGTACGTCCGCCACCTCACGAAAGGCCCGGTACTGCAGCAACCGCGCGAAGAGCAGGTCGCGGGCCTCGAGCAGCGCCAGGTCCTCCTCGTCCTCGACCTCGCCCGAAGGCAGCAGTCGGGCGGCCTTGAGATCGAGCAGGGTCGCCGCCACGACGAGGAACTCGGTGGTCTCGTCCAGGTCCCATGCCGCACCGAACGTGCGCAGGTGAGCCACGAAATCGTCGACGACCCGATGCAGCGCCAGCGCGGTGACGTCGAGGCGGTGCCGGGCGATCAGCGACAGCAGCAGGTCGAACGGACCTTCGAACTCCTCGAGCCGTACGGCGAAGCCGGCCCGGCCCGGCGCAGCGCTGTCAGCACCCGCGGCACGCCCGTCCGCGGGCTCGGCGGGGCCCGCCGGGCGGTCGCGAACCGTGTCGGCGTTCGTCACCCCCGCACGCTAGCCCAGGCGACGGCGCCCGAGCGCCATCGGCCGGCCCGGCGTCCGCAGGGGTCGCGCCGGCTAGAGCCCGCGCATCCGACGGACCAGCGTGCTGTCCTCGCCGTTGCTCGCGAGGTCGGCGACGACCACCGCGATCGCCTCCCGGACGATCCGGCCGCGGTCGACGGCGATCCCGTGCTCGCCGCGCAGTGCGAGCTTGGCGTGCTCGAGGGCGAGCAACTCCTCCGAGGAGAGATAGACGGTGATCTTCTCGTCGTGGCGTTCGCGACCCGTCGGACGCGGCTCCCCCGCGCGGTGTTTGCGACGAGACCCGGTACGGGCCGCTCCCCCGCTCGCGGGACCGGCCGGTTCGGGCGCGGACTGCCCCTCGACGTCCTGCGGGACCGCGCGCAGCTCCGGCCCGCCTCGCGCGGCGCTCGCGGGCGGCTCGGTCCGGCGGAACAGCTCATCGGCCCCCGGCAGCGATGACCGTCTGCTCATCGGGCGAGCACCTCCCTGGCCAGTCTGCGGTACGCCTGTGCCCCGGTGGAGCTCGAGGCGTAACTCGTGATCGGCTCTCCGACCACGGTCGTCTCCGGGAAACGGACGGTCCGGCTGATCACCGTATGGAAGACCTTGTCGCCGAACGCATCGACGGTGCGGCTGAGCACCTCGCGCCCGTGGACCGTCCGCTGGTCGTACATGGTCGCGAGAATTCCCTCGATGTCCAGTCGAGGGTTGATCCTTTCCTGGACACGGATGATCGTGTCCATCAGGAGCGCTACACCACGCAACGCGAAGAACTCACACTCCAAGGGGATGATCACTCCGTCCGCGGCGGCCAGCGCGTTCACCGTGAGCAGCCCGAGGCTGGGCTGGCAGTCGATGAGGATGAAGTCGTAGTCGGGCACGACAGGTGCGAGGACGCGCCCGAGCACCAGCTCACGTGCGACCTCGGTCACCAACTGGATCTCCGCTGCTGAGAGGTCGATGTTGGCGGGGAGCAGGTCCATGCCGGGCACGCCCGTCTTGAGCAGCACCTCGTCGATGCGCGCCTCGCGCTCGATCATGAGGTTGTAGATCGTCAGATCGAGCTCGTGCGGATTGACCCCCAGCCCCACCGAGAGCGCTCCCTGCGGGTCGAAGTCGACGAGCAGCACGCGGCGCCCGGTCTCGGCGATCGCCGCGCCCAGGTTGATCGTGGTGGTCGTCTTGCCGACCCCGCCCTTCTGGTTGCACAGGGCGATGACCTTCGCCGGTCCGTGGGTCTCGAGGGGTGCCGGCTCGGGGAACTCGACGACCGGCCGGAACGTGGGGCCGAGGGCGACCTCCAGGTCGATCGAGTCTTCATCACCATTTGTCGACTTAGTCACAAGCAGATTCGCATCTCTCTCGCTCTAACGTTGTCCGGACAGGTCGCCATGGCGATGTGCGGCAGACTCTAGAGCCGCGGCGGTCGAACGGGCAACTGCCGTCAGTCGCGAGCGCGCGGGTGTGCTTCGGCGTACACCTCGCGCAGCCGTTCCACCGTGATCAGCGTGTAGATCTGCGTGGTGGTGACCGACGCGTGACCGAGGAGCTCCTGGACGGTACGGACATCGGCGCCGCCGTCGAGCAGGTGGGTTGCGAACGAGTGCCGCAGCGTGTGTGGCGACACCGCGGCAGTGACACCGGCACGGTCGCACGCTGCTTTGAGCACGGCCCAGGCTCCCTGGCGCGAGAGCCGGCCGCCGCGCACGTTCGTGAACAGCGCGGGTGTCCCCCGCCCGGCCGCCAGCAGGGCGGGCCGGCCCCGCACCACATAGGCGTCGAGGGCCTGCAACGCGAACGAGCCGATGGGCACCATCCGGGATTTCCCGCCCTTACCGCGCAGCACCACTGCCCGCCCGTCGACGTCCACGTCGTCGATATCGAGTCCCACCGCCTCGGAGATGCGCGCGCCCGTGCCGTAGAGCACCTCGAGCAGTGCCCTGTCGCGCAGCGCAGCCGGCGTACGGGAGAAGCCGGCTGCCTCCAGGATCCGGGTCACCTCGTCGACGGAAATGGCGCGCGGCAGCCGCCGGCTCACCGTCGGCGGTTGCACCGTCCGGCTCGGGTCGTCCGGGGTGAGGCCGTCACCGACCGCGAACCGGTGCAGCCCGCGCACCGCGATGAGGGTGCGTGCAGCCGAGCTCGCCGCCAGCGGCGGATGCTCCTGCCCGCCCGCCCGCAGGTCGGCGAGGAAATCGGCGACGTCGCGTTCCTGGACCTGCGCGAGGCTGCGGAGGCCCCGGGCGCGGCACCAGGCGACGTAGCGTTGCAGGTCGCGCCGGTAGGCACGCACCGAGTTCGCCGCGAGACCCCGCTCGACGACCAGGTGGTCCAGGTAGGTCGTCACGACCCGGGCCAGGTCGTCGGTGGTCCGGTCGGTCGTCACACCGACCGACGCTACCTTACATAAGTCGTCCGGTCAGGCGAGGACTTCGCCGAGCGGCACGTGCTCGAGCCCGAAGGCGTCGGCGACCGCCGAGTAGGTGATCTGCCCGCCCTGCACGTTGAGCCCGAGCGCGAGCGCCGCGTCGTCGCGCAGCGCCTGTCGCCAGCCCTTGTTCGCCAGTGCCACGGCGTACGGCAGCGTCACGTTCGTCAGCGCGAAGGTCGAGGTGTTCGGCACCGCGCCCGGCATGTTCGCGACGCAGTAGAAGACGGAGTCGTGGACCATGAACGTCGGCTCGGCGTGCGTGGTCGGGTGGGAGTCCTCGAAGCAGCCGCCCTGGTCGATCGCGATATCGACGAGAACCGAACCCGGTTTCATGCGCGACACCAGATCGTTGCTCACCAGTTTGGGCGCCTTCGCGCCCGGCACCAGCACCGCGCCGATGACCAGGTCCGCGTCCAGGCACGCCCGCTCGATCTCGTACGCGTTCGAGGCGACCGTCTGCAGGTGTCCCTGGTAGATCGCGTCCGCCTGCCGCAACCGTGCGATGTTCAGGTCCAGCAGCAACACCTCGGCCTGCATGCCCAACGCGATCGCCGCCGCGTTCATGCCCGACACCCCGGCCCCGAGCACCACGACCTTGGCGGCGTACACACCGGACACCCCACCCATCAGCACGCCCCGCCCGCCGTGCGCGCGCATCATCGCGTGCGACCCGACCTGGGGCGCCAGCCGGCCCGCCACCTCCGACATCGGAGCGAGCAGCGGCAAGGACCGGTCGTGCAGCTCGACCGTCTCGTACGCGATCGCGGTCGCCCCGGACTTCACGAGCGTGTCGGTGCACGCGCGGTCGGCCGCCAGGTGCAAGTAGGTGAACAGGGTGTGTTCCTTGCGGATCCGGTGGTACTCCTCGGCGATCGGCTCCTTCACCTTCAAGATCAGTTCGCCGGTCCCCCACACGTCGTCCGCCGTCGGCAGCATCCGCGCCCCCGCCGCCACGTACTCCTCGTCGGGAATCGAGGACCCGACGCCGGCACCCTCCTGGATCACGACCTCGTGCCCGTGCCGGGTGAGCTCGTGCACCCCGGCCGGGGTGATTGCCACCCGGAACTCGTTGTTCTTGACCTCGCTGGGAATGCCGACCTTCACGACTGGGAATCCTTTGCTGCGCATCGGACGACGCGCCGTCGGTGGGGCTGCGTGGCGCGCTGGCGTCGACGCGAGCAGGTGATCCCCACGGTATTCCCCCGGTGTCGCGCCCGCCCCGCCATCTCGGCAAACAGCAGTTCCGACCCCCACCGGGGCGGACAACGGCGCGCTGCGCCGGTCAGCGGCCGAACACCCGTCCCTCGTCGACGACGGTCGCCCGGGCCGGCCAGGGCGCATCGGTGGGACGGAGCGTGCGCCACTCCTGCTCGCGCGCGGCGCAGGCCGCGAGCACGCCGATCGCCGTTATCGGGGCGGTCATCCGTCCGGCGAGCACGTGGTCGCGTGCCTGCTCGAGCGGCACCCAGGCCGTCGGCAGGTCCCGCTCCTCGCCCTCCCCCACCGGCCGCCCGCCGGGTGCCGGTGCGAGCTCACGTGCCAGGTAGACGCGCAGCACCTCGCTCGAACCGCCTGGCGTCGTCTCGAAGTCGACGAGCACGCTCCATTGCGCGGCGAGCAGTCCGGCCTCCTCGACCAGCTCGCGCCGCGCGCAGTCCAGCGGCGCTTCGTCCGGTACGTCGAGCAGCCCGGCCACGGGTTCCCACAGCATCATCGCGACCGGGTGGCGGTACTGCCGGATCAGCAGCACCCGGTCGGTCGCGTCGAGGGCGATCACCCCCACGGCGCCGGTGTGCACCATGAGATCGCGTACGACGGTCTGCCCGTCCCCGAGGTCGACGGTGTCGCGCCGGACGTCCCACACCCGTCCTTGCACGAGCGGCTCCGAGTCGACGATGCGCCGCGGCGCGGGCGCATCGCGCAGCAGCGCCGGATCCTCCGGCCAGCTCGCCGGGGGCAGCGCGGCGCTCACCGGCCGAGGATGCCCATCTCGCGCAACCGCACCACGATCAGCTCTGCCGCGTCCTCCGGCGAGACGAGGGTGGTGTCGATGTGGACCTCGGGCGACTCGGGCGGCTGGTACGGGGAGTCGATACCGGTGAAGTTGACCAGCTCACCGCGGCGCGCCTTGCGGTACAGGCCCTTGACGTCACGCTCCTCGGCGACCACCAGCGGGGTGTCGACGAAGACCTCGCAGAACTCGCCCGGCTCGACGAGCTCGCGCGCCATCGCCCGCTCCTCCTGGAAGGGGGAGATGAACGAGACGAGCACGATCAGGCCGGTCTCGACCATCAGGTGCGCGACCTCGGCGACCCGCCGGACGTTCTCGACGCGGTCGGCGTCAGTGAACCCCAGGTCGCGGTTCAGCCCGTGACGCACGTTGTCTCCGTCGAGCAGCGTCGTGTGGCGCCCGTCGGCGTGCAGCCGCTTCTCGAGCAGGTTCGCGATCGTCGACTTGCCGGCGCCCGACAGGCCGGTGAACCAGACCACGCACGGGCGCTGGCCCTTGAGCTCGGCGCGCGCCGACTTGGTCACCTCGAGGCTCTGCCATTGCACGTTCGTCGAGCGCCGCAGCGCGAACCGGATCATGCCCGCACCGACCGTGTTGCCGGTCAGCCGGTCGATGAGGATGAACCCGCCCATGTCGCGGTTCTCCTCGTAGCGGTCGAACGCGACCGGCTGGTCGAGCGCGACGTTGCACACGCCGATGTCGTTGAGCTCGAGCGTCGTCGCGCTGACGTGCTCGAGAGTGTTGACGTTGACCTTGTGCTTGATGCGCGTGACAGCGGCGCCGACCACCTTGGTGCCGAGCTTGAGCAGGTACTGGCGCTCCGGCAGCAGCTCCTCCTCGGCCATCCAGACCAAGGTCGCCTCGAACTGGTCGGCCACCTCGGCGGGCTCGTCCACCGAGCTGAGGACGTCGCCGCGGCTCACGTCGACCTCGTCGGCCAGCGTCACGGTCACCGGCTGTCCGGCGACCGCGCGGGTGAGCTCGCCGGACGGGCCAAGCACCGAGGTGATCGTCGACACCGAGTGGCCCGGCAGCACGCGTACCTGCTGACCGACGACGACCGCCCCGCGCGCGACCTGACCCGAGAACCCGCGGAAGGTGTGGTCGGGCCGGTTGACCCACTGCACCGGAAGCCGCAGGCTGCCGGGGCGGGCATGGTCGGTGTCGACGGCGACCGTCTCCAGATAGCCCATGAGGGTCGGGCCGTTGTACCACTGCATGTGCGGGCTGCGCTCGGTCACGTTGTCCCCGACGAGCGCCGAGAGCGGGATCGCGACGACCTCGTCGAGCCCGATCTCCGTGGCGAAGGAACGGTAATCGTCCTCGATGGCCTGCACCACGTCCTGGGAGTACCCGACCAGGTCGACCTTGTTGATGGCAAGCGCCACCTTGCGGATGCCGAGCAGCGACACCAGGAAACTGTGGCGCCGCGTCTGGGTCATGATCCCCTTGCGCGCGTCCACCAGGATCACGGCCACGTCCGCCGTCGAGGCTCCGGTGACCATGTTGCGCGTGTACTGCTCGTGGCCCGGGGTGTCGGCGACGATGAACTTGCGCACGTCGGTCGAGAAGAAGCGGTACGCCACGTCGATCGTGATGCCCTGCTCGCGCTCGGCGGCCAACCCGTCGACGAGCAGCGCGAGGTCGAGATCCGCGCCCTGGGTGCCGAACCGCTTGGAGTCCGACTCCAGCGCGGCCATCTGGTCCTCGAAGACCAGATGCGACTCGTAGAGCAACCGGCCGATCAGCGTGCTCTTGCCGTCGTCGACGCTGCCGCAGGTGATGAACCGCAGCAGCCCCTTGTTCTCCTGCAGCTCGAGGTAGCGCTCGATGTCCTCGGCGATCATCGCCTGGTCGGTCGCCATCAGAAGTAGCCCTCCTGCTTCTTGGCCTCCATCGAGGCGGCGGCATCGTGGTCGATGACCCGGCCCTGCCGTTCGGAGGTGGTGGCGAGCAGCATCTCCTGGACGATCGCGGTCAGCGTGTCGGCTTCGCTCTCGACGGCGCCGGTGAGCGGGTAGCAGCCGAGCGTGCGGAAGCGAACCTTCTTGAGCATCGGCTCCTCGCCGGGCTCGAGCGGCATCCGGTCGTCGTCGACCATGATCAGCGTGCCGTTGCGTTCCACCACCGGCCGCTCGGCCGCGAAGTACAGCGGCACGATCGGGATCTGCTCCCGGCGGATGTACTGCCAGATGTCGAGCTCGGTCCAGTTCGACAGCGGGAAGGCGCGGATCGTCTCGCCCATCGTGGTACGGACGTTGTAGACGCTCCACAACTCGGGTCGCTGGCGCTTCGGGTCCCACCGGTGCTGGGCCGAGCGCACCGAGAAGACCCGTTCCTTGGCGCGGGACTTCTCCTCGTCGCGGCGCGCACCTCCGAAGGCGAGGTCGAAGCCGTACTTGTCCAGTGCCTGCTTGAGTCCCTGGGTCTTCCACATGTCGGTGTGCACCTGGGAGCCATGGGTGAACGGGTTGATGCCCAGGCGGACGCATTCGGGGTTCTGGTGGACGAGCAACTCGACGCCGAGCCGCTCGGCCATCGCGTTGCGCAGCTCGTACATGGCACGGAACTTCCAGGTGGTGTCCACGTGCAGCAGCGGGAACGGGAGCCGGGACGGGGCGAAGGCCTTGGACGCCAGGTGCACCATCACGGCGCTGTCCTTGCCGACCGAGTACAGCATCACCGGGCGCTCGCTCTCGGCGACCGCCTCGCGCATGATGTAGATGCTCTCGGCCTCGAGCCGGTCCAGGTGCGACTGCTGGGACCGGGTCAGCTCGTCGGCCACGGGCTGTACGGTCTCGGGCTGCTCGCTCACGGGGTCCTCACGTCCTTCGCGCTCACATCGGCGATCCCTGCCAGGATCCGGTCCGCCAGCTCCGGCCGGGCGATCACCAGGTCGGGCAGGTAGGGCTTGGCGTGGTTGTAGGTGAGAGTGCTCCCGTCGATCCGGCTGGTGTGCAGGCCGAGCGCGCGCGCGACCCCGACCGGGGCCGCCGAGTCCCACTCCCACTGTCCCCCGGCGTGCACGTAGGCGTCCGCCTCACCGCGGACCACCGCCATCGCCTTGGCCCCGGCCGATCCCATCGGCCGTGCCTCGGCGCCGATGCGCTCGCACAGCGCCGCCATGAACGCCGGCGGCCGCGAGTCGCTGACCAGGATGCGTGCTGGCTGGTGCACGGGGGCGGCGGCGCGGCTGCCGTCCCTGCCGACCACGACCTCGAGCGCCGGTAGTGCCACCGCCGCGGCGGTGATCTCCTGCCCCCGTTCCCAGAGGGCCACATGGACCGCCCAGTCGGTTCGCCCGGGCAGCCCGAACTCGCGGCTGCCGTCGAGCGGGTCGATGATCCACACCCGGTCGGCGGTCACCCGGGCCGGGTCGTCCGCGGACTCCTCCGACAGCACGGCATCGTGCGGCCGCTCGGCAGCGAGCCGAGCCAGGATCAGCTCGTTCGCGCGGGCATCGCCGGCCCGGCCGAGATCCTTGCCCTGCGGCGAACCGGACGCGAACGCCTCCGCCCGCACCGCCTGCAGCAGCGCACCCGCGTCGCGCGCGATCGACTGCGCGAGATCGTCGTCGTTCAACCCGTCACCTTCCCGCCACCCGCGTCGCAGCGGCCGGCACACGAGCAGAAATCGTACGCGCGGTCCCGACAGGTCCCGACCGCACCATCGGCCGGAGAAGTCGGGCGGATCGGGCAGCCCGGACCGGCGGAGGTACTACCGCGGCCACTCAGTGCGCCTGACGCTCGAGCGCCGCCGCGACCAGACCGGCGAACAGCGGGTGCGCGCGGGTGGGCCGCGAGCGCAGCTCCGGGTGGGCCTGCGTGCCGAGGTAGTACGGGTGCACCGTGCGCGGCAGCTCGACGTACTCGACGAGCCGCCCGTCCGGCGAGGTGCCGCTGATCACCAGTCCGGCCTCGCTGATCTTGTCCCGGTACTCGTTGTTCACCTCGTACCGGTGCCGGTGGCGTTCCGCGACGTCGGTGGCGCCGTAGACCTCGTGGGCGAGCGAGCCCTCCTTCAGCACCGCCGGGTAGAGGCCGAGGCGCATGGTGCCGCCCATGTCCCGCGCCCCGGCGACGACGTCCTGCTGCTCGGCCATCGTCGCGATCACCGGGTAGGGCGTGTCCGCGTCGAACTCGGCGGAACCGGCGCCGTCCATGCCGACGACGTTGCGGGAGTACTCGATCACCATGCACTGCAGGCCGAGGCACAGTCCGAGCGTCGGGATGCGGTTCTCGCGGGCGTAGCGCAACGCGCCGAGCTTGCCCTCGATGCCGCGGACGCCGAACCCGCCGGGCACACAGACCGCGTCCACGTCGCCCAGTCGGCTGGCCGCGCCCTCGGGGGTGCTGCAGTCGTCCGAGCTCACCCAACGGATGTTGACCCGGGCATCGTGGGCGAACCCGCCGGCGCGCAGCGCCTCGGTGACCGACAGGTAGGCGTCGGGCAGGTCGACGTACTTGCCGACCAGCGCCACGGTGAGCTCGTGCGCGGGGCGGTGGACGCGGCGCAGCAGGTCGTCCCACTCGGTCCAGTCCACGTCACGGAACGACAGGCCCAGGCGGCGTACGACGTAGGCGTCCAGCCCTTCCGCGTGCAGCACCTTCGGGATGTCGTAGATGCTCGGAGCGTCCGCGGCCGCGACCACCGCCTCCGCGTCGACGTCGCACATGAGCGACACCTTGCGCTTGATCGACTCCGGCACGGGGCGGTCGGCCCGCAGCACGATCGCGTCGGGCTGCACGCCGATGTTGCGCAGCGCCGCGACCGAGTGCTGCGTCGGCTTGGTCTTGAGCTCCCCGGACGGGCCGATGTACGGCAGCAGCGAGATGTGCAGGTTGAAGACGTTCTCGCGACCGACCTCGTGGCGGATCTGGCGCACGGCCTCGAGGAACGGCAGCGACTCGATGTCCCCGACCGTCCCGCCCACCTCGGTGATCGCGACGTCCACGTCCGGGCCGACCATCCGCCGGATGCGTTCCTTGATCTCGTTGGTGATGTGCGGGATGACCTGGACGGTGTCGCCGAGGTCCTCCCCGCGCCGCTCCTTGGCGATCACGGTGGAGTAGACCTGCCCGGTCGTCACGTTGGCGGAGCCGGCGAGGTCGGTGTCGAGGAACCGCTCGTAGTGACCGATGTCGAGGTCGGTCTCGGCCCCGTCGTCGGTGACGAACACCTCGCCGTGCTGGAACGGGTTCATCGTCCCGGGATCGACGTTGAGGTACGGGTCGAGCTTCTGCATGGTGACCCGCAGGCCGCGCGCCTTGAGCAGGTTGCCGAGGGACGAGGCGGTCAGCCCCTTGCCGAGGGACGAGGCAACGCCCCCGGTCACGAACAGATGCTTCGTGGGCTGCACAGTCACGGGTGTCCAGGCTATCACCGGTGAGCCCGGTCACCGGTCGCTCGACACGCGCCGGTCGCCATCGGCTCGGCGGGATAACATGCGCCAGCGCCGGCCGCGCGTCGACGGCGGGCGCCGCCCGTGCGTAGGAGGTACCAGAACAGTGGGGTCGCGCAGCCGCCCCGCGCTCCTGGGGCGTCTGCTCCGCCGGGTGCGGTCGAGACGAGCACCGGCCGCGCCGCCGCACCGGCCGCTCGTGAGCGTCGTGGTCCCGGTCTACAACGTCGAGGCCTATCTCGAGGAGTGCCTGCACAGCGTCCTGTCGCAGACCTGGCGAGAGCTCGAGGTGATCGTCGTCGACGACGGCTCGACCGACCGCTCGCCCGACATCCTCGCCCGGGTGGCCGCGCGCGACCCCCGGGTGCGGGTGCACCGCCAGCCCAACGGCGGACTCGGCAACGCCCGGAACGCCGGCATCGCCCTCGCGACCGGCACGTACCTGACGTTCCTCGACTCCGACGACACCGTGCCGCGGAAGGCGTACGAGGTGATGGTGCGCTCGCTCGAGCGGAGCGGGTCCGACTTCGCCGTCGGAGCGTTGCAGCGCATCGACCGCGGGCGCCGCACCGTCCCCCGCTTCGTCGCGCGGGTGCACGCACGGACGCGGACCGGGGTCACGATCGAGCAGTTCCCGGCTGCGCTGCAGGACGTCGTCGCGTGCAACCGCATGCTGCGCACCGACTTCTGGAGCCGGCTGGGCCTGCGGTTCCCCGAGGGCGTCGCGTACGAGGACCACGCGCCGATGGTGCGCTGCTACCTCGAAGGCCGCTTCGACGTGCTGCGCGCCACCACCTACCACTGGCGGATCCGCGACGACCGCAGCTCGCTGAGCCAGCAGAAGCACCACGAGCAGAACCTGCGGGACCGGCTCACGGTTCTCGAGCAGGCGTACACGGCGGTGAGCGAGCACGGCAACGCGCTTGTCACGCGGCACTGGCTGCGCCGGGTGCTGGACTCGGACCTCAGCCTGTTCGTGGACCAGCTGCCCTGGGTGGACGAGCAGTACTGGACGCTGCTGCGCGACGCGGTCGGCAGGTACATGGCCCTCGCGACCCCGGAGGTGTGGCAGGGCGTACGGGTGGACCGGCGCGTGAAGATGTGGCTGGTCGGGCAGGGCGAGCGCGCGCAGGTGGAACAGTTCCTGCTCGCGGTCCGTACCGGCCCGGACCAGCTCGAGACGGAGGTACGGGACGGCCGGCCGTACGCCGTGGTGCGCGACGCGGGGGGCATCCGCCTCGAGCTGCCCGAATGGGTGCGTGCCCTCTCGTCCGAGCAGACCCCGCTGCGGGCGGCGCTGGACCGGGTGAGCGCGGCAGGCAGTGGCGAGCTGGTGCTGGGCGGCTGGGCGTACATCGACCTCCTCGACCTGGCCGACGAGCCGCCCGAGATCGAGATGTGGCTCGTCGAGGGGGCATCGGGCGCCCGCATCGACCTGCCCGTCCGCCCGCAGTACGCGAGCGAGGCGGCGCGGCGGTCGCGTCTGATCCACGCCGACGTGACCAATGCTGGGTTCGAGGCGGTCGTCCCGGTGGACAAGCTGCTCGCCGCGTCGAGCGCGGACAGCGGGCAGGTGCAGCGCTGGCGCATCGAGTGCCGGGTGACCGCCCGGGGGGTCGTGCGCCGGGGCAGAGTCTCCCAAGCGGTGCCGGGCACCACCGCCGCCTGCCCGCCGGTGCTCCTCACGCCGGCCGGCGATCGCGTGACCCTGGCGCCCCGCTCCCGCAGCGGCGGGGGCATGGTCCTCGAGGTGCGCCGGAGCGTGGTGCAGGTCGAAGAACTCATGGTCGACGACGAGGCGGTGCACGGCCGGCTCACGCTGCCGCCCGGGTCGCACATCAAGGCGATCCAGGCATCACGCGGCAAGCGCAAGACGCGTGCCGAGCTCGGAACCGGTTCTGACCACGCGAATTTCCGGGTCGAGGTCGGTCGTACGCCAAAGGATGCCGGCCTGTGGCAGCTGCGCACGCTACGACGCGGTGGGCGCGCAGTTGCGCTGCCCTGGCCGGCCGGCGACCGGGCGCCCGCCGGCGCCGCTGCCGACGGCACGTACCTCGTCCGGCTCCCGAACGAGACCGCCGCCGTCCAGGTCGGCGGTGGCGGTGCGCGCGTCGAGAGCCTCGAGGTCGACGGAAGCCGGCTGCGGCTGGCGGGTGCCGTCCCGGCCGCCGCCGGAGTCAGCGAGGTGACGGTCGCGCTGCGCAGCCATCGGCAGACCGTGACGGCGGCGGCCGCTGTTCTCGCCGACGGAACCTTCCGGGTCGACCTGCCGTTGCAGGCGCCGCGCTGGGGAGAGCACCCGTTGCCGCTGCCGCGGGCGCGTTACACACTGACCGCGGCCTGGGACGGCGGGCGTGCCGCACCGGTCACGATCTCCCCGGCCCGCTTCGACCGGCTGCCGCGCTCCCTGCGCTCCTCTGCTCTGCTGATCCGGCCCCGGCTCACCGCGCGCGGGCGCCTGCAGCTGGAGATCGCGGCGCCGCTCTCGGACGACGAACGCAGCCGCAACGGGCAGGAGCGGCTGCGCCGGTGGTACCGCGACGCCCCCATCGCCCCGGAGCCGGACGCCGTCCTCTTCCAGTGCTACCGCGGGGAGACTGCGACCGACTCCCAGCTCGCCATCCACCAGGAACTGCGTGCACGGGGCGCCGCGTTGACCCTCTACTGGGGGGTGGAGGACCACGCGGTCGCGGTGCCCGAGGGTGCCGTACCGGTGCTGATCGGGAGCAAGGAGTGGTACCGGGTGCTCGCAGCGGCCGGTTTCCTCTGCAACAACATCGACTTCGACCCGTGGTTCCAAAAACGGGCCCACCAGCGCTTCCTGCAGACGTTCCACGGATACCCGTTCAAGACCATGGGATTGTCCTTCTGGCGCAACAAGAACTTCATCCCATCCCAGCTCGACGCCGAGGTCCGCCGGCGGTGCGAGGCGTGGGACGTCATCATCACCCCCACCCCGGAGATGGACCGCCACTACCGCGAGCAATATCGGTACGAGGGGCCGATCCTCGCCACCGGCTACCCGCGCGACGACGCCCTCGTCGCCCCCGACGCCGACCGACAGCGTCGCGCGACGCGCGAGCTGCTCGGCATCGCCCCCGAGCAGCAGGTCCTGCTGTACGCCCCCACCTGGCGCGACTCGATGCGGACGGGAGCGTGGTCGGCGGCGTTCGTCGACCACCTCGACGTCGATGTGCTGGCCCAGCAGCTCGGGCCGGCGTACGTCGTGCTGCTGCGCGGGCACAACTACAACGCCCGCACCAGGAACCGGCACGCCAGCAGCGGCGGCGTCATCGACGTCACCGACTACCCGGAGATCAACGACTTGGTGCTCGCATCCGACCTGGCGGTGCTCGACTATTCCTCGCTCCGGTTCGACTACGCCCTGACCGGCAGACCGATGCTGTTCTTCGTCCCCGACTTCGAGGAGTACCGGGATCAGTCACGCGGCTTCCTGTTCGACTTCGAACCGACCGCGCCCGGCCCGCTGCTGCGCACCCGGCAAGAGGTGCTGGCGGCCGTGCGGGACATCGCACGCGTCAGTTCGGAGCACGCCGCCGCGTACACGGCCTTCAACGAGCGCTTCAACTCGCGGCACGACGGGCACGCGACGGTCCGCGTGGTCGACGCCTTCTTCGGCGAGGCGCTTCAGCGCAGCAGCGGTTCGAGCACCCGGTCGAGATAGGGCGCCAGGGTCCGCGCATACGTCGCGGTCAGGTGGCTGCCGTCGAAGTACACCACGAGCCCGCCGATGACGGCCGGGCACCGGTCGGGCAGGCAGACGTACGGCGTGAGGTCCGCCTCGTCGATCTGCCGTGAGCGGAGCGTGCGCGCGACCTCGTACAGCGGGTCGTCCGGCAGCCAGCTGCGCGGCCCGTCGCACGCTGCCGGATCGTCCTCGTGCGCGGCCAGGCAGTCGGGCACACTGCGGCCCGGGAAGGGGGTGTCACGCAACACCAGCACGTGTGTCCCCGCCTTCGCCCACTGCCGCAGGTAGTCGCCGTAGGCGCGGGTCGCAGCCGCCCCTTCGCTCTCACCGCCGGACGGGAGGAACGGGTAGACGTTGCGCTCGGCCGTGATCACCAGGTCGTAGTCGCCTGCGGTCGTGTCCGCCATCACCTGCCGGCCCCAGGCGAGACACCCGTCGCCGGAGGCGCTGCTCGGGAACTCGACGGGCCCGGCCGCGGCCGGGCAGGCGGAGGCCAGATACGTCGTGATCTGCCAATCATGTTCGGCCGCCAGGGTCTGCAGCGCGGGCAGCCAGTGCCCGGCGTGCGAGTTCCCGACGAGCGCGATCCGTCGCGCCGGGGCGCGCTGCGTACCGAACACGCAGGTGCGGTAGTCGTCGAACGGGGGGTGAACCCAGCAGTCCTGCGCGTACGCGGCGGAGCGGTCCGCCGCCGCGATCTCCGGATCCATGCGCAGCGTGCCCTCGTCCGGGCAGTGCGCATCGGGCGCTAGGGCGGCGGCGCCGACGCAGGGCTGACCGGGCACGGGTACGGCGGCCGCTGCCGCGTCGCGGTCCCGCGCGACCTCGGCCTGCAGCAGCGAACCGGCGAGCAGCACGACGGCCATCCCGGCCGCCGCGAACGCGAAGCTGCGTCGCAGCGGTCGCCCGAGCGGCACGACCCCGCGCCAGCGGTCCTCCACGTACCGCTTCGTCAGGCCGGCGAGCAGCGCGGTCACCGCGAGCAGGAGGAGCTTCTCGGGCCAGCGCAGCGCGCGGTCGAGCAGGTAGGGCGTCAGCACGATGAGCGGCCAGTGCCACAGGTACACCGAGTACGACACGTCGCCGAGCCATTGGCCGCCGCGGGTGCCGAGGATGCGGGTCGGCGACCACGGCCCGTGCTCGCTGCGGGCAGCGAGGAACAGCACCGCTCCCCCGACCGGGACGGCGGCGGCGATCCCGGGGAACGCGGTCGCAGCGCTCATCGTCAGCGCCGACCAGCCGATCAGGGCCAGCCCGGTCCACGCGAGAAGCCCGGCCACGGTGCCGCCGCGGCCGGGCAGGCCGTCGCTGCCGAACGCCACGTAGGCGAGCAGCCCGCCCGCGGTGAGCTCCCACACCCGGGTCGGCGTCACGAAGTACGCCGCGGCCGGCTCGACAGCGGTCAGGTGCACCGACCACCACAACGAGGCGCCGGTGACGACGAGGATGCCGAGACCCACCAGCGGGACCCGCCCGTTGCGTACGGTGAGGGGACGGCCCGCTCGTCGGCGCAGGTACAACGCGAGACCCACCAGCGCGAGGACGAGGACCGGCCAGGCGAGGTAGAACTGCTCCTCGACCGACAGCGACCAGTAGTGCTGCACCGGGCTCGGCGCATCCTGGGCCGCCAGGTAGTCGACAGCACCGGCGGCGAGCGACCAGTTCTCGACGTAGAACCCGGCCGCGACCGTCTCCCGGGCGGCCGCCTCCCACTGGGTGTGCGGCAGCACGAGCCGGGAGCCCGCGAGGGTGACGAGCAGCACGAGGAACGCGGCCGGCAGCAACCGGCGGATCCGGCGACCCCAGAACTCGCCGAGGTCGTGCCACGTGCGCGGCGGGCGGCGCAGCAGGTGCGAGGTGATCAGGAAGCCCGACACCACCAGGAACACGTCGACCCCGACGAAACCACCGCGTACCCGCCCCGGCCACAGGTGGAACAGCACGACGAGCGCGACGGCGACCGCGCGCAGCCCCTGGATGTCGCGCCGCACGACTCCCGCGGCTACGACTGTGCCCTGCCTGCGGGGCGCCGCGGGGCGGGCGGCGATCGGCACCGGACAAGGGTAAGGATCGCCCGACCCGGCGCCAAACGCGCCACGTCTGCCGTTCGCCGGGGTCAGCCGAGTTCGGCGCGCAGCAGGTCGAGGCCGACGGATCCGAGAGCGAGTGCCTTCATGTGCCAGGTCTTGAGGTCGAAGCCGTCACCGGCCGCCTGCCGCGCCCGCTCGCGCACCTGCAGCCAGACCCGCTCCCCCACCTTGTAGGAGATCGCCTGACCGGGCAGCCCGAGGTAACGGTCGACCTCGCTCGCGGCGAAGTCCTCCGGCAGCAGCCCGCGCGTCGAGAGGAACGCGCGTGCCAGCTCGGGAGTCCACCGGCTGCCCGGTGCCAGCCCGTCGACCCCGTCGAGCAGCGCCGGATCGGCGCCCGCGGGCACCGGCAGTTCGAGGTGCAGCCCGATGTCGAGGATGACCCGTACCGCACGCATCGCCTGCGCGGACAGGTAGCCGAGCTCGACCGCGGGGGTGTCGAAGTAGCCGAGCTCGTCCATCAGCCGTTCGGCGTAGAGCGCCCAGCCCTCGGCGTGCCCGGACACGGTCTCGAGCCGCTGGAAGCGCGAGAGCCGGTCGCGCTGCGCCACGGCGTACCCGATCTGCAGGTGGTGACCCGGCACCGCCTCGTGGTACCAGACCGACAGCAGCCACCAGGCGCGGAACCGTGTCTGGCCGGCGGCGGGCAGCCAGGTGCGGCCCGGCCGCGAGAAGTCCTCCGATGGCGGGGTGTAGAAGGGTGCGGCGGCGCCGCCCGGTGGCGCGATCATCGCCTCGCAGCGCCGCAACGGTTCGGGGATGTCGAAGTAGCGCCCGTCGAACGACGCGATCGTCTCGTCGGTGATGCGCTGCAGCCACTCGCGCGTCGCCTCGGCACCTTCGATGGTGTGCTGCGGGTCCTCGTTCAGCAGCGCTGCCGCGCGCGCCGGCGTCGTCCCGCCGTACAGCTGGGCGGCGCAGCGGGTCATCCGTTCGTGCAGCCGCCCGAGCTCCTCCCAACCCCAGGCGTACGTCTCGTGCAGGTCCAGGTCCGCTCCGGTGTAGACGCGGGCGAGCACCCGGTAGCGCTCCTCGCCGACCGCGTCCGTCTCGGTCGCCGCCGGCGCGTACGTGTGGCGCAGCCAGTCCTCGAGCTCGCCGTACGCCGCGGTGGCGGCGCGCGCACCGCTCGTCAGCCGGGCGCGCAGACCCTCGTCGCTGCCCGCGTAGCCGGCCACCAGTCCCGCGAACCAGGAGGCCGGCGGCTCGTCGCCCTCCGCGAGCCGCCCGGCGGTCACCGCGAGGGTGTGCGCGACACCCAGCACCTGGCGGCGCGCCGGGAGCACGCCCGCGTCGATGCCGGCGCGGTACGACGAGCGGACCGAGGCGAGCGCGTCGGGAAGCGCCGCGAGCCGCGATGCGATGTCGGACCAGTCCTCGTCGGTGGTGGTCGGCATCAGGGTGAACACCAGGCGCAGCAGCTGCGGCGGGCTGGCGAGCACGTTGATGTCCCGTCGTGACTCGCCCACCTCGTGCACGGCCAGCCGTGCACCGAGCCGTTCCCGCAGCACCGCGACGGCGAGCCGGTCCTCCTCGCCCCTCACCGGCAGGGCATCGAGCTCGCTGAACCAGGCGCGATCCTGCGCCGCCCGCGCGTCCACGGCGTCCGGACCGTAGTCGGTCACGCGGTCGCCGTACCCGGCCACGCCCATGAACGTCGCGGCGACGGGGTCGGCGGCGGCCGTCTGTTCCACCACCCGATCGGCGAACGCGAAAACCGGCGATGGCGCGGCGGGGTTCGACTCTCCGGTCACGAGGTCCTCCTTGTCGTCGTCATCTTGCGTGTCGTGCTGCGCCGGGCGGACGCGCGCGGCTGCGCGCGCTCCTGCTCGGCGAGCGCGAGCAGTTCCTTGGCGTGCTCGGCCGCGGTACGGGACTCGTCGAGGCCGGCCAGCATCCGGGCCAGTTCGCGCACCCGGTCGCGGCCCTGCACGGGATGCAGCCCGGAACGGGTCACGCCGCCGTCGGCGGCCTTCTCGACCACCACCTGCAGATCCGCGAACGCGGCGACCTGCGGCAGGTGCGTCACGACCAGCACCTGCGTGGTGCGGGCCAAGCGGGCCAGCCGCCGCCCGACCTCGACCGCGGCCCGCCCGCCGATACCGGCGTCCACCTCGTCGAACACCATCGCCGGCACCGGCTGCGAGCCGGCGAGCACCACCTCGATGGCGAGCATCAGCCGGGAACGCTCACCACCGGACGCGACGACCCCGAGCGGTCCGGGCTCCGCACCGGTGTGCGGGGTCAGCAGCAGCTCGACGTCCTCCTGGCCGTGCGGACCGGGTTCCTCCCGGGGCCGCAGCGCGACCTGCAGGGTGGCGTGCGGCATGGCCAGCGCCGCGAGCTCCGCGCTCACCGCCGGCCCGAACCGTTCCGCGGCGGCGGCGCGCGCTGCGCCCAGTGCAGCGCCGTGCTCGGCGAGCCGCGCACAGAGCGTGCGCTCCTCGTCTTGCAAGGCCGCGATGCGGTCGTCGTCACCGTCGAGCTCGGCGAGCCGGGCGGCCGCCGTCTCGGCCCAGGTGAGCACCTCGTCGAGCGAGTCGCCGTAACGGCGCAGCAGCCCCAGCAGGGCGGCGCGCCGTTCCTCGACCGCGGCCAGCCGCGCCGGGTCGGTCTCGACGGCGGCGGTATACGTGGCGAGGTCGGTGGCCAGATCGGCAGCGAGCGCGCCGAGCTCGGCCGCCCGGTCCGCGAGCCGGGCCAGCGCCGGGTCGTACGCGCGCTGCCCGTCGAGCGCATGACGGGCCGACCCGAGCAGGGTGGCCACATCGGGGTGGGAGGCGTACGCGTCGTCGCGGTTGAGCTGGGCGTGCGCCGTCGCGGCGGCCGTACGCAGCGCCTCCGCGTGCGCGAGCCGCTCAGCCTCGGCGCGCAGCGCCTCGTCCTCACCGGGCACCGGCTCGACGGCGGCGATCTCCTGCAGCCCGTGCCGCAGCAGGTCGGCCTCCCGCAACCGTTCGCGCGCGGAGTCCACGACGGAGGCGAGTTCGCTGCGGACCGCACGCAGCGCGTCCCAGGCGGAGCGGTACGCGGCGTACGGTTCGGCGACCGTTGCGCCGCCGTACCGGTCCAGGGCCTCGCGCGCCGCGGCCGGCTGCAGCAGGCGCAACTGCTGGCTCTGCGAGTGCACCGCGACGAGGTCCGGGGCCAGCTGCGCGAGCAGCGCTGCCGGCACGGTGCGCCCACCGGCGTACGCCCGGCTGCGGCCCTGGGCACTGACCGTACGCGCCACGAGCAGCGTGCCGTCGTCGAGCTCGCCCCCTGCCTCGCGCACGCGGACGGCCGCCGCGCCGTCAGCAGGGACGACGAAGACCCCCTCGACCTCGGCGCGGCCGCCGGCCCCGTCCTGTCCGGTGCTGGTCGAGCGCACCAGACCGGTCTCCGCCTGGCCGCCGAGCAGCAGGTCCAGGCCGCTGAGCACCATCGTCTTGCCGGCGCCGGTCTCCCCGGTGAGCGCGGTGAACCCGGGGTGCGGCTCGAGGACCGCGTCGGCGATGACGCCGAGTCCCTGGATCCGGATCTGCTCGATCATGTCGGGCGGCGCCGGCGCGCGCCGCGCCAGCCGTGGACGGGCAGCTCGAACTTCGCGACGAGCCGGTCGGTGAAGGGCGCGGCGTGCAGCCGCGCGAGCCGGACCGGCCGCGGGTCGCGGCACACCTCGATCCGGCTGCCCGGCGGCAGCTCGTAGCTGCGTCGCCCGTCGCACCAGAGCACGCCGCCGGGGGTGGCCGGCTGGATCTCCAGTGCCACCGTGCAGGTCGGCGCGACGACCAGCGGGCGGGCGAACAGGGCGTGCGCGCTGATCGGCACGACCAGCGCCGCCTCGACCTCGGGCCACACGATCGGGCCGCCGGCCGAGAACGCGTACGCCGTCGACCCGGTCGGGGTCGCAACCACCACCCCGTCGCACCCCCAGCGGGACAGCGGGCGGTCGTCGACCTCGAGGACGACCTCGAGCATGCGCTCGCGGGCCGCCTTCTCGACGCTGACCTCGTTGACGGCCCAGTCGACCGCGATGGTCTTCGTGCCCACCCGCGCCTGGACACCGAGGGTCATGCGTTCCTCGACCGCCCACTTACGCTCGACGATCGCCGCGACGACGGCCTCGACCTGTTCCACCTCCGCCTCGGCGAGGAACCCGACGTGGCCCAGGTTCACCCCGAGCAGGGGCACGTCGTGCGGCCGGGCGAGCTCGGCACCGCGCAGGATGGTCCCGTCGCCGCCCAGCACCACGACGAGCTCGCAGCCGGCGGAGGCGGCGGCCGGGTCGGCGGCCGGGTCGACCTCCATCGGCCCGGTCTCTGCCAGGTCGTCGACCGGCGCGCGCACCGTCAGCCCGGCACCGGTCAACGAGGCAGCGACCCGCCCCGCGAGCGCGACCGCTTCGGGGCGGCCGCCGTGCGTCACGAGCAGGACCGACCGGCTCACTGCGGGCCCTCCTCGATCGCGCGGCGTACGTCGTCCGGATCCGCCGGTGGCGAGCCGCGCCGCAACCAGAGGAAGTACTCGACGTTCCCGCTCGGCCCCGGCAGGGGGCTCGCGACGACACCGCGAGTCCCCACCCCGGCGCCCTCACCGGCCGAGGCGATCTTACGGACCGCTTCGGCCCGCAGGGCCGGGTCCCGCACCACCCCGCCGCGGCCGACGCGCTCGCGGCCCACCTCGAACTGCGGTTTGACCAGCAGCAGCAGGTCGGGATCGGGCGCCGCGAGTGCGACGAGCGCCGGCAGCACGAGAGCCAGCGAGATGAACGACAGGTCCGCGACCACCAGGTCGGGGCGGTACGGCAGCGCGGCGGCGTCGAGGCCGCGCACGTTGGTGCGGTCGAGCACATGGACGCGGGGATCGGTACGGATCGACCAGGCGAGCTGGCCGTACCCGACATCCACGGCGAGGACCTCCCGTACGCCGCGGCGCAGCAGCACGTCGGTGAAACCGCCGGTGCTCGCACCGGCGTCGAGGGCGAGACGGCCCGTCACGTCGAGGTCGAGGGCGTCCAGAGCGCCGGCCAGTTTGTGGGCGCCGCGCGAGACGTAGTCGACCGCGCCGTCGTCGGCGGTCACGACGATGCTCACTTCGCCGGAGACCTGGGTCGCGGGTTTGGTGGCCGGAACGCCGGCGACGAGCACCCGCCCGCTGTCGAGCAGCGCCTGCGCGTGCTCGCGGCTGCGTGCCAGTCCCCGCCGCACCAGCTCGGCGTCGATGCGGCGGCGGGCCACCGGCGGGTCAGCTCACGTCGAGGTCGGCCAGCACGCCGTGCAACCGCCGGTGGACGTCCTGGTAGACCGGCAGCTGCTCCGCGAGCGGCAGCGCGCTGAGGTCGGCGAGCCGGGCCGTCGCGGCGTCGACACGGGGATCGCCGGACTCGGGCACCGCGTCGAGGTCGGCGAAGTCGTCGCCGGGTTGCTCCGCGCAGTCACCCGGTGGCTCGCCGGAGTCACTTGGGTGCGTTGCAGGGTCTTCGGCCGGTCCCGGACGGACCTGCTCGCCGTTCACGGCTCGCGCGGCTCGGGCCGCGATCCGCGCTCCGGTGTCGTCGGCCCCGGCACACCGGGGGCGCGCTTGGTGGCCGGCACCTTCTTCGCAGCCTTCTTCGCAGCCGACGGGGCGGCGGGTGCCGCCTTCTTCTTGACCGGCGCCTTGCGCGGCGCGGCCGGCCGGGCCGGAGCCGCGGCACCGGCTCGGGCGTGGACCTGTTCCTCCAGGCGTTGCACCTGACGGCGCAGGGCTGCGAGCTCCTCCTCCCGGACGAAACCGAGCCGGCCCGCCGCCCGATCGATCTCGGTGCGGATCAGCCCGATGAGCAGTTCACGGTTCGCGGTCGCCTGGTTCACGATGTCGTCGGCAAGATCCTGCACCTGCGCACCGACGGTCCGCGCCGCGTCAGTGGCCGAGTCGCGCTCCGAGACGACCGCCGCGAGATCACCGGAGAGCAGCGACTGCGCGACCTCCCGCGCCTTGTTGAGCGTGACCTCGGTCAGCCCGCTCGCGAGCTGGAGGTAACCCCGTACCGCGTCCAGCATGTTCACCCCTCGGTCGGTCGAGCGGCGCGGCCGTCGATGACCACGTCCGCCTCGAACGCTACCGTGCCGTCGGCAGACGTGCGTCCGCCGAGCCGGACGAACGGCCTCCGCGAGGTGGTGCTGATGAGCGAGCTGGAACCGCCCGAGGACCTCGCCCGGGTGCGGGAGGCGGTCGCCGAACTGGACCGACGGCTCGCCGCCGTCGACGAGGACACCCGTCGGCGGATCCCGGAGCGTTCCGTGCTGCTCGTGCTGACAGATGTGCGTCGGGAGTTCCACGCCCGGTTGGAGGGCGGACGCTTCGTCGACCTCGAGGAGTACGAGGTGGGCGCCGCCCCCAAGGCGGACGCCAGGTTCACCATGACCTCCCAGCGGCTGCACGACCTGCTCGCCGGCAAGCTCGGCTTCGCCACGGCGTGGGCGACCGGGCGCGTACGGGTCGCGGCGAGCCCATGGGTGCTGCTGGAGTTGCGCCGCTTCCTGTGAGCCGCGGCCGGTGGTCAGTGCTCGAGGGCGAGGCGCACGTCGGCCTCGAGTTCGGCCCGCACGTCGTCCGGGAGCGCCGGGGCGCCGCCGGTGTCGGCGTGTGCCCAGCATGCGGCGGCCGCCGCCCGCAGCCGCCGCAGCGGATCGGCCGGTTCGGTGGGTCCCGCGAGCCGTAGCCGGCCGTCGTCGCCGACCTGAGCCGCGCTGTCCGTACGCAGCGTGCGCCCCCGGGCCAGCAGTCCGCGCAGGTCCGCCGCGAGGTAGGTCGGGCGGTGCTCTGGGCGGGCGTGCAGCAGCGTCGGGACGTCGGTGACGCCGGTGAGCACCAGCAGGCTCGCCGCGTCGATCCCGTGGGCAGCTTCGATGTCGGTGTCCAACCGGTCCCCGACGACGAGCGGGCGGGCCGCTGCGGTGCGGTCGACCGAGTAGTGCAGCAGCGGCTCGTGCGGCTTGCCCGCGACGAGCGGTTCCCGGCCGGTCGCGTGCACGACCGCTGCCACCAGCGTGCCGTTGCCCGGTGCGATGCCGCGGGCGCTCGGGTACGTGAGGTCGGTGTTGGTCGCGACGAACAGGGCTCCTGCAGCGACGGCGTACGAAGCGGCGGCGAGGTGCTGCCAGCTCACCTCGCGCCCGAACCCCATCATCACGGCCGCAACATCCAGCTCCTCGTCCGCGCCGGCCGCGACCGGCCGCAGGCCGCACTCCTGCAGCGCCGCCGCGACGCCGGGCCCGCCGACGGCGAGCACGCGCGCGCCGCCCTCCACCCGGTCGGCGACGAGGCGCGCACCGGCCTGGGCGGAGGTGACGACGTCGGCGTCCGACAACTCCAGCCCCATGCCGCGCAGCGCCTGCGCGACCTGCTCCGGGGTGCGGCTGGCGTTGTTCGTGACGTACGCCGTCCGCATCCCCGCGGAGCGTGCGGCGCGGATGCAGCTGACCGCGTGGCGTACCGGGTGCTCGCCGCGGTACACGACGCCGTCGAGGTCGAGCAGCGCCGTGTCGTACGTGCGGTGCAGTGCCTGCGCGGTGAGGACGGGAGCGGCGGCGTCTGCGCCGTCGTCACGCGAAGGTGCGGGCTCGGGTACGGCGGCGGGCGGGTCGGCCGTTACCCCCGCGGTCAACGGCCCGTCGAGGGGCATGCCCGCCTCGGCACGCGCCGCCAGAGTCGCCCGGACCTGCTGGCGCGCCTGGACGTACTCGGTGCGCGCAGGGCGCATCGCAGCCGCCATCGTGAGGTGCTCGCTGGCCGCAGTGAACCGTTGCAGGCGCCACAGCGACATCCCGGCACCGAAGTGCGCGTAGTGGTCGTCGGGTGCCTGCTCCACGAGCTGCAGGAACTCCTGCGCGGCCTGCTCGTAACGCTTGGAGTCGTACAGAGCACGCGCCCACGCCTCCCGCACCGACCGCGCAGCGGGTTCCTGCTGTGCGGCGTGCGCGAGCAACTCGGCGGCCGCGGCCGGGTTCCCCTCGTCGTGCAACGTGCGCGCGCGCCGGAACCAGTCGTACGTGTCCCCGGCGGGTCGACTCGGCTCCCGGATCACCCGTCCATGGTGGCACGTCGCACCCGCCGAGCCCGGTCCACCTCGACTTCGTAGCGGCTTGCCGGAGCCCCGCCAGGGCCGCGCCAGAAGCGCCTGCGCAGCGCGCCGCTCACCTGGACGACGTCGCCGGTGGCCCAGCCGAGGACCTGCCTGCGCCCGGTGACCGACCAGGCGCTGCAGTCGATCGTGTCGACCCCGCTAGCACGTCGCTGTGCGGTCCGCCCCGGCCGCGGTCGCGGCACGACGAGCCGGAAGGCCACGAGGCGGTCACCGGACGGCAAGGTCCGCTCCTGGCCGGGCGCGGCCAGCCGGCCGACGAGGACGACCTCGTTGCGGACTTCGTCCGGTGGCCGGCCCCCGCCGCCAGTGCCAGTGCCAGTGCCCTGCGCGTCGTGCGTCTTCGACCTGCTCATCGCTGCTCCCTCCGCTGTCGCGACCTCGCGCGCTCGCTGCGATGTTGGCAGCGCGCCGCCGCCACCGAAGGTGCGGCGCAGGCATGCTGTGGACAGCGTTACCGGTCGGGCTGCTGTGCAGAACCTTGGTCGTCGAGGTCGATCCACACGACCTCATCGACGTCGCCGGGTCGCGGAGCACCGCCGAGCGCGACCAGCCGGGCGGCAGCGTCCGTCTCGTCGGCGACGTCGGCATCGGCAGCGCGGGCGAACCAGCTGCGCGCCTCGTCCTCACGTCCGGCCGCCGCGAGCAGATCCGCGTACGCGAACTTCACGCGCGCCGATGCGGAGGTGTGTGCGCTGCTCGCGAGCTCCGGGCACTGCAGCGTGACGAGCGCCGCGTCCTGCTGGCCGAGGTCGCTGCGGGCACCAGCCGCAACGATGCGCAACTCGACCTGCCCGGCCCGATCGAGCGCTGCGGCCTCCGGGCCTCCCGCCAGCGCCAGGGCGCGTTCGGGACGGCCCAGACCCCGTTCACAGTCGGCCATGATCGGCAGGTACGCCTCGGACCCGGAGAGCCGGCGCGCGGCGCGCAGTTGCGCCAGCGCCTCGCCGTACTCGCCCGCACGGTAGGCGGCGATGCCGGCCGCCTCCCGCACGACTGCAAGCCGGCCCCCACGCCCGACCGCGGTCCGCGCGTGGGCCCACGCGGCCCCCGGGTCCTCGTCGATAAGCCGGGCACTCATCACCAGGTGCTGGGCCACGGTCTCGGCCGCCTCACGCGAGAGCGTGCGCAACTGCTCGCGCACCTCTCGATCCAGTTCGCGTCCCGTCACGTCCGGATCGATCGGGGGCCCCCCCACGCCCTCCCGCGGTTTCGGGCGTGCACCGGGGCGTTCCCGGCTGTCCTTGCTCGCGCGCGATCCGGAAGCGGCGTCACGCCGCCCACCACGCCGGTCGCCGTCCCGCGACGTGCGCCCGCTGCCCCGCCGCTCGGCACCGGCGCCCGGCCGCCCGCCGGCCCGCCGACCAGTGCCGCTCGGAGAACGGCCCACCTGTGACGATCGCTGCGGTGGGCGGCGCTCGTCCCGGTCCGGCTCGCCGCCCGCGGGGCGCGCTGCGAACCGGCGGCGCGGGCCTTCCCCGCGCGAGCCGTTGCGATCGCGGTCCTGGTCGGCCAACGGAACCTCCGGCGATGGGCAGCGGCGCGGAATGCAAGAAGGGGCCGCCCGGTGGGCGACCCCTTCTCGTGAAGTATGTCCGGCGGCGTCCTGCTCTCCCACGCGGTCCCCCGCGCAGTACCATCGGCTCTGAAGGGCTTAGCTTCCGGGTTCGGAATGGAGCCGGGCGTTTCCCCTTCGACATGGCCGCCGAAACTCTATGGAGATGTGGGTCGTCCCCGACCGCATCTCAGGAACCGCACAGTGGACGCGAAGCACGAAGTCTTCTGATGTAGGCAAGTCCTCGGCCTATTAGTACCGGTCAGCTGCACGCGTTGCCGCGCTTCCACTTCCGGCCTATCAACCCAGTGGTCTAGCTGGGGGCCTTACCCGGTTACCCGGTGAGAGTCCTCATCTTGAAGCGAGCTTCCCACTTAGATGCTTTCAGCGGTTATCCCTTCCCAACGTAGCTAACCAGCCGTGCTCTTGGCAGAACAACTGGCAGACCAGAGGTTGGTCCGTCCCGGTCCTCTCGTACTAGGGACAGCCCTTCTCAAGACTCTTACGCGCACGGCGGATAGGGACCGAACTGTCTCACGACGTTCTAAACCCAGCTCGCGTACCGCTTTAATGGGCGAACAGCCCAACCCTTGGGACCTACTCCAGCCCCAGGATGCGACGAGCCGACATCGAGGTGCCAAACCATCCCGTCGATATGGACTCTTGGGGAAGATCAGCCTGTTATCCCCGGGGTACCTTTTATCCGTTGAGCGACACCGCTTCCACTTGCCGGTGCCGGATCACTAGTCCCGACTTTCGTCCCTGCTCGACCTGTCAGTCTCACAGTCAAGCTCCCTTGTGCACTTGCACTCGACACCTGATTGCCAACCAGGCTGAGGGAACCTTTGGGCGCCTCCGTTACTCTTTAGGAGGCAACCGCCCCAGTTAAACTACCCACCAGACACTGTCCCTGATCCGGATCACGGACCTAGGTTAGACATCCAACTCGACCAGAGTGGTATTTCAAGGACGACTCCACAAGAACTGACGTCCCTGCTTCACAGTCTCCCACCTATCCTACACAAGTCGAATCGAACACCAATATCAAGCTATAGTAAAGGTCCCGGGGTCTTTCCGTCCTGCCGCGCGTAACGAGCATCTTTACTCGTAGTGCAATTTCGCCGGGTCTATGGTTGAGACAGCGCTGAAGTCGTTACGCCATTCGTGCAGGTCGGAACTTACCCGACAAGGAATTTCGCTACCTTAGGATGGTTATAGTTACCACCGCCGTTTACTGGCGCTTAAGTTCTGAGCTTCGCGCTTGCGCGCTGACCCGTCCCCTTAACGTTCCAGCACCGGGCAGGCGTCAGTCCATATACATCGTCTTGCGACTTGGCATGGACCTGTGTTTTTAGTAAACAGTCGCTTCAGCCTGGTCTCTGCGGCCACGACCAGCTCGGGGAGCAAGTCCCGTCACCAGCCACGGCCCCCCTTCTCCCGAAGTTACGGGGGCATTTTGCCGAGTTCCTTAACCATAGTTCGCCCGATCGCCTTGGTATTCTCTACCTGATCACCTGTGTCGGTTTGGGGTACGGGCCGCAACAGCACTCGCTAGAGGCTTTTCTCGACAGCATAGGATCACCCACTTCGCCGTAATCGGCTCGGCGTCGGATCTCAGGCACGTGAGACGCGGATTTGCCTACGTCTCGCCCTACATCCTTACCCCGGGACTACCATCGCCCGGGCTGGGCTGCCTTCCTGCGTCACCCCATTGCTTGCCTACTACCGGAACGGGTCCCGCGCTCCCCCGAACAGCTCCCGAAGGAGCCGCCCAGGTTCGGGCGGTTAGCATCGCCGGGTTCGGCATGGTCGCGCTGCCACGGGTACGGGAATATCAACCCGTTGTCCATCGACTACGCCTGTCGGCCTCGCCTTAGGTCCCGACTCACCCAGGGCAGATTAGCTTGACCCTGGAACCCTTGATCATTCGGCGGACGAGTTTCTCACTCGTCTTTCGCTACTCATGCCTGCATTCTCACTCGTGTGGCCTCCCCGCCGGGGCCACCCCGCCGCTTCGCTGGCCACACGACGCTCCCCTACCCATCCACACCCCTGGACCTGTCGCCAGGCCTGGGAATCAGTGTGAATGACACAACTTCGGCGGTGTGCTTGAGCCCCGCTACATTGTCGGCGCGGAATTACTTGACCAGTGAGCTATTACGCACTCTTTCAAGGGTGGCTGCTTCTAAGCCAACCTCCTGGTTGTCTGTGCGACTCCACATCCTTTTCCACTTAGCACACGCTTGGGGGCCTTAGTTGGTGTTCTGGGCTGTTTCCCTCTCGACTACGGAGCTTATCCCCCGCAGTCTCACTGCCATGCTCTCACTTACCGGCATTCGGAGTTTGGTTGAGTTCAGTAAGCTTGTCGGCCCCCTAGCCCATCCAGTGCTCTACCTCCGGGAAGAAACGCATGACGCTGCACCTAAATGCATTTCGGGGAGAACCAGCTATCACGGAGTTTGATTGGCCTTTCACCCCTACCCACAGCTCATCCCCCCAGTTTTCAACCTAGGTGGGTTCGGGCCTCCACGCGCTCTTACACGCGCTTCACCCTGGCCATGGGTAGATCACTCCGCTTCGGGTCTAGGACACGCGACTATGATCGCCCTGTTCGGACTCGCTTTCGCTACGGCTGCCCCTCACGGGTTAACCTCGCCACGTATCGCTAACTCGCAGGCTCATTCTTCAAAAGGCACGCGGTCACGGAGAGCCCCAAAGGACTCAAGACGCTCCCACGGCTTGTAGGCACACGGTTTCAGGTACTATTTCACTCCCCTCCCGGGGTACTTTTCACCTTTCCCTCACGGTACTTGTCCGCTATCGGTCACCAGAGAGTATTTAGGCTTAGCGGGTGGTCCCGCCAGATTCGCTCGGGATTTCTCGGGCCCCGAGCTACTTGGGATACTCGTCGGGAGTCCGTGACGTTTCGACTACGGGGGTGTTACCCTCTGTGCCGGCCCTTTCGCATGGCCTTCGTCTACGACACGGATTTCTTACTCCCTACCAGTTCGTCAGCACTGGTCGACAAGTCCCGCAACCCCGACTCTGCAACGCCTGACGGCTATCACGCAGACTCGGTTTGGCCTCTTCCGATTTCGCTCGCCACTACTCTCGGAATCACTGTTGTTTTCTCTTCCTGTGGGTACTGAGATGTTTCACTTCCCCACGTTCCCTCCACCTGCCCTATATATTCAGGCAGGGGTGACTGGGCATGACCCCAGCCGGGTTTCCCCATTCGGACATCCCCGGATCAAAGTTCGGTTGCCAACTCCCCGAGGCTTTTCGCAGGCTCCAACGTCCTTCTTCGGCTTCTGGTGCCAAGGCATCCACCGTGCGCCCTTAATAACTTGGCTACAAAGATTTGATGCTCGCGTCCACTGTGCAGTTCTCAAGATACGGGCGGGACGCCGGTTCGCCGGGCGCCTGCTCGCCGTAGCGAGTGGTTCGAACCCGGATCCGCGGCCCCGACCGTCGCCGGCGCTGCCGGCGAGGCGGTCACGAGAGAGCGGTCGCCCGATCCCTCAGGACCCAACAGTGTGCTGGCCGCCGTGCCGCCCCACGCGTGCTTTCCGTGCCCCGAAGGGCCGTACTCGAGCGCGCGGTGCAGGTTCGGCGACCACAATCGATGTTCCACCCATGAGCCCCTCGGCAGGACGTGTGCCTGCACGTGAGGGTTCTGGATCCGCGGCCGGTGGACCGGACACGGACCAGGTGCTCCTTAGAAAGGAGGTGATCCAGCCGCACCTTCCGGTACGGCTACCTTGTTACGACTTCGTCCCAATCGCCGATCCCACCTTCGACAGCTCCCTCCCGAGGGTTGGGCCACTGGCTTCGGGTGTTACCGACTTTCGTGACGTGACGGGCGGTGTGTACAAGGCCCGGGAACGTATTCACCGCAGCGTTGCTGATCTGCGATTACTAGCGACTCCGACTTCATGGGGTCGAGTTGCAGACCCCAATCCGAACTG
>JAFIHG010000054.1 GCA_017848795.1 Candidatus Nanopelagicales bacterium | reverse complement strand
TGCTCTCAGCCGAGTCCGACGCCCTGCTGAGTACCGCCCTGGACCGGATCGTGGACCGCTGGTACCGGGACGGGACGCTGGGTCCGCAGCCGGTCCTGGACCCGGTCACGGGTGAGATCGACCAGCAGGCGACCGACGCCGCCATCGCCGCCGCGAAGAACGGCGGCAGCGGTGGGGTGCAGCGGGGCAAAGCCGACCATTTGCGGGCGTTGGCGTTGGTGGAGCTGGCCCGCCAGTTCCTCGACGACGGCAAGGCCGGCACCGCCCACGGGGTACGCCCGCACCTCGTGCTGACCGTGGAGTTGGCCGATCTGCTCGCCGGCCGCGGCACCGGCAGCCTCGACGTGCCGGGTGGCGAACCGGCGCTGGTGCCGGTCTCCACGATCGCCCGCCTGGGCTGTGATGCCGACATCACTCTGGCGATCACCCGCGTCCTCGATGAGCAACACGCCGCCACCACCGGCCGTGGCACCGGTGTGGTGCCCGCTGACGGGGACCTGCTCTCCACCCTCGCCGCCAGGTTGCGCGGGGCGTCGCGGGAGGTGCTCTGGCTGGGTCGGGAGCACCGGCACGTCACCCCGCGGGTGTGGCGGATGCTCACCCTTCGAGATCGTCATTGTCGCTTCCCGGGTTGCTACGCCGACGTCTCCCGCTGCCACCCGCACCACGTCCTGGAATGGTGGTTGGGCGGAGAGACCAACCCGGACAACCTGATCCTTCTCTGCCCTCGTCACCATCGGATGGTTCACGACGGCCAGTGGAAGATCGTCGCCCGGTCCGGGGTCAGCCCCCTGGTCGCCGACTACTGGGAGTTCATCGCCCCACCGCGACGAAACCGGCCCTGAAGAAGGGCCCGCGCGCCACCAACCGAAACCGTTGATGTTCTTTCGGTTCTCACCCTCCCAGGTACCCACCGCCCGGTAGCCGACGCAGTCGAGACCATGTCTGCCCCAGTGATCAGCGCCGGGTGGCCCTCGGTGGTCGAGCGCAGGCGAGACTGTCCGCCCCAACGATCTGGACCCGGGTGACCCCTCGGTGGTCGAGCGTAGTCGAGACCACATGGCGCGCATGGTCTCGACTACGCTCGACCAGCGGGTGGTTGCGGCCGTTGTTTCTGTAGCGACAGCATGGTTTGCGTGATCTCGACTACGCTCGACCACCGAGTACTCGCCCGATCTTTCATGCGCCGACGGACGCGCCACCCGGCTCGACTGCGCTCGACCGACGTGTGGTTGTGGCCGTTGTTTCTGTGGCGACAGCACGGTTTTCATGGTCTCGACTACGCTCGACCACCGAGTACTCGGCCGGGCACGAATGATTCGACTGCGGTCGATCACCGTGGAGGCCGCCGAGCTTGCGTGCCTGCTCTCTCCGATTCGGCGCCGGGGGGTCCGGGTCAGCCTGGCAGGTAGGCGGCGGGGTCAGCAGCGAAGGCACGCAGGCAGCCTGGCCCGCAGAACCAATACCGCTCTCCGGCGTGGGCACCGGAGGGGACATCGAAATGCAGCGATGCCGCAACCATCGCCACCTGCATGCCGCACACCGGATCGGTCGCATTCCCGACCCCTCGAGAACCCGTTGCCACATCCAGAGAACCGCTGACAGCACGCGCGGGCGGACCGCTCCCGGCATCCGGCGCGGTTGTTACACCGCCCGCTGCGGCTGCGTCATCGTCGGCCGCCTGCCGGCCCGCCGGCCGGGGCCGGTCGGCGACCAGCTGCGCCAGGATCGAGATCGCGACCTCCGGCGCGGTGCGGGCCCCGATGTCGAGTCCCGCCGGGGTGCGGATGCGGCGCCGCTCCTCCGCCGTCAGGTCGAGGTCGGCCAGCACCCCGGCGCCGCGCCGCGGACTGGCGACCAATGCGACGTAGGGCACCCCGGCCCGTACGGCAGCCAACAGCGGGTCCGCCTCGTCGCGGCCGTGCGAGGCGATGACGACCGCGGTGGCGGTGGCGAGGTCCGTCCCCTGCAGTTCGGCCACGTCGAACCCGGCCGCCGCCGCGACCCGCCGCAGGGCGACGGCGATCGGCGAGGCGCCGACGACGACGAGGGTCGCCGGGGGCAGCACCGGCTCGAGGAACACCTCGAAGGTGCCCCCGGACAGGCACTCGTTGACGACCGTCACCTTGCCCGGTTGCGCCGGTTCCGGCTCCGGGGTGATCCGCAGCAGCACCGACTCCCCGGACTCGAGCAGCGAAAGACCCTGGGACCGGATCGTCGTCTCACCGCACGTGCCGCCAACGAAGCCGATCATCGTCCCGTCCGCGAGTACCAGCGCCTCGTCGCCGGGCTTGGCCGAGGTCGGCCGCTCGGCGAGCACGACGCGCGCGTGGACGTACGGCACCTTGTGCCGCGTCAGCTCGCGCGCCCGCTCCTCGATCTCGCGGTGCATCGCCTCAGGTCAGCGCGAGGTCGGTACGCGCCGGCCGGCCCTGCATCGCCAACCACACCTGGCACGGGGTCAAGGGCATGTCGGCGTGCCGCACGCCGTACGGCTTGAGCGCGTCGATCACCGCGTTCACCACCGCGGGCGGCGACCCGACGGTGGCCGACTCCCCGACACCCTTGGCCCCCAGCGGGTGGTGCGGGGACGGGGTGACGGTGGCGCCGGTCTCCCAGGACGGGCACTCGAGCGCGGTCGGCAGCAGGTAGTCCAGGAACGAGCCACCCAGGCAGTTGCCGTCCTCGTCGAACGCGATCGCCTGCATCAGCGCCATCCCGACGCCCTCGGCGAGACCGCCGTGGATCTGCCCCTCGACGATCATCGGGTTGATGCGGTTGCCGCAGTCGTCGACCGCGATGAAGCGCCGTACGTGCACCTTGCCGGTGTCCGCATCGACGTCGACGACGCAGATGTACGCCCCGAACGGGTAGGTCAGGTTCGGCGGGTTGTAGACGACCGACGCGTCGAGGTGACCCTCCACGCCCTCCGGCAGCTCCAGCGAGCCGTGCGAGAGCATCGCGATCTCCTGGATCGTCCGGCCCTGCTCCGGGTCGCCCTTCACCGACCAGCGGCCCTGGGTCCACTCCAGGTCGTCCGGCGAGCACTCGAGTGCGGCCGCCGCGACGATCCGCGCCTTGTCGCGCACCCGGCGCGAGACGACGGCGGCCGCCGCCCCGGACACCGGGGTGGAGCGCGACCCGTACGTGCCGAGGCCGAACGGCGTGTTGTCGGTGTCGCCATGGATCACCTCGACGTCCTCCGGCGGGATACCGAGCTCGTGGGCGACGATCTGCGCGAACGTCGTCTCGTGCCCTTGGCCCTGGGTCTGGCAGCTGACCCGCAGCTGAGCCTTGCCGGTGGGGTGCACGCGCAGCTCGGAGCCGTCCGCCATCCCGAGCCCGAGGATGTCCATGTGCTTGCGCGGGCCGGCGCCCACGCCCTCGGTGAAGAAGCTGATGCCGATCCCCATCAGCTCGCCGCGCTCGCGCTTCTCCGCCTGCTCCTTGCGCAGCTCGTCGTACCCGGCGATCTCCATCGCCTTGCGCAGCGCGCGCGGGTAGTCCCCGGAGTCGTACTCCCAACCGGTCTTGGAGGTGTACGGGAACTGCTCGGGGCGCAACAGGTTCTTCATGCGCAACTCGCCCGCGTCGACGCCCAGCTCGTACGCGAGGACGTCGACCATCCGCTCGACGAGGTAGACCGCCTCGGTGATCCGGAAGGAGCACGCGTACGCGACCCCTCCGGGCGCCTTGTTCGTGTAGACGCCCGTCACCTTGCAGTGCGCGGCCTGCAGGTCGTACGAACCGGTGAAGATGTGGAAGAAGCCGGCGGGGAACTTGGTGGGCTGCGCGGTGCCGTTGAACGCCCCGTGGTCGGCGAGGACGTCGACCTGCACCGCGAGGATCTTGCCGTCCTTGGTGGCGGCGATCCGGCCCTTCATGTGGTAGTCGCGGGCGAACGCCGTGGCCATCAGGTTCTCCGAGCGGTCCTCGACCCATTTCACCGGCTTGCCGGTGACGATCGAGCCGACCACCGCGAGCACGTAGCCCGGGTAGATCCCGACCTTGTTCCCGAACCCACCGCCGATGTCCGGCGAGATGATCTGGATCTTGTGCTCGGGGATGCCCGCGACGATCGCGTACAGCGTGCGGTGCGCGTGCGGTGCCTGGTTGGTCGACCAGACCGTGAGCTTCCCGGTGATCGGGTCCATGGACGCGACCGTGCCGCACGTCTCGATCGGCGCCGGGTGGACGCGCGGGTAGAGCATGTCCTGCTCGACGACGACCTCGGCGCCCGCGAACGCCTCGTCGCAGGCGGCCGCGTCCCCGGCCTCCCAGTCGAAGATGTGGTTGTCGGACTTGCCCTCGATGTCGGTACGGATCACGGCGGCGTCCGGATCGAGCGCCTTCGTCGCGTCCATGACCGGCGGGAGCGGTTCGTACTCGACGTCGATCAGCTCCAGCGCGTCACGCGCGGCGTACCGGTCGTCGGCGACGACGAACGCCACCTCCTGGCCCTGGAAACGCACCTTGTCGGTCGCCAGCACCGCCTGTACGTCGTGCGACAGCGTGGGCATCCAGGCGAGGTTCAGGCCCTCGAGCGTCGCCCCGGTGATCACCGCCCGGACCTTGGGGTGCGCCTCCGCAGCGGACGTGTCGATCGACACGATGCGGGCGTGGGCGTACGGGCTGCGCAGGATCGCCGAGTAGAGCATGCCCGGCAGCTGCACATCGTCGACGTAGTGTCCGTGCCCGCGCAGGAAGCGCACGTCCTCCTTGCGCAGCATCCGTCCGAATCCCATCGGATTCCCAGCCGGGCTCAGCTGCGGCTCCGTGCTGCCGGTGTTCTCGGTGTCGGTGACGGTCATGCCGGCGCCTCCTCGGTGGCCGGGTGCTCGGCCGCCCAGCGCACGGCCCGCACGATGTTCTCGTAGCCGGTGCAGCGGCACAGGTTCCCCGAGATCCCCTCGCGGATCTGCTGCTCGCTCGGGTCGGGGACGTCGTCGAGCAGCCGCCGCGCGGTCATCATCATCCCGGGAGTGCAGAAGCCGCACTGCAGCCCGTGCTCCTGCATGAAGCCCTGCTGAACGGGGTCGAGGACCCCGTCGACTTCGAGCGACTCCACCGTGCGGACCTCGTGGCCGGAGGCCATCGCGGTGAGCACCGTGCAGCTCTTGACCGGCACGCCGTCCAACCAGACCGTGCAGGCGCCGCAGTTCGTGGTGTCGCACCCCCAGTGCGTACCGGTGAGCCCGAGGTGGTCGCGTAGGTAGTGCACCAGCAGCAGCCGTGGCTCGACCTCGCTGGTGTGCTCCTCGCCGTTGACCGTGACCGTGACCTGCATCCTCACCCCTCCTGTCCGGCGGCGCGGGCCGCCGCGCTGCGCAGTGCCCGGCGGACCAGTTCGCCGGCCAGGTGCCGCTTGTACTCGACGGTGCCGCGCTGGTCGACGGCCGGCGCCGTCGCCTCGGCCGCCAGGCGCGCGGCCTCGGCGAGGTGCGGCTCGCTGGGCTCCTTGCCCCGCAGGTAGTCCTCCGCGCCGGGTGCGGTGAACTGCGGCGCGCCGACGGCTGCGATGCCGACCCCGACGTCGGCCACCATGCCGCCCTCCAGCACGACGAACGCCCCGGCGGCCGCGATCGCGTAGTCGCCCGCGCGGCGCTCCACCTTCTGGTACGCGCTGCCCGCGCCGGGACGGATCGGCAGGCGCACCTCGACGAGCATCTCGGCCGGGCCGACGAGCGTCTCGTACGGCCCGACGTGGAAGCCGCGGGCCTCGACCGTCCGGCGTCCGGCTGCGGACTGGATCACGAGCCGGGCGCCGAGTGCCGCGCAGACCGCCGAGAGGTCCTCGGAGGGGTCCGCCTGGCACAGCGAGCCGCCGACGGTGCCGCGGTTGCGGACGATCGGGTCGGCGATGACGTGTTCGGCCTCCTCGAAGATGCGGTAGTGCTCGCGCAGCACCGGCGAGGCGAGCAGGTCGACGTGCCGGGCCAGCGCACCGATCGCGATCTCGGAGCCCTCGACGCGTACGTACCCGAGGTCGGGCAGCTCGTTGATGTCGATCAGGACTTCGGGGGTGGCCAGTCGCAGCTTCATCATCGGCAGCAGGCTGTGGCCGCCGGCGACGAGGCAGGCCTCCGGCCCGTGCTGCTCGAGCAGCGCCAGCGCCTGCTCCACGCTGGTGGCTCGCTCGTACTCGAAGGACGCGGGAGTCTGCACGGGCACCGCCTACGGAGTTCGGGGAACCGGATGCCGTGATGGTGCGACACCCGTACGGTGCTGTCGACGCTCGATTAACCATTCGGTTAGGCGCGCGTCCTCGCCTGGGGGTGGACGTGACGCTGACGCAGCTCGAGGCGTTCGTCCTCGTCGCCCGCCTCGGCTCGGTGAAGGCCGCGGCCGGTGTCCTCGGAGTGAGCGAGCCGGCGGTGTCCCGCGCGCTCGCGGCGCTGCGCCGGCACCTCGGCGACCCGCTGCTCGTCAGCACCGCGCGCGGCATGGAGCTGACCCCCGGCGGGCAACGGCTGGTTGGCATCGCCGCGCAGATGGTCAGCCTGGGGGCCGACGCCCACGCCGCGATCCGGCGGGCCCAGGGCAGTCCCGAGCTGCTGCGCGTCGTGGCGACCAGCACCGTCGCCGAGTACGCCGCCGGCCCCGTCGTCGACACGTTCGCCGCGCGCACCCCCACGGTCGAGGCGACGCTCGGGGTCAGCACCGCCACGGAGATGCCGGCGCTGCTCGTCGACCGCCTCGCCGACGTCGCGCTGGGCCCCCGTTTGGCCGGCGCCGGGCTCGAGTCGAGCCCGATCATGCGCCACCGCCTGGTCGTCGTCGCGGGTCCGCGGCACGACCTGGCCCGCGGCGGCCACGGCCCGAGCTCGGCCGCCTGGGCCGAGACCGACTGGCTGGTCGACCCCGACGGCGTCGATCCCGCGAGCGAGACCCGCCGGCTGCTGCACCGCCTCGGGGTGCCCGATCGGCGGATCCACGTGTTCAACGCCGCTGGCGCCGCCTGGGCGGCCGCGGCCGACGGTCACGGAGTGGCTCCGGCACTCGTCCGGCTGGTCGCGACCGAGCTGGCCGAGGGCCGGCTGGTCGCCCTGCCGGTGCCGGGGACGCCCACCGACGTGCTCTGGCACGTGACGTCGCTCGAGTCCGCGCGGCGCTCACCCGCGGTGGCGAGCCTGCGGCGTTTCCTCGCCACCCCGGACGCCATGCACGTGATGCACAGCGGCGACGGCAGTGTCCCGGTCACCCGGTTCCGCCCACCGGTCCACGTCACGATCTGGAGCTGAGCCTCACGCCGGCGGGGTCGGGCGCGGTGCACCGGCGCTCGGCGGCGATTGCGGGCACGGCCGCCAGCGGCACTCGTCGACGTCCCAGTACCGGCGGGGGGCGGTCCCTGCGGTCGACGGCCGTGCCTCCGGCCGTGACACGGAGCCGGACGCGGGCACCGCCGGGTCGGGGTGCGGTGTCACCGGCGCCTCCACGCTCGTACGTCCTGTCAGCCCCCGCCCGGGTCGGCCACGCCGTCCCGCCGCTCCTGCGACGCCGCGCCGAGCAGCGCCCGTACGTCACTGGCACGGTACCGGCGATGACCACCGAGGGTGCGGATACTCGCCAGCTTGCCGGACTGCGCCCAGCGCGTGACCGTCTTCGGGGCGACCCGGAACAGCGCTGCCACCTCCGCCGGCGTCAGCAGCTGTTCTTCCTCCGGTCCGGACGGCACACCCATGGCGCTGTTCCCCTCCTGCCACCGCCCACGGATGCGTACCACCTCACCCGACGGCCCTTACCCGACAGCCCTTACCCGACAGCACCGCGCAGTGTCGCAGGTCACGCCGCCTTCCGCCCGGCGAACCGGGCGAATCCCGCAGGTACGCTCGAACTCCGGTGACGTCGCATCGAGGTGACAGCGTGTCTGGTACTGAGCGCGACCATGCCGACACGCATGGTCACGAGCAGGTCGTGATCGGTCATGACCCGACGACCGGCCTGCACGCGATCATCGCCATCCACTCCACGGCACTCGGCCCGGCGCTGGGCGGCACCCGGATGCGGCCCTACCCCGACCAGCGCAGCGCGCTCGCCGACGTGCTCGACCTGTCCCGCGCGATGACCGCGAAGAACGCGATGGCCGGGCTGCCGCACGGCGGGGGCAAGGGCGTCATCATCGGCGACCCGTCGACGGACAAGAGCCCGGAGCTGCTGCGCGCGTACGGCCGGCTCGTCGCCTCGTTGGGCGGGCGGTACGTCACCGCGTGCGACGTCGGCACGTACGTCGCCGACATGGACGTCATCGCCGAGGTCAACCCGTGGACCACCGGCCGCTCCCCGGAGCAGGGCGGTGCCGGCGACTCCGGGGTCCTGACCGCGCTCGGGGTGCACGCGGCGATGCGCGCCTGCGCCGCCCACGTGTGGGGTGAGCCGTCGTTGTCCGGACGCCGCGTCGGCATCGAGGGTGTAGGCAAGGTCGGGTCCCGGCTCGCGGTACGGCTGCGCGACGAGGGCGCGAAGCTGTTCGTGAGCGACGTGGACGAAGGTGCGCTCACGGCCGTACGCGCTCAGGTGCCCGAGGCCGAGGTGTGCAGCAGGGAGGAGCTGCTGACCGCGGACCTGGACGTCCTCGCGCCTTGCGCGCTCGGCGGCACGCTCAGCGAGCCGGTCATTGCGACGTTGGCGGCCCGGGTCGTCTGCGGCGGGGCGAACAACCAGCTGACCGAGCCCGAGCTGGCGGTGGCGGTCGCGGACCGCGGGATCCTGCTCGCCCCCGACTTCGTGGTCAACGCGGGTGGGGTCATCGCGGTTGCCGACGAGTACAGCGGCTTCGACCCGCAGCGCGCCGCTGCACGCACCGCGCGGATCGGCGAGACGATGACCGCGGTGCTCGAGCGCGCGGCGGCGACCGCGACGACGCCGTGGCAGGCCGCCGAGCAGCTGGCCGCGCAGCGCGTGTCCGCCGCGGCCGCGACCCGGCCGCCGTTCCGCGGCTTCGCGGCGCCCACCGCACGGTGAACCGCCCCGCCGCCGCGCCTACAAGGGGCGACACCGGCCGGGACGCGGTTGCGCTCCGGGTGAACCAGCGCGCTGGCACCGGCGGCCATGACGTAGGCTGACCTCAGATTCCGCGAGGACCGACCAGCCCCCTGGCGGTCCGCGGCGCCAACCTGTAGCAAACCCGATGCAGGGCAGTAAGGCCCAGACGAGGGGGTCGAGCCATGGGACGCGGTCGCGCGAAGGCCAAGCAGACCAAGGTCGCCCGGCAGTTGAAGTACGGCACCGTCCACTCCGACCTGGGCGCGTTGCAGGCCGAGCTCTCCGGTCGGCCGGTCGACGTCCAGGACCACACGGACCAGGACGAGGAGCGCGACGAGGACCCGTACGCGGCCTACCTCGAGGACGAGGACGACACCTCCGAGCAGCCCGCCCGCCGCCGCTGACCGGCACCCCTACCCGGGTGTGCGCTCCGCCCAGCATGGTGTGAACCGCGCAGGGCTGATCAGCGCGGCGCTGGTCAGCGCGGGTGGTCACCGACGAGCGTGACGGCCCCGCCGCCCCCGCCCTTGGCCGGGGCGTCGCCCGCCTCGCCGTCGCGTTGCCGGCACTCGCCCACCACCCAGGCATCGACACCACGCGCGGCGAGCCGCGCGCACACGTCGCCAGCCACCTGCGGGGCCGTCACCGCGACCATGCCGACGCCCTGGTTGAACGTCCGCTCCATCTCCGTCCGCGACACCCCGCCTGCGCCCGAGATCAGCTCGAACACCGGGTGCGGGCGCCAGGACGCCCGCTCGACGACGAGGTGGATCCCGGCCGGGAGCACCCGCGCCAGGTTCGCGGCCAGGCCACCCCCCGTGATGTGGGAGACCGCGTGCAGCTCGGGCCCGAGGGCCTGTGCGAGGTCGAGCACGTCCGTGGCGTAGATCCGGGTCGGCTCCAGCAGCTCCTCGCCGAGCACGCGTCCCAGGTCCGGGACCTGCTCGTCGAGCCGGTACTGCCCCAGCAGCACGTGCCGGGCGAGCGAGTACCCGTTGGAGTGCAGGCCCGAGGCGCGCATCGCCACCGCGACGTCACCGGGGCGTACGCGCGCCGGGCCGAGCAGCGCGCTCGCCTCCACCACTCCCGTGCCCGCACCGGCGACGTCGTACGCGTCCGGGTCCAGCAGGCCGGGGTGCTCGGCGGTCTCGCCGCCGACAAGCGCGCAGCCGGCCTGCGCGCACCCCGCCGCGATGCCGCGCACGATCGCCGCGACGCGCTCGGGCACCACCCGGCCGACCGCGATGTAGTCGGTCATGAACAGCGGCTCGGCACCGCACACGACCAGGTCGTCGACGACCATCGCGACGAGGTCGATGCCGATCGTGTCGTGCACGTCCAGCGCCTGCGCGATCGCGACCTTGGTCCCCACGCCGTCGGTCGAGGTGGCCAGCAGCGGCCGCTCGTACCGTTTGAGGGCCGAGGCGTCGAACAGCCCGGCGAACCCGCCCACCCCGCCGACGACCTCCGGCCGAGTGGCGCGCGCGATCGCCGCGCGCATCAGGTCGACGGCGCGCTCGCCGGCTTCGACATCGACGCCGGCCGCGGCGTACGTCGCGCCGCTCACGGCCGGTTCAGCGCGTCGGTGGCGCCGGCGCCCCCCACCAGGGTGGCAAGCCCGTCGACGTCGACCCGCAGGTCGGCGTCGTGCGAGTCGTGGGCGCGCTGCTCGAGCCCCTCCAGCAGGTGCTTGCCCAGCAGCTCCGGCTCCGGCAAGGGGACGGGGTAGACACCGTCGAAGCACGCGCGGCACAGCCGCTCGTTCGCCACTCCCGTCGAGGCGACGAGCCCGTCGAGCGAGACGTAGCCGAGCGAGTCCGCCCCGATCGAACGGCAGATCTCCTCGGCCGAGAGCCCGTTCGCGATCAGCTCGGCACGGGTGGCGAAGTCGATGCCGTAGAAGCACGGCCATTTCACGGGCGGCGAGGAGATGCGCACGTGGATCTCGAGCGCGCCGGCCTCGCGCAGCATCCGTACCAGCGCGCGCTGGGTGTTGCCACGCACGATCGAGTCGTCGACGACCACCAGCCGCTTGCCCGCGATGACGTCGCGCAACGGGTTGAGCTTGAGCCGGATGCCGAGCTGACGGATCGTCTGCGAGGGCTGGATGAACGTACGTCCCACGTACGCGTTCTTGACCAGGCCCTGGGCGAACGGGATCCCCGACTGCTGGGCGTAGCCCACGGCCGCGGGTGTGCCGCTCTCCGGCACCGGGATCACCAGATCGGCGTCGGCCGGGTGCTCGCGGGCGAGGGTACGTCCGATCTCGGCCCGTACGCCGTGCACGTTGCGTCCCGAGATCGTGGTGTCCGGGCGCGCCAGGTAGACGTACTCGAACAGGCATCCCTTGGGGTCGGGCGCCGCGAACCGCGCGGAGCGCAGGCCGTGCTCGTCGATGGCGAGCAGCTCGCCCGGCTCGACCTCGCGTACGAAGCTCGCACCGACGATGTCGAGGGCGGCGGTCTCGCTCGCCACGACCCAGCCCCGCTCGAGCCGGCCGAGCGTGAGCGGGCGGATGCCCTGCGGGTCGCGCGCGGCGTACAGCGTCGTGTCGTCCATGAAGACCAGGGAGTAGGCACCGCGCAGCAGCGGCAGCTCCTGCAGGGCGGCGGCCTCCACGGAGGTGTCGGGGTGGCTCGCGAGCAGCGCGGTGACGAGCTCGGTGTCGCTCGTGGCGAGCGCCTCGTGGGCGCCGAGCGGCAGCTCGCCGCTGAACGTGGCGCGCTCACGCACCCGCACGGCGAGGTCCAGGGTGTTGGTCAGGTTGCCGTTGTGCGCCAGTGCGAGGTGGCCGGTCGCTGTCGAGCGGAACGTCGGCTGGGCGTTCTCCCACACGCTGGCGCCGGTGGTGGAGTAGCGGGTGTGCCCGACGGCCACGTGGCCCTGCAGGCTCGCCAGCGCCGCCTCGTTGAAGACCTGCGAGACCAGACCCATGTCCTTGTAGACCAGGGTGTGCGCACCGTCGCTGACCGCGATCCCGGCGGACTCCTGCCCACGGTGCTGCAGGGCGTAGAGCCCGAAGTAGGCGAGCTTGGAGACCTCCTCCCCGGGAGCCCAGACGCCGAAGACGCCGCACGCGTCCTGCGGGCCGAGGTCGTGGGGGTCGAGGTCGTGCGTCAGCCGTCCGTCACCGCGCTGCACGCGTCCAGTCTAGGGGCGGCTGACGACGCAGCCGCGCCGGGCGTCGCCCGCCCAGCCCGGTCGCGGCCTCACTGCGGCAGCGGAGTCCCCGGCCGCGCCGCCAGGATCCGCACCATCGCGGCGCGCTCGGCGGCGGTGACCCAGAGGCCGTACCGCACCTTCACCGCGATCTGGCGTGCCACGTACGCCGGGCGGTAGGCCTTCGCGGGCGGCAGCCAGGTCGCGGCGTCGCCGTCGCCCTTCTGGCTGTTCAGCCTTCCGCTCACGGCGAGCAGGTTCAGCGGGTCGTTGGCGAGCTCGCGACGCCGTTCGGCGGAAAGCTGCTGGGCACCCTTCTGCCATGCGTCGGACAGTGCGACGACGTGGTCGATCTGCACCTCGTACGACGTGTCCACGCCGCGTACGAAGGTGATGACGGCGCCGCTGTACGGGTCGTGCAGCGTGCCGGCGAGCACGACGCAGTCGTACGTGCCGGGGCGGATCACCACCTCGGTCAGGTCGCGGCGCAGCACGTCGTTGCGGGTGTCGCACCCGTTGCGGTCCAGGTCGTACCAGGCGGTGCCGAACCGTTCGCGCGCGTACCCAGTCTTGGGTGCGCGGCCTTTGACCGGGATCCGTTCCAGCGCCTGCAGCGCCGTCCCGCGCGGGACCGGAGTGCTCGTCGTCGCGGAGGCTGACGGCCCGGTCGGCCGCGGGACGTGCGTGTCCGCGGGGCCGGGGTGGGACGCATCCGTGCAGCCGGTCGCGAGCAGCACCAGCCCGCACGCGAGCGAGACGAGCGCGCGGTGCATCGTTCGCCTGGACCGGGTCGTCCGGTCAGTTGCCGGGCCCGAAGCCGGCCTCGGCGAGCACCCGTTTGCGTTCCTTGCGCGAGAGCCGCTCGATGTAGAGGATCCCGTCCAGGTGGTCGGTCTCGTGCTGCAGCGCGCGGGCGAGGATGCCGCCGTCCGCCGCGAGCCGGACCGGGGCGCCGTGGCAGTCCACCCCTTCGACGACGGCGTGGTCGGGGCGCGCGACGGAGGCGTGCGGGCCCGGTACGGACAGGCAGCCCTCCTCGTCGTCGTCGAGGTGCCGCTCGCCCTCGTGAGGGAGCAGCCGCGGGTTGACGACGTGCGCAACGACCCGGTCGCCGTCCGCGTCGGGGCAGTCCAGCACGAACACCCGCAGCGCCACGCCGATCTGGTTGGCCGCCAGCCCCACCCCGTCGGCCGCCGCCATCGACTCGAACATGTCGGCGACGAGCTGTTCGAGGTCGGGACCGAACTCGGTGACCTCGGCGCACGGTGTCGCCAGCACCGGGTCCCCGTACAGCGTGATCGGGCGTACCACCCCCGTCGCCGCCACGTCACCGCTCACGACCCGGACGCTACCGCCCACCCACCCTCCCCCGTGTCCCTGCTCGAATCGTCGCTAACTCGCCGAGTTGACGACGTTTCGAGCAGGGACACGCGGAGGTGGGGTACGGGAACGACACAAGTCGGTAACGGATCCGGTCGTGTCGTGGCGGGGTGGCGCCGCGGGCGGGCACTGTACGTACCGGTGAACCGGACCACCTGCCCGATCCGACCCGTCCCTTTGCAGCGCGGCGCTCGGATCGTCAGTCTCGGCACCCCCGCACGCCCGACCGAGCCGAGGTTGCCCGCGACATGACGAGCCAGTCCTCGACGACGGCCGCGGCAGCGGACGGCGACAGGTCCGCACGCCCGCCCGCCGTCACGCTGCGCGGCCTGACCAAGGTCTTCGGTAGCGGCGGCACCGAGGTGGTGGCCGTCGACAACGTCGACCTCGAGGTGGTGGACGGCGAGTTCCTGACCCTGCTCGGACCGTCCGGTTCCGGCAAGACCACGGTGCTGCGCATGATCGCGGGCTTCGAGATCTCGACCTCCGGGACGATCCGGCTCGGCGGCGCGGACGTCACGCGGATCCCGCCGTTCGACCGCGACGTCAACACGGTCTTCCAGGACTACGCCCTGTTCCCGCACCTGACGGTGCAGCAGAACGTCGAGTACGGCCTGCGGGTCAAGGGCGTCGGGAAGGCCGACCGGCGGGCGCGCGCGAGCGAGGCACTCGCCGGCGTACGGCTCGACGGGTACGGCGCACGCAAACCCACCGAGCTCTCCGGCGGCCAGCGACAGCGGGTGGCGCTGGCGCGCGCCCTGGTCAACCGGCCGAAGGTGCTGCTCCTCGACGAGCCGCTCGGCGCGCTCGACCTCAAGCTGCGCGAGGAGATGCAGGTCGAGCTCAAGGCACTGCAACGCCAGGTCGGCATCACGTTCATCTTCGTGACGCACGACCAGGAGGAAGCGCTCACCATGTCCGACCGCATCGCGGTCTTCAACAAGGGGCGGATCGAACAGGTCGGCAGCCCTGCCGAGGTGTACGAACGCCCGCAGACCCAGTTCGTCGCCGGGTTCGTCGGCACCTCCAACCTGCTGACCCCGCAGGCGGCGCGCACGTTGCTCGGTCAGGACGGGCACTGGGCGGTGCGCCCGGAGAAGATCCGGCTGCTGGCGGAGGGTGAGCCGATCGGCCCGCAACAGCGCTCCGCCGCCGGGACGATCGGCGAGGTCGTCTACGCGGGTCCCTCCACCCGGTTCCTCGTGGACCTCGACGCCGGAGGACGGCTCACCGTCGTACAGCAGAACCTGCGGCTGTCCTCGACGGACGTCGAGCACTACCGGGGCAACCGGACACTGCTGCTCTGGGACCGGGAACACGAGTTCCGGGTCGGCTGAGGGCCGTACCCGGTGGCAGGCAAGCACTTTCGAGAAGGAGACAGCATGAGAGCAGCCACCGGACACGGGCTCAGGCTCGCTGCCGTCGTCGCGGTCGCCTCGCTCGCCATCGCCGCCTGCGGTGGCTCGGCGAGCACGGGCGGCGGAGGCGAGAACGGCGGGCGCGCCGCCCCTCCGGACGTACCGAAGCTCGAGAGCCTCGGGCAGGGTGAAGGTGCGATCAACATCCTGGCGTGGCCGGGGTACGCGGAGAACGGCACGACCGACCCGTCGGTCGACTGGGTGACGCCGTTCGCCAAGGAGACCGGCTGCCAGGCCAACGTCCAGGTCGCCAACACCTCCGACGAGATGTTCGAGAAGATGGGGACCGGCGACTTCGACGTCGTCTCCGCCTCGGGCGACTCGTCACTGCGGATGATCTACGCCGGCAAGGTCGCGCCGGTCAACACCACGCTGCTGACGAACTGGGACGACATCGCGTCGTTCCAGAAGGGCCAGCAGTGGAACTCGGTGAACGGGGTCGACTACGGGATCCCGCACGGATGGGGGGCCAACCTGCTGTCCTGGCGTACCGACAAGGTCACCCCGGCGCCGGATTCCTGGAGCGTGGTCTGGGACACCGGCTCGCCGTACAAGGGCAAGATCGACGCGTACGACTCGCCCACGTACCTCGCCGACGCCGCGCTCTACCTGATGAACACCAAACCCGAGCTCGGGATCAAGAACCCGTACGCGCTGGACCAGGCGCAGTTCGACGCGGCGGTGGCGCTCGCCACGGCGCAGAAGCCGATCCTCGCCGGGTACTGGTCGTCCTACCTCGACGCGCAGAAGAACTTCACCAACGGCACGTACCTGCTGGGCACCTCGTGGCAGATCATCGTCAACCTCGCCCAGGCCGACAAGGTGCCCGTCGACTCGGTGCTGCCCAAGGAAGGGTCCACCGGCTGGGCCGACACCTGGATGGTGGACGCCAAGTCGCCGCATCCCAACTGCTCGTACCTGTGGCTCAACTGGATCACGAGCCCCAAGGTGCAGGCGCAGGTCGCCGAGTGGTTCGGTGAGGCGCCCGCCAACCCCAAGGCGTGCGACCTGACCACGGCGAAGGACCACTGCGACCTGTTCCACGCCAAGGACGAGGCGTACTTCAAGCGGATCTGGTTCTGGGCCACACCACAAGCCGACTGCCTGGACGGGCGCACCGACGTCAAGTGCATCCCGTACAGCGACTGGACCACGGCCTGGAGCAAGCTGCGCAGCTGATCGAGCCGCGCAGCTGACATCGCTGCGCGGTCGACCGTCGCCGTGAAGGTGGCCCTGGTAAGGCGTTACCGACCCGGGGCCACCTTCACGGCGACCGAACGAGGGACATCGTGACAACCACGCTCGAACGGCCGCCGGAGCGTACGCCGCTGCCGCCCACGACCGCCCGTCGCCGGCTGTCCGCCTTCGTGTTCCGCAGCCGGCGGACCCGGCTGTTCTCGCTGCTGACGCCACCCGTGCTGTGGCTGGCGCTGATCTACTTCACCGCCGTCTTCTCGTTGCTCGCAACGGCGTTCTTCAGCGTCGACTCGTTCACCAACGCGGTCGTACGTACCTTCACGACGTCCAACATCGTCCAGGTCTTCAGCGAGCCGGCGTACTGGCGCGCGACCGGGCTCACCGTCGGGATCGCCGCGAGCGTCACCGTGTTGTGCATCGCGCTCGGGCTGCCGATGGCGTTCTTCATGGCCAAGCTCGCCCGGCGCCGCAGCCGGGGGCTGCTCGTCGCCCTGGTCATCACGCCGCTGTGGGCGTCGTACCTCGTCAAGGTCTACGCCTGGCAGAGCATGGTCGCGCCGGAGAATGGCGTACTCGCCTGGTTCGTGCGGCCATTCGGGATCTCCGGACCGGGTTTCGGTACGCCGGCGATCGTGCTGACGCTCGCGTACCTGTGGCTGCCGTACATGATCCTGCCGATCTACGCCGGGCTGGAGCGGATGCCGGACTCCCTGCTCGACGCGTCCTCGGACCTGGGCGCCCGGCCGTGGCGCACGTTCCGGAGCGTCGTGATGCCGCTCGTCTACCCGTCGGTCGTCGCGGGCACCATCTTCACGTTCTCGCTCAGCATGGGCGACTACATCACGGCGCAGATCGTCGGCGGCAAGGTGCAGATGCTGGGCAACATCGTGTACCAGAACTATGCGGCGAACCTGCCGTTCGCCGCCACGATCGGACTCATCCCGATCATCGTCATGCTGATCTACCTGGCGCTCGTACGCCGGACCGGCGCGCTGGAGAACCTGTGAACTTCTCCGCCGGCTCACGATGGGCGTTCCGGCTGCTAATGGCGGTCGGCCTCGCGTTCATCTACGTACCGCTCGCCGTCATCATCGTGAACTCGTTCAACGCGAGCACGGTCTTCGCCTGGCCACCGCGTGAGTACACGACCCGCTGGTGGTCGGACGCGTGGCACAACACCGGCGTACGCGATGCCGTGCTCACCTCGATCCAGGTGGCGGTGATCTCCACCCTCATCGCCATGGTGCTCGGCGCGCTGCTCGCCTTCGCGCTCAGCCGTTACCGCTTCTTCGGCCGACAGACGTTGTCGCTGCTGGTGATCCTGCCGATCGCCCTTCCTGGCATCGTCACGGCGCTCGCGCTGCGTACCGCGTTCCGTACCATCCTGGGCATCGAGCTCTCGATCTGGACGATCGTCGTCGCGCACGCGACCTTCTGCATCGTCGTGATCTACAACAACGTGATCGCGCGGCTCCGTCGCCTCGGCACCTCCCTGGAGGAGGCGTCGATGGACCTCGGCGCCGACACGTTCACGACCTTCCGGCGGGTGACCTTCCCGAACCTGCGCGGCGCGTTCCTCGCCGGTGGGCTGCTCGCGTTCGGGCTGTCGTTCGACGAGATCGTGGTGACGCTGTTCACCGCACCGGCCGGGGTCACCACCCTGCCGATCTGGATCTTCCAGAACCTCTTCCGCCCGAACCAGGCGCCCATCGTCAACGTCGTCGCCGCCGCGCTGGTACTGCTGTCGATCATCCCGATCTACGTCAGCCAGCGCCTCGCCGGTGAGTCGACCGGCGGCGGTCGCATCTGATCCGCCCCCTCCTTCCCGCGTCCCTGCTCGAATCGTCGTCAACTCACCGAGTTAGCGACGATTCGAGCAGGGACACGGGGACGTCGGGGCGGGCCTGTGGATGGGCGCCCCCAGCGGAGCGCCGCTGCGGCCAGGCTTTGCGGCATGTCCACGCGGCACGCCACCCGGCAGACGGCGGACGAGCTCGTCGCGCTGCTCGGGCCGGGCCCGTGCCGTACGCAGCGGGCGTGCGAGGCCGGCATCTCGCCCGGCCGGCTCCGCGCGGCCGTACGCGCAGGCACGCTGCTCGCCCCGCACCGCGGCGTGCTGCTTCCTGCGTCAACCCTCGCGGCGGCACCGACCGACCGCGCGCGGCACCTGATCGCCGTACGCGCCGCGCTGCTGGTCGCCCCGGCCGGCTCGGTCACCTCGCACGACTCGGCGGGCGTCGTGAACGAGCTGGCGCGCCCGGCAGCCGGGTACCCGGACGTCGTACACCTCGACGTGCCCGGTGAACCGGCCCGGCTACGCGACGGGATCCGGATCCACGAGTCGGCACTGCACCCGGACGACGTGACCGTTGTCGACGGCATCGCGACAACGACGGTCGTCCGTACCGCGATCGAGCTCGCCAGAGGACGTCCGCTGCCGTCCGCACTGATCCCGCTCGACTCGGCGATGCGGCGGCTGGTCGCGAGCGCGGCGCCGGGCATTCCGGTGCGGACTGCGGTAGGGCGGCCCGCGCTCGTCGCGTCCGTACGGGACCAGCTGCGGCTCGGGCTGCAGCACGTGTACGGCTGGCCGGGCACGGTCGTCGTACGGGAGGCCGTCGAACTGGCCGATCCGGCCGCCGAGTCGGCGTTCGAGTCGCGGTCGCGCGGCTGGTTCATCGAGGCTCACCTGCCCGCTCCACAACTCGGTGTGCAGGTGCAGGGCGCCGACGGCCGCTGGTACTGGGTGGACTTCCTGTGGGAGACGTACGGCGTCGTCGGAGAGGCCGACGGGTGGGGGAAGTACGGCACCACGCTCCCCGACATGACGGCCAGGTTCCGCGCCGAGAAGGAGCGGCAGGAGGCGATCGAGGCGACCGGGCGTCGCTTCGTACGCTGGACGACCGACGAGGCGCGCGACCGCGTCATCGCGCGGGTCCGCGGCGCTCTTGCCGCCCGTGTCCCTGCTCGAATCGTCGCTAACTCCTCGCGATAACGACGTTTCGAGCAGGGACGCGGGTCAGGTGGGGAGGTAGGGGGAGAGGTCGGAGCGCTCGCCGGAGGCACGGACGCGCCCGTCGTCCACGGCGTCCTGCCACCGGGTACGGCCGCTCACCAGCTCGAGCCAGGTACGGGCGTCGCACTCCACGACCGCCGGTGGGGTGCCGCGCCGGTGCGTGGCACCGGCGACCGCCTGCACGACGGCGTACGGCGGCACCCGGATCTCGACGGCCTTGCCCGGCACCGCTGCAGCAAAGGCCTGCAACGACGCCTTGACCGCCGCCTTCACCATCGCTCGCTCAGGTATCTGGCCGGCGGCGTACGCCTCGAGCACCTCGTCGACAGCACTCACCCGGCCAGTCCATCATGCGCCGTGTCCCTGCTCGAAATGTCGTCAACTGGGCGAGTTGACGACGTTTCGAGCAGGGACACGCGAAGTGAGTCAGGCGAAGAGGGCGGGCAGCGTCGCTTCCGAGGTGGCGCGCAGCTCGTCGACGGTCCAGGCGATCGGCGCGCCGTACGCCTCCGCCACCGCGAGCTCCTCGCCGCCCGCCGTGCCGATGCGCGTCACCGGCACCCGGTGCTGCTCGCACAGTGCGACGAAGGCGCCGGCGCACTCCTCAGCCACGACCACGACAGCCCGCGCGGTCGATTCCGAGAGCAGGAAGACGAACGGGTCCAACGATTCCGGCACGCTCACGGCGGCACCGGTCGAGCCGGCCAGCACCATCTCGACCAGCGCCTGGGCAACCCCGCCGTCGGAGACGTCGTGCGCGGCCGCCAGGAGCCGCTCGCGCGATCCCGCCACGAGGACCTGCGCGAGCGCCCGCTCGGCCCGAAGCGACACCGCCGGCGGCAGTCCGCCCAGGTGACCGTGCACCACGTGCGCCCACTCGGAGCCGCCGAACTCGTCGTGCGTCTGGCCGAGCAGCAGGACGGCACCCTGCGCCGGCATCGCCATCGGGGTGCGCCGCGCCACGTCGGGCATCACACCCAGCACGCCCACCACGGGCGTGGGATGGATCGCCACGTCACCGGTCTGGTTGTAGAAGCTGACGTTGCCACCGGTGACCGGAGTGCCCAGCTCCAGGCACGCGTCGGCCAGACCCCGTACGGATTCGCTGAACTGCCACATGACATCCGGGTCCTCGGGCGAGCCGAAGTTCAGGCAGTCGGTCACCGCGAGCGGCTCGGCCCCGGTCGTCGCGACGTTGCGGTACGCCTCGGCGTACGCGAGCTGCGCACCGGCGTACGGGTCGAGCTTGGCGTACCGGCCGTTGCAGTCGGTGGCGAGCGCGACGCCGCGCCCGGTCGTCTCGTCGACGCGTATCACGCCGGCGTCGGCAGGCTGGGCGAGGACGGTGTTGCCGCGGACGTAGCGGTCGTACTGGTCGGTGACCCAGGCCCGCGAAGCGAGGTTGGGCGAGCCTGCCAGCCGAAGCACGGTGTCGCGCAACGCTTCCGGCGTCTGCGGGCGCGCCAGGTGATCGGGTACGTCCGCCTGCAGGTCGTCCTGCCAGGCGGGCCGGGCGTACGGCCGCTCGTACACCGGACCGTCGTGGGCGACGGTCCGCGGCGGTACGTCGACGATGGTCTCGCCGTGCCAGTCGACGACCAGCCGGCCGGTGTCGGTGACCTCGCCGATGACCGTCGCGGTGACGTCCCAGCGCGCGCAGATCGCCAGGAACTGCGCGATCTTCGACGGCGAGACGATCGCGCACATGCGCTCCTGCGACTCGCTCATCAGGATCTCCTCGGCGGTGAGCGTGGCGTCGCGCAACGGCACCGCCTCGAGGCGTACGTGCATCCCCCCGTCGCCGTTGCTCGCCAGCTCGCTCGTCGCGCACGACAGGCCGGCGCCGCCCAGATCCTGGATCCCCTCGACCAGCCCGGCACCCAGCACCTCGAGGGTGCACTCGATGAGCAGCTTGCCCATGAACGGGTCGCCGACCTGCACGCTCGGCCGCTTGGTCGGCCCACCCTCGTCGAAGGTTTCGGACGCGAGCACGCTCACACCGCCGATGCCGTCGCCACCGGTCTTCGCGCCGTACAGCACCACGAGGTTGCCGACGCCCCTGGCCGAGGCAAGGTGGATGTCCTCGTGGCGCATGACCCCGACGCAGAGCGCGTTCACGAGCGGATTGCCTTGGTACGACTCGTCGAACACCACCTCCCCGCCGATATTCGGCAGTCCCAGGGAGTTCCCGTAGCCGCCGATGCCGGAGACGACCCCAGGCAGCACGCGCTTGGTGTCGGGGTGTTCCGGAGCCCCGAACCGCAACGGGTCCATCACCGCGACCGGACGGGCACCCATCGAGATCACGTCGCGCACGATCCCGCCGACGCCGGTAGCGGCGCCCTGGTACGGCTCGACGTAGCTCGGGTGGTTGTGCGACTCCACCTTGAAGGTCACCGCCCAGCCGTCGCCGATGTCCACGACCCCGGCGTTCTCGCCGATCCCGACGAGCAGCGCATCGGTCCGGGGGGCCTTGTCCCCGAACTGGCGCAGGTGCACCTTGCTCGACTTGTACGAGCAGTGCTCGCTCCACATGACGCTGTACATCGCCAGCTCCGCGCTCGTCGGACGGCGCCCGAGGATCTCGCGGATCCGCTCGTACTCCTCGGGTTTCAGTCCCAGCTCGGCGTACGGTTGCGGTACGTCCGGGGTCCGCGCCGCCCGCTCGACGGTGTCCGTGCTCACGGCCGGCTCACGCGGCGACGAGGCCGGTCAGGACCGAGGCGAAGAAGCCGAGGCCGTCCGTACCGGGGCCGGTGAGCGCGTCGACGGCGTGCTCGGGGTGCGGCATCAGCCCGACGACGTTGCCGCGCTCGTTGCAGACCCCGGCGATGTCGTTCCGGCTGCCGTTCGGGTTGCCTGCGACGTAACGGAAGACGACACGCCCCTCCCCTTCGAGCCGCTCCAGCGTGCTGGCGTCGGCGACGTACTGCCCGTCCTGGTTCTTCAGCGGTACCACGATCTCCTGGCCCGCGGTGTACGCGCTGGTCCAGGACGTGCGGACGTTCTCCACCCGGAGCCGCTGGTCCTTGCACACGAAGCGCCGGTGGTCGTTCTTGATCATCGAGCCGGGGAGCAGGTGCGCCTCGGTGAGCACCTGGAAACCGTTGCAGATGCCGAGGACCGGCAGCCCCTCCGCTGCGGCGGCGAGCAGCGGCTCCATGACGGGGGCGAAGCGTGCGATCGCGCCGGCCCGCAGGTAGTCGCCGTACGAGAAGCCGCCGGGAAGGATCACCGCGTCGACGTCGCGCAGCTCGCCCTCGCCGTGCCAGAGCTGCACCGGCTCGCCGCCCGCGATCCGCACCGCGCGCGCGGCGTCGACATCGTCGAGCGAGCCGGGGAAGGTGACGACGCCGATCCTCATGACGCGTCCTCGACGTTCTCGCGCAACGAGTAGTCCTCGATCACCGGGTTGGAGAGCAGGGTGCCCGCGAGCTCGTGGAGCTGGGCGCGCGTCGCGGTGTCGAGCTCGCCGGCAAGGTCGATCTCGAAGCGCTTCCCCTGCCGTACGCTCGCGACCCCGGCCAGGCCCAGCCGGGCGAGCGCGCCTTCGACGGCCTGCCCCTGCGGGTCGAGGATCTCCGGCTTGAGCATGACGTCGACGACGACGCGGGCCACCTGCAGCTCCAGGGTGTCGGGATGCCTCAGCCTACCCCGCGCCCACGGTGGGCTGGCGCACCCAGTCCCAGGCCCGGTTACCCCGTTGCCTGCCAGGCGGACCAGGCGCTGGCGACCATGTCGGACAGGTCGCGCCGGGCGGTCCAGCCCAGATCGGTACGGGCGGCGTCCGCGGCCGCCACGATGCGCGCCGGGTCGCCGGGGCGGCGGGCGACCACCTCGGCTGCGACGTCGTACCCGACGACCTGGCTCACCGTCGCCATCACGTCGAACACGCTCGCCCCGACGCCGCGCCCGATGTTGTACGCCGCGGACCCGCCGGCCGGTGCCGCGGCGGCGAACCCGGCGGCGGCGGCATGCGCGTCGGCCAGGTCGGCGACGTGGATGTAGTCGCGGATGCAGGACCCGTCCGGCGTCGGGTAGTCGGCTCCGAAGACCTGCGGGCGCTCCCCATTGCTCAGCGCCCGGAACACCATGGGGATCAGGTTGAACGCTCCGGTGTCGCCGAGCGCGTCCGAGCCGGCGCCTGCGACGTTGAAGTAGCGCAGCGCGACGACCGACAGTCCATGCGCCGCCGCGACGTCGCGGAACACCCACTCTCCGATCAGCTTCGTCTCGCCGTACGGCGACACCGGCAGCGTGGGGGTGTCCTCGGTGACCAGGTCGACGTCCACCGCGCCGTAGACCGCGGCGGAGGAGGAGTACACGATGTCGCGCACGCCCGCCTCGATCATCGCGTCGGCCAGCGACAGGGCGCCGAGCACGTTCTCCTGGTAGTACCAGCGCGGCCGCTCGACGGACTCCCCCACCGCCTTCTTGGCCGCCAGGTGCACCACACCGCGTACGCCGTGCTCGGTCATCGCCCGCGCCACCGCAGCGGTGTCACGGACGCTCGCGCGGACCAGCGGCACCCCCTCGGGCACCTTGCGGCGCACCCCGGTCGACAGGTCGTCGAGGACGACGACCTCGTGCCCGGCGCCCTGCAGGGCACGCAGCACGTGGGCGCCGATGTACCCGGCGCCGCCGGTCAGCAGCCAGCTCATGGGCGCTGATCGTACGGTCCGCCCACCTCGTCCGGCGCCGACCTCTCGGCGAGCGTCACGCAGCACCGGCCGGGCGCCGGGTCGAGCAGCACGAGCAGGTCGGCGGCCTCCACCGCCTCGGCCAGCCCGGTGATCAACGCATGGTTGAGCCCGCAGACCAGCTCAGTGTGCCGCTGGGCGAGGGTGTGGAAGGGGCAGTTGGCCATGACGACCCGGTCCGCCTCGACCCGCGGCTCGTACCCGTTCGCGGCGAGCGCGTGCACGACCCGGTCCATCGGGGTCGACCCGGAGGCGTCCGCGGCGAGGTCGCGACCGGCCGCGCTCGCCTGCGCGCTCAGGGCCTGCGGTACGGGCGCGCCGGCCGCGGCCGATTCGAGGGCGGCGGCGAGCACCTGCCCGGCGAGGTCGTAGCGGCGCGCGGGCAGACTCACGCTGATCTCCTGCGCGGCGCGGCGGTAGAGCTTGGCGGGGCGGCCGGCGCCCGGCCCGCGGCGCCCCGAGAGTCGGCGGTACTCGACCTCGAGCAGGCCCTCCTCGACCAGCCGGTCGAGGTGGAAGCGGACGTTGTGCGCGGCGATCCCGGTCGCCGCGGCCGCCTGCTCGCGCCCGACCGGCTCCGGCTGCGCCGCCACGTAGTCGTACAGCGTCCGGCGCGCCGGCTCGGCGAGCGCGGCGATCCCCGACACCCGTCCCTCGTCCGTCACGCCCGCATTCTAACTACGATTCCTGTTGACGATAGAAGAGCGACGCGGTTACCGTCGGGGAGGGGACGGCCAGGTGCAGGGAGGGCGGACCGTGTCGATCACACCGTTGCCAGGGGACGGAGCGCGGCGCACCGTCCGCTTGCGCGTGGTGCCGGACGGCGAGGGCCCCGATCTCGGGCAGGCCACCGCGGCGGCCCGGGCGTTCCTCACCGCGTTGGGCGTCGACCTCGCCCGTCCCGGGATGCGCGACACCCCGGGACGGATGGCCCGGGCGTACGCGGAGCTGGTCGGGCCGCAGGACTTCGACCTGACCACGTTCCCCAACGACGCGGGGTACGACGAGCTCGTCGTCGTACGCGACATCCCGGTGCAGTCGGTGTGCGAGCACCACATGCTGCCGTTCGTCGGCGTCGCCCACGTGGGCTACCTGCCCGGCGACCGCATCCTCGGGCTGTCGAAGTTCGCGCGCGTCGTCGAGCACCACGCCCGCCGCCCGCAGGTGCAGGAGCGGCTGACCCGGCAGATCGCGGACTGGCTGCAGGAGCACCTCGTACCGCGCGGCGTGGGGGTCGTGATCGACGCCGAGCACTCCTGCATGTCGCTGCGCGGCGTACGGGCCGGCGGGGCGCGTACGACCACCTCGGCGCTGCTCGGTGCGCTGCGTGACGACTCCCGCACCCGCGCGGAGTTCCTCGCCCTGGCCCGCCACTGATGTCACGCAACGGGGTGGTTCCCCCGGTCTCCGGACCGGGTACGTCAGCCCGCTGCGCGAAAGGTGTTGCCGGTCAGGCGTTCGTACGCCTCGACGTACTTGGCCCGGGTGCGCTCCACGACCTCGTCCGGCAGCGGCGGCGGCGCCTCGCCGGACGTACGGTCCCAGCCGGAGGCCGGCGACGTGAGCCAGTCGCGGACGTACTGCTTGTCGAACGAGGCCTGCGGCCCGCCGGGCGACCAGGCCGCAGCGTCCCAGTACCGCGAGGAGTCGGGCGTCAGCACCTCGTCCGCCAGGACGATCGTGCCGTCGGCGCGCTGCCCGAACTCCAGCTTCGTGTCGGCCAGCACCAGCCCCCGTGCGGCGGCGGTCCGCGCGGCCTCCTGGTAGACGGCGAGCGTCAGGCGCCGCAGCGTCGTCGCCTCCTCCTGACCGATGCTCACGACCACCTCGTCGAACGTGACGTTCTCGTCGTGGTCTCCGAGGGCCGCCTTGGTGGCCGGCGTGAAGATCGCCTTGGGCAGCCGGGAGCCGTCGGTGAGGCCCGGCGGCAACCCGACGCCGCAGACCGCACCGGACGCGGCGTACTCCGCCAGCCCGGATCCCGTCAGGTAGCCACGCGCGACGCACTCCACCGGGAACATCTCCAGCCGCTCGCACACCATCGCCCGGCCCGCGACCGCGCCTGGTACGGCGGTGGACCGGACGTGGCTCGGCACCAGGTGCGCGAGCCGTTCGAACCACCACAGCGACAGCGCCGTGAGGATCCGGCCCTTGTCGGGGATCTCGGTCGGCAGCACCCAGTCGTACGCGGAGATGCGGTCACTGGCGACGAACAGCAGCAGCCCGTCCGGCCTGCGGTACAGGTCGCGTACCTTGCCGGAGTAGACATGCTGGTAGTCGGCAGGCAGGTCGTACGACGGGGCCGCGCTCACAGGCGGCGACCCTACTCGGATCCAGCAGCAGCGAACCGGAGGTAGCGATGGCACAGCAACGGTACGTCGTGGTCGGCGGCGGGCTCGCGGGCGCGAAGGCGGTCGAGGCACTGCGGGAGGTGGACACGGACGGCTCGGTCGTCCTGCTCGCGGCCGAGAACGAGGCGCCGTACGAGCGGCCACCGCTGTCGAAGGGTTTCCTGAAGGGCGACAAGGACGTTTCTGACTTCCGGGCGCTGGACGAGAAGTGGTACGACGCGAACGGCGTGGAGTTGCGAACCGGCGTACGTGCGACGGCCCTGGACCGGGACGCGCGTACCGTGACCCTCGACGACGGGTCCACGCTGCCGTACGACCGGCTGCTGATCGCGACCGGTGCCGACCCGGTGAAGCTGCCGGTGCCCGGAGCCGACACCGCGCCGCTGCACTACCTGCGCCGGCTCTCGCACTCACGCAAACTGCGCGAGGACCTCGAACGGGGCAACCAGCGGGTCGTCATCGTCGGCGCCGGCTGGATCGGACTGGAGGTGGCAGCGGCCGCCCGCGGCTACAAGAACGAGGTGTCGATCATCGAGATGGGCGCGCACCCGCTGGAGCGGGCGCTCGGAGCCGAACTCGGCGACTTCTTCGCCCGCGTCCACCGCGACGAGGGCGTCCACCTGCACACCGGCGTCAGTGTCGCCTCGTTCGAGACGAAGGGCGACAAGACCGTCGTCGTCGACGCCGACGGGCACCGTCACGAGGCCGACGTGGTGGTCGTGGGAGCCGGCATCCGGCCCGCGGTGCAGCTGGGCAAGGACGCCGGGCTCGAGGTCGGTCGGGGGATCAAGGTCGACGCCGCGCTGCGTACGTCCGACCCGGCGATCTGGGCCGCCGGCGACGCTGCCGAGGCGTACCACCCGTACCTCGGACGACACCTGCACATCGAGCACTGGGCCTTCGCGCTCAACTCCGGCAAGGCCGCCGGGCAGAGCATGGCCGGCCAGGACGTGACGTTCGACCGGGTGCCGTACTTCTACACCGACCAGTACGACGTCGGCATGGAGTTCTCCGGCACGACCGACGACTACGACCAGGTCGTGATCCGGGGCGACGCGGACAGCCGGGAGTTCATCGCCTTCTGGCTCTCCGGAGGCCGGGTGACGGCCGGGATGAACGTCAACATCTGGGACGTCACCGACCCGATCCAGGCGCTCGTACGGGCGGGTGCGGCGGGCAAGCCGGTCGACGTCGACCGGCTCACCGACCCGTCGGTCCCGCTGGCGGAGGTCGTCTCGGGGGAATAGCGCGCGCTGTCCTCGGCGTTTGTACGGTGCCGTCCCTGGATGCGCTGGTGGCACCCCACTGACAGACGACACCTACCGGTCACGAACCGTGGTGTGGCAGTCGAGCACGGGCGATGCGGCGGGTTCGATTCCCACCGACGGCACCCCATCGACGGCACTACAGCGCCACCCGCTTCCGGAAGAATGTGGCAGAAGTCCGCTCTTGGCGGACTCCTGCCACATTCATCCGGAATGGTCAGGAGGTGGGGCGTTCCATGACGAAGTCGTTCTCTACGCCCTCGCCGACCTGGAAGTGCTTGCGGCCGACGGTCTCGTACCCGCACTTGGCGTAGAAGCGGATGGCGCGGGCGTTCTGTTCGTTGACGCCGAGCCACACCCCGGCTGCGCCGCGCTCGGCCGCGGCCCGCACGGACGAGTCCATGAGTCCGCGCGCGCTTCCGGAGCCGTGCACCTCGGGCGCCAGGTAGAACTTGCTCAGTTCGACGGTCGGCCGCAGCCGGATCGCACCGGCCACGTCCGGGTCGGCCGGTTCGCCGAACACCAGCATGGCGAACCCGGTCAGCTCGCCGCCAGTGTCGATGACGAGGACGATCCGGTCGGGGTCAGCGAGGTACTGCAGGAAGTTCTCGGCGGCGAGGTTGCGCGCCACGAACCCGGCGGCCTCGGCGGCCGTCACGTGCGGCGGGCATGCGAGCGGGAACGTACGCGCCGCGAGCACCGCGAGCCCTGCGGCATCCTGCGCCGACGCCGAGCGGACGGTCACAGGATCGGTTCAGGTGTGTACGCCGCAGCTGCGGGGTGGGCGGAGACGAGCGCTCCGACATCCCGTACGACCTGCGCCACCTGTTGCTGTGCCGCACCGGTGAACTCGAGCGGGTCCGCGAGCAGTCGGCCGAGCTGGGCCGCGGTGAGCTGGAGGCGTTCGTCTGCGGCCAGCCGGTCGAACAAGTCGTTGCGGTCGCTTCCCTTCTCGCGCATCTCGAGGGCGACCGCGACCGCGTGCTCCTTGATGACCTCGTGCGCCGTCTCCCGCCCGACGCCGGCCTTGACCGCCGCCATCAGCACCTTCGTCGTGGCCAGGAACGGCAGGTAGCGCCGCAGCTCCCGCTCGATGACCGCCGGGTACGCCCCGAACTCGTCCAGCACGGTCAGGAACGTCTCGAGCAGGCCGTCGACCGCGAAGAACGCGTCGGGCAGCGCGACCCGGCGTACGACCGAGCAGAACACGTCCCCCTCGTTCCACTGCGCACCGGCGAGCTCGGCCGCCATGGACGCGTACCCGCGCAGGATCACCGCGAACCCGTTCACCCGCTCGCAGGAGCGCGAATTCATCTTGTGCGGCATGGCACTGCTGCCGACCTGCCCGGGGGCGAAGCCCTCGGTGACCAGCTCGTTCCCTGCCATCAGCCGTACCGTCGTGGCGAAGCTGCTCGGTCCGGCGGCGACCTGAACCAGAGCGGACAGCACGTCATGGTCCAGGGAACGCGGATAGACCTGCCCGACGCTCGTCAGCACGTGCTGGAATCCCAGGTGCTCGGCGACCCGTTGCTCGAGCGCCGCCAGCCTGTCGGCGTCGCCGCCGAGCAGGTCGAGCAGGTCCTGCCCCGTCCCGACCGGGCCCTTGATGCCCCGCAGCGGGTACCGCGCGATCAACTCCTCGACCCGCCGGTACGCCTGCAGCGTCTCGTCCGCCGCGGACGCGAACCGTTTGCCGAGGGTCGTCGTCTGCGCCGCGACGTTGTGGGAGCGGCCAGTGAGCGGCTGCTCGGCGTACTGCGCCGCCCGCTCGGCGAGCCGCGCCAGCACCGCGACGAGCTTGTCCTTGACCAGTTGCAGCGACCGGCTGACCTGCAGCTGCTCGACGTTCTCGGTCAGGTCGCGACTGGTCATGCCCTTGTGGATGTGCTCCTGGCGGGCGAGCGCGTTGAACTCCTCGATGCGGGCCTTCACGTCGTGGCGGGTGACCGCCTCCCGGGCCCGGATGCTGGCAAGGTCGACGTCCCCGATCACCGCCTGGTACGCCTCGATGAGGCCGTCCGGGACATCGACGCCGAGGTCTCGCTGCGCGCGCAGCACCGCGAGCCACAGCATCCGCTCCAATACGACCTTGCGCTCGGGCGACCACAGGGTCGCCATCGCCATGGACGCGTACCGGGAGGCGAGGACGTCAGGGATGACCGGCTTGCTCACGCCGCCCATCCTCCCGTAGCGCTGCTCCGGGACGGGAAGCGGAGCCCCGCTAGCCGACTCCCGACTTCCTCAACAGCCCGGACGTATTGCTAGTCCGATACCGCGTAGAGCGCGCTGCCGGTGCCGGCGTCCAGGATGACTGTCCATCGGCACTGCCCCTTGCTCTCATCGGCGGCGTACCCCGATGCCGATGGACTGGCCATGTGGATCGGCGGTCCGCCCAGCCCAGGGCAGGACCTCTGCGACCACCGTTGGAGCACGTAGGCGGGCCGTCGTACCACCTGACGGGTGGTCGTGCCATCGGCGTTGATAGTGGCGGGGTTGTCCAGGGTCACCAGACCGTACGAGATCGTCCAGCCCACGGAATCCGAGCAGAATCCCCCCGACTCATGCTCACAGCGCCGGAGTGCTTCGTGCCAATCGAGTCTCGCCGCGACGTCGGGCGGGTACAGGCTCATGCCGAGCGAGCGATCCCGAGTCGTGCTCGCGACCGGCCCGGTGTATGTCGGTACCTGAGCGCTGTCCGGCTCGCTCGCCGAATCCCGAGCGAAGACCACATGCGGTCGCAACGAGTCGACCACGGCGTTGGCTGCGGCGACCGTCGTCGGCGCGGGTACGGCGGCGTCGGAGGAGACCGTCACCGATATGGCGCCGCGGTACAGCGGCTCCACGTCCGCCGCGACGGTCCGGTCGAGCCGGCCGCCCCCGGGCCGTGTGGTCGCGACGTCCGGTCCGCGAACGCACATCGCCGACCCGAGGGGCCGTTCTCCATCACCTGGGTTCGGCCACTCCGGCGGCGGCGGGACCGGGTCGGACTTCGCGCAGCTCGCTGCGGCGCTCATGGTGGCGCTGCCGGCGAGCACGACGTGGACCTCGACGCCATCCGCGGTCCGGTATGCCAGCTGCAGTACGCCGCGGTCCGCGCCCGGCAACCGGTAGGGCTGTGCATCAGAAACGGCTGGCAGTGCCAGTGTCTGCTGAATCCGCTCGGCCGCACCTTCCAGATTGGTGAGCGTCCGGGGGGCGTCGAGCGCGACCGAGTCCCGTACCGCGGGCTCGGTGACCCGCCAGTCGAGGAGGAACGTGGCACCCGGGGTTTTCGCTACGCCGGCGGTGGTGGCACCGGGCTGGGCCAGGCGGGGCAGGCCCACGGCTGCACCGACACCGAGCACGACGGCCGCGGCGGTGCCCCCGGCGAGCCAGCGGTGGCGGCGGGCCCGGCGGCGGGTCCGGCCGGTGGCCATGGCGGCGTACGGGTCGATCGCCGACTCCGGCTCGTCGGTCAGCGTCGAGCCGAGCAGCTCTCGCAGGTCGGTCATCGCACGCCCTCCTCGTGGTAGGTCAGCTCGTCGCCTGGCAGCAGGTCCCGCAGCCGCGCCAGGCCCCGGGCGGACTGGCTCTTCACGTTGCCTGTCGAGCAGTTCAGTGCTGCCGCGGTCTGCTCGATCGAGAGGTCCTCCCAGTACCGCAGCACCAGCACCGCCCGCTGGCGAGCCGGTACCTGACGCAACGCGGCAAGTACGGCAGCACCTGTCATCGACGGGGAATCGAGGTGCGCGCTTTCAGGTAGCACCTCGCTGGCCCACTCGCGCCGCCACGGCCGACGGGACTCGTCGACGGCGGCGGTGACGAGCACCCGGCGGGCGTACGCGTCGGCTTTTCCGGCCGCGATCCGGCGCCAGCGTTGGTAGACCCGTACCAGCGCCTCCTGCACCAGGTCGTCCGCGCGGTGCCAGTCGCCGCACAGCAGGTACGCCGTGTGGCGCAGGGCGCGGCGGCGCACCGTGGCCCATGCGACGAACCCCCCGTCGTCCGCTGCCGGATGTCCCTGACCCACGTGGCTCCCACCGTCGTCGCGTGCCCGGACTTAGGACGGTACGGGAGCCGTCCGGGGTTGCACGGGAGCGAAGTTCATGATCGGGAGAACGAACGCGCAGTCATCCGAGGCACCGCGGGCGCAGATCCGCGCGGCCCGGCGCCGCCCAGCCGTGATCGACTGCAGCCTCGTTCTCCTGATCATGCTCTCCGGCCGCCGACCAGCCGTCGGTTCGCACGCCGTCCGGGTCTCACCGGGTGAGCATCCGGCGCAGCTCTGCAGGTGCCCGCCACCAGGTCGACCCCTGCTGCACCGCGCAGCCGTCGAGCGCGACATCCAGCCAGTCGTTCCCGTCCGTGATCGTCGCGAACCGGCTGTGGTCGTCGCGTCGGCAGGTGTCGTCCCCGCGCGACCCCGCGAGTGCCGCGTTGATCGCCGCGACCTGCGCCGTGCTCAACCGGTCGGCGCTGGCCAAGGAACCCACCTGGTCCTGCGTCACCGCGCGGTACCGGCACACCGTCCAGCCGCGGCCCTCGTCCAGCCGCGGCGGCGTCGTGCCAGGCCGGCCGTACCCGGTGGACGCCTCGATCCGCAGCAGGTCCTTGAAGTCCTGGCTGCACCCGGAATCCACGGCGGTCTGCGACTCGACCTGCTGCAGACGCTGCGCGGAGACCTTCTTCATGGGCAACCCGTCGACGACCTCCACCGCCGAGCCGAGCGCATGGCCGCACTCGTCGAGGGGCACGCGTACCAACGCGGCGTCCTTCGTTCCCACGACCCAGATCGGCGGCCCGATGTCGAACTCCGCCGTGCAGGACCCGCTCGTCGGCGCAGCGTCCGGCTCCTCCAGCACCTGCTGCAGCTGCTGCAACTCACCGGTCACCGCGCGGACGACCTGGTACTGCCACACCCCGTCACCCGGCACCTCCCGGTCGACCACAGCGCACCGGTACGCGGCCCGAATCGTCCCGAAGTCCTCGGGCAGGTGCCCGGCCTTCATCAGCAGATCGCCCTGGTTCGAACAGTCGACCGACGTCGCGTCGAAGCCGCGGCCCGACCAGGTGGTCGCGGGCGCCTGCTCACCGGCCATCGGCGACCGGAGCCGCGGCACCAGCACAGCACCCATCCCGAGCACGAGCGCGGCGGTCACGCCGCCGGCGAGCCAGCGGTGCCGAAGGGAACGGGTGCGGGCACGGCTGGCGCGTACTGCCTCGTACGGGTCTATCCGGGTCGTCGGGGGCGCGCCGGCCGAGGCGGTCTCGAACAGCTCTCGCAGGTCGGTCATTTCACCACCTCCGCGTGGTATGTCAGCTCGTCGGCCGGCAGCAGCTCGCGCAGCCGGGCCAGGCCTCGAGCGCTCTGGCTCTTCACGTTCCCGGTGGAGCAGCCCAGCGCCTGCGCGGTCTGCTCGATCGACAGGTCCTCCCAGAACCGCAGCACCAGCACTGCCCGTTGACGCGGCGGCACCTGAGCCAGCGCCGCGAGCAGCCCTCCGTCGGTGGCGACCTCGTCATGGTGCGCGCGTTCCGGCAGCACGTCGGTGGGCGACTCGCGCCGCCAGGGTCGCCGCGTCTGGTCGACGTAGACGCTGGTCAGCGCCCGCCGGGCGTACGCGTCCGGGTTACCGGTCGCGACCCGCCGCCAGCGGCGGTGCACCCGGATCAGCGCCTCCTGCACCAGGTCGTCAGCCGCGGACCAGTCTCCACACAGCAGGAACGCGGTACGTCGCAGTGCGCTACGGCGTACCGTCGCCCACTCGACGAACCCGCTGTCATCGGCTTCCGGGTGCTCGGCCACGCGCCACCCCCTTTCGGCGAACCGCCCCTCTGCCGGTACAACGGATCCTGCCCGGGCCGAGGTTGCACCGGCGTCGGCGGGTCAGACGCGGATGACCTCGACGCCGTACATGCCGTCGAGCGGAGCGAAGGCATCGTCCTGCGTCACCACCGGCAGGCCGTACGCAACTGCTGTCGCTGCGACTCGTTGACGCCTATTCGCCGTCCTGCCTGAGCCAGGTGGACGCGCAGTCGCGCCCACGCGAGATCGGCATGCGGCGATCTGGCGGTTGGCCGCGGCCTGACCTCGGGCTCAGATCCCAAGTGCCCGATCGTTCTCCTGATCATGCCCCAGCCGTCAGCCGTCCCGCGTGGAGCTCAGGCCGCATCCATGATCAGGAGAACGAAACGGCAGCCCCGCTCGGTCGGCGGCAGGCAGGCGGCTCACGTGAGCCCCGGTCATGCTTGCCGGGTGAGGGTTCCGAGCACGCGGCCATCGGGCCCGAGCAGAGCGAGAGTCTGTCCGGTCAATCGGGCGCCTCTCGCCTCGGCCAGCCACACCCACGCCCAGACCGAAGGCGCCTCGGGAGTCGCGCAGTCCGCAGCCACCGGTGGGCTGCCGGTGGCGATGAGGACGCCCGCCGCGTCGATCGTCCAACGACCCCGGCCATGCCCACAGCCGCCCGCACCCGAGTAGGTCCCGTCGCCCGCTAGCTCCAGGTGAGCGGGTGCCGGACCGTGCGGAGTCCAGCGGCCGACGAGCTCGGACGGGTCGAGCGGCTGCGACCCCGGCGGCGCGGCGGCCGTCAGCGCATGGCGATCTGCGTCCGTGGCCGCCGGAAGGTCGGCCATCACGTCGGTCGGTCCCGCGTCCGGCTCGATGTCCGAGCGCTCCGCCGGAACCAGTCCCGCGACAACAGTGCGAGACGGCGACAGGAGTAGGTACCCGGTCCGGTCCGGCTGGAGGGCGATCACCTCGTCGAGCCAGGGAACACGGGGTGAGAGGGCTCCCGGCCGCCCGCGGCACTCACTGCCTCTGGACAACCCCGTCCAGCTGCTCATGACCATCGCGCCGCTCGGCGAGAGCCGCCAGTCACCGATGGCGCCGCCGCAGCGTCGCCACAGGACGAATGCGGTCGTGCTGTCCCGCGAGCCGAACTGGAGGATCGCACCGTCGTCCTCCGTTCCCGTGACTCGCCAATACCCGATCAGTTGCACCGCAGAAGCAGCTGTCGACGGCGCAGCGGCGCTCGGTAGGCCCGTGACCGCACCCGGTGTCGGGAGCGGACCACCCGCCATCCGGGGAACGCCGACCAGGCCGGCGATTCCGAGCACCAGTGCCGCGGCGACGCCGCCGGCGAGCCATCGCTGGCGGCGCATCCGCAGCGCGCGTCCGCGACGTACGTCGTCGGCGACCGTCGAACGCATCGCAGGCTCGGGCTCGAGCAGAGTGGCGAGCGCGCCTCGCACGTCGTCGTCCATCACGACACCTCCGCGCCGTCGTTCTCGTCGGCCGCGAGAACCTCACGCAGCCGGGCCAGCCCACGAGCGGACTGGCTCTTCACGTTCCCCGTCGAGCAGTTCAGCGCCGCTGCCGTCTCCTCGACCGACAGCCCCTCCCAATGCCGAAGCACCACCACCGCCCGTTGGGACGCTCCCAGCGAGGCCAACGCGGCGCGCAGCTCGTCGCGCCGGCTCGGCTCCGGCCCCGGGACGGGCGTGTCCGGGACCGTCGCCGTCACGATGTGTCGACGCCAGGGCCGGCGCTGGTCGGCGAGGTAGGCGTTGACGAGGGTGCGCCGTACGTACGCATCGATGTCATCGGCCCGCGCCGCGCGACGCCAGTGCACGTAGAGCCGGGCGAGCGCGTCCTGTACCAGGTCCTCGGCGCGGTCCCAGTCGTCGCAGAGCAGGTACGCGACCCGGCGCAGCTGGAGCCGGCGCGCCGCCGCGTACGACTCGAAGTCTGGTGGTGCCACGCTCCCCCTGTCGCCTGGTGTCCTCACCGAACCAGATGCACCAAGCCTCGGAAAGGTTGCACCACCACGCCGCCCCCACCTCCGCGTGTCCCTGCTCGAATCGTCGCTAACTCGGCGAGTTGACGACGATTCGAGCAGGGACACGCGGAGGGGGTGGGGGGTGCGGGAGCTGGACCTGGCGCAGGGTGGCGCGGACCAGGAAGTAGACCGGTAGCGCACCGAGGAGTACGAGCATGCCGGCGTACGGGGCGGCGGCGGTGAAGTCCAGCGATTCACCGTTGGTCGTGGCCCACAACCGCGTCGAGAGCGTGTCGGCGTTGAACGGTACGAGCATCAGGGTCGTCGTCAGCTCCTTGCTCGCGTCCAGCGCGACCAGCAGCGCGCCGGTGAGGAACCCGGGTAGGGCCAGCGGCAGCGTGACGCGCAGCAGCGTCCGCAGCGGAGGCGCGCCCAGCGAGGCGGCGACGTCGTCGTACGCCTGGCGGGTCGCGTCAAGACCGACCCGCTGGCTCGCGACGGCCAGCGGCAGGAACAGGATCACGTACGCCGCGACGAGCACCACCCAGGTCTTGTAGAGCCCGGGCACCAGCCGGGTGGCGAGGTAGACGAGCGCGAGCGCCAGGATCGCGGCGGGGATGGCGTGCGCCAGCCACACCGCGCGCTCGGTCAGCTGGGAGGCGGGCGACGGCCGCCGGGTGACCCACCACGCGACGGGCGCGGCCACGGTGGTCGCGACCAGCGCGGCGACGGCCGCGTAGCCGAGCGTCGTGGACAGCGCCGCCCCGACCTGCCCCCAGTCCACCGCGGTGCCGCGCGCGCTGCCCGTCAGCCCTCGTACCGTCATGAACACCGTCGGCCCGACCGCCGCGAGCGGCACCGCAGACGCGATGACCAGGACGGGGAATCGCAGGCGTCCCAACCGGATCCGCCGCGGTGGCCGGGATGCGCCCCGCGCCACGTCACCGCTGCGCCCACGGCCGGTGAGCACCCGCGTGCCGAGCAGGACCGCGGCCGACAGGACCATCAGCACCAAGGAGAGCGAACGCGCCGACTGGTAGTCGCCGTAGTCGAGCATCTCGGCCATGATCTTGGTCGTCAGGGTGCTGCGACCGAGCTGCACCATGGCGCCGTACTCCGCGAGCACGTGCAGCACGACGATGAGCAGGCCCGCCGCCATGGCCGGGCGCAGCGCCGGCAGCACGACGCGCAGCAGTGGCGTCCAGCGGCCGGGGCGCAGGCAGGTGGCGATCTCCTCGAGCGCCGGGTCGACGTCGCGCAGCGCGACGACGCTGGGCAGGAAGACGTACGGGTAAAGCGTCAGGGACATGACGACCGCCGCGCCCCCGAAGCTGGTGACCAGCCCGAGGCGCGGCGCGTAGGTCAGCTGGGCCGAGAACGCGGCGTACGCGCTCACGAAGCCGGGAACCGCGAGCGGCAGGGTGAACAGCACCGTGAACAGCCGGGGCGCCGGCAGCGACGTACGCACCACGAGCAGCGCCGCCCCGACGCCGAGCACGAGGCTGAGCGCCGCGATCAGCAGCGTCAGCCCGATCGTCTGGGCGAGGGCGTCCGCGGTGGCGGGGTAGGCGAACTGGGCGACGACGTCGCCGAGCGAGATCCCGGTGAGGAACAGGTACGCAACGGGGAGCAGCGAGACGGCGGCGACCGCCACCGCGGCCAGCGCGATGGCGGTGCGGCCCGCCGGTCGCCTCATCCGCTGGACATCCCCAGGGTCTTGAGCAGGTTCTCGGCCTGGGCGGAGTCGGCAAGCTTGTCCATGTCGAACGGCGGCGCCTTGATGTCGGACAGGTCACCGGCGATCGCGCTGGCCAGCCCGGGGGTCACCGGGTACTGCGCGGACGGGTCCTTCGCGATGATCTGCTGGCCGCCGTCGGCGGAGCTGAGCCACGCGAGGAACTCCTGCGCCGGAGCGGAATTCGGGCTCGACTTCAGCACACCGGCGCCCGAGGACAGCACGAGGTTCCCCGGGTCCACCTCGGGGAAGTGGTAGATCCGGCTGGCGAGCTGGTCCGGGCCGCCCTTCTCGGTCGCGAGGATCCACCAGTAGTAGTGGTTGGTCAGTCCCATCGCGTGCGTGCCGGCCTCCACGGTGTCGCGTACGTTGCCGTTCTTGAGCTCGTTGACACCGTTCGTCTTGACCGCGTCGAGGAAGGTACGGGTCGCAGGCTCGCCCTCGGTCGCGATGAGGTACTGCGTCGTCGCGACGAACGCCCCCGACGGTGCCCACGCGAACCTGCCCTTGTACTGCGGTTCGGCGAGGTCGGCGAGCCGCTTCGGCAGCTCGTCCGCGGCGATCAGGTCCGGGTTGTACACCAGCACCCGGGCGCGGGCGGCGTACGCGACCCACCGACCGGCGGGCGAGCTCAGGCCGGGCCGCACCTGGTCCAGCGTCGCCTTGTCGACGGGAGCGAGCAGCCCGGCAGCACCGAGCTGCGCGACCGGCGTCGGGTCCTCGGACAGGAACAGGTCCGCCTTGGTCGCGGACCCCTCCGCCTCGAGCTGCCCCACGGTGGCGTCGTTCTGGATGTCGAAGCGCACCCCGGTCTTGTCCGTGTACGCCTGGGTGAGCTTGCTGATCAGCTCGGCATGCTGGTCGGTGTAGACGGTGAGGGTCGGGCCCTCACCCGCGTCGCCGGAGGCGGTGCCGCAGGCGGCGAGGGTCGCGGCGAGCAGCACGGGGAGCGCGCCGGCCAGGACCCGGCGAGAGAGCGAGGGCGTCACAGGACCCACCTTTCGGAGTGCGGATGACCGCAGCCTACAGGTTAGGTTAGGCAACCCTTAGCCTCCGCGGGAGGGTACGTGGCGACCGGCGTCGTCACCTCCAGCCGGGCGCAGTCCCCGACCCGGTACGGCGCGCGGCCGGCCACCCGTACCGGCAGCGGCTCGGGTAGCCCCGGGATCTCGACGCGCAGCAGCGCGTCGTGCCCGAAGTACGAGCGGGCGCGCACGATCCCTTCGACGCCGCCGGTCCCGGCGGCCGGGCCGGCACGTACGTGCTCCGGGCGCACGAGCACCTGGCAGCGGCCCTCGGTCCCGTGCCAGTGCCCGACCGGCAGCCGCCCGAGGGCGCAGCGCACCCGTACGTCCGCGCCGTCACGCTCGATCTCACCCGGCAGTACGAGCGCCTCGCCGAGGAAGCGCCCCAGCTCGACGTCAGCGGGCTGCTCGTACACCGTCCCCGGATGCCCGGCCGCGACGACCCGGCCGGCTCGCATCACGACGAGGTGGTCGGCGAGCGACATGGCCTCGGCCTGGTCGTGGGTGACGAGCACCGCCGTGGAGCCGAGCGACCGCAGCAACTCCCGCACCTCCTCGCGCAGGTCCGCGCGCAGCTGCGCGTCCAGCGCGGAGAACGGTTCGTCGAGCAGCACGAGCGCGGGCTCGGGTGCCAGCGCACGCGCGAGCGCGACCCGCTGCTGCTGGCCGCCGGAGAGCTGGTCGGGGCGGCGATCCGCGAGGCCGGCGATACCGACCAGGGCGAGCAGCTCCTCGACCCGCTCCCTGCGCCCGGTGCGGCGCGTCCCGACCAGGCCGAACCCGACGTTCTGCGCGACGGTGAGGTGGGGGAAGAGCGCACCCTCCTGCGGGACGATCCCGACACCGCGGCGGTGGGTCGGGAACTGGACGCCGGGACCGGAGAGCTCGGTGCCGCCCAGCACGATCACCCCGGCGTCGGGGACCTCGAACCCGGCGATGCAGCGCAGCAGCGTCGTCTTGCCCGACCCGGAGGGGCCGAGCACGCTCGCGAAGATGCCGGTGGGGACCGTGAGGTCGATGGAGTCGAGCGCGGTCACGGGCGGCGCGCCGCGGTGCGCAGGGGGGAAGGACTTGCTCAGCCCCGTGACCTGCAGCACGCGTCAACGGTAACCATCGCGGTCGTAGGTGATCAGGCGCGTCCGGCGGAACCGGGCTGGAGTCAGGAGGCGGGCAGGTGGATCTCGCCGCGGACGGCGGCGAGCGCGATGTCGGTGCGGTGGTGCGATCCGGGCAGGTCGACGCGCTCCACAGCCGCGTACGCGACCGCGCGGGCCGCCTCGACATCCGGCCCGGTGCCGACGACCGTGAGGACCCGGCCGCCGGCGCTGACCGTACGGTCGCCCTCCCGGAGAGTGCCGGCGTGCAGGACGCTCGCGCCGGGCACGGCGGCCGCTGTCGCGAGGCCGCCGACCGGGTCGCCGGTGCGCGGCTGGCCGGGATAGTCCTTGGCGGCGACGACGACGCCGACGGCCGCCTCCTCGGACCAGTCGAGCTCGCCGACCTCACCGAGCCGTCCGGTCGCGGCGGCGTGCAGCAGGCCGGCCAGCGGCGTACGCAGCCGCGCGAGCACGACCTGCGTCTCGGGGTCGCCGAACCGGGCGTTGAACTCGATGACGCGCACGCCCTGCGCGGTGAGCGCGAGCCCGGCGTACAGCAGCCCGGCGAAGGGCGTGCCGCGGCGGCGCAGCTCGTCGACCGTCGGCTGGGCGACCTCGCGCACGACCCGCTCGGCCAGGTCGCCCGGGCACCAGGGCAGCGGGGAGTAGGCCCCCATGCCGCCGGTGTTGGGCCCGCGGTCCCCGTCCAGCGCCCGCTTGAAGTCCTGGGCCGGCTGCAGCGGGACCACGGTCGTCCCGTCGGTGAGGCAGAAGAGCGACACCTCAGGGCCGGCGAGGTACTCCTCGACGACGACGCGCCCGCCCGGACCCGCCAGGCACTCCGCTGCGTGCGCCATCGCGGCCTGCCAGTCGTCGGTGACGACGACGCCCTTGCCGGCGGCGAGCCCGTCCGCCTTGACGACGAACGGCGCGCCGAGGTCGTCGAACGCGGCCTCGCAGTCAGGGAGCGCCGTACAGACCCGCGCGGCGGCGGTGGGCACGCCGGCCGCCGCCATGATCTCCTTCGCGAACGCCTTGCTGCCCTCGAGCCGGGCTGCGGCGGCAGACGGGCCGAAGCACGCGATGCCTGCGGCGCGTACGGCGTCGCCCGCACCGGCGACGAGCGGGACCTCGGGGCCGATGACGACGAGGTCCACCGCGAGTTCGGCAGCGAGGGCGGCGACGGCCTGCGGGTCGGTGACGTCGAGCGCACGTACCGGCACCTCCGCCGCGATGCCCGCGTTGCCCGGGGCGGCGGTGAGCCGGCCGACCTGCGGGTCGGCACGCAGCGCGCGTACGAGGGCGTGCTCCCGGGCCCCGGAGCCGACGACGAGCACCTTCACGGGCGGTCAGCCTAGGGGATCGGTCGACGCGGCCGTGTGGCTCAGCCGGTGTAGTGGGAGTCCACGACCGCGAACACCTCGTCGAGGATCGCCAGCCCGTCCTTGGCTTCGGCGTCGCTGACGGTGCACGGCGGTACGACGTGCAGCCGGTTGTAGTTGGTGAACGGCAGCAGTCCGCGCTTCTTGCTCTCCGCGACGAGCGCGGCCATCGCGGGGGACGAACCGCCGTACGGCGCGAGCGGTTCCCGGGTGGCACGGTCGGTCACCAGGTCGAGCGCCCAGAACACGCCCAGCCCGCGTACCTCGCCGATGACCGGGTGCCGCTCGGCGAGCTCGCGCAGCCCCGGCTCGAGGATCTCCTTGCCGATCCGGGCGGCGTTCTCGATGACGCCCTCCTCCCGCATCGCGTCGATGGACGCGACGATCGAGGCCGCGGCGAGCGGGTGACCGGAGTAGGTGAGGCCGCCGGGGAACACGCGGTCGTCGAAGGTCGCCGCGATCTCGTCGCTGAGGACCACGCCACCGACCGGCACGTAGCCCGAGTTCGACCCCTTCGCCCAGGTGATGAGGTCCGGCACCACGTCGAAGTTGTCGAACGCGAACCACTTGCCGGTACGGCCGAACCCGGCCATCACCTCATCGAGGATGAGCACGATGCCGTACTTGTCGGCGAGTGCGCGGACGCCGGCGAGGTAGCCGGGCGGCGGTACGAGGATGCCGGCGGTGCCGACGATCGTCTCGATGAGGATCGCCGCGATCGTCGCCGGCCCCTCGAAGGTGATGACCTGCTCGAGGTGGTCCAGCGCGCGGGCGCACTCCTCCTCCTCGGTCGTCGCCCAGAACGCGGAGCGGTACAGGTACGGGCCGAAGAAGTGCACGTGGCCGGTGGCGTACTCGTTGGGCCAGCGCCGCGGGTCGCCGGTGGAGGTGATCGCCGCGCCGGTGTTGCCGTGGTACGAGCGATAGAACGTCAGCACCTTGTCGCGACCGGTGTGCAGGCGCGCCATGCGGATCGCGTTCTCGTTGGCGTCCGCGCCGCCGTTGGTGAAGAAGACCTTGTTGTGCCTGGCAGGGGCGAGGTCGCTGATGCGCCTGGCCGCCTCGCCGCGCATGTCGTTCGCGTGCTGCGGCGCGATCGTCGAGAGCCTGCCGGCCTGCTCCTGGATCGCCGCGACGACCTTCGGGTGCTGGTGGCCGATGTTGACGTTGACGAGCTGGCTGGAGAAGTCCAGGTAGCGCTTGCCGTCGTAGTCCCAGACGTACGACCCCTCCGCGCCGGCGACCACCATCGGGTCGAGGCTGCCCTGGGCGGACCAGGAGTGGAACACGTGCGCGCGGTCCAGGTCGTGGACGCGGCGGCCTTCGGCGGGATCGGGGTTCACGGTCATGGCGCTCTCCTGGGGACGACTCTCCTGGCAGACGGGCTCCCCGCCAGGCTAGACGCCCGCGCCCACCGGCGGCAGCCGCACCATGTCAACCGGAACGCGCGTGCGCCGACAGTGTGCCTCCGGGGCTGCGTGCGGATCGCCGGCGTACGTCGCAGGGCCTGGCCGGAATACTGGTCGCGCGCCCGTCGGCGCGGCAAAGACCGGGCGACCACCTCGGTGGTCTCGATGGTCAGCGCAACTGGGGCGCGGGGCGGGTCTGCGCGAGCCGCTCCTGCAGCGTCTCCCGCACCTGCGGCCAGTCCTCCCGGGTCACGCTGAACAGCACGGTGTCGCGTACCGAGCCGTCGGTACGGCGCTGGTAACGCCGCAGCACGCCTTCGTAGTGCGCTCCCAGGTGCGCGATCGACCGCTGGGAGCGCTCGTTACGGATGTCGGTCTTGAGCTGCACCCGTCCCCAGCCGAGCAGGTCCAGCGCATAGCCCAGCAGCAACAGCTTGCACTCGGGGTTCACGCCGGTACCCCACACGGAGGGGTGGTAGGTGGTCGCGCCGATCTCGCCGCGGGCATCGCCCGGTGAGACCGCGAGGAAGCAGGTCATGCCGACGACGGCGCCGGCGGGCAGCCCCGCCATCGGCCGCCGCAGCCGTACCGTCCACGGGCACCAGTCGGGGTCGGCGAGCCGCCCGCGGATCAGGTGGGCCATCCCCTCCACGTCGGCCGGCCGCCCGCGGACGTGCGCCCACACGACATCGCTGTCCAGCGCGGCGAACAACTCGAAGGCGTCCCGTTCGACGTCGGACACCGTCAGCTCCACGACCTCACCGGCGAGGTGGGTGTCCGGGGGCACCGGCCAGCTGCGTTCGGCGACGGTGGGGTACGGCGGGTCGTCGGGTCGCGGGTCGGTAGGGGGATCGAACCGGAGCACCCGTCCACCCTAGGGCGACGTACCGCCGACCGTCCGAGGTCCGCGGCATGATGCGCAAGGTGCGCACGATGCCGGTTCGCACGGTTTCCTGGGCTAGGGACCCCCCCACGGCGAGGCGGCTGTGCGCCCTTGGAGGCGGGACGACACCGCCGACGGGCGCGTCCCGAGCGCCAGCGAGGGTAGCCGCGGAGCCCGGGGTTCCGAGCCCCTGGGCGAGGGACCCCGCCGGCGAGGCGGCTGTGCGCCCTTGGAGGCGGAACAACACCGCGCCCGGGGTTCCGAGCCCCTGGGCGAGGGACCCCGACGGCGAGGCGGCTGTGCGCCCTTGGAGGCGGGACGACACCGCATCAACTCAGCAGGTCGTTGACCACGATCGTCTGCTCGCGTTCCGGGCCCACTCCGATCGCGGAGATCGGGGCACCGGCGCGTTCCTGGAGGTAGTCGACGTATGCGCGCGCGCCCCGCGGCAGGTCGGCGAGGGTCCGCGCGCCCGACACGTCCTCCCGCCACCCGGGCAGGAACTCGTAGACGGGCACCGCGTGGTGGAACTCGGTCTGGGTCATGGGCAGCTCGTCGTGCCGCTCACCGTCGACCTCGTACGCGACGCAGACCGGCACCCGCTCCCAGCCGGTGAGCACGTCGAGCTTGGTCAGCACGAAGTCGGTGACGCCGTTGATGCGTTGCGCGTACCGGGTGATCGGTAGGTCGAACCAGCCGCACCGGCGGGGGCGACCGGTGGTGGTGCCGAACTCGTGACCGACCTGGCGCAGCCGTTCCCCGTCCGCGTCGAAAAGTTCGGTGGGGAACGGGCCTTCGCCGACCCGCGTGATGTAGGCCTTCGCGATCGCGATGACCCGGCTGATCGCCGTCGGCGGGATGCCCGCACCGGTGCACGCACCACCTGCGGTGGCGTTCGAGGACGTGACGAACGGGTACGTCCCGTGGTCGACATCGAGCAGCGTCGCCTGCCCGCCCTCGAGCAGGACGACCTCGCCGCGCTCCAGCGCCTGCCCGAGCACGAGCGAGGTGTCGGCGACGAGCGGCCGCATCCGCTCGGCACTCGCGAGCAGCTCGTCGGTCACCTCGTCGACGGTGGCGGCCCGGCGGTTGTACACCTTCACGAACAGCTGGTTCTTCTGTTCGAGCGCGCCTTCCACCTTCTGGCGCAGGATCTTCTCGTCGAACAGGTCCTGTACGCGGATGCCGACCCGGCTCATCTTGTCGGCGTACGTCGGGCCGATGCCGCGCCCCGTCGTGCCGATCTTGCGTTTGCCGAGGAACCGTTCGGTCACCTTGTCGAAGGTGCGGTTGTACGACGGGATCAGGTGGGCATTGGCGCTCACCACGAGCCGTGAGGTGTCGACGCCGCGCTCGGCGAGCCCGTCGAGCTCTTGGAACAGCACCGCCGGGTCGATGACCACGCCGTTGCCGATGACGGGGGTGACCCCGGGCGTGAGGATCCCGGAGGGGAGCAGGTGCAGCGCGTACTTCTCGTCCCCGATGACGACCGTGTGCCCGGCGTTGTTGCCGCCGTTGAACTTCACCACGTAGTCGACGCGGCGCCCGAGCAGGTCGGTCGCCTTCCCCTTGCCCTCGTCGCCCCACTGGGCGCCGATCAGCGCGATCGCCGGCATGCTCGCTCCTCGGTCGGTGCACCGGGGGAGGTGCCACGGGAGTCTAGCGAGCCATCCCCTGTTCACCGGCGTCACTGTCCCGGGGGCGGAAATCCGACCCCTTGGGGGCGGGATAGATCGCCGCGTACGCAGTGACGTCCGGCGGTCAGGACTTCTCGAGCGCCGCGGCGGCCTCCGGGGAGCTGTCGCGCAGGAACAGCGTGCAGCGCGTCGCCTCGTCCTGCTCGTCGATGGCCGCAGCGGCTCGCGCGAGCGCGTACAGGGCGCGCAGGAACCCGCGGTTCGGCTCGTGCTCCCAGGGGATCGGGCCGTGGCCCCGCCAACCGGCCCGCCGCAACGCGTCGAGCCCGCGGTGGTAACCGACGCGGGCGTACGCGTACGAGTCGACGAGCCGCCCCGCCGCGTACGCCTCATCGGCGAGGGCGGCCCACAGCAGGCTGGATGTCGGGTGTGTGGCCAGCGCCGCGTAGAGCGACGCGCCACCGGCGCGCGCCGCCAGCGGTTCCGGCTCGTCCGGCAGCAGGGTCGGCTCCGGCCCGCCGAGCAGATTGGTGTCCATCGGAGTCGTCACCCGGCCATCCTCCTCAATCCGCCGACGTCACTGTCCTGGTGGTCGAGAACGGTGGCAGATCACGGTGGTAATCCGCCACCAGCGCAGTGACGTGGATGGGTGGGCGGACCGGTCGTCGGAGACTGTGGACGACGGGCCAGTTCGGCGACCGGACGGGGCCATCGTGCTCGGCATGGCCCGACCCCGCGGTTCATCGTCCACCTTGGAGCGGCTCGCGGCCGCCTACCCGAGCGCTCCGTTCCGCCTGCGCGATGTCGTCGCTGCCGGCCTCGCAACGCGCGGCGGCGTACGCAGCTGTCTCGGCGCCGGGCAGCTCGTACGACTACGCCCTGGCGTCGCCGTCGCCCGGTCCGCACTCGAGCAAGCCGGTGACGACCCGCGGGAGTACCACCTCCTACAGGTACGGGCGGTCGTCCTCACCCTCCCGCGTCCGGGGTGGGCCTCGTTGGAGTCCGCAGCGATGGCGTACGACCTCCCCCGCCGGCTGGCCGCCGCCGAGCCGCGGGCCCTGCGTGTCGACGTACCAGGGCTACCGGACGCGGAGCTCGATGCGCTCGCGGTGCCGCCGGGACTGCCAGCGCTGCTGCCGATCCATCTGCACGGCACGCGGCTGCCGCAGGAACAGCGCACCGTCATCGACGACGTACCGGTCACGTCCCTGGAGCGCACCGCTGTCGAGCTCTGCCGCGGGCGGCCGTTGCACATCTCGCTGGTACCGGTGGACGAGGCGCTGCGCCGCCTCGCACTGGCGGATGCGCCTGCAGGGTGCGACGTACGCGAGTATCTCGCGCGGCATGAGGAGGCGATCCTGGCCGGGCGCGCCCGGCTCCTGGCGGTCACGGACCTGATGCGCGGTTGGCCCGGCGTCGTCGCCGCCCGGGAAGCCGTCGCGCGCGCGGACCCCCGAGCCGAGTCGCCCCTCGAGTCCTGCAGCAGGGGTTTCGTGCTCGAACGCAACCTGCCCCGGCCCGAGGTCGGCGTCCCAGTGGTCGCCGACGGGCGTACCTACTACGGCGATCTGGTGTGGCGGACGCTCCGTGTGATCGGCGAGGCGGACGGGTGGTGCAAGTACGCGGCCGACCCGATGGGCCGGCTTCGTGCCGAGAAGCACCGCGAGGACGCGCTTCGACGTGCCGGGTGGATCGTCGTGCGGTGGACGAGCGACGAGCTCCTCCGTACGCCGGGAGTGGTCATCGCGCGGATCGAGGCGGCGCTCGTCGACGCTCGTCGCAGGCTGACCGCGTGAGGTACCACGTCACTGTCCTGGTGGTCGAGAACCGCCCGGAAACGAGGTCGTAAACCGCCACTGGAACAGTGACGTCGGCAAATGGGGGCGTGGAGGGGTTGTCTTGTTCATACAGTTTAGTAGGCTGAAATCGTCCTACAACCTGGAGGCCGCAATGCCCGTGCCCGTACGCCGTGCCCTCGAGTCCATCACACGAGTGCTCGACACCGCCGGGGAACAACCCGTCGCCGTCGTCGTCGTCGACTCCGCCGGGCAGACCGTCGCCTCGGCCTGCAGCGAGGGTCTGAACTTCGTCGCTCTCGACTTCGCCCGCCGCAAGGCGATCGCCTCGGCGACCTTCGGTGCGCCGACCCAGGCGCTCTCGGACAACTTCGCGCAGGACCCCTTGTTGCCGGCCGCGTTCACCGGTTCCCCGGACGTATGCCTGCTTCCCGGCGGGTTCCCGCTGCTGATCGACGGGGCCTGCGTCGGGGGCATCGGCATCTCCGGTGGGCACTGGAGCCAGGACCATGCGATCGGCGAAAAGGCAACGGCTCAGTAGGCGACGGAAGGACACACGATGACAGTCACCGAGCCCGCACGGGCGGTCGGCAACAAGGGCATCCCGCGGGAAGGCGTGGGTGGGTTCTCGCAGTGCTGGTACCCGGTCGCCCTGAGCAGCGAGGTCGCGCCCGGGCAACTCGCCGGCAAGGAGTTCCTCGACGGCCGGGTCGTCGTCTACCGCGGCGAGGACGGGGTCGCACGGGTGCAGAGCGCCTACTGCCGGCACCTGGGCTCGGACCTGTCGGTCGGCGACGTGCAGGGCAACGATCTGCGTTGCGCCTTCCACCACTGGCAGTACGGCCCCGACGGCAGGTGCACGAAGATCCCGGCCGGGGTGGCGCGGATCCCGTCGGCGGCCCGCCTGCTGGCGTACCCGACCGCCGAGTCGATGGGACTGATCTGGGCGTTCAACGGCCAGCAGCCGCTGTACGACCCACCGCAGTTCCCGACCTATCGGGACCAGCCGCTGGAGTACCGCGTCTACGAGACACGACGCTGGGCCGTCGACCCGTACGTGCTGCTCACCAACTCGATGGACTTCCAGCACCTGCGCGAACTGCACGGGATGACGATGGAGTTCGACCCGGCCGACATCGTCATGGAGGGCTTCGAGTACGAGTACGTCGTCGAGGGCGAGCTGCCCAACTTCGGACGGATGAGCCAGTTCATCCACTGCTTCGGCAACAACGCGATCACCCTCACCATGACGATGGAGGGAGGCGGTCAGGTCCTCGGCGCGTTCGGCGGCACCCCCGTCCCGGGTGGCTGCCGCGGCTTCAACGTCGCGGCCGCGGTGCCGAGCGACGGCACCGCGGACGATGACGAGCGGCTCGACCAGGTGCTGTTCCTGAGCCAGGCGATGATGAAGCAGCTGCAGGACGAGGACCAGCCGGTGATGGACACCATCCGGTTCCGCGAGGACGTCCTGATCGAAGCGGACCGCGCGCTCGGCAAGTTCCTGCGCTACGTGCGCGACTACCCGCGCGCCCATGACGGCGCTGGCCTGATCAACTGACGGAGGGCGACGTGGCGAAGTTCTTCACCCCGGAGTGGGTGGCAGCGGTCGACACCGCGCTGCAACAGTCGCCGGCGGTCACGGCCGCCGCGGACGGCAAGGCGTTCGTCTTCGAGCAGGTCGCGACCGGCGGCCCCGACGGGGAGTCCGCCTACCACCTGGTCGTCGGGGACGGGACGGTACGCGCGGTCGCCGGCCGGGCGGAGAACCCGAGCGTGGCGATCACCGGACCCTGGGACGTCCACGTGAAGATCAATCGCGGCGAGCTCTCCCCGCCGGTCGCACTGCTCAGCGGCAAGGGGCGGGTCCGTGGCGAACGGATGAAGCTCATGACCGAGCGCGCCCTGCTGTCCGCAGTCCACGACAGCACGATCGCCGTGCCCGTCGAGTACTGACGGCGTACCCACCCGTGGATCGCGCTCTCCACGGCTGCGCGATGCGGCGTGGTCGACACCGGGCCGGCGCGGCCCGGGTGGTCCTAGGATCGCCGGTCGTGACGAGCAGCGGCGCGCCGCGGGCGACGGAGCCTGCGTGACCCCGCGCAGCAGCCGGGCCACCACCGTGGACGCCGTCGTCGCGGCGATCGTCGAGGCCATCAAGGTGGGCCGCTACGCACCGGGCCAGCGCCTCGTGGAGGCCGACCTGACCGAGGAGCTGGGGGTCAGCCGCGGGCCGCTGCGCGAGGCGTTCGGGCGGCTCGCCGCCGAAGGGCTGCTCTTGATCGAGCCGTACCGTGGCGCGCTCGTGCGCCGCATGACCTCGCAGGACCTGCGTGACCTGTACGAGGTGCGCGAGGTGCTCGAGGGGCAGGCGGCCGCGCTTGCCGCAGGACGCATCGACGAGAGCGACAACCGCGCGCGGATGTCCGCTGCGCTGGCGCAGATGTCCGCCGAGCGCGACGGTCAGGACGTCTCCGGCTACATGGACCGCAACGAGAGCTTCCACGCGCTGATCGTCGAGCTCAGCGGCAACGAGCTGCTCGCGCGGGTGGTCGGGGCGCTGCAGGTGCAGGCGTTCCGGGTGTTCTACCGCAACCTCGCCGACGCGGCGGCCCGCGAGCAGTCCATCACCGACCACGAGGCCGTCGCCGCTGCGGTGCTCGCCGGCGACGCCCGCCGCGCGGAGCGCGCGATGCGGCGGCACGTGCGGGTCGCGGGTCGCACGGCGCTCGCCGTGTGGCCCACCGGGCCCACCCGCGCCTGACCCGTTGCCGCATTCTCTGTAGGGCGTTATTGTCCTACAAACAAGGAGGCGCTGATGCACACCGCAACCGTCGACACCACCACCGCCACCTCGTTCGCGGACCACCGCGGACCGGGAATCACGTTCCAGCGCTTGCTCAAAGGCGAAGAGGGACGTCCTGACAACTTCGAGCTATCCGTGGTGCACACCGGTCCCGACTACCGCACACCGCGACACCGTCACAACTTCGACCAGCTCCTGTACGTCCTGGAAGGCACCCACGAGTACGCGCCACGCTCCCGGATGCCGGCCGGCACCGTGACGTACTCCCCGGAGGGCACGTACTACGGCCCCCAGGTGGGACAGGGCGCGACGACGCTGCTGCTGCAGTTCGGGGGACCGAGCGGGAACGGTTTCATGAGCTACGACCAGCTCTCCGCCGGCAACAAGATCCTGGCCGGACGGGGCCGGTTCGAGAACGGCATCTTCCGCTACGAGGACGACGCCGGCCGGACCCGGAACCAGGACGGGTACGAGGCGATCTGGGAGCACGTCAACGGCCGGCCGGTGGCCTACCCGCCGCAGCGGTACGACCACCCGATCACCATGTGGCCCGAGCATTTCGCCTGGGTGCCGGAGGTGCAGCAGCCCGGGGTCGCCCGCCGCCACCTCGCACGGTTCGCCGAGCGGGGCACGTCCGTGGGATTCCTGCGCCTCGACGCGGGAGCCGAGCACCGCGAGGCCGGAGCCGACGCGACGCGACTGCACTTCGTCGTACGCGGCGCGCTGCAGGTCGCAGGTCGCGAGCACAGTGCTCGCACGGCGTTCCAGCTCGCGCCGGGTGAGTCGGCCACGTACCGGGCGAGCGCCGACACCGAACTGCTCTGCATCACGCTGCCGGCCTTCGACTGACAGCGACGTCAGGGTCGCTGCCCGAAGACGTGACGGCGCACCCAGGCGTGCAGCGCGATCGCCGCCGCAGCACCGGCGTTGATCGACCGGGTGGATCCGAACTGGGCGATCGACAGCACATCCCGGCACCCCGCCCGCGCCGCCGCCGAGAGCCCGGGCCCCTCCTGACCCAGCAGCAGCACGCAGCTGTGCGGCAGGTCGTACGTCTCGAGCGGCACCGCGCCGGGCAGGTTGTCCACGCCCAGCACCGGCAGCGCCTCGCGGGCCGCCCAGTCCAGCAGTGAGCCGATGTCGTCGTGATGGGCGACGTGCAGGTAGCGGTCGGTCACCATGGCCCCGCGCCGGTTCCAGCGGCGGCGCCCCACGATCCGTACGGAGGCGGCGTTGACCGCGTTCGCGGTCCGCACCACCGAACCGATGTTGAAGTCGTGGTGGAAGTTCTCGATCGCGACGTGAACCGGGTGCCGGGTCCGGTCGAGGTCCGCGACGATCGCCTCGACGCGCCAGTAGCGGTAGCGGTCGACGACGTTGCGCCGGTCGCCGTGCTCGAGCAGTTGCGGGTCGAAGCGCGGATCGTCCGGCCAGGGCCGCGGGTGCGGGCCCACTCCCGGCGCGTCGTCCATCCGGGTCAGGGTACGGACGGTGCGGATTCGGCCGGCCCCGGACCCGCGGGTTAGCCTGCCCCGGTGCACCCGCTGACCGCCGCCGTGACCGCGCTCGGGCCGGAGTGGCTGCAGCCGGACGCCATCCTCGAGCGGTTCGGGACCTGGGCGGTCGTCGCGGTGCTCGTGATCCTGTTCGTCGAGTGCGGCCTGCTGATCTTCTTCCTGCCCGGGGACTCCCTGCTGTTCGTCACCGGGCTGTTCATTGCGACCGGTGCGATCGCCACTCCGCTGTGGCTCGCGATCGCGCTCATGGCGGTCGCCGCGATCGCGGGCAACCTGGTCGGCTACTGGATCGGCGCGAAGGTGGGACCGCCCCTGTTCGAACGACCGAACAGCCGGCTGGTCAAGCCCAAGCACGTAGCGCAGACGCACGCGTTCTTCGAGAAGTACGGCGCCCGCTCGATCGTGCTCGCGCGCTTCGTGCCGATCGTGCGCACCTTCATCACGGCCCTGGCCGGCGTCGCGCACATGGACTACCGCAAGTACGCGCGCTACAGCATCATCGGCGGCCTGGCGTGGGTGGTGCTGGTGACCCTGCTCGGCTACTTCCTGGGCAACCGCTTCCCCGCCATCGAGCACAACATCGAGCTGATCGCGATCATCATCGTGGCGATCTCGGTGCTGCCGATCGGCTTCGAGATCCTCAAGGCACGGCGCGAGCGGCGTACGCTCGCCGAGGCCGTCGAGGACACCATCGCGCCGCACTCCGACTGAGCGGACGGGGCCGGCGTTCAGTCGCGCTGGACGAGCTCGGCCTCGGCATGGTGGCGCAGCCGGTTCTCCCGCCGGTCGAGCGCCGCCGCGACCTCGCTCTTGTCCGGCGGCACCGACGGATCGCTGTACGCCTCCCACGGCACGCTCTCGAGCACCGCGGTGAGGGCGGCCATCCGGGCGAGCAGGTCGAGCGGGTCGCGCGGCATCGGGCCCTCGGCGATCAGGTCCGCGCCGTCGGTCGTCCACTGCTGCTCGGGAGCCGCGACGAGCGCCGACCGCACCTCGGCGGAGAGCACGAGCGTCGCGAACCACGGTTCAGCGGCACGCACCTCGTACACGGCGTCGAACCGGGCGTCACCGGTCATCAGCCCGACCATCCCGTCCAGCTCGACGGCCACCGAACCGCCCTGCACCCGGGGGCGTACGAGCAACGGGGACATCGCCGCAGGGGTGTGGAGCACGATCACCGTTGTGCCATCGACGCCGTCATAGGCGGAGACCGGCCAGCCCGCGATCTCGCCGACCATGCGTTCGGCGGCCTCGTCCCAGCCCCACCCCATCGCCGCGCCGTAGCGGCGGAACCGCGAGTCGCGCGCGCTCGCGGCACGGCGGCGGCGGAGGTCGCCGCGCAGGTCGCGGAGCCGCTCCGGCAGACCCCCAGGACCCTTTACGCCCACTGTGCCCCTCAACCCGCTCGCGAGGCCCCCACGGAACACGTCTCGGCCGGTTTCCCGCCGACCTTGAGAACTTTTCCGTAACGGATCCCGGGCCGCCACTCGGCGCAGCTCACAGTCCCAGGTCACCCGGCTCGTACGCCGCCAGGTACGGCAGCCCGGCCGCCTCGACGGCGGCCCGCGCTCCCCGCTCCACGATCACCGCCACGCCCACGACCTCGGCGCCCGCCTCCCGCAGCGCGGCCACCGCGGTCAGCACCGACCCGCCCGTGGTGGACGTGTCCTCCACGGCGAGCACCCGCCGGCCGGCGACGTCGGGGCCCTCGATCCGCCGCTGCAGGCCGTGGGCCTTCTCGTGCTTGCGCACCACGAACGCGTCGAGGTGACGGCCCTGCGCGGCGGCGGCGTGCAGCATCGCGGCGGCGACCGGATCGGCCCCGAGGGTCAGGCCGCCGACGGCGTCGTAGGTGAGCGCGGCGGTGAGCTCGCACATCACCTGCCCGACGAGCGGTGCGGCGGCGCCGGACAGGGTGACCCGGCGCAGGTCGACGTAGTAGTCGGCTTCCCGCCCGCTGGAGAGCACCACGCGACCGTGTACCACGGCGCGGTCGCAGATCTCGCGGCGCAGCCGCTCCCGGACCGGGACCTCGTCGACCTCGTCCACGGGCCGACCCTACGGCCCCGACCGGGCGCGCACGTACGCGATCCGGTGGGGCAGAGTGGGCGCGTGCTGGCGGGAACCGTGGTGCTCTGTCCGTCCCTCGACGGGCCGGACCCCTACCCACGGGCAGCGGTCGCGGACCTGCTCGCCCACTCCGGCGTCACAGCGCTCGTGCCACAGATCGCGCCGTGCCCTGCCGAGGACGACGAGCGCACCCGTGCGGCGCACTATGTCGCGCACCTGGCGCTCGCGGTCGCAGGCGCGGGTGCGTCACCGCCGGTGCTGCCGGTGCTCCCAGGGGCGGCGGGGGCGCTGGCGCCTGCCGTCGCCCTCTCCCAGCGCGCCTCCCGGCGGGCCGTGTCCGGTTACGTGCTGCTCGACGGCGACTACCCGGCGCCCGGGGGTGAGGTCGGCGAGTGGCCGGACGCCCCGGTCGCGTACCTCGCGGGACCGGACACCCGGGACGTCGCGCTGACCCATGCGCGGCTGCGGGACTGGCGCCTGGTGCGGGTGCCCCAGCTGACGGCCGCGCACGTCGCCGAGGCACTGCTCGGCCTGCTCGGCTGACAGCTGCGTCGCCGCGCGCTCGAACGAGGCACGCCTGGCGGATCAGCGCTTGCGGCGCAACCCGTTGCGGCCCGGACCGCCGGTGACGGCGCGTACCAGCGGTCGCGGCAGCACGTGCAGCGCGCCGGCGACCAGCTTGTACGGCACACCCGGGACGCTGACCGGCGCGCCACGCGCAGCATCCCGCAGCGCCTCGGCCACGACCTGCTCGACGTCGAGCCAGAGCCACCGCGGTAGCCGTGACATGTCCATCCCGGCGCGGGCGTGGAACTCGGTCCGGGTGTAGCCGGGCGCCACGGCGGTCACCCGCACCCCACTGCCGGCCAGCTCGCGCGACAGCGACTCGCTGAACACCGTCTCCCAGGCTTTGGCCGCCGAGTACGTCCCGCCGGTGATCCAGGCAGCCACCGACGAGACGTTCAGGACCACCCCGGCGCCGCGTTCCACCATCGCCCCGACCGCGGCATGGCTCAGCCGCATCGTCGCGGTGATCATCACGTCGATCATCGCCTGCTCGGCGTCGAGGTCGCCTCCCACGAACCGGTTCCGGATGCCGAACCCGGCGTTGTTCACGAGCACCCGCACCGGGTCGTCGGCAGCGGTGAGGCGTGCGGCAACCCGGTCGAGCGCCGCGCGGTCGGTGAGGTCCGCTGTCATCGGTGTGGTCCGCACGTCGTAGCGCGCCGCGAGCCGCTCCGCGCCCTCGCGCAACCGCTGCTCGTCCCGCGCGACGAGCACCACGTCGTGCCCGCGGGCAGCGAGTTGCCGGGCGAACTCGGCACCGATGCCCGACGTCGCGCCCGTGACCAGTGCCGTACCGCGCCCAGCTGTAACGTCCACGCGCCGATCCTGCCCCACCCCGGTGCGCCGTACTCTCGGGGCGTGCCGCGCCGCGACCCTCCGCTCGTCGCGCGGATGCGGCCGTACGCAGCGAGCGTCTTCGGCGAGATGAGCGCGCTCGCCACCGCCACCGGTGCGGTGAACCTCGGGCAGGGCTTCCCGGACACCGACGGGCCGGAGGCGGTCAAACGCGCCGCGATCCGGGCGATCGAGGACGGTCGCGGCAACCAGTACCCGCCCGTGCACGGCGTGCCCGAGCTGCGCGCGGCGATCGCCGCCCACCAGCAGCGGTTCTACGGGCCCGCCGTCGACCCGGACAGTGCGGTCGTCGTCGGAACCGGCGCGTCAGAGATCCTCGTGGCATCGCTGCTGGCGCTGGTCGAGCCCGGCGACGAGGTGCTCACGTTCGCGCCCTGGTTCGACCTCTACGCCGCCGCCACCGCGCTCGCCGGGGCGACGCTCGTCGAGGTGCCGCTCGCGGGTCCGCACTTCCGTCCCGACCCGGCGGCGCTGCGCTCCGCGGTCACCGCGCGCACCCGCGTGCTGTTGCTGAACACCCCGCACAACCCGACCGGCACCGTGTTCACGGAGGGCGAGCTCGCAGCGCTGGCCAGCGTCGCCGTGGAGCACGACCTGATCGTGATCAGTGACGAGGTGTACGAGCACCTGGTCTACGGCACGGCCAGGCACGTGCCCTTCGCGACGGCGCCCGGAGCCGCGGCCCGCACGCTGACCGTCGGGAGCGCCGGCAAGTCCCTGTCCATGACCGGTTGGAAGGTCGGCTGGGCCACCGGACCGGCCGACCTGATCGCCGCGGTGCGGGTGTCGCGCCAGCACCTGTCGTACGTGTCGAGCGGGCCCTTCCAGTGGGCGGTTGCCGAAGGCCTGGCACTGCCGGACGCGCACTGGCGGCAGTTCGCCGACGCCCTGCAGCACCAACGCGATCTGCTCTGCGACGGGCTCGCTGCGCTCGGCATGCCGGTGACCGTGCCCGAAGGCACGTACTTCGCGACGAGCGACGTCCGACCGCTCGGCTACGCCGACGGCTGGTCGTTCTGCCGCGACCTACCGCACCGCGCCGGGGTCGTGGCGATCCCGCACCAGGCGTTCCACCACGATCCGCACGGCGGAGAGCCCTACGTACGCTGGACACCTTCTGCAAACGCCCCGCCGTCATCAGCGAGGCGCTGCACCGGCTGCGGGACGCCTTCGGCTGACGACCCCGGCCGCGCCGGCTCCGGTCAGGACGTGGCGGGCACCGCGGACGACACGGTCAGGCCGGTGTTGTCGTCGTTGACGTCGACGACGACCTCGTCGCCCTCCTTGACCTCGCCGCCCAGCAGCGCCCGGGCCAGCTTGTCCCCGATCTCGCTCTGCACGAGGCGGCGCAGCGGCCGGGCGCCGTAGATCGGGTCGTACCCGGCGAGCGCCAGCCACTCGCGGGCAGCGTCGCTGACGTGGAGCGTGAGGCGGCGGTCGGCCAGGCGTGCGGCCAGCCGCTCCACGGAGAGCCCCACGATCGCAGCCAGGTCCTCGGTCGACAGCGCGTCGAACACCACGATGTCGTCGAGCCGGTTGAGGAACTCGGGCTTGAACGACATCCGCACCGTGTTCAGCACGGCTTCCCGCTTCGCGTCGTCGTCGAGCGACTGGTCGACGAGGAAGCTCGAGCCGAGGTTCGAGGTGAGGATCAGGATGGTGTTGCGGAAGTCGACGGTACGGCCCTGCCCGTCGGTCAGCCGGCCGTCGTCGAGGACCTGCAGCAGGATGTCGAACACCTCGGGGTGGGCCTTCTCCACCTCGTCGAGCAGCACGACGGTGTACGGGCGCCGGCGCACCGCCTCGGTGAGCTGGCCGCCCTCCTCGTACCCGACGTAGCCGGGCGGCGCGCCGACGAGGCGTGCCACCGAGTGCTTCTCGGAGTACTCGCTCATGTCGATGCGGACCATCGCCCGTTCGTCGTCGAAGAGGAACTCGGCCAGTGACTTCGCCAGCTCGGTCTTGCCGACGCCGGTCGGGCCGAGGAACAGGAAGGACCCGGTGGGCCGGTCGGGATCGGCGATCCCGGCGCGGGCGCGGCGTACCGCGTCGGACACCGCCTGGACCGCACGGCGCTGCCCGATCAGCCGGCGGCCGAGCTCGTCCTCCATGCGCAGCAGCTTGGCCGACTCGCCCTCGAGCATGCGCCCCGCGGGGATGCCGGTCCAGGCCGAGACGACCTCGGCGACGTCGTCGGCGCCGACCTCCTCGCGGACCATGCCCTCGCGCCCACCGGCCGCCTCGGTCGCGGCCGCGAGCTCGCTCTCCAGCGCCGGGATGTCCGCGTACAGCAGCCGGGAGGCCTGCTCGAAGTCACCGTCACGCTGGGCGCGGTCGGCGAGCATGCGCAGCTCGTCGAGCCGGATCTTCAGGTCGCCGACCCGGTCCAGGCCCGACTTCTCCTGCTCCCACCGCGCCCGCAGCGCGGCAAGTTCCTCGCTGCGGTCGGCGAGGTCGGCACGCAGCCGGGCCAGCCGCTCGACCGACGCCTCGTCGGTCTCCCGGGACAGCGCGAGCTCCTCCATGCGCAGCCGGTCGACCTGGCGCTGCAGCGCGTCGACCTCGACCGGGGAGGAGTCGATCTCCATCCGCAACCGCGACGCGGCCTCGTCGACCAGGTCGATGGCCTTGTCCGGCAGGAACCGCGAGGTGATGTAGCGGTCCGAGAGCGTGGCAGCGGCGACCAGCGCCGAGTCGGCGATGGCGACCTTGTGGTGGGCCTCGTACTTCTCCTTGATACCGCGCAGGATCCCGATGGTGTCCTCGACGCTGGGCTCGCCCACGAACACCTGCTGGAAGCGGCGCTCGAGGGCGGGGTCCTTCTCGATCCGCTCGCGGTACTCGTCGAGCGTCGTGGCACCGACCATGCGCAGCTCACCGCGCGCGAGCATCGGCTTGAGCATGTTGCCGGCGTCCATCGCGCCCTCACCCGTAGCACCTGCCCCGACGACAGTGTGCAGCTCGTCGATGAAGGTGACGACCTGGCCCTCGCTGCCCTTGATCTCGTCGAGGACCGACTTGAGCCGCTCCTCGAACTGGCCGCGGTACTGCGCGCCGGCGAGCATCGCGCCGAGGTCGAGCGCGACGAGGGTCTTGCCGCGCAAGGAGTCCGGCACGTCGCCGGCGACGATGCGCTGCGCCAGCCCTTCGACGACGGCGGTCTTGCCGACCCCTGGCTCGCCGATCAGCACCGGGTTGTTCTTGGTACGCCGCGAGAGCACCTGCACGACGCGACGGATCTCGGCGTCCCGCCCGATCACCGGGTCGATCTTTCCTTCGCGGGCGAGCGCGGTCAGGTCGATCCCGTACTTCTCCAACGCCTGGAAGCTCGCTTCCGGGTCGGCGGTACGGACCGGCGCGGTCCGCACCTCGGCGATCGTCTCGGACAACGCCGGAGGGGTGGCGCCGAGCCGCGCCAGCACGTCGGACACCCCGGGACCGCCGTCCTCGGCGAGGCCCACGAGCAGGTGCTCGGTCGAGACGTAGTCGTCGCCGTGCGAGGACGCCGCGCGTTGGGCCACCTGCAGCACGCGGTACGTCGCGGGCGCGAGCTGCGGGCTCTGCACGCTCGTGCCGCTGGCCCGCGGCGCGGCGGCCAGCGCGGCTTCGACCTCGCGGCCGAGCGCGGCGCGGTCGACGCCGAGCGTGTCGAGCACCGCCGCGGCGATGCCGTCGCCCTGGGCGAGCAGTGTGGACAGCAGGTGCCGGGGCTCGACCTGGCTGTGCCCGTCGGCCGCGGCGCGGCGGACGGCACCGGCGAGCGCTTCCTGGCTCTTCGTGGTCAGCTGCAGGTCGGAAATCGTCGGCTCCTTCAGTCGGGTCGGGACAGGTCGCTCGGATGGCGGATCGAGCGCGGTCCGGGCGGACCGTGGCTTACATAACGTCAGCCTGGTCGCAGATCATCCCGATCCATGATGGCGTTTTTCCCGGCCCGGCGCCGCTCGCACGCGCGGCCGGTCCGACCCGCCCGAGGGGCTCAGGCGGCGGGTGCCGGCTGCAGTGCGCGCGGCGCGACCGGCACCTGGTCCGGGGCGAAGCTGGTGCGCAACGGGACCTCACGGATCAGCGCGATGGCGAGCAGGCCGAGGACGGCGATCGCGGCGGAGATGGCGAACACCAGCCCGGTCGCATCGCCGTACGCGCCCCGGACCACCTGTTCCACCGCCGCCGGCGCGTGCGCCAGGTCGAGACTGCCACCCGCAGCGGCACTTGCCGGCAGGCCGAGCGCGGCCAGCCCGTCGGCCACCTTGTCCGTGACGCGCGCGGCGAGCACCGCGCCCAGCACGGAGACCCCGACGGTCCCACCGAGCGAACGGAAGAAGGTGACGGTCGACGTCGTGGCGCCGATCTCGTGCAGCTCGACGGTGTTCTGCACGGCCAGCACCAGGTTCTGCATCGTGAGCCCGACGCCCGTACCGACGACCGCCATACCGACCGCGACGAACCACATCGGCGTCCGGTGGTCGATGACGGCGAGGAGCGCGAACCCGGCGACCACGCACACCCCGCCGGCGACGAGGTAGCGCTTCCAGCGGCCGGTACGGGTGATGAGCTGCCCGGCGACGGTGGACGCGACGAGCACGCCCGCCATCAGCGGGATCATCAGCAGGCCGGCTTCGGTCGCGCTGTACCCGCGCGCTATCTGGAAGTACTGGCCGAGGAAGACGGCGCCCCCGAACATGGCGATCCCGACCGCCAGGCTCGCGACGATGGCGAGGGCCGGGGTGCGACGCCGGACGAGCTCGAGCGGGATGACCGGCTCGGCGGCACGCCGCTCGACGCGTACGGCGGCGACGAGCAGCAGCGCGCCCGCGGCCGCCATGGCGACGCTCGGCAGGGAGAACCACGCGAAGCCGTTGCCGGCGAAGGTGACCCAGACCAGCAGCAGGCTCACGCCCGCCATGACGAGCGTCGCACCGGCCCAGTCGATCCGCACCCGGCGCCGGACGACCGGCAGGTCGAGCGTGCGCTGCAGCAGCACGAGCGCCACCACCGCGAACGGCACGCCCACGTAGAAGACCCAGCGCCAGCCCAGCGGGGAGTCGACGATCGCCCCGCCGAGGAGCGGACCGCCGACGGTGGCCACGGCCATCACGGCGCCCAGGTAGCCGTTGTACCGGCCGCGCTCGCGGGGCGGGATCATCGCCGCGAGCACGATCTGCGCGAGCGCCTGGACCCCGCCGAGACCCACCCCCTGCAGCGCCCGGTACCCGATGAGCTGCCCGGCGGACGCCGCGAGCCCGGAAAGGGCCGACCCCAGCACGAAGATCACGATTGCGGCCTGCAGCAGGGTCTTCTTGCTGGTCAGGTCGGCGAGCTTGCCCCAGACGGGCGTGGTGACGGTCGCCGTGAGCAACGTCGCGGTGACGATCCAGGTGTACTGGGTCTGGGTGCCCTCGAGCGCTCCGATGATGGTCGGCAGCGCGTTGCTCACGATGGTGCTGCTGATCATCGTCACGAACATCACGAGCAGCAGCCCCGAGAGCGCCTCGAGGATCTGGCGATGGGTCATCACGGGGGGTACGACGCTGCCCGCCGGTGCCGATGGCGCCAGCGAAGATGCGTCGGCGGTCGGCAGACTCACACAGCTCCTCGGTGATTAGTTTGTTGCGACATACAACTATATGATAGCCCCGTCCCCTGCCCAAATCGGCGGCGCGGCGGTCAGTCGTCGAGGTCGGTGTTGAGCCGCCCGAGCAGATCGGCCAGCACGGCGAGGTCGGCCGCCTCCCAGGTCGCCAGGTACGCCGCGAACTGCGCGCGCCGTTCGGCCCGCACCGCGTCGAAGCGCCGCCGGCCCTCGCCGGTGAGCTCGACCAGGCGAGCACGGGCGTCCGTGTCGTCGACGGTGCTGCGGACCAGGCCGAGCTCGACGACCCCCGCGGTCAGCCGGCTCGTCGTCGACTTGTCCAGCCCGAGCCGGGCGGCGAGCTCGCCGCTGCGCGTGGGACCGCACTCGGCAAGAACGCGCAACAGGGCGTAGTCGCCCGCCCGCAGGTCGGGATGGACCGCGGAGGCGACGTCGTCCGAGACCCGGCGCCCGCGACGCAGCAGCCGCGAGAGCTCGACCTCGACGCGCGCCGCCGCGTCCGACTCAGGCACCCGAGACCCGCCGGTGCGGGCGCCAGACGACGAGCGCCGTCGAGGGCTGGGCCGCCATCCGGCCGCGCAGCCGCTCGAGCGACTCCTGCAGCGACTCGACCTGCTCCTCCAGCTCCAGCACGCGCTGGATGCCGGCGAGGTTCACCCCGTCCGCCGACAGCCGCGAGACCTCGCGCAGCCGATGGATGTCGCGCAGCGAGTACAAGCGGTTGCGTCCCGCGGCACGCTGCGGCGAGACGAGTCCCAGCCGGTCGTACTGCCGCAGCGTCTGGGGGTGCAGCCCCGAGATCTGCGCCGCGACCGAGATCACGAAGACGGGGGTCGTCTCGTCCGGCTCGTAGCCGACGCTCATCGGCCACCTCCGGTCCGTACCCCGGCCTTGGCGAGCAGCGCCGCACGCGGATCGCCGTCGGCGGTCGCGGTGCGGTACGCCTCGAGCGCTTCGCGCGCGTCGGTGCCGAGGGTCGCAGGGACCACCACGTCGATCGTGACGAGCAGGTCGCCGCGGGTGCCGTCCTTGCGCCGTACGCCCTTGCCGCGCACGCGGAGCACCCGGCCGTTGGCCGTCCCGGGCGCGAGCTTGAGGGTGACGGTGCCGCCACCCGGGACGGGCACCGGGACGTTCGCCCCGAGCGCGGCCTCGTCGAACCGCACCGGCAGCGAAACCGTCAGGTTGTCCCCGTCCCGGCCGAAGACCGGGTGGGCGGAGACCTTCACGGTCACCAGCAGGTCGCCCGCGTCGCCGCCGTTCTCGCCGGGTGCGCCCTTGCCGCGCAGCCGGATCTTCTGCCCGTCGCGCACCCCGGCGGGGATGCGGGCCTGCACGGTGCGGCTGGACATCGCCCGGCCCGACCCGTGACAGGTGGGACAGGGATCGTCGACGACCAGGCCGCGGCCGCGGCACTCGCGGCACGGCTCGGGAAAGGCGAAGCCGCCGGCGTTGGTCACCGTCTGCCCGGACCCCTCGCAGACCGGGCACACCCGCGGCACCGTGCCGGTACGCGCGCCGGTGCCGTGGCAGGTCGGGCAGGGGCCGTCACTGGTGAGCCGGAGCGGCAGCGTCACCCCGTCGAGGGCCTGGTCGAACGAGATCGACACCTGGCTCTCGACGTCCGCGCCACGGCGCGGCCGGCGCCCGGTTGTCGTGCCTCCGCCGCGGGTGAAGATGTTCCCGAACAGGTCGCCGATGCCGCCGCCGGCCGATCCGCCGCCACCGCCCTGGCCCATCCGGTTGAACAGGTCGCCGAGGTCGAAGGTGCCCCCGCCGGGGCCGGTGCCGGGCGGTCCGAACCGGCCCGGGCCGCCACTGCCGAACAGCGCGCGTGCCTCGTCGTACTCCTTGCGCTTCATGTCGTCCGACAGCACGTCGTAGGCCTCGCTGACCTCCTTGAACCGCTCCGCCGCCTTCGCGTCGTTCGCGTTCGAGTCCGGGTGGTACTGCTTGGCCAGCTTGCGGAACGACTTCTTGATGTCGGCAGGTGAGGCGTCCTTGGCCACACCGAGGACCTTGTAGTAGTCCTTCTCGATCCAGTCCTTGGTGCTCACCGGGACGCCTCACCTCCCTTCGTCGTCGGATCCCGTCGTGCTCGGTCGTTCGTACCGCAGTGCCGCCCGCTCGTCACGCAGGCTCGGCCACCGACACCACCGCCGGACGCACGATCCGGCCGGCGAACCGGTAGCCGCTCTGGTGGACCAGCGTCGTCGTCGGCTCGCTCACGTCCGGCGAGGACTCGAGCGCCACCGCCTCGTGCACGGTCGGGTCGAACGGCTCGCCGCTCGCGCCGTACCGCTCCATCCCGAGGCGGGCGACCGTCTGCTCGAGGCTCTCACCCACGCTCTTGAAGCCGCCCTCGAGGTCGCCGTGCGCGCGGGCGCGCTCGACGTCGTCGAGGATCGGCAACAGCTCGGCCAGCGCGTTCGCCACCGCCTGCTCGCGGACGAGCTGCCGGTCGCGCTCCACCCGCTTGCGGTAGTTGACGTACTCGGCCTGCAGCCGTTGCAGGTCGGCCGTCAGCTCCGCGACGCGGGCGTCGAGCGCGGTGCCCTCCTCCGGCTCGGGCTCCGGCTCGGGTGCGGCGATCGGGTCCCGGACCTGGTAGGTCTGCGGGTCGATCCGGCGCTTGTCCTGGAAGGTGAATCCGGCGTTCCGCTCGGACTCCTCTCCCGGCTCCCCGGGCCGCTCGCCCGCGCTGGACTCGCTCACTTCTGCTCGCTCTCGTCGATGATCTCCGCGTCGACGACCTCGTCCTCACCGTCCGTCGCCGTCCCGGCCTCCGGGCCGCCGGCCGCTCCCGGCGCCTCGGCCGAGCTCTGCGCGTAGAGCGCAGCACCGAGCGCCTGCGAGGTCGTGGCGACGTGCTCGGCGGCCGTCTTGATCGCCTCCACGTCCTCACCCTCGAGCGCCTTCTTCAGGTCGGCGAGCGGGCCTTCGACGTTGGACTTGGCGTCCTCCGGCAGCTTGTCGCTGTTGTCCGCGATGAACTTCTCGGTCTGGTGCAGCAACGCTTCGGCGCTGTTGCGGACCTCGGCCTCCTCGCGACGCTTGCGGTCCTCCTCGGCGTGCGCCTCGGCGTCGGCCATCATGCGCTCGATGTCGTCCTTGGGCAGCGCCGAGCCACCGGTGATCGTCATCTTCTGTTCCTTGCCGGTGCCGAGGTCCTTCGCCGCGACGTGGACGATGCCGTTCGCGTCGATGTCGAAGGTGACCTCGATCTGCGGCACACCGCGGGGCGCGGGCGGCAGCCCGGTCAGCTCGAAGGTGCCGAGCTTCTTGTTGTACGCGGCCATCTCCCGCTCGCCCTGGAACACCTGGATCAGCACCGAGGGCTGGTTGTCGTCGGCGGTCGTGAAGATCTCCGAGCGCTTGGTCGGGATCGTCGTGTTGCGCTCGATCAGGCGGGTCATGATGCCGCCCTTGGTCTCGATGCCGAGGCTGAGCGGGGTCACGTCGAGCAGCAGGACGTCCTTGACCTCGCCCTTGAGCACGCCACCTTGCAGGGAGGCGCCGACGGCGACGACCTCGTCCGGGTTCACGCCCTTGTTCGGCTCCTTGCCACCGGTCAGCTCCTTGACGAGCTCGGTGACCGCGGGCATGCGGGTCGACCCGCCGACCAGCACCACGTGGTCGATGTCGGACACCTTGATACCGGCGTCCTTGATGACCGCGGCGAACGGCGCCTTGGCCCGTGCCAGCAGGTCGGCCGTCAGGTTCTCGAACTGCGCGCGGGTGAGCGACTCGTCGAGGTGAAGCGGGCCTTCCGCCGATGCCGTGATGTACGGCAGGTTGATGGAGGTCTGGGTCGAGCTGGACAGCTCGATCTTGGCCTTCTCGGCCGCTTCCCGCAGCCGCTGCAGCGCCATCTTGTCCTTGGACAGGTCCACGCCGTGCGCGTTCTTGAACTGGGTGACCAGGTGGTCGACGAGGCGCTGGTCCCAGTCGTCACCGCCGAGGTTGTTGTCGCCGCTGGTCGCCTTGACCTCGACGATCCCCTCGCCGATCTCCAGCAGGCTCACGTCGAACGTGCCGCCGCCGAGGTCGAAGACCAGGATGGTCTGCTCGTTCTCCCCCTTGTCGAGTCCGTACGCCAGAGCGGCCGCGGTCGGCTCGTTGATGATGCGCAGCACGTTCAGTCCCGCGATCTCGCCGGACTCCTTGGTGGCCTGGCGCTGCGCGTCGTTGAAGTACGCCGGCACCGTGATCACCGCGTCGGTGACCGACTCGCCGAGGTAGGCCTCCGCGTCACGCTTGAGCTTCTGCAGCACGCGGGCGCTGATCTCCTGCGCGGTGTAGGTCTTGCCGTCGATCTCGGTGCTCCAGCCGGTGCCCATGTGGCGCTTGACCGAGCGGATGGTGCGGTCGACGTTGGTGACGGCCTGGCGCTTGGCGACCTCGCCGACCAGGACCTCGCCGTTCTTGGCGAAGGCGACGACCGAGGGCGTCGTACGCGATCCCTCGGCGTTGGGGATGACCGTCGGCTCCCCGCCTTCGAGGACGGCGACGACGGAGTTGGTGGTACCGAGGTCGATGCCGACCGCTCGGGACATGGGGGCTCCTCTGGGGTTGCGTTATCCGGTCTCGGGGATCCGGCTCTGTCGCGTGCGTCGGCGCAGGTGACCTACTCGAGCGCCGCTCACGAGATGTGAGCCTACCCGACTCATAGGACGCAACGATGTTCCGATCCGTACGCTTCCCCGCGCGATGTGAGGTGGGTCACAGCAACTCCGCAACGGCGCGGCTGCGGCGGGCCGACCGGGTCGCATCCCCCGCTTCGTTCCGCTCGGGCTCGGGTGGGCGCTCACCGGGGCCGCGGACCGCGGGCCACGCAGTGGGTACGGTGACGTCCGGAGCGAGCGCACGGTCCTTCGGGGGGTGCGGCTCGAGGACGTCGTACTCGGAGGCCCGTTTGTCCCCGCTGGACGTGATCACCGACGCGGGAACGCTGCCTGCGCCGTTCTCGGACACCAACATGACGGTGCGCCTGGTCGTCGGCCTGACGATGACCGTGGTGCTGCTCTGGTTCGCCGCGCGCCGCGCCCAGACGCTGCTGCGGATCATCCGCCTCGGTCAGCCGGCGGTGGGCCGGCTCGACCAACCCGAGCAGCGGGTGCAGGCCGTCGGGGTCGACGTGCTCGCCCAGCGCAAGCTGCTGAAGTGGACCATCCCCGGCCTCGCCCACTTCGTGACGTTCTGGGGCTTCCTCATCCTGATCTTCACGATCATCGAGGGCTTCGGGGCGTTCTTCGACGTCGACTTCCACATCCCGCTGATCGGACGCTCGGCGATCCTCGGCTTCCTCGAGGACCTGTTCGCGGTGCTCGTACTCGTCGCGCTCGTCGTGTTCACCGTGATCCGGCTGCGCAAGGACCCGGAGCGGCTGGGACGCCGCTCGCGGTTCTACGGCTCGCACCTCGGCGGGGCCTGGCTGATCCTGATCTTCATCGCGCTCATCATGATCACACTGCTGATCTACCGCGGCGCGCAGATCAACACCGGGATCTTCCCCTACCTCGACAGCGGCGGCGCGTTCGCCTCCGAATGGGTCGGAGCGCTGCTCGCCCCGCTCGGGCTCACCGCCAACGAGTGGATCGAGACTGCGTTCATCCTCGCCTCGATCGGGATGGTGCTCGCGACGACGATCCTCGTGCTCTACAGCAAGCACCTGCACATCTTCGTCGCGCCGTTCAACGTCTTCTTCTCGCGGCGCCCCGACGCGCTCGGCCCGCTGCTGCCGATGTACTCCGGCGGCGAGCAGATCGACTTCGAGGACCCGGACGAGGACGCGAGCTTCGGGCGCGGGGTCATCACCGACTTCACCTGGAAGGGCAACCTCGACTTCGCATCCTGCACCGAGTGCGGGCGCTGTCAGTCGCAGTGCCCGGCGTGGGCGACCGACAAGCCGCTCAACCCGAAATTCGTGATCATGGACCTGCGGGACAACCTGTTCCTGCAGGCGCCCTACCTGCTCGCGAACGCCCACCCGGACCACCTCGCCTCGACCGGCGCCGGCAAGGCGGGCGAGCCCGTACCGGTCCCCCTCGAGTCGTTCTCGGAGCAGGTCCAGCACGAGCATGCGCGCCCGCTCGTGGGGTCCCGGGAGAACGAGGACGCCGTGATCGACGACGACGTGCTGTGGTCGTGCACGTCGTGCGGTGCCTGCGTGCACCAGTGCCCGGTCGACATCGAGCACGTCGACCACATCCTCGACATGCGGCGCCACCGGGTGCTCGTCGACTCGGAGTTCCCCAGCGAGCTCGGCGGGATGTTCAAGAACGTCGAGAGCAAGGGCAACCCGTGGGGGCTGCCGGCGTCGGGGCGTACCGCCTGGCTCGAGGAGATCGACTTCGAGGTGCGCGTCTTCGGTGCCGCCGGGGAGGACACCATCCCCGACGACGTCGAGTGGCTGTTCTGGGTGGGTTGCGCGGGCGCGTACGAGGACCGGGCGAAGAAGACGACCAAGGCCGTCGCCGAGCTGCTGCGGTTGGCCGGCGTCGAGTTCATGGTGCTCGGCGACGGTGAGACCTGCAACGGCGACCCGGCCCGGCGCGCGGGCAACGAATTCCTGTACCAGATGCAGGCGATGCAGAACGTCGAAGTGCTGAACGAGGTCAAGGCCAAGAAGATCGTCGTCACCTGCCCGCACTGCCTGAACACGCTCGGCAGGGAGTACCCGCAGCTCGGCGGCCAGTACGAGGTCGTGCATCACACCCAGCTGCTCGCGCAGCTGGTCAGCGACGGGCGGCTCACCCCGGTGCAGTCGGTGGCGTCGAAGGTGACGTACCACGATCCGTGCTACCTGGGACGGCACAACAAGGTCTACACCCCGCCCCGCGAGCTGCTCGGCTCGCTGCCCGGGCTGACGCTGACCGAGATGGAGCGCTCCGGCGAGCGGTCCTTCTGCTGCGGCGCGGGCGGCGCGCGGATGTGGATGGAGGAGCGGATCGGCACGCGGATCAACCTCAACCGCACCGACGAGGCGCTCGCCACCGGCGCGGAGAAGATCGCGGTCGCCTGCCCGTTCTGCATGGTGATGATCAACGACGGGGTGACGGTCCGGTCGGAGGGCAAGGACGCGCCGGTGGCCGAGGTGGCCGACGTCGCGACGATCCTGCTCGAGGGCCTCCGGCCGGCTCCCTGACCGGCGCCTGGTCCTGCTCGCGCGGACCTTCTGACGTCGGACCTTCTGGCGTCACTGTGCTGCGGGCGGAGAACCACCGCGAAACGCGGCGCAAAACCGCCACCTGCGCAGTGACGCCGGCACCTCAGCGGATCGCGGGGAAGGCGGCGACGAGCGCGGGAGCGAGGGAACGGGCGTACGTCGCGGTCAGGTGGTTGGTGTCCCGGTAGCGCAGGATGTTCCCCTCGACCACCGGGCAGGTGTCACTCGTCGGCGGGCAGGCCCGGTCCACCAGGTCGACGACGGCGGTGTGCTTGACCTGCTGCACCGCGGTCAGCAGGTCGGCGTCCTGCGGCAGCTGCGCGTCCCGGGGGAAGGCGCAGGCGGCGTAGTCCTTGCCGTGCTTGGACACGCACGCCGGCCCGTTGAACCCGGGCGCGGGCAGGTCGCGCAGGAACACCACGTGCGCGCCGGTACGGGCCAGCCGCCGCGCCATCGCAGCGGTCCCGTCGACGACCTGCGCCCGCGCCGCCGGGCCCGTCACCTCCTGGCCGGTACGCGGGTCGGCGACCTGGTAGTTCCAGCGGTTGGCCATCACGACCACGTCCGGCCGCAGCCGGTCGATCTTGGCCAGCGCGTTCTGGCGCCAGGTGTCGCACTCCGGGGAGTACCGCTTGAGTTGCGGGTTCCACACCGGGAACAGCGCGGCCGAGCAGCCGGCCTTGGTCATCGGGACCATCCGCCAGCCGCGCTCGACGGCCAGGATGTCCAGCGCCGGCGCGAACGCTGCCGCGTGCGAGTCGCCCAGCACCACCATGGTGGTGCGCGCGCCCTTCTTGCCGAGCACGCAGTCCACGACCTGGGTGCTGGTCAGCGAGGCCTGGCAGCCGTTGTCGTACAGCGCGGCGAAGTGGTCGTCCGGAGCCTCGGCGGGCGAGGGGGTGAGCCGCTTCGGGGTGCTGACGGCTCCGGTGTCGACGTCCACCGTCACGCCCGGTGCGACGCGGAACACGTCGTGGCCGACCTCCTCGGTGCCCGTCGTGATCCCGGTGCGATCGGCGGTGTCGTCGGCGCTGCGCACCAGGCCCACCGAGGCGACCACCGCGACGAGGGTGAGGCCCACCCCGAGCAACAGGCTGGGGCGTACGCCCTGCAGCGCCGGCGCGTACCGCATCGTCGACTCGACGAAGCGGTAGCTCCCCACCGCGAGCAGGTACGACGCGAGCACGGCGAGGGCCGCCTCCCATGGGGCGAGTGCACGGTCGAGCGCGGCGGCGGCCAGGACGAGGACCGGCCAGTGCCACAGGTACCAGGAGTACGAGATACGACCGACGTGGCGCATCGAGCCGCCCGACAGCAGCCGGGCCGGTCCCGGCGGCCCACCTCCGTCGCGGCGGGTACACCCGATGATGACCGCGGCGGTCCCGAGCACCGGGGCGAGCGCCGCCCAGCCGGGGAAGGTGACGGCCGCGTCGTACGTCAGGATCGCCCAGACGATGGCGGCCACCCCGGCCCACGCGAGCCCGGCACGGGCGGGATGGGTGAGCACGAGCACGCGACGGCCGAGCACCGCGACGATGGCGCCGGCGGCCAGTTCCCAGACCCGGGGTGAAGGTGTTGAAGAAGGCCAGCGGCTGGTCGCTGCTGGTGAGCGCGACGCAGCCCAGCAGGGAGAGTACGGCGAGCGCGGTGATGAGGGCGCCGAGCAGCCGGTGCACGCCGGTGCCGGCGAGCCCACGCCGGCGGGCGAGCAGCAGGGCCGCGATGATCAGCAGCGGCCACAGGACGTAGAACTGCTCCTCGATGCCGAGCGACCAGTAGTGCAGCACCGGGCTGGGTGCCGCGTCCGCCGCGAGATAGTCCGTCGCCTGGGCGGCGAATCGCCAGTTGGAGACGTAGACGGCGGCGGCGAACACGTCCCACGCGACGCCGGTGCGCTGAACTGCGGGCAGCACGATGCTCGACGCGGCCGCCACCGCGCTCAGGACGAGGACCGCGGCGGGGAGCAAGCGCCGGATGCGGCGGGCATAGAAGCGGCGCAGCGAGAGCCGGCCACGCTGGGCGACCTCCGCGAGGATGAGCCCGGTGATCAGATACCCGGAGAGCACGAAGAACACGTCCACGCCGACGTAGCCGCCCCGTACGAACGGCACTCCGGCGTGGTAGAGCACCACCGCGAGGACCGCGACCGCGCGCAGCCCCTCGAGCTCGGGCCGGAACCCGAACCCCTTGCCGGGTGGTCGCCGTTCGCGCCGGACCGGTGGCGGACGGCGGGCTGCCACGCGGTACGGCGCCGCATGGCGGGGCGCTGTCACCGTCGGACGCGTCGCGTCCCTGGGTGGTGTCAGCAGAGAGGTCTGGCCCGGGCTCATCGCGGTCGATGCTAGGACGCCCGAGGGGCGAAGATCGGGAGGTCGTACCGGCACCGCCCGGCGTTGCGAGTACCCGCACCGCCGCTCAAGGGCGGCGGGGCGCCGGGTTGCGGAACTCGGCGACACCGGGCACCCGCAGCACCAGGACGGTGATCAGCGCCAGGGCAGCGATCGTGCCGCCGAGGACGGCGTGCTCGCCGACGTGCTCCACGAGCGGGCCGGTCAGTGCCAGCCCGAGCGGCATCAGGGCGTAGGACGCCATCCAGTCGACGCTGCTGACCCGCGCGAGCCGGTCGGTGGGGATCTCCCGCTGCAGCGCTGTCGCCCACCAGACCGAGAACGGTTCGAACGCGAGGCCGGTGATCAGGTACGCCGCGAGGATCGGCCACGGGGAGACGGGGAACGTCAGGGCGAGCGGGATCAGCGCGAAGCTGAGCCCGAGCAGCCAGCCGACCCGTCCGGGCCGGCGCGGCCGCCAGCGGATCGCGAGCAGCGCGCCCGCGACCCCGCCCAGGGAGAACAGCGCCATCGACGTCGCGTAGACCGCGTCCGTGCCGAACTGGCGCCGGCCGATGACCGGCAGCAGCACGTTCTCCGGGGCGATGACCAGCATGAGCACGAGCGCCGCGCCGACGATCGTGCCGAGTGCCCAGGGTTGCCGGCGCACCTCGCCGAGGCCCTCCCGCAGCTCGCGTACGAAGGGCACGGTGACGTGGGCGACCTTGCGGGCGGGCTCGCGCAGGCGCAGCAGGAACAGGAAGCTCACCGCGAAGGTGAGCGCGTTGAGCCCGTACGCCCAGCGGACCTGGTGGAAACCGGCGACGAGCAGCCCGCCCAGCCCGGGCCCGACCACCGCGGCTGTCCGGTAGCTCACCGAGATGAGGGCGTTCGCGGCGTTGAGCCGGCGCGCCGGCAGCAGCGAAGGGAGCAACGCGGTCTCCGCCGGCCGGAAGAACGCCTCCCCGGACCCGACGAGGAACACCAGCAGGGCGAGCAGCCAGACCGGCGGGTCGAAGGGCAGTACCGCGAGCACACCGACGGTCGCCGCGCGGAACACGTCCGCGGCCATCATCACCGCCCGGCGCGGCAGCCGGTCGGCCCAGACCCCACCGACGAGTGCGAAGACGACGATCGCGAGCCAGCGGGCGCCGAGTACCAGGCCGAGCTCGCCGACCGAGCCACCGGCGTTCAGCACGCTGACCGTGGCCGCGATCGGGAAGACCTGGTCGCCGATCGTGGAGACCGTCTGCGCAGACCACAGCAGGCGGAACTCGCGCACGCCCAGCACCGACGCGGCAAGCCGCTCCCGGACCCGCGCAGGCGTCGCGAGGCCCGTGGTCACGGCGGAATTCTCCTCGCCGCACCCGCCCTGACGCCAGTCCCCTACTGACCGGGCAGTCAGCAACCGTCCGCGGTCGGCGACGGCGCAGAGCGGTCAGTCGACGGTGGTGCGGTGGAAGTTCAGGTGCGAGCGCGAGGCCGTCGGTCCGCGCTGCCCCTGGTAGCGGGAGCCGTAGACGGCCGAGCCGTACGGGTGCTCCGCCGCGCTGGAGAGCCGGAACAGGCACAGCTGACCGATCTTCATGCCGGGCCACAGCATGATCGGAAGGGTCGCGACGTTCGACAGCTCGAGGGTGACGTGACCGCTGAACCCGGGGTCGATGAAGCCCGCCGTCGAGTGCGTGAGCAGCCCGAGGCGGCCCAGTGAGCTCTTGCCCTCGAGCCGGCCGGCGAGATCGTCGGGGAGCGAGACGACCTCGTAGGTCGAGGCGAGCGCGAACTCGCCCGGGTGCAGTACGAACGGCTCGTCGGGCTTGACCTCGATCAACCGCGTCAGCTCTGGCTGCTCCTGCGAGGGATCGATGTGTGGGTAGCGGTGGTTCTCGAAGACACGGAAATACCGGTCCAGCCGCACGTCGATGCTCGACGGCTGGACCATGGCGGCGTCATACGGGGCCAGTCGTACCCGTTCCGCGGCGATCTCGGCCCGGATGTCGCGGTCGGAGAGCAGCACCCGGGCAGGCTACCCGCTGCCCCGGCCGGCCTTCGCGACGTCCCTACCATGACCGCCATGGTGCTGGAGGTAGGGATCATCGAGACGACGGACGCCGACGGGTTCGCCGCGGCGTACCGCAGCGTGCGGGAGGTGCTCGCGACCACTCCCGGCTGCCGTTCGGTCCGGATGACCCGCGGCGTCGAGTCCTCCGCGCGGTTCGTGCTGCTCGTGGAGTGGGACTGGGTCGAGGCGCACGAGCAGAACTTCCGCGCGACCGACCGCTTCGCCGCGTGGCGTGCAGCGATCGGCCCCTACTTCGCCTCGCCTCCGGTGGTGGAGCACTTCCGCGACGTGGAGCCTTGACCTCGTCCTAGCCGCGCGAAACGCCCGCTACGATGTTGCGACGCAGCCGCCCCGGCGGCTACGCGGGTGTAGTTCAATGGCAGAACATCAGCTTCCCAAGCTGACAGTGCGGGTTCGATTCCCGTCACCCGCTCTCGGAACGAGTTCAGGGCGCCCGCACGCACTTCGCGGGTGCCCTGAACTCATTCCGGCGGGCAGCATGGCCGGGAATCGGGAGGAGCCGCCAGCGCCGCAGGTGCCGCGCAGCGACGGATCCCGTCACCCGCTCCACAGACACGGATCCGGTCAACCCGGCACGCCGAACTCTTCTCCAGCCATAGGATTTCTCGCGTTATCGATGGTCGCCGCGGCGCGGGTCTTGCCCTCGGGTCTTGTCGGAGCGTGTTGTCGGACCCCCCTCCTACAGTTGTTCGTATGTTGCAGACGCCGGCAGCCGGTCCGCGGGAGGTCCACGCCGCGCTGGATCGGGCGCGCGCGGATCTTGCTCTGGTGAACGAAGCGGTTGCTGCTGGCGTGTTGATCGATACGGCGGACGAGGCGTTGCCGGAACTGACCGCGGACCTGCTTGCGGCCGCGGACGCGGCGACCGCTGCCGCCACCGCGGCGCTCGGTCGTACGCATGACTGTGGGGTGTTGCGCGGGCGGGGGTTCGTCTCCACCAAAGCCTGGTTGAAGGCCCCCACGCGGTGTGGGGACCGGGACGCGGCTCGCCTGCTGGCCCGCTCCCGGGACCTGCAGCGGCCCGAGTTCGCGGCGACCCGGTCGGCGTGGCTCGCGGGTCGGGTGGTGGGGGCGGGGGTGCGGGAGATCAGCCTGGGGCT
>JAFIHG010000003.1 GCA_017848795.1 Candidatus Nanopelagicales bacterium | reverse complement strand
GGCGCGATCTGCCCGCCGGGCGCGCCACCGGCACTCCCGACGCCACAGGCACCGACCCAGCGCTGATGCCGGCCGCCACGCTCGCCCGCCTGGGGTGTGAAGCCGACATCACTCTGGCGATCACCCGCGCCCTGGACACCCAACACGAGGCCGCGGGCCGTGGCGCGGGTGTGGTGCCCGCCGAGGGGGACCTGCTCTCGACGCTCGCGGCCAGGCTGCGCGGGGCGTCGCGGGAGGTGCTCTGGCTGGGTCGGGAGCACCGGCACGTCACCCCACGGGTGTGGCGGATGCTCACGCTGCGGGACCGGCACTGTAGGTTCCCGGGTTGCTACGCCGACGTCTCCCGCTGCCACCCGCACCATGTCGGCTGGTGGTGGGAACACGGCGGAGAGACCAATCCCGACAATCTGATTCTCCTGTGCGCGCGTCACCATCGGATGGTTCACGACGGCCAGTGGAAGATCGTCGCCCGGCCCGGGATCAGCCCCTTGGCCGCCGACTACTGGGAGTTCATCGCCCCACCGCGACGAACCCGGCCCTGAAGAAGGGCCCTGGAGCCATGTGTGAGGCATGCACACCACCTGCGACCAGGTGTGACCTGCTGCTCTGCTCTGGCTTGCGAATGCCCGGCTTCCTGCCCTCCTCCCGCTCGATCGGAATGCGGCGGCGGCCCGCACCTTCCGGTGCGGGCCGCCGTCGGTCGTGTCGCTCAGCGCGTCACGCGCCACCCTTCTTGAGGGTCACAGTGATCGGCTGGTAGTTCTCACCGGTGACGTCGATGCCTTCGGCGCGCAGCTCCTCGAGCGCCTTGTTCACGTAGTCGTTGGTGTAGGCGAGGCCTTCCGGCTTCTGGGTCAGAACCGTTGCGCCCTCGAGGTTCTTGGTGTTCATCGCGAGGTCGACCGTGCGGTTCCACGCGGCCTCGTCGATGACGCCGACGCCGTTCGGGGCCGGCCAGATCAGCTTGTTCATCTCGTTGACCTGCCACAGCTGGTGGCTGGCGCCGAGCTTGGAACCCTTGGCCACGACCATGTCACGGCACTTCTCGACGTTGGTCGCGCAGTAGGCCCAGCCCTTGATGCTGCCCTTGATGAACTTCACCGTGGTGTCCTGGTAGTCGGTGTCGTTCTCGAGCTTGTCGGTGTTCGCCCAGATGGAGTCCTGGAGCATGCCGACGCCCTCGTCCTCCCAGCTGATGACGTTGAAGTCCTCAGGCTGGTAGAGCTCACCCGTCTTCGGGTTGACCGCCTCGAGCACCTGTGCGTACTCGTTGTAGGTCATCGCCTCGGCGGCGTCGATGTCACCCTTGAGCAGGCCGACCATGTCGAACTGCTGACCGACGAGGTTTACGTCCTTGGCCGGGTCGAGGTTCGCCTTGGTGAGCCCGGCGAAGATCTCGTACTCGTTACCGAAGCCCCAGTTGCCGACCGTGTGGCCCTTGAGGGAGGCCGCGTCGGTCAGGTTCTTGTCCTTGAAGGACACCTGCAGCGTGCCGGAGCGCTGCAGCATCTGCGCGACGTCCGTGATGCCCGCGCCCTGCTCGCGCGACGCGAGCGCCTTGGGCACCCAGGTGATCGCGTAGTCGGCGTTGCCCTGCGCGAGCACGGTCTGCGGCACGATGTCGACGCCGCCCTCGAGGATCTCGACGTCGAGTCCCTCGTCCTTGTAGAAGCCCTGGTCGACCGCGGCGAAGTAGCCCGCGAACTGACCCTGCGTGAACCACTGCAGCTGCAGCTTGACCGGCTTCAGGTCGGCGGGCGCGGCACTGCCCGTGTCACTGCCGGCGGGCGCCGGCGCCGAGGATGACGACCCACCGCAGGCCGCCAGCGTCAGCGCGAGACCGCCGACGGCGGCTCCCACGACCAGACGCTTGGTGATCGATGCCTTCAAGTCCGTTCTCCCTCCATAGGTCGTGCACTCCCCCACTGACCGGTGCCCTCTGCGCCCGGAACTCACAACGCTGCCGTGCGCTGCCACGGCATGACGATCCTCTCGAACAGCAGTGCCGCCAGGTAGAAGAGCAGGCCCAGCACCACCGAAGCCACGACGTAGCCCCAAGCCCGGGCGTACGCCGTATTGGCTGCCGCTGAGGTGATTCGTGATCCAAGACCGTTCTGCGTGCCCCCAAAGTACTCAGCCACCACTGCCGCGATCACGGCCAACGAGGACGAGATCCGCAGGCCGCTGCAGATGAACGGCAGCGCCCCGGGCAACCGTACGGCGCGGGTGAGCTGCCAACCAGTAGCCGCGTAACTTGTCATCAATTCGTTGTGAATCGGGTCCACCTGGCGCAGCCCGCGGACCGTGTTGATGAACATCGGGAAGAAGACGACGATGATCACGATCAGCCGTCGCGGCGTGGTCGAGGTCGAGGTGAACATGGTGTTGAACACCGGGGCGAGTGCGACGATCGGCATGGCAGCCACCGCTGCCGCCATCGGAGACAGCAGCTGCTCGACGAACGGCGTGCGGGACGCGACGATGGCGAGCGCCACTCCGAGCAGCGCCCCGATCAACAGCCCGGCGAGGGTGTTGCCTCCGCTGTAGAGGAACGACTCCCAGATGTCCCCGAAGAACTTGAGCGTCTGCTCCCAGATCGCAGTCGGCTTGGGCAGCACGTACGGCGCGATGTGGCGCACGACGACGAACATCTCCCACGCGAACAGGAACAGGGCGCCGACGACGAGCGGCGCACCGATCCGGATCGCCCGTTCGCGAGCGCTGTTCACCGCGCCTCGACCCCGAGCGCCTGGGCGGCGGCGTGCGGACCTCGCAGCGCCTCGCGGACCTCGGTGACCCGGGTGAAGAACGTGTCCGCCTCGCGCAGCGATTCGGTCCGATCACCCAGACCGATGTCGATGACCTCGGTGATCCGACCGGGGCGTGGCGACATCACCACGACACGGTCCGAGAGGTAGACCGACTCCGGGATCGAGTGGGTCACGAAGACGACGGCCGCCCCGGTCTCGCGGCAGATCCGCACCAGCTCGACCTGCATGTACTCGCGGGTCATCTCGTCCAGCGCACCGAACGGTTCGTCCATGAGCAGCAGCTGCGGGCTCTCGGCCAGTGACCGGGCGATCGCCACGCGTTGCTGCATGCCGCCGGAGAGCTGGTCGGGCCGGTGGTCCGCGAAGTCGGCAAGGCCGACCATCTCGAGCAGCTCGAGGGCTCGGGCGCGGCGCTTGGCCTTGCCCACGCCGTGAAGCTCGAGCGGCAGCTCGATGTTCGCCGAGACGGTACGCCACGGCAACAACCCGGCCTGCTGGAAGGCGATGCCGTAATCCTGGTCGCGGCGCGCCTGGTCGGCCGCCTTGCCGAACACCTCGACGGAGCCGGCCGTCGGCTCGAGCAGGTTCGCGATGACCCGCAGCAGGGTGCTCTTGCCGCACCCCGACGGTCCGATGAGGGACACGAACTCTCCGGGCGCGACCTCGAGATCCACGTCCTGCAGTGCCGTGACGGCCTGCCCCTTGCGGCCGGAGAACGTCTTGCTCACCTGCCGTACCGAGACGGCGGGTGCGGCGGTCGCCGCCCGGTCGGCGGTTGCTGCGGTCGTCATCCTCGTGCCTCCACGGGGCGGTAGCGACGTAGTGCGAGCTCGATGAAACCGACAAGTGCGGACGCGACGAGCCCGAGCACCGCGGCTCCCAGGATCGCCGTGTACGGCTTGGGCGGATCGCCGGTCGCGGCCTGCGCGTAGTCGATGATCAGACGACCGATCCCGCCCTTCGTACCGGTCGAGATCTCGGCGACGATCGCACCGATGATCGCGGCGGCGGCGGCCAACCGGAGCGACGGGAGCAGGTAGGGCACGCTGGCAGGAAGCCGCAGCCGCACCAACGTCTTCCACCACGATGCCGCGTACGCCCGCATCAGTTCGACCTGTGTCGCTGCCGGCGACTGCAGTCCGCGCAACACGCCGACGGCCACCGGGAAGAAGGCCAGGTACGCGGAGATCATGGCGACCGACATCCACGGTTCCCACGGCCGGCCGAAGAACTTCAACTGCCCGCCCCAGCCGACGACCAGCGGCGCGAGCGCGACGAGCGGGACGGTCTGGCTGAGCACGACGTAGGGCAGCAGGCCGCTCTCCGCGGTGCGGAAGCGCTGCATCAGGATCGCGAGCCCCAGCCCGACGACGACACCGATGAGCCAGCCGAGGCCGGCCACGCCCAGGCTGAACGCCATGCCCTGCAGCACCGCCACCGCAACGGTGCTGCCGCCTGCGACGTCGACGTCGGGCTGCCAGTACCGCTCGAAGATGGACCAGATGTGCGGCATCGACACGTCGTCCGCCCGTGGCAGCAGGCGCATGCCGAAGTACTCCCCGCCGTCCTCGGGGCCGACGACCTTGTAGAGCTCCCAGACCACGATCACGATCGCGATGGCGAGCAGCGACATCGCGATCGGCCGCAGCCGCGCACCGGCGGCGATGGTCCGGCCGACCTTGACGACGTCCGGTTCGTCGGACGACACCTTCGGCCGTTGCTGCGTACGGACGCTCACGCCTTCGCCGTCACGTGCTCTCGGACCGCGGGAATGATGGTCTCTCCGTATGCCTCGAGGGTCTGCGACTTCCCGTCGTGCTGCAGGTAGATCGCGAACTGGTCGACCCCCAACGCCTTGAGCTCCTCGAGCCGCGCGATGTGCTGCTCCGGGGTGCCGAGGATGCAGAACCGGTCGACGATCTCGTCGGGCACGAAGTCGGTGTGGGTGTTGCCGGCCTGCCCGTGCTCGTTGTAGTCGTAGCCGGTGCGGTTCTTGATGTACTCGGTGAGCGCCCTGGGCACCTCGGAGGAGTCGCCGTAGCGGCTGACGATGTCGGCGACGTGGTTGCCGACCATGCCGCCGAACCAGCGGCACTGCTCGCGCATGTGGGCGATGTCGTCGCCGACGTACGCGGGGGCCGCCACGCAGATCGTGATGGCGTCGGGGTCCCGGCCGGCCGCCGCTGCGGCTTCCTTCACCGCCTTGACCGTCCATTCCACGATCGAGGGGTCGGCGAGCTGCAGGATGAACCCGTCGCCGACCTCGCCGGTGAGGGCGAGCGCCTTCGGCCCGTACGCGCCGACCCACACCGGCAGGCGCGACTCGGTCCCCCACGGGAACCGCAGCGTCGAGCCCTGGTACTCCACCGGGCGGCCGTTGGCGAGCTCGCGGATCACGTGGATGCTCTCGCGCAGCGTCGCCAGCGTCGTCGGCTTGCCGTTGAGCACGCGCACCGCCGAGTCACCACGGCCGATACCGCAGACGGTGCGGTTGCCGTACATCTCGTTCAGCGTGGCGAACAGTGAAGCCGTCACCGTCCAGTCCCGGGTCGCCGGGTTGGTCACCATCGGGCCCACGTGGACCTTGCGCGTCGCGGCGAGAATCTGGCTGTAGATGACGTAGGGCTCCTCCCAGAGCAGATGGGAGTCGAACGTCCAGACGTACTCGAAGCCGAGCGTCTCGGCCTGGCGGGCCAGGTCGACCACCCGGGACGCGGGTGGGTTGCACTGCAGGACGACCCCGAGCTTCACGGGCGTCTCCTCTCCTAGGGCTGCGGGCCTTGTGGCGTCGTTTCAGGTTGTCGCGCGTGGTGGGGACGGTGTGGACCGGGTCAGCTCAGATACTGGTCAGCTCAGGTACTGGGACAGGCCACGCTTGATGAACTGCCCGTGGCCCTTGGCGCCGAGGTACTGGTTGTCGTCGATCACGACGGTGCCGCGGGAGAGCACGGTGTCGACGTGTCCGTCGATCTCGTAGCCCTCCCAGGCCGAGTAGTCCATGTTCATGTGGTGCGTCTTGCCCAGACCGATGCTGGTGTGACCGTTCGGGTCGTAGACGACGATGTCAGCGTCGGCGCCGGGGGCGATGATGCCCTTCTTGCCGTACATCCCGAACATCCGTGCCGGCGTCGTGGAGCACAGCTCGACCCAGCGCTCCTTGGTGATGCGGCCGTCGACCACACCCTGGAACAGCAGGTCCATGCGGTGCTCGACCGACCCGATCCCATTGGGGATCTTCGAGAAGTCCCCGATCCCGAGCTCCTTCTGCTCCTTCATGCAGAACGGGCAGTGGTCGGTGCTGACGACCTGCAGGTCGTTGGTACGCAGGTACTTCCAGAGCTCCTCCTGGTGCCCCTCGGCCTCCGCACGCAGCGGTGTGGAGCACACCCACTTGGCGCCCTCGAACCCGGCCGCGGCGAGGTTCTTCTCCAGGGACAGGTAGAGGTACTGCGGGCAGGTCTCGCCGAACACGTTCAGGCCCTCACCGCGGTGCGCCGCCAGCGTGGCGACCGCCTGCTTGGCCGACATGTGCACGACGTAGAGCGGCGCACCCGTGATGCGCGCCAGCATGATCGCGCGGTGGGTGGCCTCCTCCTCGGTCTGCCACGGGCGGGTCAGCCCGTGGTAGACGGGGTCGGTCTCGCCGCGGGCGAGGGCCTGCTGCACCAGTACGTCGATCGCGGTGCCGTTCTCGGCGTGCATCATGATCATGGAGCCGTTGCTCGCGGCGGTCTGCATCGCGCGCAAGATCTGCCCGTCGTCGCTGTAGAACACCCCGGGGTACGCCATGAACAGCTTGAAGGTGGTGACACCCTCCTCGATCAGCTCGTCCATCGCCTTGAGCGAGTCGTCGTCGACCCCACCGATGATCTGGTGGAAGCCATAGTCGATCGCGCACTCCCCACCGGCCTTGGCATGCCAGGCGGCCAGCGTCTCCTGCACCCGCTCCCCCTGGCGCTGCACCACGAAGTCCACGATCGTCGTGGTGCCGCCCCACGCCGCAGCGCGGGTGCCGGTCTCGAAGGTGTCCGACGCCTCGGTGCCGCCGAAGGGCATCTGCATGTGGGTGTGCCCGTCGATGCCACCGGGCACGACGTACTTGCCGGTCGCGTCGATGACGCGCTCGGCGCTCGCCGCCAGGTCGGCCCCGAGTGCCGTCGACCCCGGCTCGAGCACCGCGACGATCCGCTCGCCGTCGACCAGCACGTCCGCGGCCGTCGAGCCGGTCGGGCTGATGACCGTGCCGCCCTTGATCAGGACAGTCATGTGGGTGTCCTCCCGTTCCTTACGGCTTCACCAGGTCCTGGTACGCGTCCGGGCGCCGGTCACGGTAGAACGCCCACCGGTTGCGCACCTCCACCAGCAGGTCCATGTCGAGGTCGCGCACGACCAGTTCCGCGTCCTTGCCGTCCGCGACGTCACCGACGAACTTGCCCTCGGGGTCCACGAAATAGGTGGTGCCGTAGAAGTCGTTCTCCCCGAGCTCCTCGAAGCCGACACGGTTGATGGCGCCGATGTAGTACTCGTTCGCCACCGCCGCGGCCGGCTGCTCCAGCTTCCAGAGGTAGGCCGACAGGCCGCGGGACGTGGCGGAGGGGTTGAACACGATCTGCGCACCGTTGATGCCCAGCGCGCGCCAGCCCTCGGGGAAGTGGCGGTCGTAGCAGATGTAGACGCCGACCTTGCCCACCGCGGTGTCGAACACCGGATAACCGAGGTTGCCGGGGCGGAAGTAGAACTTCTCCCAGAAGCCCTTCACGTGGGGGATGTGGTGCTTGCGGTACTTGCCCAGGTAGCTGCCGTCCGCGTCGAGCACCGCGGCCGTGTTGTAGAGGAAGCCGGGCTGCTCCTCCTCGTACATGGGAAGCACCATCACGATGCCGAGCTCCTTGGCCAGTGCCTGGAACCGCTCGGTGGTGGGACCGGGGATCGATTCGGCGTACTCGTAGAACTTCGCGTCCTGCACCTGACAGAAGTACGGGCCGTAGAACAGCTCCTGGAAGCAGATCACCTTCGCTCCCTCGGAGGCCGCTTGACGCGTGTACTCCTCGTGCAGCTTGATCATCGATTCCTTGTCGCCGGTCCAGGCGCACTGGACCAGGGCCGAACGTACGACCGACATGGAGCTCCACCTTCTTCGACTCTTCGACGCGATCCGGGCTCGTGTTCGGAACCCTATCCGCAAGGCGCCGGTTTTGTTATCGTCCGTGCCAGACAATTCTCGACTTGTTACAACCCGTCAGAAACGAAGCGGGCCGCAGCGTCAGCAGCCGGCGACGTCCGTCGCGCGTGCGGCGGCGCGGTCCGCTGCGCGGGTCCCTCCCGAGTGGAAACGGTCGCCGATCGCCGATGTCTACCGTGCCGAGTGCGTCGCGGGAAAGCAGCGACACGGGTGATGACCGCTTGGAGGACATCGTCGCGGCGATCGACGAGCGCACGGCCGCGGGTATCGCCGCCGCGCTGAGCCGGCTGGTCACGAGCGGCCGGCTGCCGATCGACGCGCGACTGCCGACCGTCCGCACCCTGGCCCGGGAGCTCGGCGCCAGCCCCAGCACCGTCAGCGCCGCGTGGGGCGCGCTCGCGCGCCAGGGGCTGATCGAGTCGCGGGGACGTCTCGGCACCTTCGTGCTACCGACCCACGACGGCCGGCAGCGGTACTCGCGGATGTCTGGGGAGCAGCCGGCGAACTTCCGGCTGGATCTGTCGACGGGCACACCGGACCCAGGACTGCTGCCCGACCTGGGTCCGGCGCTGCAGCGCATCGGGCGGCGGGCGCAGGTGAGCAACTACCACGACGAGCACGTGCTGCCCGAGTTGCAGGCGCACGTGCGTGCCACCTGGCCCTACCCCCCGGAGACCGTCGCCATCGTCGACGGGGCCCTCGACGCGCTGGACCGGCTGGTGCTGGCCATGGTGCGGTTCGGTGACCACGTACTCGTGGAGAACCCGACGTTCCCGGCGGTGCTCGACCTGCTCGACCAGCGCGGCGCCCGAGCGGTCCCCGTCGCGGTCGACGAACAGGGCCCGCTGCCCGGGTCGGTGGCCGACGGTCTGGCTCTGGACCCCACCGTGTTCGTGCTGCAGCCCCGCGCGCAGAACCCGACGGGCTCGAGCCTGACGGCGACGCGGGTGCGGGCGCTCGCCCGGGTGCTGCGCGGCAGACCGGTGGTGATCATCGAGGACGACCATGCGGGCGACATCGCGACCACCCCGGACCTCAGCCTGGGCCGTCACCTGCCGGAGCAGACGGTGCGCATCCGCAGCTACTCGAAGTCGCACGGTCCGGACCTGCGGATCGCGGCGCTCGCCGGTCCCGCGGAGCTGATCGACCCGGTGAGCCGGCGCCGTTACCTGGGCTCGGGGTGGAGCAGCCGGCTGCTGCAAGGACTGTTGATCGACCTGCTGAACGACCCGCAGGCGCAGGCGGACATCGCGCGGGCCCGTACCACCTACGGGCGCCGGCGCGAGGCGCTGCGCACCGCCCTCGCGGCCCGCGGCGTGCGGTCGTCCGCGGGCAGTGGCGTGAACCTGTGGGTCGAGGTCGCGGACGAGCAGGCCGCCCTCGTGTCGCTCGCCGCCGCTGGGGTACGCGCCAGCCCGGGCAGCCCGTTCCTCGTCGAGCCGCTCGCGACCCAGCACCTGCGGCTGACGACCGGTCATCTCAAGGACGGTGTCGCCGAGCTCGCCGACCAGGTGGCCGATGCCGCCCGCATGCAGCGGATGACGGTCGTGCACCGCCGGCCGGGGAACGGTGTCGCGACGACCGTGGCGCGCTGAGCCCCGTTGCCGGACGCCGGATCCGGCCGGGTCCGCGACACTGGTCCGGTGGGTGGTGATCAGGAGCAGTCCGCAGCGAGCGGGATAGCCGTGCGCGTCGCCCGGCTGGTGCGCTGGATCGACGAGCTGCAGCGGCGCCACTCGGTGCTCGGGTTCCCCTACGCCGTGGTCAAGAAGTACGGCGACGACGCGGCGGGCAAGCAGGCGGCGCTCATCACCTACTACGGGTTCCTGTCGCTGTTCCCGATCCTGCTGCTCGTCGTCGTCGTCGTGACGCGCGTGCTCGCGGGCGACCCGGACCTGCGCGCGCGGGTCATCGCCGACGTCGTACCGGCGCAGTTCCGCCAGACGGTGGAGAACGCGGTCACCTCGCTGCCCACCGGCGGGCTCCCCCTGGTGGTCGGCATCGTCGGCCTGCTGTTCTCGGCCAGCGGCATCATCTTCTCCGCGCACGACACCCTGAACCACTTGGCGGCGGTGCCCCACCGCGACCGGTTCGGCACCGTTCCCCGCTACCTGCGCGGCTTCGGGATGCTCTTCGTGCTGCTGCTCTGCGTGGGGGCGATCGGCGGGCTGACGGTGATCTCCGCCGAGCTGCCCGACATCGGCGGGGCACCGCGGGTCTTCTCCGCCCTCGGCGTCGTCGCCATCGCGTTCGCGCTGCTCGTCGCGGCGCCGAAGCTGCTCATCGCGCGCCCGGTCCCCTTCTCCGCGATCTGGTTCTCCGCGGCCATCGGTGCGCTCGTCATCGCGGGCCTGCTGCTGGCCTTCGGCCCGCTGCTGGGACGGTTCGTCACCCGCAGCGGCCCGGTGTACGGCAGCTTCGCCACCATCGTGGGACTGTTCGCGCTGCTCTACCTGGTCAGCCAGGTGCTGCTCTACGCCGCCGAGATCGCCGTGGTCCGCCGGGCCCGGCTCTGGCCGCGCGCGCTCGACTCCTCCCGGCCGACGCCGCAGGACCAGCATGCGCTCACGCTGCTCGCCCACATCGAGCAGCGCATCCCGGCCGAGCAGGTCCGCGTCGTGTTCGAGATCGGGGACGACCGACCCGACTGACCCCGCCCGGCATCGCGGAATGCAAGACAACGTCTCGACTCGTGGCCTAGAGTCCGCCAGATCTGCGCCGCGGCCGCCCGAGTGGGCGGGCGCGGCACCCGATGCCACGACGAGAGGGCCTTCATGAGCAACGAGCTGACCCGCCGCCGACTGCTGGGGAGCGCAGCCGCCGTAGCCGGCGGCACGGTCGCCGCGACCGCGCTGACCGAGCTGCTCGCCAACACCGCAGCGGTGGCGGGCGGACGCCGGCCGAGCAGACCGGCACCGCGCCCGTACGCCCCGTACGGCGCGCTGCGTCCGACCAAGGACCAGAACGGCGAGGTCTGGCTGGCGCTGCCGCCCGGCTTCCAGTACGTGACCTTCAGCCACACCGGTACGCCGATGTCGGACGGGACGCTCACGCCGCAGCACCACGACGGTATGCGCGCGTACCGGACCCGCGCCGGGCTGCACGGTCGCCGGCACCGGCGCCACCGTCACGGCGGCAAGGACCAGGTCGTACGGCTCGTGCGCAACCACGAGATCACGGCGAGCAGGCCGACCACCGCGGTCCCCTTCCCGGTCGGCGGTCCGGAGGCCACCCGTTACGACGCGCTCGCCAAGGGCGGGACGGTCACCGTCGACTTCGACATGCGCACCGGTCGCGTGCTGCGCGACTTCGTCAGCAGCAACGGGACGCTGTACAACTGCAGCGGTGGGCTCAGCCTCGACGGCCGGCACTGGCTGACCTGCGAGGAGACCACGCACGGCACCCACCGCGGCTACGAGCAGGACCACGGTTACGTGTTCCAGGTCCCGGTCGACGCCTCCGCGCCGACCAAGGGCAAGCCCATCAAGGCCATGGGCCGGTTCAACCACGAGGCGGTGGTCGTCGACCCGCGTACCGGCATCCACTACCTCACCGAGGACCGCTTCGGCGCGGCGTGCGGGTTCTACCGCTTCCTCCCTCGCAACCCGCGCGATCTGCTCGCGGGCGGCACGCTGCAGATGCTCGCGATCACCGGCAAGGACGCGTACGACACGCGCAAGGGCCAGCGGGTGCACCGGTCGTTGCCGGTGCGCTGGGTGACGATCGACGAGCCCGATGCCGGGTACGACGACGCGGGCGACTTCACCAAGCCGTTCCCGTACCCGATGCGCCATGGCCAGGTCGCCGGGCAGGGCTTCGCCGGCGGCGCCGCGGCGTTCGACCGGTTGGAGGGCGCCTTCTGGTCCGGCTGCTCGGTGTTCTTCACCTCCACCAGTGGCGGCGATGCGCCGCAGAACGCCCCGAACGCGTTCCGCGACGAGTTCACCGGCGGCCCGTACGTACCGGGCTACGGGCAGGTGTGGGAGTACGTGCCGGGCCGGCGCGCCCGCGACGGGGGCATGCTGCGGCTGGTGTTCGAGTCGCCGGGCAACACGGTGCTCGACTCCCCTGACGGGGTGACCGTGACGCCGCGCGGCGGCCTCGTCCTCTGCGAGGACGACACCGCGTGGACCGACGGGGACACCCATCCGCTCGCGCCTGGCATCAGCAACCCGAACCGCCTGGTGGGTCTCGGGCGAAACGGCCGGCCGTTCGACTTCGCGGTGCAGACCGTGCCGCTCGCACCGAACGGCGACAAGGGCGACTCCACCAGCAACGAGTTCGCCGGCGCGACGTTCAGCCCGGACGGCACCACGCTGTTCGTCAACCTGTACGGCAACGATGACGAGCGCAGCGGGATGACCGCCGCCATCACCGGCCCCTGGCGCCGCGGCCCGCTGTAACCCTCACGGAACGGGGTGGTTCACCCGGTCTCGAGGCGTGGTGAACTACCCCGTTTCGTGAAGCGCAGGTGGGCGGTGAGGAGCACGCCCGCGACGCACAGCAGCTGCAGCGCCACCGCGGCCGGGGAGGCGACGAGCGTCAGGAACGCCCCGAGGGCTGCCCCGACGATCAGGCCGAGCAGGATCTGCACGCTGTCCATGACGTGCCCGAGCTTGTGCCCGGTCATCAGGCGGATCACCACCGACGTCAGCGTCCCGGTCAGGTACGTCGTCGAGAGGCCCGAGACCCCGAAGCGTTGGATCGCGCTGCTCTGCACGCCCAACCCGGCGGCGAGGACGACCAGCAGCCCGAGCTGCAGCCATCCTTCGGGGCGACCCTTCGTGAGCAGCCACCCGAGCGCCCACAGCAGGTAGATCCCGAGCTCGACCGTCAGCGCGCGGCTCACGGCACGGGGCCACACCGGGTCGTCGGGCCGCGGCAGGTGCGCGATCTTGGCACCGATCCCGGCCCCCAGCACGAAGCACGCGATGGCCGCGATCGAGGAGCGGGCCAGGTCGGCGTCCCGCTCGCCCACGGACACGCCCAGCAGCACCATGTTTCCGGTCATGACGCTCGTGAAGACACCGCCGAGTGCCACGAACCCGATCGCGTCCGTCGCGCCGCTGTTGATGGTGAGCACGACGACGAGCAGGTGCCGCAAGCGTTCCGCGCGGGTGCGCTCCGGGCTCTTGTCCACCGTTGCTTCCGCCACTCGATCATCCGCTCCTGCGTGCCTGTCCCGCTCCCCTCGGCACGACGCGAGGGTGGTCGGGCGCTCCGGCCCGACCACCCTCGCGTCGAAGAGCCTGCTATCCGGTGAAGAACAGCATCGCGAAGATCGTACAGACGAACAACCCGATGATCACCGGGATGAACGCCTTGCGTGCCAGGTCGACCGCGGACACCCGGGCGAAGCCGGCGACCGCCAGCAGCGACGACCAGGCGACGAGCGTGCCACCGCCGGACCAGATGTTGCCCATCTGGCCGACCGCCGCGAGCGTGTCGACGCTCGCACCCGACGCCGGCCCGAGGCTCCCGGCCAGCGCGCCGGTGAGCGGCAGACCCGAGAAGCCCGAACCGTCGAGACCGGCGATGATGCCGACGATCATGACACCGAAGCCAGCCACCATCGGGGTCGCCGGGATGTGCGAGGTCGCGGCGTTCACCAGGTCGGTCAGGAACGAGGGCGCCTCGGCGTCCTCGGGCAGGCCGAGGATCTGCCCGGAGAAGTCGGAGCTGGACAGGAAGAAGAACCCGGCGATGGGCAGCACCACGCCCATCGCCTTGAAGGCGAACACCAGCCCGTCGACGACGTGGTTCGCCGCCGTCTCCAGGGTGTCCGCCTTGTCCTTGAACAGGCAGGCGAAGAACAGCAGCAGCGTGGCGATACCGCCGACCAGCGCCGCCGCGTCACCGCCGGCGAGGTCGGGCACCGACTCGGCGAACTTGGCGACGATCATGTACGTCAGCAGCGCGAGGAAGGCGACCGGCACGATGATGGCGAACGCAGTCGCGATGCCCTCGCTCACCTTCGGCTGCCCGGACCCGTTGCCGTTGCCGCCGCCGAGCGCAGGCTTGCGAGCACCGGCGTCGCCGCCGCCGGTCGCCGCGGTGGCGCGGGCCTCCGGGCTCGCCGGGCGGGCGGGCCGGGTCATGACGTCGGTGCCACCGCCGGTCGTGGTTCCGGTGAGTGCGTCCTGGTCGTAGAAGGTGCCGACGTCCTCGAGTTCCTCGTAGTCGTCGATGACACCGGTCTCCTCGAGCTCGAGCCACCGCTCGAGCAGTTCGTCGGAGGGCTTGCGCATCTTGCGGAAGTCGATCAGGTACGCGATGACCAGCGCGATACCACCGACGATGAGCGAGAGCACCATGGAGCGGTCCGCGACGACGTTGGCGTCCCCACCGGCAGCGGTCGCCGACAGCCCGGGCGCGACCCGGATCACGTAGTCGGAGGAGAGCGCCATGCCCTGGCCCGCGATCGCGACGGCGAGGCCGACGGTCATCGCCGGAAGGCCGGCGCGGATCGCCACCGGCATCAGCACCGCACCGATGAGCGGGACGGCGGGAGTCGGCCAGAAGAACAGCGAGATGAAGTACGTGACGATCGCGAGCGTCCAGAACGCGGCGTGCGCGTTCGTCATCACTTTCTGGAACGGAGCCACCATCTTGCGGTCGGCACCCATGTCCTCAAGCGCCCCTTGCATCGCCGTCACCAACGCGATGATCAGGAAGATGTTGAACAGGTTGACGGCGGCGACCAGGCTCGAGTTGTAGATGGCCGAGATGCCGGTGAGAAGGCTCCCGGTGAAGACGATGGCCACCACGAAGGTGCCCATGACGGCGGGTACCACGACGTTCTTGCGAGCGATCATCGTGGCGAGGATCAGGATCACGAAGACCAGATAGACCCAGGCTGCTGCTGAGAGCACTTGCCCTTCCCTTCGCGCGAGTGTGCCTCGAGGGCGTTGGTGGTGAGGGTGGCCCCAGGAGCCGAGCAGCGTCTACGACACAACTGCACAAAGCGGCGTGGTAAAGAATGTGCACGCTAGCCAGTCGTCCGTGCGGCGCGGGCACGAAACACTCGTCGCGCGACCACCGGAGCCCCGGGGCGTCCGCGAGAACCGCCGGTAAGGTCGCCGGTGCTGCCCGGTGGCGGTGGCGACCTGATGCGGGACGAGTCGAGCGGCAGGTGACGATGGGGTCGGGCGACCGCGTGGTACGACCGGACTCCGAGCCCGTCGCCGCCGCTCCCGGCCGCGCCTCGGCAGGACAGGGCAGCAACAGCTGGGTCGCCCTCGTGGTGATGCTGTGCGCGACGTTCCTCGGCACCCTCAACAACAACATCGTCAATGTCCCGCTGCGCGACATCTCCTCCGACATGGGGGTGACACCCGCGCAGGGCGTGCTCGTCGTCGTGTCCTTCCTGCTCGTCTTCGCGGTCGCGATGCCGCTCACCGGCTGGCTCGGCGACCGGCTCGGACGGCGCCGCATCCTGTGCTGGGCGCTGGCCGGCCTGACCGTCGGCGCGGCCGGTGCGCTCGCCGCGCCGAACCTCTGGGTGCTCGTCGGTTTCCGTGCGCTGCAGGGCCTTGCCACGGCCGCGATCCTGCCGACCGTGATGGCGCTGATCGCGCACATCTTCACCCCGGACCGGCGGGCACGAGCGCTCGGGTACTGGGCGGCCGTGAACGGTGTCGGGCAGGCCGTCGGACCGCCGCTCGGCGGCCTGCTCGCCGGCCTCGCCGGATGGCGCTGGATCTTCGTACCGATCGTGCCGGCGGCGCTGCTCAGCCTGCTGTTCACGCTGCGCGCCGTACCGCGCGACAGCGGGCGGGCGCTGCACCTGGACTGGCGCGGCGCCACCCGGCTGACGGTCGGCTCGGCGCTGCTGATCGCGGGGGCGACGCTGCTGTCCATGGACGTCCCGGTCGCCTACCCGGTCGTGCTGCTGGTGGTGGGACTCGGCGCGATCGTGCTGTTCGCCCGGTTGTCGACCCGCTCGCCGGCGCCGTTCATCTCCGGCCGGCAGATCCTCGAAGCACGGTTCCTGCGCAGCTGCCTGGCGGTGTTCGCGCAGATGTTCTGCCTCGGCGCGACGCTCGTCGCGGTGCCGCTCTACCTGACCGGTCAGGCCGGGGTGAGCACGACCCTCGCCGGCGTCGTGGTGTTCTCGTTCCCCGCGGTGATGGCGGTCCTCGCGCCGGTCGCGGGCCTGCTCACCGAGCGGTACGGCTCGCGCTGGGTGGCACGCAGCGGGCTGCTCGTGCTCATCGCGTTCCAGGTCGCGATGGGCCTCTACCTCGGCGCGCTCGGCGTGGACCCGGTCCTGATCGCGCTGCTGATGCTCGCCAGCGGCGTCGGGGTCGCGCTGGTCCAGACGCCGGCGGCCACCGCCGCCACCCGCTCCCCCGCCGGCCGGTCCGGTGCGGCGCTGGGACTGTTCAACCTGGTGCGGTTCTCCGGCTCGGCATTCGGCGCCGCCTGGGTCGCGCTGATGATCCCGGGCGAGCACTTCCTGCTGCTGTTCGTGGTGAGCGCCGCGCTCGCCGTGCTGGGGCTGGCCGGCACGTACGTCGGCACCGATCCGGAGCCCTGACCCGGCGGCACCTTCGCCTGGCATGCGTGGTCAGCTGCGCGAACCGAGCTCGCGACCGACCGCCGCCTGCGTCTCGACGAGCAGGTCGACGCGGTGGGCGAGCCAGAAGGTGAACTGGTCCTCCGCTCGCCGCAGGTCCATGCCCAGCACGCGGGACGCGCGTTCGAGCTTGTACAGCATGGTGTTGCGGTGCAAGGAGAGCCGGCGCGCGGCGGCGTTCAGGTTGCCGCCCTCCTCGACGTACGCCACGACGGCCTCCTCGAGGTCGCCGCCGCTCTTGCGGGTCGCCGTGCGCAGCGGTTCCAGCACCTCCCGGGCGAAGACCTGGCCGCGCTGGCTGGTCGCCAGCTCGAGCACCGCGCCGAACACCCGGACCTCGCCGTAGCCGGACACCCCGGAGATGAGCATCCGCTCGCAGACCCCCAGCGCTACCCGCGCCTCGCGGTAGCTCTCGACGATGCGCGCCGCGCCGGTCACCGGCTGGCCGTACGTGACGGTGAGCGTACGTTCGTCGAGCCGCGCGAGCTCCCGGTGCAACGTGCGGGCGAAGCCGGCCGTCTGCTGGCTGCCGCGCTGCAGGCTCTGCGACTCCACCTGCAGCACGATCGCCAGGACGTCGCCCGCGACGGTCACCATGGGGGGCAGGCCGGTCCGCTCGAGCACCTGGGCCGCCACACCGGCCAGGCGCTGCATCTTGACCTGGGACTCCGGACTGCCGGCGACCCCGACCTGGCGGGCCACGACCGCGGCGTACCGGCCCGCGACGTCGAAGTCGTAGTAGGCAGCGCGTACCGCGAGCTCCTGGGGGTTGCTCAGCCGGCCGTGCAGCAGCGCGTGGACGAAGTCACCGCGTGCGCGTTCCTCGGCGGCCTCCACGCTGCGCAGCCGCAGCATCTCCGTGCCGACGATCATCGTGGCCTGCTCGAGCACCACCTCGTGGCGCGCCATGTCGTGCCACACCGGTTCCGGGACCGGCTCCACCAGTGCGATCCACCCGTCGTGGCGGCCCCCGAGCAGGATCGGCTTGAGCAGGCTGGTGAACGTCCGCTCGCCCAGCTCGAAGTCGACCAGCCGGGTGTCGTGGCGCGGGTCGTGCTGCGACGGGTCTATCGCGGTCAGCTCGGCCGCCTGCGCGAGGCTGGCGACGACCGCCTCCGCGTTCGGGAGCTTCACGTCGCGGAACTCGTACTCGAACGAAAGCATCCGCCCGGCCGGGTCGAGGATCCCCACCGGGCACCCGGAGAGCCGGGAGAGCTGGCGGGCGAGCGCCCCCAGCCCCGAGCCGCGGTAGAGCAGCTCGGCGAGCGACTGGTGGACGGTCAGCCCGTACCGCAGCACGTGCGCGTCCTTGGCGAGCGCGAGCTCGGCCACGATCCGGTTGACCTGGGTGAAGCCCACCCCCTCCGGCAGCGCGATCACCGCCGTGTCCGGCCCGGCCTCCTGCGCGAGGGCCGACAGATCGTCCTGCGGGTCGACGAACATGACGGCCGCGACCCCGCGGGCACCCAACGCCTTCAACGACCACGCCACCGGACCGCGCAACGCTCCGGTGTCCGCGACGACGACCACGCCGTCGAGGTTGCCCTCGTCCTGCCCGAGCTCCCGGAACGGCAGGCACCAGGTGATCTGCCGGGCCAGGGCCGCCGCTCCCGACAGGATGCGGTGGCCCTGGAACAGCGGCTCCTCGAGCAGCCGTCGCAGGTCGAGCCGGTCGTGCTCGGAACCCGGCTCCAGGTGGTGGTGCATCGGAACAGTCGCCACGTCGCTCGCCATCTCGGTCGCCCCCCTGCCCGGAGCCTATGTGCAGCGTGCCCATCCTGGGGGCGGTTTCCTTGTACATGGTTGCCGTTGCCCCTCCGGCGCCGGCTCGGAAGACTCGGGGCGACCCCTGTCATCGACCTACGGAGGACCCCACCGTGCGCCAGATCTACCGGATCGACCTCGACGATGCGCTGCCCATGCTCGCAGCGGCTCGTGCCAAGGCGGAGGAGATCGGGGTCAAGCAGACGATCTGCGTGTGCGATGACGGCGGGAACGTGCTGGCGCTGCACCGGTTGCCGGGAGCGCGGCTGACCGGGGTCGAGATCGCGATCGCCAAAGCCTTCACCGCGGCCGGGCACGAGCGCGCGACGCACAAGTTCAACGAGCCGCCGAACGGTCCGGCCCTGCCCGGCAACGAGGCGTTCGGGATCAACCAGATGTACCCGGGCAAGTTCGCGATCTTCGTCGGCGGTTTCCCCATCGAGTACGACGGGCAGATCGTCGGCGGGCTGGGCGTGAGCGGTGGGAACGGCGAGCAGGACAAGGCTGTCGGCGCCGCCGGCCTCGAGGCGTTCGCCAAGCACGTCGCGAGCCAGTAGGCCCACTCACCACTGAGTCGGAAAATAGCCGGGCCGTACGGTTGGTGGCCGGCCCGCAGCCGGATTTTCCACCCTCCAGGGCGGCCCGAAGGGCCCGGGTTGCTGAGTCGAAAGAGCGGACGCAACCACCCGTCGGCCCGGCGTAGTCGAGACCATGATCACCGACGTGGTCTGAGTCGAAAATGGCCGGGCCGTACCGTGGGTGCCCGCGACCGCAGCCGGATTTTCCACCGTCCAGGGCGGCCCGAAGGGCCCGGGGTGCTGCTGCTCCGAAAGGGCGGGCGCAACCATCCGTTGGTCGAGCGCAGTCGAGACCATGATCACGGACGTGGTCTCGACTACGCTCGACCACCGAGGGGTCGCCCGGTCTTACCCGCGCCGACGGGCGCGCCACCAGGCCCGAAGTGACGCGACTGATGCTCCACCAACGGGTGGAAAGAGCGGACGCAACCAGTCGTCGGCCCGGCGTAGTCGAGACCATGATCACCAAAGTGGTCTCGACTACGCGCGACCACCGAGCACTCACCGGCCCGAAGGGCATGGGTTGCTGTTCCGAAAGGGGCGGCGTCAGGTCGGGCGTACGACCGCCGTGAGCTCGATCTCGACCGGCGCGCCGCCGGGCAGCGCGCGCACCCCGATCGCGCTGCGCGCCGGCAGCCGGTCCGTACCGAGGTGAGCGGCGAGCTCCTCCGACGCCGCATCGGCGAGCGCCGACAGGGCGACGAATCCGTCGACGCAGGCGACGAACACCGACATCCGCAGGCAGCGGGCGACCCGGTCCAGCCCACCGGCCGCGTCGGCGACGGCCGACAGTGCGTTCGCTGCGGCGAGCGCCGCCGCGCGGCGGGCCTGCTCCGGGGTGACCTCGCCGCCGACCAGGCCCGTCACCTGCAGTGCGCCGGTCGCATCGCGCGGCGTCATGCCCGCGGTCACGACCAGCTCGCCGTGGCGGACCCATGGCACGTACGCGCCCTGCGGCCGTGGCGGTGCCGGGAGGGGGCGACCGGTGCCGTGGTCGCCGGAATCAGACACCGAGCACCACGCCCTCCTGCCGCGGGTCGGCGCCCCCGGTCAGGCACCCGCGCTCGGCGTCGACGCTGATCACCAGCGCGCTGCCGCCTGCCTCCCACGGACCCTGGGTGACGACGTTGTGGCCGAGGTCCTGCAGGCCCTCGCGCACCCCCGGCGCGATGCGGTCCTCGCAGCGCAGCTCACCGGGCAGGTGCACGACGTCGGCGTCGCTCCCCGGGAACACCGTGAAGCGGGGCGCCGCGACCGTCTCCTGCGGGTCCAGGCCGTGGTCGAGCAGGTGCGAGAGCAGCTGCATGTTCCACTGCACCTGACCGTCTCCTCCAGGGGTGTTGCCGACGTGGCGCAGCCGGCCGTCGGCGTCGGTGACGATCCACGCGTTGAGGGTGTGCAGCGGGCGCCGGGTGGGATGCACCTCGCTCGGGTGCCCCGGCATGAGGTACGCGCCGCGCGCGAGCCGGTTGTTCAGCACCACCCCGGTGCCCGGGATCGTCACCCGCGCGCCGAAGGTGAAGGCGAGGGAGTGGATGAAGCTCACCGCGCGTCCTTCGGCGTCGACGGCGACCGTGGAGGTCGTGTCGCCGGCCCGCACCGGCGTCCCGACGACGGGCACCGCTCCGGTGTCGAGCTCGGCGCGACGCGCGGCGATCGTCTCCGGGGCCAGCAGCTCTTGCCAGCGGTCGGTGTCGGAGCCGCAGCGCTCCCACCGGTCACGGAAGGCCAACGCTGCCGCGCGGGCCATCCGGTCGATGGCGCCGACGCCGAGCAGCGGCTGCCCGCTGAGGACGCCGTCGCAGAGCGCCGCCTGCTGCAGCACCATCCAGCCCGGGGTCGGCGGCGGCGTCTGGTGCACCGTGTATCCGGCGTACGACGTGGAGATCGCCGCTTGCGCAGACACCTTCCCGCTCGCCGCCCACTCGTCCCCCTCGAACGGCGCGCCGGCCGCCCGCAGCGCAGCGACCGCCCGCTCGGCGAGCTCGCCGCGGTAGAACCCGCCCGGGTCGGCCGCGAGGGTGCGGATCGTCGCGGCCAGCGCGCGCTGCGGCAGCGCCTGGCCGACGGCGGGCAGCCGACCGTCCGGAAGGAACACCTCACGGGTGCCCGGGTCGCCGCTGAGGGCCGCGACCCGTTCGGCGATGTCGTCGCGGGTCTTGAGGGTGCACGGCATGCCGCGTTCGGCGAGCGCCGCTGTCGGCTCCCACAGCACCGCCAGCTCGCGACTCGCCCCGGAGGCCGCGAGCGCGTCGAGCGCCGCGATGGCACCCGGCACGGCGACGGCCAGCGGGCCGTCCATCGGAATGCTGCGGTGGCCGTGCTCGGCGAAGAACTCCGGGGTCCCTCCCGCCGGGCCGTATCCGCTGCCGCAGACCGTCCAGACCCGGCCGTCCGGCTCCCGTACGACGGCGAACGCATCACCTCCGACACCGCACTGGCCCGGCAGCGCCAGCCAGGACATCGCGGCCATCGCGAGCGTCGCGTCGATCGCGTTGCCGCCGTCGGCGAGCACGCGCGCCCCCGCGAGCGAGACCGACGGGTGGCTCGCGACGACCATCGCGTCGGCGGCCAGTACCGCCCGGCGGACGGGCGCCGGGTCGATCTCGGCCTTCACGGCGTTTCCGGTCCGCTCGCCCACGAACCCGCTGCGGTCACGGTGCCTCAGTCCCGCCGGGCGCGCCGCCGCGGGCCGCTCTGCGCCCGGTCCTCCTCGGAGATCGCGACGAAGATCTCGCCGTTCTCCTCCTTGACCGGGTAGGTCCGGATCGGCTCGGTGGCCGGCGGGTAGATCGCCTCACCGGTCTCGAGGTCGAAGACGCTGCCGTGGCAGGAGCAGCGGATGCCGTCGTCCTGGAGCTTGCCCGAGGACAGCAGGCAGTCCAGGTGCGTGCAGTAGTTCGTCGTCGCGTACGCCTTGCCGTCGAGGCGCGCCACGCACAACTCCACCTCACCGGCGAAGAACCGGCGTACCCAGCCTTCCTCGACCTGACCGGACCGGGCGACCCGCTCGTACTGGGCGCCGCCCTCCTCAGCTGCTGACATAGACCGTCTTCTCCTGTGTGTAGAAGTGCATCATCGTGGGGCCGCCCTGCTCCTTGAACGTCTGGGTGCTCGAATTCTTGAACCCACCGAAGGGCGCGTTCATGGCAACGCCCGTCGTGGGCTGGTTGACCTTCACCAGACCGGTCTGCGACTCGCGCGCGAACCGTAGCGCCTGCGCGAGGTCCGAGGTGACGATGCCGGAGGAGAGCCCGTACGCGGTCGCGTTGACCACCTCGATGGCCTGCTCCAGCCCGTCGACCTGCAGCAACGCCAGCAGCGGCCCGAAGACCTCCTCCTGCGCCAGGCGCATCGTCGGCGTCACGCCGGTGAAGATCGCCGGGCTCACGAAGTGGCCGCGGGCGTACTCGCCCTCGGTGAGAGCCTCCCCACCGGTGACGAGCTTGGCGCCCTCCTGCTGGCCCACCGCGACGTAGTCGAGCACCTTGTCGGCCTGCGCCCGGGTGGCCTGCGGGCCCATCTCGACGCCGTCCTGCAGGCCGGAGCCGATGCGGCGCGACTCGGCGAGCGCGACGAGCCGCTCGAGCAGCGGCTGGTGCACGGCGCTGTCCACGACCACCCTGCTGGTGCCGGTGCAGGCCTGGCCCGACAGCCCGAACGCACCCTTGGCGATGAGCGTGGCCGCGCGGTCCAGGTCGGCGTCGGCGAGGACGACGACCGCGTTCTTGCCGCCCATCTCGAGCTGGGTGCGCCGCGTCGGCCCGCCGGCGTGATGGATCTTCGTGCCGACGGCCGTCGAGCCGGTGAACGTGATGGCGGCGACGTCGGGGTGCGCGGCGAGCGCGCCACCTGCCGCACCGTCACCCTGCACGAGCGCGATGGCGCCGGGTGGCAGGCCGGCGGCGAGCAGCGCCTCGACCAGGCGCTGCCCGAGCAGGGGCGTGATCTCGGACGGTTTGAACACCACGCCGTTGCCGGCGGCCAGCGCCGGCGCCAGCTTGCGGGACGGGATGTTCATCGGGAAGTTCCACGGGGTGATCGCCCCGACCACGCCGACCGGCTGGCGCAGCGTGAGCAGCAGTCCCCCGTCCGCCGTCGGGTAGGTCTCGCCCAGCAGCCGGACCGCCTCGGCGGCGAAGTAGCGCAGGTTCGCCGGGGTGCGGCTGACCTCCATGCGCGCCTCGGCGAGGGTCTTGCCCTCCTCGCGCACCAGCTCGGCGGCGAGTTCGTCGGCCTGCCGGGCCAGCTGGTCGGCCGCCGCCTCGAGGACCTCCGCGCGCCGTTCCGGTGCGGTCGCGGCCCACTCGCCGTAGCCGTCGCGGACCCCGGCCACCGCCGCGTCCACGTCCGCCGGCCCGGAGGCCGGGAAGCGCCCGATCAGCTGCGAGGTGTCCGCCGGGTCGCGCCGCTCGAAATGCTCGCCGGACGCCGCGCCCGTCCACGCGCCGGCGATGAAGTTGCCGCGCGCGGGGTCGTTCCCGTCCTCGCCGCCCGCAGCGGCGGCCCCGGTCGTGTCGCTCGTCACCGGCTACTCCCCTTCCAGCAGGTCGAACAGGTCGGTATCGACGTCGGCCAGCGCCTCCGGGTCGGGGCGGGCCTGCGCCGCGACCAACTGCCCGGCGGCCGCGATGTCGTCGCCGCGCTCTATCGCGAAGGCGGCGCGTACGACGCCGTCCTCGAGGTAGAACGCGGTGAACGCGAGGTCGTCGAGCGATCCGCGCAGCACCACGCGATCCCAGCTCGTCGCGTGCCCGGTGTACTGCAGGTTCAGGTCGTACTGGTCCGACCAGAACCAGTACGGGTCGGCGAACGTGCTCTCGCGCCCCAGGATGTTGTTCGCCACCACCGCGCCCTGCTTGCTGGCCGCGTCGAAGTGCTCCACGCGCAGCGACTTCCCGTACAGCGGGTGGTGGACGTTGGCGACATCGCCGGCCGCGTAGATCCCGGGCGCACCGGTGCGCAGCTGCTCGTCGACGACGATGCCGTTGTCGACCTTGAGCCCGGCGGCGTCCGCGAGCTCGACGTTCGGCTCGATGCCGACGCCGACGACGACGACATCGGCCTCGAGGGTCTCGTCGCCCACCCGGACCCGCACCACGTCGCCGCTCTGCACGATCGACTCGACCGGCTGCCCGAGGCGCAGCTGCACGCCGCCGCGCACGTGCACCTGGGCGCAGACCGCGCCGAGCTGAGTGCCGAGCACCCGGGCGAGGGGTTGTTCGAGCATCTCGACGAGGGTGACCTCGGCGCCGCGGGCGCGGCCGGCGGCGGCGACCTCCGAGCCGATGAACCCGCCGCCCACCACGACCAGCCGTGCCCCCGGTTGCAGCAGCTGGTCGAGACGCCCTGCGTCGTCGAGCGTGCGCAGGTAGAGGATGCGATCACCCTCGACGTCCGGCAGCCGGCGGGCGCGTCCCCCTGTGGCGAGCACGATCGCGTCGGCGCCGATGGTCCGACCGTCGGCGAGCGTCACACTCCGGCCCGCCACGTCGAGCCCGGTGACCGGCGTGCCGAGCAGCAGCTCGACGTCCTTGTCGGCGCACCATTGCTCGGGCAGCAGGTACAGGTCCTCGTCGTCGCCGTCGACGAGGTACTCCTTGGACAGCGGCGGGCGCTGGTACGGCCGGTGCGGCTCGGCGCCCACCAGCACGATGCGCCCGTCGAACTTGCGCCGCCGCAGCGTGCGTGCCAGCACGGCGGACACCTGGCCGGCGCCGACCGCGACAACGGTGTCTGTCATGACCGACCCCTCCGTCGGGACGTCGAGGCTGTCGACCCGGTCGACAGCACGGCAGCGGACGAGGTCAGTCGTCGGCGGTGCGAGCGATCCGCTGACGCGGTTCGACGTAGACGACACCGTCGTCGTCGACGCGTACCGGATAGCTCGGCTGGCAGCGCTCCTCCTCCTCGCACCAACCGGTGTCGACGTCGAACATCCATTGATGGCCGGGGCAGATCACCTTGCCGCCCATCACGATGCCCTTGGAGAGCGAGCGTTCCTTGTGGATGCACACGTCGTACATCGCCGAGACCGCGCCGTCCGCGTAGAACAGCGCGATCGGCTCGCCCGCCACCTCGACCAGCTTCTTCTTGTGGCGGGCGAGCTCCTTCACGGTCGCAACCTCGACCCAGGACCCACCCGACGACGGGGCGGGCGCCTCCCCTTCGGGCGCCCTCACCCGTGCCGCGTCGTCGACCACCACTGCGTCCCCCGTCCTGTCAGGCGATCGCGGCGTGCAGGTCGCCGTCGACGTCCACCTTGGTCTCGGACAGTTCGCCGAGGTCCGGCTTGACGTACGTGTCGTAGAGCGCGGCGGTGTAGGAGAACCGCATCCCGGCGCCCCAGCGCACGAACTGCAGGCAGCGCTGCTGGAGTTCCGGGGTGTTCGCGTGCTCGAGCACGAGCTGGTAGCCGCGCTCGCCGTGCACGACGTCGGAGGTGATGTGCAGGTCGAAGAACTCGATCTCGTCCTCGGTGAAGCCGTACACCTCGCGCAGCGGCACGATCTGCTTCTTGTAGATCGCCGGCACCTGCGACTCCAGGCCGACGACCAGGGCGGCGGTCGCGACCGCGAAGTGCTCGCGCATCGCCGTGGCGTAGCACCAGGCCTGCAGCCCGCGGGTCACCGGCATCATGCTCTCCGGGTCCTCGATCTTCTCCCGGGTGGTGCCGCACGTCTCCGCGAACTTGATGAGCAGCTCGGTGTGCCGGATGTCGGCGAGCTCCTCCTCGTACATGTTCTGGAGCATGAAGTCCTTGGCTTCGGTGTGCTGGTCCGGGATGTTCGCGTAGATGTACGCGAGGTAGTCGGCGAACGGCCCGACGTAGTGGTAGTGGTTCTCGGCCCAGCGGGCGAAGTGGTGCCGCTGGAGCTTGCCTTCGGCCCAGGCCTGGCTGAACGATGCGTTCTTCGCCTCCCGGCCCTTGATCGCGTCCTCGAGGGCCGCGCGGAACTCGGTCTTGTCCATGAGCGTGGTCATCGGCCGCCTCCACAGCGCTCGTACGGTGCTCGGTTCCTCCGACCGTAGGCGAGGCACGCTGCAGAACCTAGACCCAAAGTGCACAGGAACTCCGGCGAGATCCTGTGCTGTCTGCACACTGGCTTCCGAGCGGCGCGCCGGTCAGTAGCCACGGACCGCACCACCGTCGACCCGCACCACCGAGCCGGTGACGAAACTGGCCCGCGCGCTGGCGAGGAACGCCACGACGTCACCGAACTCGTGCGCGCGTCCGACCCGTCCGAGCGGCACCTCCGCGTTGTGCCTAGCGCGTACCGCGCTCACGTCGACGCCTTCGATCGCGGCGAGGCGCTCCTCCCGGCGCTGCAGCCCGCCCGTGTCGAACGGGCCGGGCACCGCGATGTTGACCAGGACGTCCGGTGCCAGTTCCTCGGCGAGCACACGCGCCGCAGCCGCGACCCCGCTGCGGAACACGCCGGAGAGCGCCAGGTCCGGCGAGGTCTCGAGGATCGAGCGCGCCGTGACGAACACCATGCGCCCGGCCTCGCTCTTCCGGAGGTGAGGGGCTCCGGCCCGGGCGAGCGCGAGTGCCGGCCGCAGGACCGAGGCGTACCCGTCGTCCCACGCCTGCGGCTGCTGCTCGACGATGCCGCCCATCCCGGCACCGCCGGTGTTGACGATCAGAATGTCGAGGCCGCCCAATCGGTCTGCCGCTTCGTCGACGATGCGGCCGGCGTCCTCGTGCGTGACGTCACCGACCACGCCGACGCCGTCCGGCAGCTGCGCGACGGCGGCCTCGACACCCTCTGCGCGTCGGCCGCACACCGCGACGTGAGCACCCTCGGCGGCGAGCGCACGCGCCACCGCCAGCCCCAGCCCGTCGGTGGCCGCCGTCACCAGCGCCTTGCGATCCTGCAGTCCCAGGTCCACCGGACTCCCATCCCGTCGTAGGGCGTCGGCCCCGTCGGCCGACGTCGTGATTCGTGTCGTGCGGGTTCAGCGCTCGGCGACCTCTGCCCGGGCCGAGGCGCGCAGGCTCAGCACCGCGGTGATCGCCAGCACGCCGACGATCACCCCGAGTGAGAGCCAGGTCGAGGGGACCGGTACCGGCACCGGGTCCCCGCCGTTCAGGAACGGCAACGAGTTCGTGTGCAGCGCTTCGAGCACCAGCTTGACCCCGATGAAGCCGAGCACCACCGAGAGCCCGAGCGAGAGGTACACGAGTCGGTCGAGCAGGTCCCCGAGCAGGAAGTACAGCTGGCGCAGGCCGAGCAGCGCGAAGACGTTGGCGGCGAAGACCACGTACGCGATCCGGGTCAGGCCGAAGATCGCGGGGATCGAGTCGAGCGCGAAGAGCAGGTCGGTGGTCCCGATCGCCAGCATCACGACCAGCATCGGGGTCCAGTAGCGCCGACCCTCGAGCGTGACCCGGAACTTGGTGCCGTGGAAGTCGTTCGTGGTGGGAAGCGCGCGACCGATCGTCTTCACCAGCCGGTTCTCGTGGTACTCCTCGTCCTCGTCGCGCTGCGTGGCGAGCTTGATCGCGGTGTAGACCAGGAACGCCCCGAAGATGAAGAACACCCAACTGAACCGGGCGATCATGGCCGCACCGAGCGCGATGAAGATCGCGCGCAGCACCAACGCGATGAGCACCCCGTACATCAGCACCGCCTGCTGGAGCGCGGCCGGCACGAAGAACCGCGACATGATCAGCAGGAACACGAAGAGGTTGTCGACCGACAGGCTGTACTCGGTCACCCAGCCGGCGAAGAACTGCACCCCGATCTCGTGGCCGGCGAAGAACCACAGCGTGATGCCGAACAGCACGGCGATCCCGCTGTACGAGGCGAGCCAGCCGACGCACTCGCGGGTGCTCGGCCGGTGCGGGTGCCGGCCGACGACCAGCAGGTCGATGGTGAACAGCGTCGCGTACAACGCCAGGGTGGCGACCCACAGCCACGGCGGGATCTCGAGGTCCACGCGGGCTACCGCCTCCGGGGCTCGGGATCGGGGGTCGGTTCGACGGTACCGCCGCAGCACCCGCCCGCCTCTGGACGAAGTGCCCCCGATCCGGCCCGGCGGGTTGGGCACCCCGCACAGGGCGCTGCTGGCCGGCCGCTCGTACGCGCTCCGGACCGCAGCACCCGGCAGCTGCGCGGGCGCCGTCACTAGCATGGCCGCGTGCCGGCTGATGAGGATCGGGCGCGTTGTCGCGCGTTGGTGTCCGCTCTGTTCGACGACGCAGCGATCTTCCCGCCGGGCAACGCCCCGCTCCCGCAGGCCGTACCGGCGCACCGGGAGCACGTCCAGGCCTGGTATGCGGATCTGGTCGGACCGTTCCTCTGCGCCACGTCGCGGGTACCGCAGTTGCAGGAGGCCCTGGTCGCCGCGGATGCACTGGCACCACTGCCGGTCACGCTGATCGCCGACAGCGGCGTGCTCGGCGTCGAGCAGGCGCGCAACCTGCTGCTGGACGACGACCGGGTGGAACTCGTCGGACTCGAGGTGGCGCTGCCGCGCGACGGCGACCCGCACGTCTTCGCCCAGCACACCTTGGAAGCGCTGAGCTTTGCGGTCCCGACCGCCATCGAGGTGCCGGTGGTGCCGGGGTGGGAGAAGGCGCTCGACGTGCTCGCCGCCGACGGCGCCGAGCGCGCGAAGTTCCGCACCGGCGGCCCGACCGGGGCCGCCGTGCCCGCTCCCGACGTGCTCGCGGACCTGATCCACGCGACGGTGACCCGCGCCCTGCCGTACAAGCTCACGGCCGGGCTGCACCACGCGCTGCACGGCATGGAGGAGACCGAAGGGGTGCCCCACCACGGGTTCCTCAACGTACTCGCCGCGACGGCGGCCGCGGCGGACGGCGCGGACCGCGGCGCGCTCGCCGACCTGCTCGTGCTGCGGGAAGCGGAGGCACTGCTGCGCGTGCTGCGCGCGGTACCACCGTCGCTGGTACGCGCGCGGCTCACCTCGATCGGCACGTGCAGCATCGCCGACCCGGTGGCCGACCTGGTCGCGCTCGGGCTGCTGGAGAAGGAGACGGAATGACCGCGTGCTGGGTGGACACCACCGCTCGTCCCGGTTTCGGGGTGCACCACCTGCCGTACGGGGTGCTCGCCTGGCCCGGCGAGCCGCCGCGACCGGTGGTGCGGATCGGCGACCTGGCGCTGCCTCTGCAACGGCTGCCCGGGCACGAGGCGCTGTTCGCCGGGCCGACCCTCGATGCGTTCCTGGTCGCCGGCCCGACCGTCTGGGAGCAGGTACGCCGCGATCTGACCGAGCTGTTCACCGACCCGGCGCAGCAGACCCGCTTCGGCGCGCTGCTGCGCCCGGTCGCCGAGGCGGCACCGGTGCTCGCCTTCACCGTCGCCGACTACGTCGACTTCTACTCCAGCGAGCACCACGCCACCAACGTGGGACGGATCTTCCGCCCGGACGGGGACGCCCTCACCCCGAACTGGAAGCACCTGCCGATCGGCTACCACGGTCGGGCCGGCACCGTGGTGGTGAGCGGCACCGACGTACGGCGCCCCTGCGGGCAGCGCAAAGCGCCCCAGGAGCAGACCCCGACGTACGGCCCGAGCCGGCGCCTGGACGTCGAGGTGGAGGTCGGCTTCGTCGTGGGCATGCCGAGCACGCTGGGCACGCCGGTGCCGGCAGCGGCGCTGACCGATCACGTGTTCGGGGTGGTGCTGGTCAACGACTGGTCCGCCCGCGACATCCAGGCCTGGGAGTACGTCCCGCTCGGGCCTTTCCTCGGCAAGAGCTTCGCCACCAGCGCCGCCGCCTGGATCACGCCGCTGGCCGCCCTCGCCGCGGCGCGGGTCGCCCCGCCTGCCCAGGACCCGCCGGTGCTGCCGTACCTGCAGGACCCGGACCCGTGGGCGCTCGACCTGCGCCTGGAGCTCTCGCTGCAGCGCGGGGGGACCGACGTGGTCGTCTCCCGGCCGCCGTTCGCCGGGATGTACTGGACACCGGGTCAGCAGCTGGCCCACCTGACGGTGAACGGCGCCGCGCTGCGCACCGGAGACCTCTACGCCTCCGGCACGGTGAGCGGTAGCGAACCCGACCAGCGCGGGTCGTTCCTCGAGCTGTCCTGGGGCGGCACCGCGCCCCTGGAACTCGACGGCATCGGCGAGGTCAGCTTCCTGCAGGACGGCGACACCCTCACCATCCGCGGCACGGCTCCCGGCCCGGACGCCACCACCATCGAGCTCGGCGACGTCAGCGGCACGATCCTGCCCGCAGCACCACGCTGACCGCCCCCGTTGGCGGGTGACGTGCGCCTATACCGGAACCACACCCGCCAACCGGGTCGGTCGGCTTCGCTGGCGGGTGACGTGCGCCTATACCGGAACCACACCCGCCAACCGGGTCGGTCGGCGTGCGCGCGATCAGCTGGACGCGATCAGGTCCGAGCCGCTGGCGCGCAGCTCGGCCACGGTGCGTACCCCGAGCAGCGCCATCGTGCGCTGCAGCTCCCCTCCCAGGATCCGCACCGCCGCGCTGACTCCCGCCTGCCCCGCCGCGCCCAACCCGTACAGGTACGCGCGCCCGACCAGCACCGCGTCGGCTCCGAGCGCCAGCGCGAGTGCGACGTCCCCGCCGGTACGCACCCCGGAGTCCACCAGCAGCTCGCGGTCCTGCCCGATCGCGTCCCGCACCGCACGCACCTGGTCGATCGGCGCCACCGACCGGTCGAGCTGGCGACCACCGTGGTTGGACAGCACCACCGCATCGGCGCCCACGTCGTACGCGCGGACGGCGTCACCGGGGTCCGCGAGGCCCTTGACGAGCAGCCTGCCCGGCCAGCGCCGGCGTACCTCGGCCAGGTCGTCCCAGGTCACCGACGGGTCGAACTGGCGAGCCGCGAAGTGCATCAGACTCTGCGGGTCCGCGCTCACTTCGCGCGCGAAGTTGGCGAAGGTGATCGGCTCGCCGGCGAGCATCCGCAGCGACCAGTCCGGGTGCCATGCCATGTCGAGCAGCACGCCCGGGGTGAGTCGTGGCGGCAGCACGAAGCCGGTGCGGAAATCGCGCACCCGGTTCCCGACCACCGGGGTGTCCACCGTGAGCAGCAGCGCGCGGTAGCCCGCCGCCCGCGCCCGCTCGATCAGGTCGTGCATCAAAGAACGGTCCCGCCAGACGTACAGCTGGAACCACAGGTCGGCGCCACCCGCGACCCGTGCGACCTCCTCCAGCCGTGTCGTCGCCATGGTGGACAGCGTGTACGGCACACCGGCGTCACGAGCGCCGCGGGCGACGGCGCACTCGCCATCGGGGTGCATCATCCGGGTGTACGCGGTCGGGGCGAGCGCGAGCGGGACGGGCGTGTGCCGGCCGAGGATCTCGGTGCCGGTGTCCACGCGCGACACGTCGACCAGGGCGCGGTGCACCCAGCGGTACGAGGCGAAGGCCTCCCGGTTGACCCGCAGGCTCAGCTCCCCGTCGGCACCGCCCTCGACGTAGCCCTTGACCCCGCGCGGCCAGTACCGCAACGCCCGGCGGCGCAGATCGGCGACGGTGACGTCGTCACGCGCGCTGCGACCGATGCGGCTGAGCGCGGGCGGGCGTAGCGCGAGCAGCGCACGCGCGTCCCGCAGCCGCATGCCCGGTCGCTGTCAGACCGCGACGAGGCGGCGCGAGCCCGCGCGCATGCGGGCGCGCTCGACCTCGTCGGTGCCGCCCCAGATGCCCACGATCGTGGCGTCGGCGAGCGCGACGCGCAGGCACTCGGCGCGTACCGGGCAGGCCTCGCAGTACCGCAACGCGCGGGTCCGGGTGATCAGGTCCTGAGCGCTGATCGGGAAGAAGAGGTCGGGTTCGGCGTTGCGACAGGCCGCGCCCTGCCAGGACACCTCCTGCAGTTCGTGACCATCGTCGCGGAACAGATACGACTGCTCCCGCTCGATGGTGACCTGTGGGTCTTCCACGATCGCACGCGGCACGACACGGCCCTCCTGCACTCAGTGCAGTCATTAGTACACCGGGTGCAGCGTGGTGTCAACGGTTCGCTATGGTGCGCGACGTGGCCAAGACCACGAGCGCTGCCGCGGTCGGCCCCGCCCGGCCGCGGGGCGACGCGCGCAGCCGGATCACGGCCGCTGCCCTGGACCTTTTCGAGGAGGACGGGTACGGCGCGACGACCGTCGACGCGGTCGCCACCCGCGCGGGCGTGGCCCGGCGCACCTTCTTCCACCACTTCCGCTCCAAGGACGACGTCGTCTTCCCCGGCCACGAGGCGCTCGTCGCCCGGATCAGCGACCACCTCGCCGGTCAGCCCGACGGCCCCGGGGACGAGCAACCGATCGACGCCGTCTGCGAGGCGCTGCGCATCGTGTTCTCCACCTACATCGAGGACCAGGAACTGGCGCTGCGCCGCTACCGGTTGCTGCGGCGCGAGCCCGAGCTGCGCGCCCGCGAGATCGCCTGGGTGCACCGGTACCAGCTGTTGTTCACCCGCTACCTCGACGAGCGTTACCGGGACGATCCGCACGGCGGGCTGGCGGCCGAGGCGCTCGGAGCCGGGCTGGTGGCCATCCACAACCACGTGCTGCGCAGTTGGCTGCGGCGCGGTGGCGGCGGCGATCCGATGGGTGAGCTGGACGAGGCGCTGGCGTGGATGCGTCACTCCTTCGGACTCGCGCAGCGCGGGGATCGCCCGCCACGGCTCGTCGTCGCGGTGTTCGACGACTCCGCCGACCCGCAGGACGTCGTACGCCGCGTGGAGCGCGCGATCCGCTGACCCCTCACGGCCGGGGTGCTGCCGTCACCCGTTCGGCCCAGGCCGTGACCAGGCGCAGCAGCTCGGCATCGACAGGGCGGCGCAGCAGCTTCCGGTAGTGCGAGAGCGACGCGACCTGGGCGTCGCGGCGCAGCAGGTGGGTCAGGTCGGCGATCACATGCGTCTCGACCGGCCCGGGGACCAGTTGCGCGAGCGTCTGCAGGTCGCCCGGGTCGACCTGCAGGTCCTTGGATCCGGTCACGGCCAGCACCGGCAGGGTGAGCCGGGCCAGCGCCGGCGCCGGGTCGAACGCGAGCAGCTCGCGATGCCAGCGGGCGTTGATCCGGCGCCCGCCCATGCGCAGCACGTCGGCCGTGCTCGCCTCGAGCCGTGCCACGTTCGCGCGCTGCTTGCGCACCAGATCGATGCGCAGCAGGCGCAGCAGCGCCTTGACCGGCCACGGCAGCGTGGCCGCGACCTGCCGGGTCTGCCACGCGAGCATCTCCTTGCCGGGGACGGCCGCCGGTGACAGCAGCACGACGCCGGCCGGCGTCGCCTCGACCGGTCCGGCGGTCAGGCCCGCGACCAGCGCCATCGCGAGCAGCGCGCCCTCGCTGTGACCGACGACGAGCAGCCGGGCCGGATCGACCTCCGGCCGGGCGGCGAGCGCCGCCAGCGCGGCCCGCCCGTCGGCGAGGTTGTCGCTGAGGCCGGTATGGAGGAAGTCACCGCCGGAGGCGCCGACACCGCGCTTGTCGTACCGCAGGCTGGCGATGCCGGCGGCCGCCAGCGCACCGGCGAGCTCGCGACTGATCCCCAGCCGCAGCCGCTTCATGTCGGCATCGCGGTCGATCGGGCCGGAGCCCGGCAGGACGAGCGCGGCGGGCACCGGACCGTCCGCGGCCGCGGGCAGCGCGAGCGTACCCGCGAGCCGAACCCCGCCGCCGCTGAAGGTGAGGTCCAGCTCAGCCACGTGCGGTCACGATCCGCCGGGCCACCTGCGGCGCGTCGGGAGAGCTGACGAGCAGCGTCGCGTACGGCTGGCCCTCGAGCTCCACGCGCACCGCGGGCTCGCCGCGCCGGGCCACGACGAACATCTTGTGGCCCTTGCTGCGCCATGTCCCGATCTTCCGCGACCCCGGCAGTGCCAGGCCGGGGGCACGCAGCCCCTTCGTCGCGGCCAGCGCGTCGGGGACCACCTCCACGTGGCGCACCGCCGACAGCGGCGCAGTCAGATCGCCGTGCAGGGCGGCCACCTTCTCACCGGTCGTCAGGCGCAGCGTCAGCACGCGTTCGTCCGACTGCTGCTCGATGCCGAGCTCCGCCATGGCTCTCTCCGTTCCCAGGTTCGATACGACCACAACTATTCTCGACTTTGATATCAATGTCAACTATGAGAGCGTCTGCCCATGGCCAGCCCCAGCGCGACCTTGCTCCTGCATCCGGTACGGCTGCGTGTGCTGCAGGCGCTGCTGGGCGGGCGCCGCATGACGACCAATGAGCTGCAGGCGGAGCTGACCGACGTCCCGGCGGCGACCCTGTACCGACACGTGGCTGCGCTGGCCGACGCCGAGGTGCTCACCGTGGTGGACGAGCAGCGGGTGCGCGGCGCGGTCGAGCGCACGTACGCCGTACGGCTCGAGGCGACGGAGATCCCGCCTGAGGAGCTGGCGACCATGTCGGTGGAGGAGCACCGGCAGGCGTTCCTCGCCTTCGTCGCGGGGCTGCTCGGCGACTTCGACCGGTACCTCGACCGCGGGAGTCGCCCGGCCCGCCGGGCCGCAAGGAGCAATGCGCGCACGACGGGCGGGGTCGACCTCGCCCGCGACGGTGTCGGCTACCGCCAGGCGGCGCTGTGGCTCGACGATGCCGAGTACGCCGAGCTCGTCGAGGAGCTGCGCCGCGTGGTCCAGGCACGCTCCGACCACGAACCGCGCGACGGGCGGCGGCGCCGGCTGGTCGCGACGGTCCTGCTGCCGGGCTAGCGCCCGCCGCCGGCGACCCCGTCAGGCCCGGGCGAGTTCGGACCGGCGCGGCAGCGAGTCGATCGCCCCGGGCCGGGTCACCGTGACCGCGGCCACGCCGGTCGCGAACTCGGCCGCCGCGACGAGGTCCGCGCCCGCGAGCAGCGCGTCGGCGAGCCCGGCGCAGAAGCTGTCGCCCGCCGCGGTCGCGTCGACGGCCACCACCTCACGCGCCGGAACGTGCATCGTGCGCTCCGGCGTCACGACCAGGGCTCCGTCGCTGCCGAGCGTGACGACCACGCTGCCGCGGACGGCGAGACCGCGCGCGGCCCCGGCGATCTGCTCGTAGGTGTGCAGCGGCGCGCCGCCGACGAGCGCCGCGAGCTCCTCCCGGTTGGGTACGAGAACGTCGACCTGCGCGAGCACCGCCGGCGCGAGCGGGCGTGCCGGCGCGGGGTTGAGCAGCACCCGGCCGCGCGTGGCAGCGATGGCCGCCGCGACCGTGTCGGCCGGAACCTCTTGCTGCAGCACGAGGAAATCCGCGTCGCGGACCTCCGGTGTGCGTACCTGGTCCGGGGTGAGCGCGCCGTTCGCCCCGGGCGCCACGACGATCGTGCTCTCCCCGCCTGCGGAAACGAACACGAACGCCTGACCGGTGGCCTCGGCGACGCGGTGGACGTGGTCCACGCCGACGCCCTCTCGGGTGAGCGTGGCGATCATGAAGTCGCCGTCGGCGTCGGCGCCGACCGCGCCCACCATCTGCACCTGCCGACCCAGCCGGGACAGCGCCACCGCCTGGTTCGCGCCCTTGCCGCCGGCGCTGCGTACCGCCGCACCGCCGAGCTGGGTCTCCCCCGCCCGCGGCGGCAGGCCCACCGGCACCGTCACGTCGACGTTGATCGAACCGACAACGACAACCGGCACCCCGGCCCTCCCTCTTCGCGGATCCTCGAACGCGTGCGTCTCGATCCGAGACGGCGTCTCATATTACGGTCAGAGCATCCATCCGCCCCTCGAAGGAGTCGCTCCGTGCGGATCACGCAGGTCACCCCGATCCCCGTCACCGTATCCACCGAGCGCGACCCGGTGTCGTTCTGCTTCCTGCGCGTGCAGACCGACGACGGCCGCGTCGGGTACGGCGAGGCGTGCGACAGCTACTGCTGCACCTACGCGGGGCTCGTCTCCCGGGTGATCACCGACGCGTACGCGCCCATGCTGCTCGGCGCCGAGCTGGTCGCCGTCGAACCGCTCGTCGAGCGGTTGCGCGATTCGACGAGGCGGCGGCTGGGGGACGCAGGCATGGCGGTGCAGGCGCTGTCCGCGGTGGAGATCGCGCTGTGGGACCTGCTCGCGCAGCAGCGTGGTGTCAGCGTGAGCACGTTGTTCGGCAGGGTGCGCGAGCGGATCCCGGTATACGCCTCCTGGACCTTCCTCGAAGAGGGCTCGGCATCCTGGCACCACGACCGGCTCGCGCCATGGCTCGAGCGTGGCGTGACGATGGCCAAGGTGCGCGTCGGGCCGAACTGGCGAAGCGACCTCGCCACGCTCGCCGAGCTGCGCGAGCTGCTACCCGACGTCGAGCTCATGGTGGACGGGAGCGAGACGTTCACGCTGCCGACAGCGCTACGGATCGCCGAGCGGCTCGCGGACCTCGGCGTCACCTGGTTCGAGGAACCGCTCCTGCAGAGCGCGCGCGCCGGCATCCGTGAACTGGCGCGACGCAGCCCGGTCCCGATCGCCTACGGTGAGCACTGCTACAGCCTGCACGAGGCGCAGGACGGCTTGGCGCACAACGAGTTCGCGGTCCTGCAACCCGACGCTGCCGTGGTCGGCGGTCTCGCTGTCGCCCGGCAGATCTGCCAGCTCGGCGCGTACCACGGCGCCCGGGTCGTCCCGCACATCTGCGCCGGTCCAGTGGCGCTCGCGGCCGGCCTGCAGCTGGCCGCAGCGACCAGCTCGGTGCAGGCTGCCGAGTACGCCCTGCATCTGGTCCCGGTGTGGGAACAGCTCGGGCTGGATCTTCCCGTCGGGCTGGAGTCGATCGTCGACGGCACGGTCGCGATCCCGGACGCGCCGGGTCTGGGGGTGCGGGTGGACGAGGACGCGGCGGCGAAGCACCCGTACCAGGCACCCGGAGCCCGGGTGGCGGGCACGACGACCGGCGTGCCCGACCGCTTCGTCGGTCGTGTCTAGGGCGGTGCCGGCGTCCAGCTGTGCTGCGGGAGTCCCGCTGCGGGGACATCGGCGACGAAGAGATCGCCCGCCGGGTCCGGGCCACCGGTTCCGGTCGTGACGACCAGCTTGCCCGGCGCGAGGAAGGCACAGCTGGTCGTCGCCGCCGCCGAGACTCGCACCTCGTGCCGGACGTTCCCGTCCGGGTCGAGGCAGCGGACGGCGCCGCCGCCCCAGAACGCCACCCAGAGGCGGCCGTCGCTGTCCACCGTCAGCCCGTCGGGGTAGCCGCTGACGGCGGAGGTGTCGAGCGTGTCCCGCAGCGGGCCGACCTCGCCGCGCTCGAGGTCGTAGGCGTGGACGAGTACGACGCGCCGCACCGAGTCGGCGAGGTAGAGGCGGTCGCCGTCAGGCGACCAGCCCAGCCCGTTCGGGAGCGTGAGGCCGTCGAGGACGGGCACCAGTCGCTCGCCGTGCAGGCGGTGCAGCGCACCACGTCCGGGCTCACGCTCATAGCCGCAGCTGCCCACGAAGAACCGACCGCGCGGGTCGCAGGAGCCGTCGTTCAGCCGCACGCCGGGCGGCACGTCGACGCTGATGACGGTGCGGACGTCTGCGGGGTCGAGGTGCTCCACCCGCTCCGCGAGCGCCACGAGCAGGCCGCCCGAGCGTGCGGGTACCGCGCAGCACACCGGCAACGCGTACGACCAGCTCGCGAGAGTCCTCGCTGCCGGGTCGAGCCGGTGCAGCGCGTGCCCCTCCAGGTCGACGAACACCAGGCCGTCGCTCGTCATCACCGGGCTCTCGGCGAGCGCGAACCGTCCGATGCCGAGCGGCCGCGCAGCGGACCCGGCCATGTCGATCAGCGGGCGAGCGCGACCGCCCGCGGGACTATCCCGCCCGCCTCGAACTTCTCGGGCAGGCCGAGGTCGCGGTCGATGACGAGCCAGAGGCGGATCAGGTCGCGCTTGCGCTCCGGCTCGGGGTGGTCCTCGTAGTCGGTGCGCGCGTGCATGATCGTGTAGTTGTTCAGGAACTGGATGTCGCCGGGCGCGAAGTCCATGTTCAGCACGAACTCCGGCGAGTTGTCCAGCTCGTCGAGCAGGTCCATCGCCTCGATCTGGGCAGCCGTCAACGCCGGCACGCCGGGCCCGCGCGGCGCGGACTCGATGTACGCCCGGCCGTAGTGCGCGAACAGCCGGCCCTGTTCGTTGGTCCCGAAGATCGGGCACTGGAAGAACGACTCCGGGCCGTCACTGGAGCGGCGGTCGTGCCACCAGTCCTGGTGCAGCAGCTCGGCCAGGTCGGGGCGGCGGCGCACGATCTCGTCGTGCACCGCGACCGCGCTGACGATCGTGCTCACTCCGCCGCGCTTGGCGGGGCGGATGCACAGCAGTCCGACGACGTCCGAGGAGTCGGCGTGATAGTCCAGGCTGGCGTTGGTCTGGAACCCGCGCACCAGCGGGTCGTTCGGGTCCACACCCTGGTCACGGATGTGCACCAGCAGGTCGTCCTCGGTCTTCTGGTGGATCGGGATGCCGACGTGCAGCCCGATCCCCCAGTACATGAGCTCGGCCTGCCGTTCGGTGAGCTCCTCGACCGGTACGCCGCGCAACAGCACGAAACCCCGTCCGTCGACGAGCTCGTCGACGACACCGGAGAGGACCGGCGCGAGAGTGGGCAGCCCGAAGTCCTCCTTGGCGATGTCGCGCAAGGCCGCACCCGGCCGGTCGACGGCGGCGAGCGCAGCCCGCAGCTCGCCGACGTGCTCGGGGGTGAGCTCGATCTTCCAGCTCGGGTCGTCGAGGATCTGCGGACCGCGCCACGCAGCGGGCCCGCCGGCGATCTCTACCATCTGCACTCCACTCGGCTGCCGTCCCTGGGGACGCCGATCAGTTCGGGTCGGTCGTCTCTGTTGGTGATATCCGCATCTTCGATTGCGATATGAGGGGTGTCAAGCGAGGCGGGTGAAGACGTTCTTGTGGTGCAGGTACTTCTCCATCCCGGCGCCGCCCAGACCGCTCGTCTTGTACCCCTGCGAGGCGATCGCGACACCGCCCGTGCCGAACCACTGGTTGACGAACACCTGCCCGGCCGCGAGCGCGTCGCTCACCCGGCCGGCGGTGGCGACGTCACTGGTGAAGACCCCGGCGGTGAGCCCATAGCGGGTGTCGTTGGCGAGCGCGATCGCCTCCGCCTCGTCGTCGAACGGGGTGAGCGCGACGACCGGGCCGAAGATCTCGTCGACGGCGACGGGGCAGGCGGGGTCCACGTCGGCGAAGACGGTCGGCGGGATGTACCAGCCGGCGCTGCGCCCGGGGTCGGTGTACGACGTACCGCCGGTGAGCAGCTTGCTCTCGGCCTTGCCGGTCTCGACGTACTGCCAGATCTTCTCCCACTGCGCCGCGCCGTTCACGGGGCCGAGCTGGCTGGCCGGGTCGAGCGGGTCACCGACGACGAAGGACTCGGCGAACGCGACGAACCGCTGCAGGAACTCCTCGTACGCCGGACGCTGGACGAGCACCCGTGAGGCGCACGCGCAGACCTGACCGGTGCCGGCGAAGCCACCGATCGCGGTCCACATGACGGCGGCGTCCAGGTCGGCGTCGGCGAAGACCAGGCTGGGATTCTTGCCGCCGAGCTCGAGGACGGTCCGCTTCACCTGCTGCGCGGTCTGCGCCAGGATCCGCGTCCCGGTCTCGATCCCGCCGGTCAACGACACGAGATCCACCCCCGGGTGCGCGACGAGCGCCTGGCCCACGACCGAGCCCTTGCCCGGCAGCACCTGCACCGCGCCCGCCGGGAATCCGGCCTCCGCGACCAGCTGGGCGAACCGCAGGAACGACGCCGATGCCAGCTCGGCGGGCTTGAGCAGAGCCGCGTTGCCACCGGCGAGGATCGCGGCGAGTCGCTGGACCCCGGTCCACAGCGGTCCGTTCCAGGGCAGGATCTCCAGCACGACACCGACGGGTTCCCACCGCGAGCGGTGCTGGACGAGTGGGTCGCCGGTGTCGATCGCCGTGCCCTGCTGGTAGGAGGCGCGGCCCGCGAAGTAGTCGAGCGCCTCGAGCGACACCGCGAGGTCGTTGTCGTGCACGCCGCTGATCGGCTTGCCGCCGTCGACCGCCTCGAGGAAGGCCAGTTCGTCGGCGTGCTGCTCGACGAGCTCGCCGAGCCGGCGCAGCAGCCGTCCGCGGTCGGCGCCCGTGCACGTGGACCACTCGCCGCCGTCGACCGCGCGGCGCGCCGACGTGACGGCGGCCTGCAGCTGGGCGGTGTCGGGTATCGAGTACTGGCCGACCACCCGGCGGTCGTGCGGCGCCACCATGTCGCCCGTCCCGGCGTTGCCGGTCACGAGCCGGCCGTCGAGCAGGATGGGGAACGGGCCGCCGGCGAAGGCGTCCCAGCGGGGGTCGGTGCGCGTCAGGTCTGGTTCGGTCAATTCGTCGTCCTCACAGTTCGTTCGGTGTGCTCAGTAGATGCCGGCTGCGGGACCCTCGGCTCCGCCGCGGGCCGCCGCCAGCTCGGCGGCGACGGTGGCGCGCAGCAGCGCCGCATCGGTCGAGACGGTCACCATGTCGAAACCCGCATCCAGGTAGTAGCGCGTGTGCGCGCCGCCGCCGGTGTGGATGCCGACCGGCAGGCCGTGCTCGGCACAGCACGCCCGGATCTTCTCGATGGCGTCGGAGAGTTGCTGGGGCGCCGGGTCCCCGTACGGCGGCAACCCGTAGGTGATGGCGAGATCGGCCGGACCGATGTAGATGCCGTCCACGCCCGGCGTGGTGCAGATCTCCTCGATCCGGTCCACGGCCTCGCGCGTCTCCACCATGGGCAGGCACAGCACCGCCCGGTTCACGTCATCGGTGCTCATGCCGCTGGAGAACAGGGACGCGCGCACCGGCCCGAAGCTGCGCACGCCCTCGGGCGCGTACCGGCACGCCGCGACGGCCGCCCGCGCCTGCTCGGCGGAGTTCACCATGGGGATGATCAGCCCTTGGGCCCCGGCGTCCAGCGCCTTGCCCATGTACGCCGTGGAGTTGAACGGTACGCGGACGAGCGGTGTGGTGCCGGTGCGGGCCGTGGCGGCGAGCATCGGCGCCATCGTGTCGAAGTGGGACAGGCCGTGCTGCAGGTCGACGCAGACGTAGTCGAACCCGGCCGCAGCGAGGATCTCCGCGGCGAACGGCGACCCGAGGGTCGCCCACCCACCGACCGCCTGCCGACCATCGGACCACAGCGATCTCAGCGTGTTCTGGAACATCTCACTCCGCTCGACGGGAGGTGCACGGGCAGGGCTGCCCGGCGTTGCCGGACGTAGGACTCGTCGAGCTCGGCCACCGCCGCCACTCCGAGCAGCGTGAGCACCCGGACGAGCTCGCTGCGCAGGATCTCGACGGCGCGGGCCACCCCGGCCGCGCCCGCCGCCCCGAGGCCGTACAGGTAGGGGCGGCCGACGAGGACCGCGTCCGCACCGAGCGCGACGGCCTTGACGATGTCGCTGCCGCGGCGGATACCGGAGTCGAGCAGGATCGCCAGGCCGTCCGCTGCCGCGCAGCGGGCTTCGGCCAGCATGTCGATCGGCGCTGGCGCGTGGTCGAGCTGGCGCCCGCCGTGGTTGGACAGCACGACCCCGGACAGCCCGAGCCGCCCGGCCTGCGCGACGTCGGAGCTGGCGAGCAGACCCTTGAGCAGGATCGGCGCGCCCCACTGCTCCTGCACCCATTCCACGTCGTCCCAGGTGACCGTCCCCTCGAACCCCTGGGCGAGCTTGCGCATCCGGGTCGCCGGATCGTCCTCGGCGAGTCGGATCGTCGCGAACTCGATCGGATCGCTCGCGAGGAAGTGGTAGGACCACCGGGGCCGGCGTACGCCGTCCAGGAAGGTGCGAGCCGTCAGCGCCGGCGGGATCGTCAGACCGTTGCGGACGTCCCGCTCGCGGGCGCCCTGCGCCGCGTTGTCCACGGTGAGCACCAGCTGGCGGTAGCCGCACTCGCGCGCCCGGCGGATCAGGTCGCTGCACAGCGCCCGGTCCTTGAGCAGGTAGAGCTGGAACCACTTGGGTCCGGGGGCCGCGGCCGCGACGGCCTCCACCGAGCAGGTCGCCATCGTGGAGAGCACGTAAGGGGTGCCGGACACGGACGCGCCGCGCGCCACCGCCCGTTCGCCCTCGTGGTGGACCATGCGCGTGAAACCCGTGGGAGCCAGCACGACCGGCGTGGGGAGCCGTTCCCCCAGCAGCTCGACCGAGGTGTCCACGAAGGACACGCCCTTGCAGATCCCGGGGACGAGCTCGAGTGCGGCGAACGCGGCCCGGTTGCCGCGTAGGCTGACCTCGTCCTCCGCCCCGCCCTCCACGTAGTCGAACACCGCCCGCGGCAGGGCGCGGTACGCGGCCGACTGCAGGGCGGCGATGTTGTACGCACCGGCGAGCGCCCTGGCCGTCGGACGTAGCGGGACCGGTCGCGGCGCGAGCAGCGCCTTGAGCTCGCGCAACCGCATCGCGGTCCCTCCCTCCTGGCCGTCGTCCGACTCTCGCACCCGGCCCGGTGGGCAGTGCCTCCGGGCCGGAGCGTCTCCTAGTCCATGCGCTCGTACGCCGGCAGGGTGAGGAACTCGACGAAGTCCGCGGAGAGTGCGACCTCGGCGAGCAGTGCGTGCGCCGCCTGGTAGGCGGCCGGGTCGAACCCGTCGCCCTGCAACTCGGCGATCTTGGCGGTCTCCTGCTCGATCAGCGCCTCGACCAGTTCCTGGGTCACGGTCCTGCCGTCGGCGAGCGGCGTGGCGTTGTGGACCCACTGCCAGATCTGGGAGCGCGCGATCTCCGCAGTGGCCGCGTCCTCCATCAGGTTGAAGATCGCCACCGCGCCGAGGCCGCCGAGCCAGGCGGCCAGGTACTGCAACGCGGCGCTGATGTTGTTGCGCAAGCCGTCCTCGGTCACGTCCGCTGCCGCGGAGGCGACGTCGAGCAGGGCCGCCGCGTCGACGCTGACCTCGGGCACCGTGCCGAGCTGGTTCGGGCGTTCGCCGAGCACGCCGTCGAACACCTCACGGCACAGCGGCACGAGGTCCGGGTGCGCGACCCAGGACCCGTCGAACCCGAGCGTCGCTTCGCGGGTCTTGTCCTCGCGCACTTTGGCGAACGCGGTCGCGTTCACCTCGGCGTCGCGCCGGCTCGGGATGAAGGCGGCCATGCCGCCGATCGCGTGCGCGCCCCGCTTGTGGCAGGTGTGCACGAGCAACTCGCAGTACGCGCGCATGAACGGCGCGGCCATCGTCACCGAGTTGCGGTCCGGCAGCACGAACTCCGCGCCGCGGTTGCGGTACTTCTTGATGATGCTGAACAGGTAGTCCCAGCGCCCGGCGTTCAGGCCCGACGAGTGCTCACGCAGCTCGTAGAGGATCTCCTCCATCTCGAACGCCGCGGAGATCGTCTCGATCAGCACGGTCGCGCGGATCGTGCCGCGCGGGATACCGAGCGCCGCCTGCGCGTGCACGAAGACGTCGTTCCACAGCCGGGCCTCGAGGTGGCTCTCCAGCTTCGGCAGGTAGAAGTACGGGCCCTTGCCGGCATCCAGCTGCCGCTGCGCGCAGTGGAAGAAGTAGAGCCCGAAGTCGACGAGGCCTCCGGCGATCCGCTCGCCGTCCACGAGCAGGTGCTTCTCGTCCAGGTGCCAGCCCCGGGGGCGGACCACGATCGTGGCGAGCTCCTCGCCCAGCGCGTACGACTTGCCGTCCGGGGTCGAGAAGTCGATCGTGCGGTCGAGCGCGTCGCGCAAATTGAGCTGCCCCGAGATCACGTTCTCCCAGGTGGGCGTGATCGCGTCCTCGAAGTCGGCCAGCCACACCTTGGCGCCGGAGTTCAGCGCGTTGATCGTCATCTTGCGGTCGGTCGGGCCGGTGATCTCGACGCGCCGGTCCACCAATCCGGGGGCGGGCTCGGCGACGCGCCAGTCACCGGCGCGCACGTCGGCGGTCTCCGGCAGGAAATGCAGGTCGAGGCCGCTGTCGATCCGGCGCTGGCGCTCGACGCGTGCGCCGAGCAGCTCGCTGCGCCGTTCGCCGAACTCACGGTGCAGCTCGGCGACGAATGCGAGCGCCTCGGGGGTCAGCACCGTCTCGAAACCGGCGGCCGGCTCCGCGGTGACGGTCACACCGGCCTGCAGCTCCACAGTCATTCAAGAACTCCGTTCGACTCGGCAAACCTCGGTCCCGCGGGCTTGCGGGACCGGTGCACCGCGCCGCTCACCATGAGCCGCGGCGCGGCGTTCAGCGATCGTCGACGGTCCGCTGCGCGATCGCCGCGTAGTCCGCCCGGGGCGGCGCGAAGACGTCGACGTTGATGCACGGCTCGGTGAGCGGGACGATGTAGTGCTCTGCCTTGGCCGGCACCAGCATCATCGACCCCGGTCCCATCTCGTGGGGAACGCCGTCGACGAAGTAGTTCGCCCGGCCCTCGAGGATGAGCACCAGCTGGTCGAAGTCGTCGTGCGAGTGCGGGCGGGTGTCCATCCCGACGGAGAGGCTGTGCCAGCACAGCATTACCTCGTCCGTGGAGTACACCCGGCGACGCACCCCGGGACGGATCACGTCCTCCGGCACCTCGTCCCAGTTGACGACGGTCCGGAACAACGCCTCGTTCAGCGACACGGACTCCTCCTTGTTCGTCAGGACGCCAGGCCGCGCCAGGGCGTCAGCTCGTGCGCGGCCCCGGAGAGGAACACGGCAGTCGGTTCGAGGCGCGGCGCCTCGATGGTGTTGCCGGCGGCGTCGGGAAGCACCGTCGCGCCGACCTCCTTCAGGACGGTGACGTGTGCGGGACCGCCCACGGTGAGCGCACCGAAGCCCTCGGAGTCGATCCCGAGCAGCTTCGCCGGTGCGGTCGTGACCCGCGGTACGACCTGCTCGATCGTCATCCCGAGCGCGATCAGCTTCGACATGCTCGTGACGAGGTCGAACACCGGACCGCGCCAGTTGCGGGCGCTCGTGTCGGAGGTGATGACGTCGGGGAGGAACCCCTCGGCGATCGCCGGGCGGGCGACCTCGAACGAGAGGTTGCTGCGTCCGTGGGCGGACTCGTAGAGCACGCCGCGCTCGCGCGCCGCGTAGATCTCCTTCTGCACCTGCCGGTCCTCGCCCAGGATGGTCGGCGCCTTGCCGGTGTAGCAGTGCGCGATGACATCGCCGGGCCGGAGCATGTCGACGATCTCCGGGACGGACAGGGCGGTCTCGCCGATGTGCACCATGACGGGCAGCCCACCCTGCTCGCCGAGGTCGACGGCCTTCTTGAGCAGCGGGGTGATCTGGTCGCCGACCACGTCCTCGGACAGCCGGATCTTGAAGCCGCGCACGACATCCGGGTTCTCGGACGCGACCTGCAACGCGTCCTCGACGCTGAGCGTGTCCGGGTTGAGCAGCTCGCCGTAACGGAAGTCGATCAGGCCGAGCACCGACACGTTGAGGAAGTTGACGATCCGCATCGGGTTGGGTTCCACGACGAGCTTGCGGAACGCTGCGAAGGTCGAGGCGCCGGCGGTGCCGGCGTCGGCCGCCGCCACGACCCCGCGGCGCAGGTGAGCCTCGTAGGCGGGGGCGCCCACCTTCGAGACGTACTCGAAGATGTGCGTGTGGCCCTCGACCAGGCCGGGCAGCACGTACGACCCCGTCGCATCGATGGTCTGGGACGTACCTGCGCCCAGGTCGGGGCCGATCGCGGCGATCCGGCCGTCGGCGATCGCGACGTCGGTGACCTCGTCGCGGCCGGACGCGGGGTCGATGACCCTGCCGCCGCTGATCACGACCTCGTAGGTGCTGGGCGTCTGGGTCATCGTTACCTCCGGCCGGACCTGCGGCCCGGATCGATTCCTGCTCGGATCTGCTGGACTGCTCTGACGTGCTCCGCGTGGCCGGCCCTCACACGGGCGCGGCTTCCCGCTCCCTCGCCCGCACCGGTGTGACGAGCGGGACGAGGTCGCCGACCTGCACGGTGACCTCGTCGCCCGCGGTGAGGAAGGTTCCGAGATCCTGGCCGGTGCCCGGTGGGGTCCCGGTCAGCACGACGTCCCCCGGCTCGAGGCGGCCGTACCGGGAGATGATCGACAGCAGCTCCGCGACCGGGAAGATCAGGTCGCTGGTGCGGCCGTCCTGGCGCGGCTCGCCGTTCACCCAGGAGCGGACACGGACATCGTCGCGGTCCGGTACGTCAGCGATCGGCAGCACCGAGGGACCGAGCGGCGCGAAGCCGGGAAGTCCCTTGGCCAGCAGCGGGGTCTTGGTGGCCGACATGATGTCGCGGCAGGTGAAGTCGTTGGCGGTGACGATTCCCGCGACGTGGTCCCAGGCGCGATCCGGGCCGACCTCGTGCAGTGGGCGCCCGATGACGATGCCGACCTCGGCCTCGTAGTCGACCTGTTCGGACAGCGCGCTCGGGACGGCGATGGCGGCGTCGGGCGCGGACATCGCGGTGCTCGGCTTGACGAACAGGATCGGGAACTGCGGGAGCGCCCGCCCGGTCGCGGCAGCCTTGGCGTGGTAGTTCAGCCCGACGCCCCAGACGGTCGCTGTCGGCAGCGGCGCGCGTACGACCTCGGACAGCCGCGAGAGGGGCAACCGGCGCGAGACGGCGGCGGCCTCGATGTGGGCCAGCGACCCGGTGTCGGCGAGCAGCTCACCGACGTGGGCGTACGGCAGGTCGAGAACCGCGAGTTCGGTGCCCTCGACCCGTGCGAGCCCGTGCGAGGTGGCGATCGTCTCCATCGCCGCTATCTTCGATTGTGAAACGATGTCATGTCAAGTGAGACATCGTGGGATTTCCGAGCGACAGCACCAGGTTCTCGTACAGCCGGGTGCAGGCCACCAGCTCGCCGAGCTCGACGACGTCGCTGCCGTCGCCGCACGGCACGGTGCGGCTCGGCCCCACCCGCGCCGTCGGCACCCCGGCGGCGCGCAGCGTCACGCCGTCCGTCGAGCCGGTCCACCCGGTGATCGGTGCGGGCGGCACACCGAACACCTCGCCGTACGCGCGGACCGCCGCGCGTACGACGTCGGCGTCGGGGTCGGTGGTGGCACCCGAGTCGATCACCTGGTCCGTGACCGTCAGCTCGACCCCGGCGAGGACGCTCCCCGCCAGCTCGCGCTGCAGGTGGTCGGTGAGGGTCCGCGCGGGCACGCCGGGGGTCAGCGTCCCGGGTGCCACCAGGTAGCAGTACACGTCGAGGACCGCAGGTGCGAGATCGGGTTTGTCGGGTAGCCCGGAACGGATCGCACCGATCCCGAACTGGCCACCGGACTGTGGACCGGGGGGCGCGGCGGCCGCCAGCGCGGCGCCGGCCCGCTCGACGGCGGCCACCAGGACTCCCGCGTGCGCGAGCAGCCCGCCCTCGGGGTGCAGCCGGTCGCGCGCCATGATCGCGCCCCATCCGCCGCGGGCGCGCACACGCAGGTAGCAGGCCCCCGGCTCGTCGTGGAGCACGCCGGCAGGGCCGCCCTTGGCGACGATCGCGGCACCCGGACGGCCGTGCCGGGCCAGGAACGAGGTGACCCCTGTCGGGTCGGCGGGCGGGTCGGCAGGCTCCCAGCCGGCCGCTCGATGTGTGCCGCGCGCGGCGAGCAGCAGCCGCGCGCCGAACGGGAGTCCCCGCTCGTGCAGCCGTGCCGTGGCGCGCGCGAAGCCGACCAGCGCCGCCGCCGCGGGGGCACGCGCCACGCCGAGACCCGGGCCGCGCACGGTCCGGGCCGCGCGGTCGACCCGGTACGGTGCCGCGCCCGCCGGGTGGCCCGTCACGACCGCGTCGACGGCCGGATCCCCGGTGAAGGAGGTGTCCAGGTGGGAGTAGAGCAGCAGGTCCGCGCGACCAGCGCGCTCGCCGGCAGCACCGACCAGTTGCGCGCACGGTCCGTCCGGTTCACCGACCGGGTCGACCTGCCACGCCACGTGCGGCCAGCGGTCGACAGCCAGGGCGAGCACCGCCTCGGCCGCTGCGCGTTCGTGCCCGCGCGTACCGTCACTGCGCGCGAGCACGGCGAGCACGTCGAGCAGTTCCGCCTCGTACGAGGCGGCCTCCGGACTGCCCGGTGTCAGAACCGTTCCCAGTCGTCAGCGGCCGCGCGCCACACGTCGATGTTGCGCGGGTCCGCCGACATGTACCGGGGCTTGTGGGTCTCGTGCTCCTCGGGGGTGAAGACCCGGTGCCCGTCGCAGAGCTCGATGCGCGGCCCGTGCGTCGGGTCGTACATGTAGAACGCGATCGACGTCGACGCCGAATGGTTGACGATGTCCGACGGGATCGGGACGTCCTTGTAGATCGCCTTGGTGCGCCCGCGCAGCACGTGGTCCAGGCTCTTCATCCGGAAGCACAGGTGGGCGACGTAGTACGAGTCGTCGCGGCGCAGCGCCAGCGAGTGGTGGTAGCGGTCCTCGCAGCGGATGAACGAGGAGGCGCCCCGACGGTCGGAGACGATGTAGTCCGACGGCAGGAAGCCGAGCACCTCCATGTAGAAGCGCTGGCTCTCCTCGTAGTGCGGGGTCGACAGGAACGGGTGGACCAGGTCGACCGGGCGCCACTCGAGCAGCGGCGGCTCCGCATAGACGTGGAAGTCGGTGATCAGCTCGAGTGTCTGCCCGTTCGGGTCCTTTACGGAGAACCCGTTGCGGCAGGCGGCCTTCGTCCGCGGGTGCAGCTCGCCGAGCTCGCGCCCGTCGTCCTTGAGCCGCCGCGCCAGGTCGTCGAGCACCTCGTCGGACTCGACCGTGAAGGCGAGCGTCTGCGAGTCGAACTCGGTCAGCGACGGGTCCGCCACCAGCTCGATGTCGTGGTGCGCGACGTTGCTGCGCAGCTGGGCGTACGTGTCGTCGTGCCCCTCGAGCTGCAGGCCCACGTGGTAGGTGTAGAACTCGATCGACTTGGCCAGGTCCGGCACGCCGAGGCGCGCGAAGGCGAAGCCGTACGGCCCGCGTGGCCGGGACGGTGCGGTGCTCACAGCTGTCTCCGTTCGCGATGGTTCGCCCTCGACCTCGAGCGCGACGATGGACTGGGTCTCGATGACCGGGCGCCAGCGCTCCCGGACGAACCTCTCGTGCGACTCGCTCTCGAGGTAGGCCCGCAGCGCGGCCTCGTCGGCGAACTCGAACATGAAGGTGTGCGTCATGTTCTTCTCGCGACTGCTGATGTTGCGGCCGAGCGAGAAGTTCTTCATGTCCGGGTAGCGGCCCGGGAACTCGGCCAGCTCCGCGAGAATCGCTGCCCGCGTGGTCTCGTCGACCTCGTCCTTGAAGCGGAACGCCACGGTCTGCTTGATCACAAGGGACCCCTAGAGGATGAAGCTGAGCCGGGCGCCGGCCGCCATGGCCTCGTTGGTGAGCACCGCCCGCCGGCGCCGGATCAGCAGCCCGTCGTCGGTCACCTCGAGCAGGTACTCGTAGTGGCCGACGTACGCCTGCGTGGTGTCGTCGCGGAACCGGTGCACGATGAAGTTCGCCCGGATCTCGAGCAGGTCCCCGGCCCGCTCCCCCAGCCGCACGTTGCTGACCATCCGCTGGGTGCGCGAGTGCGGGTTCTCCGCGTGCGCCTTGCGGCTCTTGAGCCGCTTGACCCGCGCCTTGAGCAGTCCGTAGTCGTCGGACTTGAAGAACCCGCCCTCGAGGGTGCTCCACCCGGTCCAGTCGTTGGTCGGCACCTCGTACGTGCTGCCCTCGGCGAGCAACGCGAACCAGTCATCCAGCCGCCAGGTGTCCAGCAGCTCGGCCTCGTGGTAGAGGAACTCCTCCACCTCGGCGCGGGTGACGGTCCGTCCGGCACCGGTCGCCGGTCGTGCGGTGTCCAGCTCGGTCATCGGTTCGCTCCTGTCGTGCTCGTGCTGCCGGGGCGGTCGTCGGACTCGACGGGACCGACCGCGCGGCTCCAGGCGCGCCAGAAGGATCGCATCGCGCCCTCGTCGATCGAGCGGCCCTGCTCCCCGCGCACCTCGGAGATCATGCCGCGGGACATGTCGCTCCAGTCGTTGAAGCCGCGGTCGTCGCCCTTGGTGGCCTCGATGCCGCGCTGCACCGCCTCGTAGGCCTCCATGTCGTCCGGCGTCGCGAGCCCGCCGGGTCCGATGAAGCTGGCCATCGTGCGCAGCCGGATCTGCCGGGTCTCCTCCGGCTCGCCGTTCGGCACGTACTGCCAGGCACGCACGTCCGTGACACCGGCGGACACCGGCTCGAACTGCCGGATCGAGAGCGCCTCGAGGTCGAAGAGCATCAGGTTGGGGAACACGTAGAGGATGCGGCTGGCGTCCGCGGCCTGCAGCGCCCGCTCCTCGCCGAGGCGGGCGATCATCTCCGCGCGGACCTGCTCGGTGTGCTCCTTCTCGGCCTCGCCGAAGCGCGGTTCCCAGATCATGCCGATCCGCCCGCCGTGCCCGGTCAGGCGCAGCATGCCGTGCCCGTCGCCTAGGTCGTAGGCGTACTGGTCGTCGTCGGTGACCGCGTAGCCGGTCTCGCGCAGGTAGCCGACGAACGTGTTGTGGGTGGGGGCGAAGTGGTAGCCGTCCATGGCGTTCTCGACGCTGAGCTTCCAGTTGCCCTTGACCGAGTAGCGCTGCACGCCGGGCAGCACGGTCATGCCTTCCGGCGCCTGCAGCGTGGCCATCGTCATGATGTCCGCGGCCTTGCCGAGGTGCTCGAGCAGCGACGGACCCTCGGGGGCGAAGGAGATGAAGACGAACCCCTCGTGGGTGTCCACCCGCGGCACCGCCCGCAGCTTCACGCTCTCCCGGAAGCCCGGGGAGAAGTCGTACGCGTCCTCCCCCGGGATCGCCGCGATCTCCCCGTCGGTGCGGAACGTCCACGCGTGGTAGAAGCACTGGATGTGCTTGTTGTTGCCCTCGGGCTCACGGCACAGGATGGTGCCGCGGTGCGGACAGGCGTTGAGCCACACGCGGATCTGGCCCTGCGCGTCGCGTACGAAGATCAGCGGCTTGCCGCCGACCACGCGGGACTTGAAGTCGTTGGGCCGCGGGATCTCGGTCTCGTGGCCGAGGTAGAGCCACGAGGTCATCCAGATCCGTTCGCGCTCCGCACGGAACACGTCCTCCGAGCGGTACGCCGACCGGTGGACCCGGAACGTCAGCCGCTCCCAGTCCTCGGCCACCAAGTCGTTGCCGATCACCTCAGGGGTGTGCGGCGCCACTGTCTGGGTCAATTCGCCCGCCTCCTGGTCGCGTGCTGCGAGACCGCCGAGGCGGACCCGCGTGGTTCTGTATGGAAGATGGTGTCTCGTATTGTGACATGGTCATGGATTGCTGGCGGAGTGTCAACAGTCCACCGGCCTGCGCTGCTAGCCTCGCCTCGCCGTCGGGGGACCTGCGAGGGCGGTCTCCCACGCCGGCTGCTACGTCCCGGCGCACAGCGCCCCGACACCGGAGGACGACCCATGGCGAGAGCCGGCACTCCGGAAGAGCTGCCTGTGGCCCTGCACGGAACTCCCGCCATCCAGGCGGTGGAGCGCGCCGCGACGATCCTCTCGGCGTTCACCGTCGGCCGGCCCCGCCTCAGCCTCAACGAGCTGACGGCGCGGCTCGGGACGAGCAAACCGACCGCCCATCGGTACACGAAGGCGCTGCGCACGGTCAATCTTCTCCGGTACGACAAGCGCGAGGCGCTGTACTCCCTCGGTCCGCAGGTGCTGACCCTGTCCGCGGCCGCCCGGGCCGGGCTTCCCATCATCGGTATCGCGGGCCCGTTCATGGAAGAGCTCGTCCGCGAGGTGAACGAGACGACCGTGCTCAGCGTCTGGGACGGTGACACGGCCGTCGTCGTGCGCGTCGACGACAACACCGACCGCACCATCCGCATCAGCGTGCGCCCCGGTGCCCGGCTCTCGCTCACGTCCTCCGCCCAGGGGCGCGTCTTCTGCACCTTCCTGGCGGAGGACGAGGTGGAGGGCCTCTCGGCGCTGCTGCGCAAGTCGCCTGCGCTGCGCGCCGACCTGGAGGCGATCCGCGCCGCCGGGATCTCGCTGAACGCACCGGTCGACAACGGAGTCCGCACCCTCGCGGCGCCGGTGTTCCAGGACACGAACATCGTCGCCACGATGGCGATCGTCGGCACAACCGCCTCCATCTCCGATCGGGCGGGCTCGCCGGCGGCGCGCGCCCTGCTGCGTGCGGCGCACGCGCTCTCCGAGACCCTCGGTTCCACTCCGCTCTGACCGCGCCGGTCCCGGCCGGCGCGGCCGCGACCGCGCCGGCCAGGAGCAGCGGCTACAGATCGAGCGTCAGTTTGCCGGACCGGCACCGGCCCACGCAGATCATCATCGAGTGGTTCGCGGCACGCTCCTGCTCGGAGAGGATCGTGTCGCGGTGCTGCGGTACGCCGGCGAGCACCCGCGTCTCGCAGGAGCCGCAGTAGCCCTCCTCGCAGTCGTACGGCACCGAGACCACGTCGCTGATGACCTGGAGCAGGGTGCGGTCCGCCGGCACGGTGAGCGTCTGCCCGGTCCGGGCCAGCTCGACCTCGAACGGGGCTGCGTCGTCGGGCAGCGGGTCGACCTTGTCCCCGCCTGGAGGGGTGAAGCGCTCGAAGTACAGCGGCAACGGCGCGGCGAGCTCCTCGTTCACGCGCTCGAGCGCGCCGAGCAGGCCTTCCGGCCCGCAGCAGTAGACGGCCGTCCCGTCCGGGAGCGCCCGCAGGATGCCCGCCAGGTCGGGGTGGCCCGACTCGTCCTGCGGCACCAGGGTGACCCGGTCCTCGCCCAGCGCGAGGAGCTCGTCGACGAAGGCCATGGTCGCACGCGCACGTCCGCCGTACGTCAACGTCCAGTCCGCTCCCCGGCGCACCGCCTCCCGGATCATCGCCAGGATCGGCGTGATGCCGATGCCACCGGCGACGAAGTGGTAGCGCGGCGCGTCGACGAGCCGGAAGTGGTTGCGTGGCCCGCGCAGCTGCAGGGTCTGGCCGGACTGCAGCGCGTCGTGCACCTCCGCCGAGCCGCCGCGGCCGGCCGGTTCGCGCAGTACGGCGACCTGGTAGGAGTGGCGGTCCTCGGAGCGCCCGCACAGGGAGTACTGGCGCACCTTGCCCGAGGGCAGGATCAGGTCCACGTGCGCGCCCGGCTCCCAGGCGGGCAACGGCTCGTCACCGGCGGCCGTCAGGCGCAGCGAGACGACCCCGTCGGACTCGGTGCGCACCTCGGCGAGGGTCACCTTGCGCGTCTCGAAGTAGCTCGCCGGCTTGGCCAGGCTCGCGGTACCCAGTGGCGCGGCAGGCGTGAACACCGCAGGTATGGCGTCCCACCCGGTCTGGCTGCCGACCGACTCGTTCTTCTTCAGTCCCTCGTCCAGCACCTGGAAGTCCGGGATGCGCGTGAGGATCTCGGTGAGCATCGCCCGGAACATCGCCCGGGCCAGGTGCGCGCCCGCGCAGCGGTGGATGCCGATGCCGAACGACAGGTGGTTGCGCGGGTGCCGGTCGAGCTGCACCTTGTCCGGGTCCGGGTAGACCTCGGGGTCGTGGTTGGCAGCGACCCACGGGATCAGGACGCGGTCGCCCGGGGACATCGGGCAGCCGCCGACCTCGGTGTCGGACAGGACGGTACGAGCCATCGACTGGGACGGGGCGAACTTGCGCAGGAACTCCTCGGTGGCGATCTCGAGCAGGTCCGGTTCGCGGATCAGCCGCTCGCGGTCCTCCGGGTTCCGGCTCAGGTGCACGAGAGTCGATCCGGTGAGGGACGTGGTGGTGTCGACGCCGCCGGCGATGAGCAGGAACATCACGGACACCAGATCGTCGTCGCTGAACGGCGCTCCCGTGGTGGGGTCGGTCTGCGAGACGAGGTAGCTCATGACGTCCTCGCGCGGCGCGGTCCGCCGCTCCGCGAACTGATCGCGGATCCGGCCGTCCAGCCAGCCCAGCGCCTCGCCGCCGCGGCGGGCCCGATCCGAGCCGGGTGCCGCGGAGAAGATGTCGTGGACCGGCCCGGCGATCGCTTCCCAGTCCTGCTCGGGGAAGCCGAGCCACTCACCGATGATCTTGGTCGGGATGGGGTTGGTGTACTGCAGGACGAAGTCGACCTTGCCGTCGGCGACGAAGCCGTCCATCACCTCGCGAACGTTGCGCTCGATCAGCGGGACCAGCTCGGCTACCGCTTCCTTGGACAGCAGCGGGTTGATGAGGTCGCGGAAGACCTTGGCCCGCGGCTGGTCGAGCTCGATCGGGTACTGCTCGAGACCGCGGCCGCGCGGGATGACGATGGCGGTGCCGTCGCTGACCGGGTCGAACCGCGCGGAGGAGAAGGTGTCGTCGTCACGCGCGATGCGTGCGACGTCGGCATAGCGGGTGGTGATGTAGAACCCGCCGTACGAGTCGGTCCATGACACCGGGCACTGCTCGCGCAGGGCGCGGTAGTGCGACTCCGGGTCCACGGTGAACTCGGGGGTGTGGTGGTCGAATTCGACCTTCGGGCACTCGACCGCAGCGCGGTCGTCGGTGGTGGTCATCTGCGAGCTCCGGGGCGATACGCCTCTGCGCGGTGTTATCCGGCCGCGCCACCGGGTTGCGGCTCAGGGTAGGCAGGCCCGCTGCGGTTCGTCAATGGCGACGACGTTACGCGTGTCGTAACGATCAGGCCGGGTCCGCGGCACGGTCAGTCGCCGCCCGCGGCGGCCGCGATCCGGTCCACCGCGCGCAGCGCGAGCGCGGTGATCGTGAGCATCGGGTTGAGCCCGGCGCCGGTCACGAACAGGCCCGCCCCCGCCACGAACAGGTTCTCGGTGCCGTGGACCAGGCCCGTGTCGTCGGCCACCGATGTGGCGGCGTCCCGGCCCATCCGGGTGGTCCCGTGCGCGTGCCCGGCGAACATCCCGCCCGGCACCGGGGCGGCGGCGCTCGCGACGGTGTGCGCGCCGGACTGCTCGACGAGCCGGGTCGCCGCGTCGAGCAGGTGGTCGACCTGCAGCACGTCCTCCGGATGGCGCCGGTACACCATGCGCAGCGCGGGAAGCCCCGCCGAGTCGGTACGCACCGGGTCCAGCACCACCCGGTTCTGCGCCTGCGGCAGGTCCTCCCCGAGCACGTACACGGCCTGATGGCGGGTGTAGGCGTACGTGGCGAAGTCCATCAACCCGGGGCCGTACTCGGGCACCCCTTCGGGCAGCGGCGCGACCCCACCGAGGGAGCGCGCGAACGTGAGGGGACCGCCCGCGAACGACACCGGCATCCCGCCGTGCAGGACACCTCCCCGCCGGAATCCCGCCCCCGCGCGCCAGGGCCGGTCTTCGTTCAGGTCGTCGACCGCGACCTGCTGCGCCGGTCCGCTGTCGATGAACAGCTGCTCGTCGTACACCCCCCACGCGACGCCACCGGTGTGGAAGGTCAGGTGGCGACCGACCTGGTCCGACGCGTTCCCGATGCCACGCGGGTGCCGCGCCGACCTGCTCTGCAGCAGCAACTTCGCGACGTACGTCGCGTTGTTGGCCAGCACGATGGCGCGCGCCGGCTGCTCGCCGGCCACACCGTCCGGGCCGAGGTAACGGACGGCGACCGGCCGTCCGTCGGCCGGGTCGCAGACGACCTCGGTGACCAGCACCCGCGCGCGGGTACGGAGCCGGCCCGTCGCGTACCCCGCCGGCAGCGCGAAGACGTCGGAAGACGCCTTCGCGCCGCGGTGGCATGCGTAGTTCGTGCACAGCCCGCACTTGCTGCACGCGCGGCGACCGTCGCGGGCGGCGCCCAGCACGGCGGCGGGCGGCTGGTACGGGTGCCAGCCGAGCGCACGTGCCGCCGGCTCGAGCCGCAGCGCCCCAGGCACGCGCGGCACCGGCGGCCCGGGGTACGGCCCGCGGCGCGGGGCCTCGTACGGGTGGTTGCCCGCGGTGCCGCCGACGCCGACGAGCTCCTCGGCGGCCTCGTACCACGGTTCGAGGACGTCGTAGTCGATGGGCCAGTCCGCGACCGAGCTGTCCGCGGGCACACCGACCTCGGTGGCGACCCGGAAGTCGGACGGGTGGAAGCGGTAGGCGAACCCGCTCCACACGTGCGGCCCGCCCACGCCGCGGTTGCGCGCGAGCCACGGCGCCACGAGCTCGCTGCCCTCGTACTCGAGGACCTCGGGCTCCTGCCAGCACAGCCGCCGGTCCACGGCGAACTCGAGCTCATCGTCCCGGTAGTCGGTGGTGGGGTCGAGTTGCGGGCCGGCCTCGAGCCCGAGCACCTGCAGCCCACGCGCGGCGAGCGCGGCCGCGAGCGTCCCGCCGGCGGCTCCGAGCCCGACGACGACGACGTCGACCGGGTCGTCGACGATCATCTGCCCTCCCCGGCGCCCGCCTCCCGCCGTCGCGGCGGCCCGCCCCAGCCCAGGTGGGTCCAGCCCCGACCGCCTCGGTTCACGCCCCAGCGCGGGTCGGCCAGGAAGCCGTCCCATGCCCAGCCGCGCAACGCCTCGAACACGCCGCGGTCCGGGTACTGGGGGGTGCTCGCGGCAGCCTGCAGCCAGTCGTCCTCGGAGCCCGCCGTACGCTCCAGCAGCTGCTCGAGCGGACCGAACAGCGCGCGGTCCTCGTGCTCGAGGCGGCGCAGCACGTAGGCGACCGTGTCCGAGACCGTCGGGCCGTCGGGGATCGCGGGGTAGGGAAGTACGCGCTCGAGCAGCCGGCGCAGCGTCTGGAGGTGCCGCGCGTCGAGCAGCTCCGGGACCGACCAGACCCGTTCGGACATCAGAACGTCAGTACCGGCTTCACGATCTCGCCGGCGCGGGCCGCAGCGAGCGCCTCACCGATCTTCTCGAACGGGAAGTAGCCCACGAGGCGGTCGACGGGGAACCGCCCGCTGCGGTAGAGCTCGACGAGGCGCGGCACGAACGTCGCAGGCAGCGCGCTGCCGGAGATGACGCCGGTGACGGTGCGACCGTTCAACAGCGTGCGCCAGTCGAGGGTCAGCTCCATGCTGGGGCCCACGCCGCACACGGCCGCGGTGCCGCGGGTGTGCAGGGCCGCGACAGCGCTCGCCACCACGTCCGCCCGTCCGGTGGCGTCCACGGCGCTGTCCAGGCCCCGCGGTGCGAGGTCCGCGAGCGCTTCGGCGACGTCGGCGTGCGCGGAGTTGACGGCCTCGCTCGCCCCCAGCTCGCGCGCCAGCGCCAGCCGGCTGTCGTTGACGTCCACGGCGACGACGCGGGCACCGGACGCAGCGGCGGCCATGACGGCCGCCAGGCCGACGGCGCCCGTACCGAAGACGCCCAGCGTGTCGCCCGCGCGCGGGCGCAGCACGTTGAGCACCGCCCCGGCCCCCGTCAGCAGCCCGCAGGACAGCGGTCCGATCGGTCCGAGATCCAGGTCCCCCGGCAGCGGCACGATGCTGCGGGCGCTCACGACGGTGTGGGTCGCGAACGCCGACTGCCCGAGGAAGTGGGAGTAGGCCGCGGCGCCGTCCACCGTGATCGTCGGGCTTCCGTCCGCGCGGCGCCCGCCGAAGTTCAGCTCGTCGAAACGGCGGCAGTACGACGGGGCCGCGTCCTGGCAGTGGTCGCAGGTGCCGCAGGAGTCGAACGTCAGCAGGACCTTGTCGCCGACCGTGATCCCGGCGACCGCGGAGCCGACGCCCTCGACAACGCCCGCACCCTCGTGGCCCAGCACGGCGGGCGTGGGCACCTCGGTGGCGAAGTGCAGGTCGGTGCCGCAGATGCCGACACTCGTCAGGCGTACCAGCACCTCGTCGGGCCCCGGTGCGGCCAGGTCGACCTCACGGAGTACGGGGTCCGAGCCGGTACCGTCGAGTACCGCGGCGGTGATGCGCATGCCGTCCTCCGAATACACGATGTCGAGATGGCATCTTGACTTATGAGATGAAGGGCGTCAACACTCACCGTATGACCAGCGTGCAGATCCCCGAGAACCGCCTGCTCGTCGGCGGCAAGTGGCAGCCCGCGTCGGCGGGCGCGACCTTGCCGGTGCTCGACCCGGCGACCCAGGACCCGTTCCATCACGCGGCGCGCGCGACGGCGCCCGACGTCGAGGCCGCGGTCGCGGCGGCCTCGGACGCGTTCGCGGTCTGGTCACGGACCTCTCCGTCCGAGCGCGGCGCGGTGATGCGCCGCTGGGCCGACCTCGTCTACGCCAACGTCGAGGAGCTGGCGCGCCTCGAGGCACAGGACGTCGGCAAGCCGCTCAGCGACGCCCGCGGCAACATCTTCTTCGCGGCGAGCATTCTCGAGTACTTCGCCGGTGCGGCCGACAAGCTCCTCGGCGCGACGCTGCCCGCCCGGTCCGAGGACCGGTTCGGCTACACGCTGCGCCAGCCGCTCGGCGTGTGCGCGCAGATCATCGCCTGGAACGTGCCGGCGGTGCTGATGATGGCGGACGCGGCTCCGGCGATCGCGGCCGGCAACGCCGTCGTGCTCAAGCCCTCGGAGAACGCTCCGATGAGCCCGCTCGGCATCGCCGCGCTCGCCAAGGAGGCCGGCCTGCCCGACGGCGTGCTGAACGTGCTCCCCGGCTTCGGGGACGAGGTCGGCGTCCCGCTCACCTCGCACCCCGGCGTCAGCCACATCAGCTTCGTCGGCTCCACGGCGACCGGGCGCGCGATCATGCGCAGCGCCGCCGCGAACCTGATCCCGGTCAAGCTCGAGCTGGGCGGGAAGTCGCCGAATGTCGTGTTCGCCGACGCCGACCTCGAGCTCGCGATTCCTGTCATCGCCGAGTCGATCACCGACAACGCCGGGCAGAACTGCTACGCGGGCTCCCGGCTGCTCGTCGAGGACGCGATCTACGACGAGGTGGTCGAGCGGGTCGCGGCGCAGTTGAAGGCCGTGCGGTCCGGACCGTGGCACGAGGACCTCGACATGGGGCCGCTGATCAACAAGCAGCAGTACGAGCGGGTCACGGGCTACCTCGACATCGCCGCCGGCGAGGGCGCCCGACTCGTCGCCGGTGGTCCGCAGGAGCAGCACGGCCACTACGTCGCGCCGACGCTCTACGACCAGGTGAGCCCCGACATGCGCATCGTGCGCGAGGAGGTCTTCGGTCCGGTGATGACGGCGGAGCGGTTCTCCGGTGTGTCGCAGGCGGTCGAGCTCGTCAACGCGACGCCGTACGGCCTGCTCGCCGCGGTGTGGACCAACGACCTGAGCCGGGCGCTGCGGGTGTCCCGGGAGGTCGTGTCCGGGCAGGTCACGGTCAACGAGTTCGCGAACGCCTTCGTGATCGGCTTCCCGTTCAACCTCGCCAAGGACTCCGGCTTCAGCAAGGGCGGCGGTTACGAGTCGCTCAAGGAGTTCACCCGGGAGAAGGCCGTCTCGGTCGCCCTGCGCGCCGACGCCTGACCCCTCACCGTCGACTGAATGTGGCAAAAGTTCGTTCTGAACGAACTTTTGCCACATTCAGTCGGAGCGGTCAGTTGCCCCAGTCGAGGCGAGGGATGACCGCTTCGGTCACCCGGAACTTGCCGTCCGCTGCCTCCTGCGCTCCGGCGCGGGTCGAGGAGCGGTCCTGTACGACGTTGCGGCCGAAACCCTCCACCAGGGGCCGTCCGACGTCCCGCTTGAGCCACAGCCGCAGCAGGTGGCGCCGCCGCTGGAGCTCCGGGTAGTCGCTGAACTCGGTGCGCGAATGCAGTGCGGCGTAGTTCAGCAGCCATTGCATGTCGCCGGGCTGGAAGTCCATGTCGAGCGCGATACCGGGCTCGTAGGTGATCTCGTCGAGCAGGTGCAGCAGGTCGACCTGGTCCTGCGTCAGCTTGGGCACCTCCGGGTACTCCTGCGCCGAGAAGATCATCGACGTCCCGGCGTACATGCTGAACGTGCCGTCGACGTAGCTGACGATCGGGGAGGAGTAGGTGTTGGCGGGCGCGTCGGGGTCCTGCTTGTTCCAGTCGAAGTGGTACGGCTCGAACAGCAGCGGCGCGAGGTCCGGGCGGCGGCGCAGCACCTCGTTGTAGAGCGTGGCACCACTGACCAGGCTGCTCGCCCCGCCGGACTTCGACGGGCGTAGGCACATCAGCGACACCACGTCCGAGCTGTCGGAGTGGAACACCAACTTGTCCCGGATGCGCGAGGGCATCGCGGTCGGGTCCTCCATCGTCTTGGTGGACGTCGCGATGATGTGGTCGATCAGGTCGCCGAGCTCGTTCTGGCGCATCGGGACGCCTAGATGCAGCCCCACGACGAAGAAGATCGCACCGGAGAGCGCGTCCGAGTACTCCTGCACCCGCAGACCGCGCACCAGCACGAACCCGCGGCCCGAGTCCATGTCGGCGGCCCAACGCTCGACCGCCGGGCCGCACACCGAGAGCGGGTAGTCGTCCGCCGTCACGGTGCGCAGGTCCGGGTTGTCCGCGAGGAACCGGCGGCCGACCTCCTCGAGCTCGGTACGCTCGGCGTCGCTGAGCAGGTAGATCCAGTCGGTGCGTCCGGAGAGCTCGTCACCGCGCCAGGCGAGCGGCCCGGAGATCGGCGCGAGATCCGCTGTCGTGGTCATGTGAAACTCCCATTTCGGCTGCCGGTGCGGATGCACGGCAGGGGTCTTGGTCGCGCTGGGCCGTCCGGTCAGCCCCAGAGCTTGCGTACCAGCGAGAACACCCGCTGGTCGTTGGAGACCTCGACGACGTTGCCGTCCGGGTCCCGCATCGCGCAGAGGTAGCCCGCCTGGCCGCCGATGTCGCGCGGTTCCCAGTGCAGCACACCGAGCTCACGGGCGCGGTCGGCCATCGCCTCCACCTGCTCGCGGGTCTCGACCTCGAGCCCGATGTGGGCGAACGGGGTGAGGCCCGGCTGCGGCGCGCCCCCGTACCTGTCGAAGGACACCAGCACCAGCACGAACGGTGTCTCGACCTGGCCCTCGTTGGACAGCCAGACCGTCTCACCGTCCTCGCCCTTGAACCGTTCGACGACGGCCAGTGGCATCACCGTGGTGTAGAACTCGATCGATCGGTCCAGGTCGCCGCAGGGAAGCGCGACGTGCGTCAGTCGCGCCTTCGACAGGTCGGGGTCGGCCATGAGCGGGCTCCTTCGCGTTCGGGCCATGGTATCCGCTGGCGTACGCATCGCAAGATGTGAGACGGTCGAATCATAGAGTGAGATGGCGGTGCGTACGACCCGTTCGCGCCTTTCATCCTCGATCCGGACCGGAGGTCCCCGTGGAGTACCGCACGCTCGGCCGCACCGGCATCCAGGTCAGCCCGCTCTGCCTGGGAACCATGATGTTCGGCGCGTGGGGCAACACCGACCACGACGAGTGCGTCGCCATGGTGCACCACGCCCTGGACGCGGGCATCAACTTCGTCGACACGGCCGACGTCTACGCGCACGGCGAGAGCGAGCAGATCCTCGGCCGGGCGCTGGCCGGCAGGCGCGACGACGTCGTGCTCGCGACGAAGTTCTACAACCCGATGGGCGAGGACCCGAACCGCCGGGGCGCGTCGCGGCGCTGGATCGTCAAGGCGGTGGAGGACAGCCTCACCCGCCTCGGGACCGACTACCTCGACCTGTACCAGGTGCACCACCCTGACGCGCTGACCGACATCGACGAGACGCTCGGCGCGCTCAGCGACCTGGTGCGCGCCGGCAAGGTCCGCGCCATCGGGACCTCGGTCTTCCCCGCGGAGGCGCTCGTCGAGGCGCAGTGGGTCGCCGAGCGGCGCGGCAGGGAACGCTTCGCGACCGAGCAGCTCTCGTACTCGATCTTCGCGCGGCACGCCGAGGCCGCGGTGCTCCCGACCGCCGAGCGGTACGGGCTGGGCGTACTCGTGTGGAGCCCGCTCAACGGCGGGTGGCTGACCGGCAAGTACCGCCACGGCGCCCCGACCCCGTCGGACTCGCGAGCCGCGACGAACGCCGACCACTTCGACTACCGCAGCGAACAGGTGCGCCAGCGCAAGCTCGATCTCGTCGACGGGCTCGACGCGATCGCGCGCAAGGCCGGCGTCTCGCTGATCCACCTGGCGCTCGGGTTCGTGCAGTCGCACCGCGCCGTCACCTCGGCGATCATCGGTCCGCGGACGATGGAGCAGCTCGACAGCCAGCTCGGCGCAGCGGGCGTCGCGCTCGGCTCGGACGTCCTCGACGCGATCGACGAGCTGGTCGCGCCGGGCACCGACCTCAACCCGCGCGACGTGGGCTACGTCCCACCAGCGCTCACCGACCCGGCACTCCGCCGCCGCTGACGCCCCACTTCCCGACGTCACTGTCCTGAGGGCGGAGAACCTGGCCTGAACTCGCCGGTTCTCGACCACCAGCACAGTGACGTCGGTCAGGAGCTGGGGATGAGCGGCCAGCTGCTGGGGATCTCGACGCCGGCGCGGCGCAGCAGGTCGGCGCGCACGTCCACGGCTTCGGCTCGCAGCGCGGCCTCGTCGACGCTCGCGCAGACGCCGTCGCGCACGACCACCCGCCCCGCGACGATGACGTCCCGTACGCCGTGGCCGTCGCTGGACCAGACGAGCTGGTGGGCGAGGTCACCGCGCGGCGCCCAGCCCGGCCCGGTGGTGGCGTGCACGACGAGGTCGGCGGCCTTGCCCGGCTCGAGGGACCCGATGGTGTCGGCCATGCCGATGGCCTCGGCGCCGGCGATCGTGGCGAGCTCGAAGGCGGTCGCCGCGGGCATCCGGGTCGGGTCGCTCGCCTGGTCCTTCGCCAGCCCGCTGGCGAGCGCCGCGGTACGCAGGATGTCGATGGCGTCGCCGGCGTTCACCGAGTCGCACCCGAGCGCGACCCGCCCGCCGCGCTCGACGATCTCGGCGTGCCGGCCCGCATGGCTCACGCCCTGCCCGAGGCGCAGGTAGGCCCACGGGCAGTACGCGACGGCCGTCCGGCTTGCGAGCAGTAGCTCCACCTCGGCGTCGTCGAGATGGACCGCGTGCCCGAGAACGAGGTGCGGGCCCAGCACCCCGAGCTTGTCGAGGTGGACCAGCGGACGTGACCCGGTCCGCGCCAGGTAGTCGTGCACGTCGGTGTCGGCCGGTGAGATGTGCATGGTCATCCGGGCACCGCGGCGCCGGGCGAGCTCGGCGGCACCGGCGAGCAGCTCGTCGGTGGCGAGCGAATGGCCCACGAGCGTGACCCATGCGGTCACCAGACCGCCCGGTGGGTACGCGTCGAGCAGCGCCTCGGCCGCGGCCAGCACCTCGCCGGCCGTGCCGGCGAGCGGCAGACCCGCGGTGTCGGTACCCCAGCGGCCCACGGTGCCGCGCAGCCCCGCCTGGGTCATCGCGGCGGCGATCTGGTCGGGGTGCGCGACCGTGCCGGCCTCCACCACGGTCGTGACGCCGCCGCGCAGGCTCTCCACGCAGGTGAGCAGCGAGGCGATGCGGTCGTCGTGCGGGGTGTGCGCCGCATGCAGCGGCACTGCCCACTCGTAGATCGACGCACCGGGTGGCAGGTCGTCGGGGATCGCGCTGCGCACGAGCGCATCGCCGGTGTGGTGCTGATGGGCGTCCACGAACCCGGGGTGGACCACGCACCCGGTGGCGTCCAGTTCGGGCGCGCCGGGGTGGGCGGCACGCAGCTCACGCGTGCCGCCCACCGCCAGGATGCGTTCGCCCTGCACCGCGACGGCGCCGCCGACCAGGACGTCGCGCGTCGGGTTCATCGTCACGACGTCGCCGCCGGTGACGAGCAGGTCGGCGGTGCCGTCGGCTCCCGTCGGCTGGGTCATCGTCGGCCGCTCAGAAGTTCACCGGCTCCTTGCCGTCCCAGTGCTCCTGGATCGTCTCGAAGACCTGCTGCTTGTGGGAGAACTCGATCGTGTTGCCGTCCGGGTCGTCGACGAAGATCACGTACCCGATGTGCGCGGCCATGTCGACCGGCCCGAGTCGCAGGCCGCCCACCGCCTTCGCGCGCTCGGCGGCCGCGTCGATGTCCTCGCGGTTCGGCAGCTCGATCCCGATGTGCGCGAACGGGGTGAGGATCGGGACCTGCTCCCCCGGGGTGACGTTGAAGCGCTTGCCGACCTCCGGGATGAACTCGGCGAGGACCAGGACGAACGGCACGTCGGTCTGGCCCGGGTTCGAGAGCCACGCCCCCCGCCCGTTGTCGTCCTTGTTCTCGCGGACGAGCGCCAGCCCGCACACCTCTTGGTAGAACTTGATCGACGCGTCGAGGTCGCTGACCGGAAGCGCGACGTGGGTCCAGCGCGGCTCGGTGAGCTGTGCCATTTGTTGTCTCCTCACAGTTGTACGGCGCCGATCTGACACCGCAACGTCGTTGCAACGGTTGGGTTGTTCCTCAGCGGAGATGCTAGATGGTCGGCCACTTGGCCCGGTCCGGCAGCCCGGACCGCTCGCGGATCCCTTCCCCGGCCCGCTGCGCGTCCTGGAGCAGCTTGTCCTCGTCGATGGTCGTGCAGCGGTAGTCGTCCACGACCAGCCGGCCGTCGACGTACACCGAGTGCACCCCACGCCCGTCGGCCGACCAGACGAGCTGGTTGGCGACGTTGTGCAGCGGGCGCCACTCCGAGCGGTTGGTGTCGTGCAGCACGAGGTCGGCCTTCTTGCCGACCTCGAGCGAACCGAGCTCCTGCTCCGCGCACAGTCCGCGCGCACCGCCCCGGGTCGCCATGGCGAACGCCTCCTCTGCCGGGAACATGTTGGCGTCGCGGCGCGCGTCCTTGAACAGCCCCGCGACGAGGTAGGTCGCGCGCATCAGGTCGTGGTAGTTCGACGCGTTGTTGCCGTCGGTGCCGATCGCGACGTTGATGCCACGCGCCGCCATCTCGGGGAACTTGCCGATCTGCGTCACGCCGTACGACACCTTCAGTGCCGTCGTCGGACAGTGCGAGACGCTCGTGCCGGTACGCGCCAGCACGTCGAGCTCCTCGTCGTCCACGTACACCAGGTGCGTGGCGATCGCGTTGCCACCTTCGAGGATGCCGAGCTCCTCCAGGTGCACCATGGGGCGTTTGCCGTACTGCTCGAGGAACCAGTCCGGGTCCATCTTCGCGGGCGACATGTGGAAGCTGATGCCGGTGCCGTGCTCGGTGGCGAGCGCCTTCGCCGCCTTCCAGAGCTCGTCGCTGCAGCAGGTGTGGCCGATCACGATCGGCCAGGTCTGCACGCGCCCGTCGGCGACCGACCCGTACTTGCTCATCGCATCCGAGAGCCGGCCGATCGCCTCGTCGGTGTCCATCCGCAGCGCCTCGTAGTGCGGCACCAGGTCCCAGGCCCACGGACCGATACGGGCCCGGATGCCGATCTCGGACAACCCGTCCACGACGGAGTCCATGAACCGGATGGTGCCGGCCTCGAGGAAGCTCGTCGTGCCCGAACGCAGCATCTCCAGCGCTGCGGCCTGGGCCGAGATCCGCTCGTCCTCCTCGGTGTAGTGGGTGTGGATCGGCGTCAGCCACTCGAACACGTTCTCGAGGAACGGCGTGTCGTCCGGTACGAAGCCGCGGGTGAGGGGTTCGCCGGTGATGTGGATGTGGGTGTTGATCAGGCCCGGCGTGATGACGAACCGCGACGCATCGACGATCCGGTCGGAGTGCCACGCTGCAAGCACGTCGGCGGTCTTGCCGATCGCGGCGATGCGGTCACCGGCGATCGCGACCGCACCGTCGGAGATGATGCGGCGCTCGTCGTCCACGGTGACGACCAGGCTGTGGGTGAGGATCGTGTCGGCCCGCTGCGTGCCGGTCGAAGCTGTCGTTGTCATGCAGGGATCTCCTTGTCAGGGCCCGCGACGCTGGAGGTGTCCGGGCGGATGAGGAAGACGTGCTGGCGTGGAAGGGGTTCGAGCCGGGCGACGACCGACGCGCCGGCGTCGGCACACCAGTCCCGCAGCTCGTGCTCGGTGACGCCACGACCGCCGGTCGAGGCGAGCATCGTGAGGGACAGGAGCAGTTCGTGGCGGGCGCTTGCGAGCACGGCGTCGCGGTCGGCGGCACCGGGTCCCACTGGGTCGGGTCGGGGATAGTCGGCGACCACGACCGTCCCGGTCCGGCCGGCGACCTCGACCGCGCGACGCACCAGGGCGCGCGCCCGGTCCGCCGGTTCGGCCCGCAGCACATGGCCGAGGACGACGACGTCAGCTGCCGGCAGGGCCACGTCGAGGTAGTCGCCCGCCACGATCGTCAGCCGGTCCGCGAACGCGGCTGCGAGGCGCTCGGTCGTACCGATCACCTCGGGCAGGTCGACGGCGACCGCCGCCGCGTCCGGGCGCACCGCGAGGAACGCCGTCGCCCACGCGGCCGATCCGGCGCCGAGATCGAGGACGGTCGGCGCCTGCGGGAGCCAGCCCCGGGCGTCCAGCTCGCCGGCGGTCGCCGCTGCCACGGCGCGCTGCGTGGGCGCGGTGGCAGCGACCAGGTCGGGGTAGAACGCTCCCGGGTCGTCGCCGACACCCACCGCGGCACGACCCGCCCGTACCGTCTGTGCGAGGCGGGCCCACGACGCGGCAGGTCCCGGTGAGAGCCGCACCAACGCCGTCATCTCATGCGGTGCGCCGGACACCAGGTAGCGCGCGGCGACGGGTGTGCGCCGGTACGCGGAACCGTCGTGGCTCAGCAGCCCCAGCGACACGAGCGTGTCCGCGAGCAGCACGAGGGCCTCGGTGCTCTGCCCGTCGATGCGGCGGGTGAGCTCGCCGGCGTCGAGCGCGGCGTCGTCCTCGAACGCGTCGAACACGCCGAGGTCCACGGCTGTCACGAGCGCCGCGTACGCGGCGTAGCCGTTGATGACATCCCAGACCGGAGCCGGGCTCACCACGGTGGTGCTCATGGCACGAGCAGGACCTTGCCCGCCGCGCGCCGCGACTCCAGGTGCTCCTGTGCGGCGCGCGCCTCGCGGAGGGGGAACTCCCGGTCGATGGGCGTGACGAAGTCCGAGGACCAGTACGTCTGGAGCAGCTCGGGGAACTCGTGGCGGTCGTACGGGTCGCTGCCGAGCAGCTTGAGCCCGAAGTGGTAGGCGTAGACGAGGTCGAAGCTGGCGCGGCTGCCGGTGGTGTTTCCGAGGAACACCAGCCGCCCGCCGGCGCGCATGCTGTAGATCGACGCGTCCCAGACTGCCGGGCCGACGTGGTCGAGCACCACGTCGACGCCACGCCCGTCGGTCGCCTCGCGCGCGACCTTGGTGATGTCGTCACCCGAGTTCACCACGACGTCGGCGCCGAGCCGCTGCGAGTAGTCCAGCTTGTCCTGGGTGCTTCCGGTCGCGATGACGAAGGCGCCGGCGGCCTTCGCGAGCTGGATCGCGGCCGTGCTCACGCCGCTCGCGCCCGCGTGGATCAGGACGCTCTCGCCCATGCGCAGCTGACCGGTGCCCATCAGCGCGTGCCAGGCCGTCATCCAGACGGTGGGGATCACCGCCGCGTCGGCGAAGCTCACGTGGTCGGGGATCGGGTGGACGTTCGCCGCGGGCACCACGACGTACTCGGCGTACCCGCCGTCGCGATTACCACCGACCACGAGCGCCGTCACGCACTTGCCGTCGGCGGCGACGAGGCAGAACGAGCAGCTCCCACATCCGATCGCCGGGTTGACGAGCACCCGGTCACCCGTCGCGACGGCGTCGGGGCCATCGACACCCGGACCGACGGCGACGATGGTGCCGGCGATGTCCATGCCGGCGATGTGGGGCAGCGCGTAGCCGGGGATGAGCGCCGGGCCGCGGCGCTGCAGCAGGTCCATGTGGTTGAGGCCGCAGGCGCCCACCTGTACGAGGACCTCGCCGGGGCCGGGCTCCGGGGTGTCGACATCCTCGAACTGCAGGACATCGAGATCGCCGTGCGCGTGGTAGACCGCAGCCTTCACTGTGCGTACCCCTAAGGCAGCTCGTCGGGACTGGCCACCGGTCAGGAGACGTCGCACACCGACCGGCGTGCAACTCGGCCTGCACATCCGCCGGAGGCGGGCGCAGGGGCCTCATCTGTTGCCGATGAGACGCTATTTCGCGATACGGTATGCGGTGCGCGGGACGGTGTCAACGAGTCCGCGGACGGCACCGGCCGGCGCTACCGGCCAGGGCGGGTCGGCTCGGGCGCATCGACCGTCGGCCACCGCACCGGCACCTCGATGCCCGCCCGCCTCAGCACGTCGTGCGCACCGGCCCGGGCACGTTCGCGCAGTTCGGCCTCGTCGAGCCGGGTCGAGCGCCGCTCGGCGATCACCAGGTCCCCGTTCACGAAGACGTCACGCACGCTGCGCCCGTCGGTCCCCCACACGAGCGCCATCACCGGATCGACGTCCGGCGCCCACTCGAACGAATCCGCGTCGAAGATCGCCAGATCGGCGGCCTTGCCCGCTTCGAGCGAACCGGTCCGCTCCCCCAGCCCGGCGGCAGCAGCGCCCCCGATCGTCGCCCACTCGAACGCGTCGTGGGCGCCGAAGCAGGTCGGGTCGATCCGTACGTCACGCTCCAGGCCCGCGGCGAGGGACGCCGCGAGCAGGATGTCCATGCGGTCACCGGCGTTCACCGAGTCGCATCCCAGGCCGACGCGCACCCCGCGGCGTGCCAGCTCGACGTGCCGGCCGTTGCCCGTGACTCCCTGCCCCAGGCGCAGGTACGCCCACGGGCAGTAGGCGACGGCGGTGTCCGAGCGGACCATCGCGTCGACCTCGTCGTCGTCGAGCCAGACGCCGTGCCCGATGAGCAGCTGCTCGCCCAGTACGCCGAGCCGCTCGAGGTGCACCAGCGGGCGTACGCCGAACCGTTCCAGGTAGGTGTCGGGGTCCGCGCGCGTCGGCGACATGTGCATGGTCATCCGGGCGCCGGACCGCCGGGTGAGCTCGGCCGCCCCCACCAGCAGGTCGTCCGAGGCGAGTCCGTGCCCGACGAGAGTGACCCACCCGCAGATCCGCCCGCCGGGCGGCAGCGCCGCGAGGACCTCCTGCTGGCGTTCCAGGCTCTGCTGCGCCGGGTAGGAGTAGGGCAGGTCGGGCGTGTCCCAGCCCCACACGCCGACCGAGCCGCGCACGCCGGCAGCTTCCATGCCCGCGGCTGCCGCCAGCGGGTGCGCGACGCTGCCGGCCTCGATGACGGTTGTGACACCGTTGCGCAGCGACTCCAGGGCGCCGACCGTCGCGGCCAGTTCGTCGTGCTCGGCCGTGTGCACCGCGTGCAACGGCACCGACCAGGAGAAGATCGACCTGCCCGGCGGGAGCAGATCGGGGATGCACGAGCGCAGCAGCGGGTCGCCCGTCAGGTGCTGGTGCGTGTTCACCAGTCCCGGTGTGACGACGCATCCCGTTGCATCGTGCTCGGGCACCGCCGGCCAGCGGGCGCGCAACCGGTCGCTGGCGCCGACCTCGACGATGTCGCCGCCCGCGATCGCGACCGCGCCGTCGAGGTAGACGTCCCGGTCGCGGTTCATCGTCACGACCCGGCCGCCGGTGACGAGCAGCTCGGGCGCCGTCGGCGCGACCCGGGTCGTCATTCGGCGTCGTCCACCTGCCGCTGGAAGGCGACCCCGTCCCAGTAGTCGGCGCGGTGGGCGATGAGCCCACCGCGCACCCGGAACCGGAAGACCCCACGGATCGAGACGGGGCGTACGACGTCGTCGGCGCGTCGGTAGCCGAACGTCATCCGGTAGGCCAGGGCGGCCCTGTCGTCCTGCACGAGCAGGTCCTCGACCTCGTAGTGCAGGTCGGTGAAGCCGGCCAGGAAGACGGGTAGCCGATCCCGGTACGCCTGGCGGCCGCGCAGGCTGCTGCCGAGGGAGGACGTGTGCTCGTTGTGGAAGTCGTCGGTGACGCAACCGGCGATGCGGTCCGGGTCGTGGCTGTTGAGCGCCTCGATGAAGCGGGTGACGACCTCGGCCGTACCGGCGCCCGTCATCCCAGGATCTGCTCGACCGAGAACTCGACGTTGTTGCCGTCGGGGTCCTTGATCAGGCAGATGTAGCCGACTACCTCGTTGCGGTACATCGGTCCGAGGACGAGGACGCCGTCCTCCTTGGCCATCGCGGCGACGCGGTCGACGTCCTCGCGGCTGTCCATCGAGATGCCCAGGTGGCTGAAGGAGGTCAGGAAGGTGTACTCCTCCTTGATGTCCCCGACGATGTTCTTCGGGACCGACCCTTCGATGAGCACGATGACGAACCGGGCCGCAGCGTCGGTGACATCGCGCTGGTTGGCGATCCATACGGTGCGCAGGCCGGTCTCCTCGTCCTTGCGCTGGTGGATCACCACCATGTTCGTGTACTTGGCGTAGAAGGCCAGCTGTGCATCGAGGTTCCGTACCGGGAACGCGATGTGGGTCAGCAACGTGTTCGGCGCCCCGTTCGCTGCGGCACCCTCGGTGGTGGTCTGGATGTCGGTCAACTCGGTTTCCCCTTCTCTCATGGCACTCTTCGCGCCGTGCGCACGACGCGCGGTCAGTGCGTCATCACGAGCTTGCCGCGCAGCGCGTCGCTCGCCATCAGCTCGTGCGCTGTGGCGACCTCGCTGATCGGCAGCACCCGGTCCACCATGGAGGTGAGCCCGGCGTCCCAGCAGTACTCGAGCATCCGGGCGAACTCCTCGAACCCGTAGCTCTCCGAGCCGAGCAGCGCTACCCCGAAGCGGTAGACCTCGGGCAGCAGCAGCTGCACGGTCGCGCCGGTCGTCGTGCCGCAGAAGACCAATCGCCCCTTGGGCCGCAGCGAGCGGACCGACTCGGAGAACAGCGCGGGACCCAGGTGGTCGAACACCATGTCCACCCCGCGCCCGCGCGTCAGGTCCATGACGGCGGCGACGACATCCTTCTCGGTGGTGTTGATGAACTCGTCCGCCCCGTGCCGGCGCGCATGGTCGAGCTCCTCGTCGGTGCGCGCCGTGACGATGACGCGGGCTCCTGCCCGCTTCGCGAGCTGGACGGCCGCTGTCGTCACCCCGCTCGCGGCGGCGTGGACCATCAGCGTCTCGCCGATCGCGAGCCGGCCGGTCTCGAACAGGGCGTGCCATGCGAGCGAGTACACCGTGGGCATGGCGGCCGCTTCGACGAGGTCCACGTGGTCGGCGACGTGGTGGGCATGGGTTGCCGGTACGACGCACAGCGCGCCGTAGCCCCCGGCGCGGTTGCCTCCGACGACGGCCTTCTCGCCGCACAGGTGGTCCATACCGCGGCGGCAGAAGTCGCAGCGGCCGCAGGCGATCGCGGGGTTCACGACGACGCGCTCACCGACGCGGGACGCCGGTACACCTGCTCCTGTGGCGACGATCTCCCCGGCGACGTCCATCCCGGCGATGTGGGGCAGGGAGAACCCGGGCATCATCCCGGGACCCTGCCGTTGCAGCAGGTCGAGCCGGTTCAACCCGACGGCGGCGACCCGGACGACGACGTCACCGGGACCCGGGACCGGGTCGGGCACCTCGGCGTACTCCAGCACCTCGGGGCCGCCGTGGCTGCGGTAGAGGGCGGCCTTCATCGTTGCCTCCGTGCTGCGAAGCTGCGCGTGTCCGAGTTGTTCGAGCGGGTCACACGACCCCCCGGACGAAGGGTCTGCCGTAGGAGCCCGGCGCGCGGTTGCTCTTGGCGAACAGCACCATGGCCAGGATCGCCAGGATGTACGGGGAGGCGATCAGCAGCTGCGCGTTCAGGGTGACCCCGAGCGCCGGAAGGGCAAGGCGCATGGCGTCGGCCGCGCCGAACACCAGGCAGCCGATCATGGTGCCCTTGAGCGACCAGCCGCCGAAGATGACCGCCGCGATGACGACGTAGCCGCGCGCGGCCGTCATGTTCTGGTTGAACAGCCCGACCTCGCCGACGGAGAGGTACGCGCCGCCGAGGCCGGAGAGGACCCCGACGATCAGCAGCGCGAACCGCTGGCGCTTCAGGACGTCGATCCCGGTCGCGTCGACGGCGGACGGGTTCTCGCCGATGGCCCGCATGTTCAGGCCCCACCGGGTGCGGTACATCGCGTACCAGATGCCGGGGATCAGGATCCACAGCAGGTACGCGGGCCAGCGCTGGTTGAACAGGGCGTCCCCGACCAGTGGCAGGTCGGACAGGATCGGGATGGCGAACTTCGACACCTGCGCCTGGCTGAGGTCCATGACGTCGAGCAGGAAGCTCGTCAGGCCGAGCACCAGCAGGTTCAGCGTCAGGCCGACCACGTAGGTGTTGACCGTGAGCCGGTGGCTGAAGTTCGCGTGGATGAACCCGATGAGCAGGCCGGCGAGCATGCCGAACACCAGTCCGAGCACCGGCGAGCCGGTGAGCGTCGCGCCCCAGACGGCCGAGAACGCACCGCCGAGCATCATCGCCTCGATCGAGATGTTGATCATGCCGGCGCGTTCGGCGATGTACTCCCCGGCGGCGGCGAAGGCCAGCGGCGTGGCGAGGCGCATGGTGCTGGCCAGGATGAGGGCGATGCTCTCGATCATGCGGCAGCTCCGGAGGTGGCCGCGGCCAGGGCCTTGGCCTGGCGACGCGTGGCGATCTGACGCTGGTAGAGCCGGAAGGCCGGCGGGAAGACGACGGCGAGCACGAGGATCGCGGTCACGACGTCGACGATGTAGCGCGGTACGCCGGTCGAGGCGAGGAACCCGCCGCCGGCGCGCAGCATGCCGAAGAAGATCGCGACCGGCACCGCGAGCACCGGGTTCTCGCGGGCCACGAGGGCGACGAGCAGGCCGTCCCAGCCGCTGTTCTCGGAGATCCCCGGCTGCATCCGGTGGTTGCCGCCGCCCACCATGGCGGCGCCGGCGAAACCGGCGAACGCGCCGGAGAGCAGCAGCGCAGTGCCACCGAACACCAGGGCGCTGACCCCGGCGCGGCGGGCCGCGGAGCGGTTCATCCCGAGCATCCGCAGCCGGAAGCCCCAGGTGCTGCGGCGCAGCATCACCGTCACGATCACCGTCAGGACCAGCGCGATGACGATCGTGCTGGCGAAGTTGAGGCCGGGGTACTCACCGAAGTGCGGTAGCCACCGGTCCTCCGGCAGCAGGTCGGACTGTGGCGCCATCACCCCGCCGGTCGGCAGGTGCTCCTGCAGCCACCAGGACTGGCTGACCGAGTAGAAGACGACCTGTGCCGAGATGTACACCAGCAGCAGCGTGGTGATCACGACGGGGATGCCGCGCCAGAAATAGAGCACGGCGGCGATGCCGGCCCAGAACGCGCCGCCGAGCGCACCGCCGATCAGCGCGACGATCAGCACCAGCGGGCCGGGCCCGGGCATGAATAGCGCGATCGTGGTGAAGACTGCTGCGCCGATGAGCAGCTGGCCCTCCTGCCCGATGTTGAACAACCCGGCGCGTGCGGCGATGCAGGTGCCGAGCGCGACGATCAGCAGCGGTGCCGCCTTGTCCAGCGACAGCCCGATGGCGGCGGGGCTGGCCAGGCTCCCTTCGTACAGCGCCTCGACCGCCGACCAGGGCGAGGCGCCGGTCATCATGACCAGCAGCGCTGCGAGGGTCAGGGCGATCCCGAGCGACACCGCGTACAGCGCCGCCATCGGCAGCGCACGACGCCACCAGATGGCGGTCGTCACGGCGACCCCGGTCGACTTGGGCGGCGCCGGGGGCGCCGGCCGCGTTGCGGTGTCGCTCATGCCGCTTGCCCTCCCATCATCATGCCGAGCCGCTCGGCATCGACGTCGACGCGCCGCATCCGGCCGACGATGGCACCCCGGTGGATCACCGCGATGTGGTGCGAGAGCGTGAGGATCTCCTCCAGCTCGGTCGAGATCAGCAGGACGGCGATGCCGCGGTTCGCGGCGGCGTGCAACTGCTGAGTCATGTATTCGATCGCCCCGACGTCCAGGCCACGCGTCGGGTACGCCGCGACGAGGATCTTCGGGTCGAGGGAGAGCTCACGGGCCAGGACGACCTTCTGCTGGTTGCCGCCGGACAGCTGGCGCATCGGGGTGTCGGGCGACGGGGTGGAGATCTCGAACTGCTCGATGAGGCGTTCGGCGTTGGCACGGATCCGCGAGCGGCTGACCATGCCCCGGGTCGCGACAGAATTGACCGTCGACATCACCAGGTTCTCCGCGACGCTCATGTCGAGCACGCACCCCGACTGGTGGCGGTCCTCGGGGATCACGCCGATCCCGGCCCGGTGCATGACCCCCGGGCGGCCGGTCGGGAGGGCGACGCCGTCGACCTCGACGGTGCCCGAGTCGAGCGGGATCAGGCTGGACAGCACATCGCCGAGCGCCCGCTGCCCGTTGCCTTCGATCCCGGCGAGCCCGGTGATCTCACCGGCGCGCAGCTCCAGCGAGAGTCCTTGCAGCTGGGGACGTCCCTCCTCGCTCAGGTACGCGTCGGTGATCCGCAACCGGACCGGGAAGCGGTCCTCGTCGATCGACTCGGTCCGGTCGAGCATCGCGGCATCGGTCGAGTGCGACGGGTCGACCAGCCGGTCCAGGTCGCCGAGCGCGGAGGCGGCCACCCACTTCGAGAGCTCGCGGCCCACCATCTCCCGGGCCAGCTCACGCTCGTCGGTGTCGCAGGTGGCGCGCTGGGCGACGACCCGCCCGGATCGCATGATCGTGACGTGGTCGGTCGCGTCGAGGATCTCGTCGAGCTTGTGGCTGATCAGGATGACGGTCCGCCCTTCGTCCTGCACGACCCGGCGCAGCACCGAGAACAGCTCGCGTGACTCGGCGAGCGTCAGCACCGAGGTCGGCTCGTCCAGGATGAGCAGGTTCGGATCGCGCCGCAGGCACTTGATGATCTCGACCCGCTGGCGCTCCCCCGTCGAGAGCTCCTCGACGCGCACGTCCGGATCGACCGTCAGACCGTACCGTTCGCCGATGGAACGCACGAGAGCCTTGGTCCGCGCCGGGTCCGGGCGCCCCGGCTCGCCCAGCGTCACGTTCTCCCAGACCGTGAGCTCGTTGACCAGGCTGAAGTGCTGGTGCACCATTCCGATGCCCAGCTCGGCAGCCGCGAGCGGGTCCGGGATCTCCACCGACCGCCCACCCAGCAGGATCTGGCCGGCATCGCGCGAGACGAGCCCGAGCAACATCTTCACCAGGGTGCTCTTGCCGGCGCCGTTCTGGCCGAGCAAGCCGTGGATCTCACCCTGCGGCACCGTCAGGTGCACGTCGTCGCACGCCACGATCGAGCCGTAGCGCTTGGTCAGTCCGCGAAGCTCCACCGCCGGGGCCGTACGGCCGCTCGGAGCTTCGGCGTGCTGCGTCTGCATCTGCAGTCTCGTCCGTCCTGTCGGCTGCCTCGTCCGTCGGGTCGGTCACGACGCCCTCGTCGCGAGCCGACCCGCTCGGCGTACGCGCAGGCCGCCCTGCAGCCTGCGCGTACGCCGAGCTGGGTCCTAGCCCTTGTAGGCGGCGTCGAACTTCGACTGGATGTCGATCTCGCCGTCGCCGATCTTCTTCATCATCTCGTCGGCCTGCGGCTGCAGGCTGGCGAACTCACCGCAGAGCTTCACCGAGGGGACCGGGTCCTTGCCCACCCGCCACTCGCGGGTCTTGCCCATCTCCAGGCTGTTGTTCTTGAACTCGCCCAGGGCAGCGGCGAAGTACGCCCCGGGGCTGAAGATGGACGAGATGCTGAACGGTGTCGTCGGGTCCTCGCACCGGTCGGTGCCGGGCGTGACCGTCAGGATGTTGTTCTCGTTGGCGAGCGTCGCGACCGCGTCGGTCGCCCCGCCCAGGTAGGGGTAGATGAGTCCGACGCCCTGCGAGATCTGCGCCTGCGCTGCTTCCTTCGCCTTGGCGGAGTCGTTGAAGTCACCGGTGTAGGTCTCGGCCAGCGTGGCGTCCGGGATGACCTCCTGGATGCCCAGCAGGAAGGCGACAGCGGCCTGCTTGGAGAAGTCGGCTTCCGGACCGCTGATGTAGCCGGCCTTCGTGATGCCCTTCTCCTTCATTGCAAGACCAGCGGCGTAACCGGTGTTGAACAGGTTCTCCGGCAGGTTCTCGGTCGACTGCGCGAAGTACTTCGTCTGCTCGACGCCCACGCCACCGTTCATGTACCAGTTGACGCCCTCGCACACCGGGTCGGTGGTCGCCGCGAGCGCGTCCTTGAGCTCGCTCGCACCGATCGCGATGAGGTCGGCCTTCTGCCGGCACAGGTTCAGCGCCTGGTTCTTGCCGTCGGACGGGTTGATCTTGTCGATCGTGATGACCTTCCAGCCGTTGTCCGCGGCGAACGTGTTGGCCTCGTCGACGAAGCTCTGGTAGTAGCCGTTGTCCTTGGTGTCACCCGGGCTCATGATCCCGATGACGACCTGACCGTCGCCGTTCACATCGGGCTGACCGCCGCCACCAGCGGTCTCGCTCGCCGCGGGTGAACCGTCGCCGGCCGGCGCGCTCGAGCTCGAGCCGCCGCAGCCGGCCAGCAGCAGCGCAGGCACTGCCAGTGCGGCAACCGCGGTGGCGCGGAACCTGATCTTCATTCTGTCTCCTGACAGTTCGGTAGTCGTAACCGCGCCCGGGGCGTGGCTGTCGACCTGGTGGACGTGACTGGTCGTGCGGGTGTTCGGCAGCAGATGCGGCGGCTCGTCACTGCCTCCGCGCCTCCTCCGAGGTCGTCTCATATTGTGAGGCGGGGCCTCGCAATGTGAGAATCAGAGCGTTCCCTGTGCGACGGCCGCTGTCAATGGTAAGCGGCCAGGTTCTTGCCTTAGTTCGACGCTTTCGCGATCTCGGCGTCGACGTCGATCGTGCCGTCACCGATCTCCTTCATGACCTTGTCGACCTCCGGCTGCAGCGCCGTGTGCGGCTCGCACATGATGACGGTGGGTACCGGGTCCACGCCGATCCGCCAGGTCCGAGTCGTGCCCATCTCGAGCTTGCCCTGCTCGAACTCCTTGAGCGCGGCAGCGAAGTAGGCCCCCGGCTGGTAGATGACGGAGACGTCGTACTTGACGGTCGGGTCATCGCACCGGTTCCCGCCCGGAGTGAGCGTGAGCACATCGGTCTCGTTCGCCAGGCTCACGACGGCATCGGTCGCGCCGCCCAGGTAGGGCCAGATCACTTGGACGCCCTTGCCGATCTGGGTCTGCGCGGCCTCCTTGGCCTTCGCCGAGTCGTCGAAGTCTCCGGTGTACGTCTCCACGAGGGTCGCGTCCGGAACCACCAGCCGGAGCCCCGCTAGGAACCCCTTGGCACCGACCTTGGCGAACTCGAGCTCAGGGCCGGAGATGTAGCCAGCCGCAGTCCCGCTCCGCTCCTTGAGCAGCAGGCCGGCCGCGTACCCGGCGGCAACTGCCTGCTCGTCCGGAAAGTCGTTGGACTGCACGAAGGCGTCCGTCTGCTCGAGCGGTGCCGTGGTCGCGATGTACCACTGGACCCCGGCGCAGCTCGGGTCGCTCGTTGCCACGAGCGAGTCCTTGAGCTCGCTAGCGCCGATGGCGATCAGGTCCGCGTGCTGCCGGCACAGGTTCTTGGCCTGGTTGGCCCCGTCCGCCGGGTTGATCTTGTCGATGACGATCGTGGACCAGCCCTTGGATTCAGCGAACGCGCGGCCCTCGTCCACGAACCCCTGGTAGTAGCCCTTGTCGTTGGTATCACCCGGACTCATCACCCCGACGACCACCTTGCCGTCACAGTTGACGTCCGGCTGCTCACCTTTCGTGCAAGCGGCGGCCGTACCGTCGTCGGCTGGTGCACCCGACGACGAGCTGCCGCAGCCGGCCAACATGATCACGGGGACGGCCACCAACGCCGCGAGCCCCCGCCAGGTGGTCTTCTTCATCTCCAACAGCCTCTGTTCGGGACCGGCGACGCGATGACGTCCTCACGCCGTACACGCAGTGGTGTCGGCCGCCTGTCGACACGGACAACCGGGAGACGTGCGGGACACCGGATCAGTTCGGGCCCTTCGCACACCTGGGAGTGGGTCGCACCCCGCTGGGCTCCCATCTCGCAATGTGATGCTGCCGCCTCACAGTACGAGACACCGCACTGTCTCCCGGAGGGTCGGCGCCTGTCAACATCTCGGGCGGTGTCGTGACGTGGCCGTTACCTTGCCGTGACCTTGGCGGTCGCGGTGGTGGTGGTCGTGGTGGTGGTGAGCGGCGGTCCTCACCGGGCGGACGCGGGCGCGATGGACACGCGTGCGCGCGGACGGCCGGCCCTCACGGGTCTCGCGACCGAGAGGAGCGGTGGCTCCCGCAATTGGACTCGAACCAATAACCTGCCGGTTAACAGCCGGCTGCTCTGCCAATTGAGCTATGCGGGACCGCGCGCGCCCCCGCTGCGGGATGCGCGAGGTGAGGATAGCAAGCGGCGCGTGCTGCCCGGCACCGCGAGAGCGTCACACCCCCCAGGCGGCGCGGACCTCCGCGAGCGCGGCATCGGCCCGGCCGCGCAGCTCGGGGTCGGCCGGATCCAGTCCCGCGTCGAAGACGACGGACCAGCGGACCGTGCCCTCCTCGGTACGCCGCGCGACGAGGCGCACGCCACGTCCGCCCGCGAGCTCGACGTGGGTCTCGCCGACGACGCTTGCTGTGACGAGCTCACGCAGCACTGCCGGCACCGAGCCGGGCGCCGGCAGGGCCAGGCGGAGCTCGTACGCCGGCAGGCCCGGCTCGGGCTGCAGCGTCAACAGCAACGACGGCGCGTCCCAGGAGGCGTGCAGGACCCGGTCCCACGGCAGCCGGCCCGGCCCGTCGGGCAGGTACAGCGCACGCGGCGTGACGATGACGAGCCGGCCGTCCGCGTCACGGGTGAAGGTCAGGACGCGCTCGCGGCCGACGAGATCGCGGACCGGTCTCGGCACGCGCATCAGTCGGCGCTCCCGCCTGCCACGTGCTCGCGCAGCTCGCGCCGGTACGCCTCGATCGCCAGCAGGTCGGCGAACAACTGCGCATGGGTCGGGCTCGTGGGATCCGCCTGCGACAGGTGTGCCTTCACCTCGGTGATCCTCCGGTCGGCGACCAGCTGCAACAGGCGGGCGACGACCGATACGGCGTACCGCTGGTCGGGATTCTCCTTGGGCAGCGCGTCCACGCTCAGCTCGAGCACGACGCGCCGGACCGCGTCGTCGGCGGCGGCGCCCAGCACGGCGTCGACCCAGGCGCGGCCGACGAGTCCGGCACCAGCCTCCCCCGCGCCCGCGATCGCCGCGTAGACCGCGCGGTAGGCCGGCGCGGTGAAGCTGCCCTCCTCCAGGGAGTCCACCCACGAACCGGCGAGCTGCGGCACCTGCAGGGCGACCTTGAGCGCCTCGCGCTCCACGGCTGCGACCTTGTCGCGCGGGTCGGGCCGGGGCAGCCGGGCCACGGCGGGGGCGTCCGGCGGCGCCGGCACGACCGGTGCCGGTCGGCGGTCCTGGCGCAGCGCGTCCGCGACGGCGCGGGACACGACCTCCGGCTCCATGCCGAGCCACCCCGCGAGCAGTTTGACGTACTCCGGGCGCAGGGCCACGTCCCGGATCCGCGCGACGACCGGCGCGGCACGCCGCAGTCCCGCGACCCGGCCTTCGGCCGTGCCGACATCGACGCCGTCCAGCTCGGCCCGGATCGCGAACTCGAACAGCGGTACCCGACCCGCCACGAGGGCACGTACGGCCTCGTCCCCGTTCGCCAGGCGCAGGTCGCACGGGTCCAGGCCGCTCGGCTCGACCGCGACGTAGGTCTGGGCGACAAACTTCTGGTCCTCGGAGAACGCGCGCAGTGCCGCTTTGCGACCGGCGGCGTCGCCGTCGAAGGTGAACACCACCTGACCTGCGAAGACATCGTCGTCGGCGAGCAGCCGGCGCAGCACTTTGACGTGCTCGCCGCCGAACGCGGTGCCGCAGGTCGCGATCGCGGTCGTCACGCCGGCCAGGTGCGCCGCCATGACGTCCGTGTAGCCCTCGACGACGACCGCCTGCTTGGTCCGCGCGATGTCCCGCCGGGCCAGGTCGATGCCGTAGAGCACCTGCGACTTCTTGTAGATCGCCGTCTCGGGGGTGTTGAGGTACTTCGGGCCGTCGTCGTCCTCACCCAAGCGTCGGGCGCCGAAGCCGATGACGTCGCTGGAGAGGTCCCGGATCGGCCACACCAGCCGGCCGCGGAACCGGTCGTACGGCCCGCGGTCGCGACGCGCGGCGAGACCCGCCCCGACGATCTCGTCGTCGGAGTAGCCCTTCGCGCGCAGGACCGTCAGCAGGTTGTCCCACCCGGTCGGCGCGTAACCCACTCCGAAGCGCTCCCAGGCGCCCTCGTCGAACCCGCGCTCGGTCAGGAACTGCCGCGCCGGCTGGGCCTGCGGCGAACGCAGCTGCTGCACGTAGTACGCCGCAGCGTGCCGGTGCGCGTCGAGCAGCCGGGTGCGCTCGCCGGTGCGGCGGACCGGGGCGGCGCCGCCCTCCTCGTACCGCAGGGCCACACCGAACCGGGCGGCGAGCTTCTCGACCGCCTCGACGAAGGTCGCATGATCGACCTTCTGCACGAAGGTGAGCACGTCGCCGCCCTCACCGCACCCGAAGCAGTAGTAGAAGCCGCGGCTCGGAGTGACCTGGAACGAGGGGGTGCGCTCCTCGTGGAACGGGCAGAGACCCTTCAGGCTGCCGCCACCCGCGGAGCGCAGCGAGACGTAGTCGCGGACGACCTCGTCGATGCGCGCCCGCTCCCGGACCAGCTCGATGTCCTCCGCGCGGATCCGGCCAGCCACGCCTGCGATCCTAGGGAGCGCCCCGGACGGCATGGCGGCCCCGCCCGTTGGCGACGGAGGCTCAACCGACGGCGATCTCCAGCAAGGTGTGGACCGCTGGCAGCAGTTGGCCGAAGCTGCGCCGGTAGACCTCCTCACCGCGCCGGTACGGGTCCTCGACGTCGTCGTCCCCCGGGGCCGCTGGATGCTCGGAGCGGGCTGCCAGCGCGAGCGGCACCAGCGCTCGCAGCCGGTCCGCGGCGAGCCCCGGTGCGAGCGCGTCGGGCGCGAGTGCTCGGCCGAGCCGCGCCAGTTCGCGCAACGTGAAGGCGGTACGCAGTGCCCGCGGGTAGGCCTCCACCACCGCAGCGCGATGGGCGGTCGTCAGGGCGAGCACCAGGTCGGATTCGGCGAGCAGCGCCTCGGTCAGCTGCCGGGCGGCGAAACCCTCCGGGCGTCCACCGGCACCGGCCACGAGCGCGGCCATCGGCTCGCTCATCGGCGCACCGACGAGCGCATGCGTCCCCGCGCTGCGTACCTCGATCCCGGCCGGCCCCAGCCAGGTGCCCAGCAGTCGTTCGACAGCCGGGGAGCGGCAGACGTTGCCGGTGCACACCGCGAGGACCCTCATCGTGCTGTCCCACAGCCGGCGCCGGTCACCGTGGCCGGCATCGTCCGTACGCCGGGCGTCAGGCGGACCTCCGGGACGGCGGACTGCGGCGCGGCCAGCTCCACGCTGAACGTCTTGGTCTCGCCCGGGGCGAGGTCCACGGTGCCGAGTGCGACCTTCATGTCCTCGTACGGCGCGACCGTGAACGCCTCCGGGTCGCTCACGCTCACGACCGTTCCGCCCGTGGGGCTGAAGACGGCGACGGTCGTGTACGTGTGCCCGACCGGGACGTAGTTGCCGCCTCCGGTCACGTAGAAGGGCAGCTTCGCGGCGTCCGCGGGGGCGTTCGAGTGCATCGTGACGGTGGTGGTGAGCCGTTGACCGTCCGCGGTGCACCGTTGCGCGACGGTGACGGAGGTGTCCAGGTAGTAGCTCATCTTCGCGCCGGACCCGTCGTTGAGATACACCCCGACGACGGGGGCGTCACCTGCGGAGCCGACCAGGTGACCGGACAGCGCGGTGCGGGCGAGCACGGTCTGCTCCGACTCGTGCGCCGACCAGGCGTACACCCGGCCCTGCCCGGTCGCCTCGGCCAGCGCGTGCACCGCCCCCAGCGTGTCGCCCTGCCCGCTGGTGATGGCACGGAAGATCGCGGTCGCCGCCGCTGCGAAGAACCGGTCCTGCTTCACCGGGTCGGCGATGCGCAGGTAGACGTCGTTGAGCAGCAGCCGTACCGCGTTGTCCGCATCGAGCTGGCGCCCGCCGGGCAGGTCCACGGGGCCGGTGGCGCGCAGAACGGCGGCCAGCGCCACCGGGTCGATCGAGAACACCCCGTCGACCGCGACACCGGTCTCGCGCTGCCACATCGCCGTCACGATCTGCGCGGTACGCGGGAAGTCGGGCGTGAAGTTGGCGTCGCCGAAGTACTGGCCCAGCTGCGGCCCGAACACCTCCTTCTCCTCCGGCGTGAGCGGGATCGGCGCGCGTTCGAGCACCGGCATCGAGGAGCCGGCCCGCGAACCGGTCAGCTCCACCTTCCCCTCGTCCGCGTCGAGGGTCGCCACGAACCCGAGCAGGCCGCCGGTGGCCCGCACCTCCGCGTTGTTCTGCACGAGCAGCAGGTAGCGCCGGGGACCGTCGGCGCCGAGCAGGCCCGGTAGCACCGTCATCGCCGTGGCGGCCGCGGCGGTCGTGCCGCGGACGTCGGCGAGCGCCGCACGCAGCCGCTCGACGGGGGCAGCGATGCGGCTGTCGAGGTCCGCAGGGTCGATCGTCGTGAGCCGCTGCTGCGCGGCGGCGACGCGTGCGTCGGCCGCCGTGATCGCCGGGCCGGCCGCGAGCACCGGACGCAGGTCCACGCCCTCGGGTCCGGTGATCTCGTCGAGCGCGGCCGTCGTCGCGACCAGCCCGGGCAAGGCGCCGGTGGACAGCTCGTCGACCACCGCGGCGACGGTGCGTGCGGCGGCGACGTTCGGCCCGAGGAACGGGACCCGGCTCGCCACCGACCACTGCGGTCCGTCCAGGTCGGCGTGGGCCTGACGGGCGTGCTGCTGCAGTGCGGTCATCGTCGTCCGGGCGGCCGCTGTGTCACCTGCGGCGAGCTCACCCTTGAGCGCTCCGACCAGGTCGGAGGCCTGGACGAGCTCGTCCCGCGCCCGGACGGCATCACGCGCCATCCAGACCCCGACCGCCGCGAGCGCCACCACCACGACGGCGAGCCCCCCGAGCAACAGCCGGCGCGCGTTAGCGCGCCGCGGACGGCGCCGGGTCGGCGTGCGACGGTGCCGCGACCCGACGTCTGTCACTGTCACCTTCCCCTGATGCCGCTGGACCGACCGGCAGCGTAACCCGAGCACCGCGGCCCGCCACGCCCGTGATCGGGAGCGCGCAGCCGCAGGCGAGCGGGCCGCCGAGCACCGCTCCCCGCGCGTGCGACGGGCAACTCCCGCAGTGCCGTACTCCCGATCCCGTTGCGCAGCTTTGATGCGACCCGGCGCGTTCGCACGCGTCCGGCTTTGGCACTGTGGAGTCGTGAGAGCGACGGGCACGGCATGAACCGCCGTGGCGTCGCGCTGCTGTCCGCCTCGCACGTGGTCGACGACTTCTACCAGGGTGCGGTGCCGGCACTGTTGCCGTTCCTCGTCCTCGAACGGCACTACACCTACGCGGCGATCGCCGGCCTCACCCTTGCCGCCACGGTGCTCTCGTCGGTGACCCAGCCGCTGTTCGGTTGGTGGACCGACCGCCGACCCCGGCAGTGGATGATCCCGGCCGGGCTGTCGACCGCGGCCGTCGGGGTCGCCCTGGTCGGGCTCTCCCCCACGTACCTGGTCACCTGGCTGGTCATCGCGCTGTCCGGCCTGGGTGTCGCAGCCTTCCACCCCGAGGCCGCCCGCGCCGCCCGGCAGGCGGCCGGTGAGAGCAACCGGGGAATGAGCGTGTTCGCCCTGGGGGGCAATGTCGGGTTCGCGCTCGGGTCGCTCGTCACCACTCCGGTGCTGCTCGCGTTCGGGGTGCGCGGCACGGTGCTGCTCGTCGCTCCCGCGCTCGCCATGGCGCTGTTCCTGGTGGCGCGGCTCCGGACCGTGCTCGAGGGGCGCACCGGCCAGCAGCGCCGTCAGACGATGCCGTCCGGGACGGACGACTGGCCGGCCTTCCTACGGCTGACCGGCGTCGTCGTCGTACGGTCCATCGTGTTCTTCGGGATCACCTCGTTCCTCGCCGTGTACTTCATCCACCAGCTCGGCACCTCCGAGGCCGTCGGCGGGGCTGCGCTCACCGTGTTCCTCGTAGCCGGCGGGGTGGGGACCCTCCTCGGCGGCTGGCTCGCCGACCGGCGCGGCCGGCTCGCGAGCATCCGCATCGGGCTGGCGCTCAGCGTCCCGGCACTGGCCGGCGTGGTGCTGGTCGGGAACGAACTCGCGGCGCTCGCGCTCGTCGCCGTCACCGGGGTCGCCCTCTTCATGCCGTTCAGCGTCTTCGTGATGCTCGGCCAGGACTACCTGCCCAACCGGATCGGCACCGCCAGCGGGGTGACCGTCGGGCTCGCCGTCACGGTCGGCGGCCTGTTCAGTCCGGTCCTCGGCTGGCTCGCGGACACGACCTCGCTGCGGCTGACGTTGGCGGTGCTGATCGCGCTACCGGCGATCGCGCTGCTCGTGTCGTGCTCCATGCACGACCCGGCCGCCCAGCGCCTCGCGCGCGTCGCGCACTGAGCCCTGATCCACCGGCGACTATGCGTGGGCCTCGATTGTGATCTTTGAGGGCTGTCGCGGGTGGTGGGGCGTGTGGGGGCCGCCGGTCTGTCCGGCTCTTCCACTTCGGGTCCGTGGTCGCGCCCTGTTCGGGCAGGG
>JAFIHG010000053.1 GCA_017848795.1 Candidatus Nanopelagicales bacterium | reverse complement strand
TGAGAAGGTTTCACTTACAGGGTGCCCCTTGCTCGGCGTTGGATCTGGACCTTCAGCAAGCCCAATTCTCCCGCCCAGCAAGGGCATTCTTGTGTTACGCCACGCTCACAGCATCATGATCATCGGTGGATCAGGGCTCAGACCCCGTCAATGTCGATCCCACGTCCGCCCCAATGATCTGGACCCGGGTGACCCCTCGGTGGTCGAGCGGAGTCGAGACCACATGGCGCACAGTCTCGACTGCGCTCGACCATCGCACGGTTGCGGACGCGCTGCGCGCTCGACCGGCGTGTGGTTGCGGGCGTGCTGCGCTCTCGACCGTCGAGGGGTTGCGTCGATTGACCATCGAATGGTTACGGCGCGCGGGTCGCTGGTGGAGCGGATGTTGGAGGAGGGATCAGACCTCGTCGACCAGTCGGTAGCCGACGCCCCGTACGGTCTGGATCGTATTGCGGCCGTAGGGAATATCGAGCTTGCGTCGCAGATAGCCGATGTACACCTCGACGACGTTGACGTCGCCGTCGAAGGCCGGGTCCCAGACAGCCGTGAGGATGTCGGTCTTGCTCACCACGTCCCCGCAGTTGCGTAGCAGGTACTCGAGCAGTGCGAACTCTCGCGGCGTGAGTGTGACCTCCTCGCCATCGCGCTCGACCCGGCGCCGCGCCGGGTCAAGGCTCAGGCCGCCCGCACGCAGCACGGTCGGCCGCGCTGGCCCGCCGCGGCGTACGAGTGCGCGGAGCCGGGCGTGCAGCAGCAGGAAGCTGAACGGCTTCGTGACGTAGTCGTCCGCGCCGAGGTCGAAAGCGTCGGCCTGGTCGTACTCGCCGTCCTTGGCCGTGAGCATGAGCACCGGCGTCCAGATCTCACGCCGGCGCAGCTCTTGCAGCAGCCGGTAGCCGTTCAGCGCAGGCAGCATGATGTCGAGGACCATCACGTCGAACGGCCGCTCCGTCGCGAGCCACAACCCGTCGACACCATCGTGCGCGACCTCCACCACGGCGCCGTGACGCGCGAGCCCGCGCCGCAGTGTCTCGGCGAGGTTGATCTCGTCCTCGACGACCAGTACGCGCACGGCGGCTCCCTTGCCCCGTCCGACATCATGCGCCGGGTCGGTGGTCCGCGCGCTACCGGCGCCGCAATCGGGCACGCAGCAGCGCGGTCACCTCGGTGACCTCCGAGATGCCCAGCAGCCGCGCCAGCAGCAGGTACGCCCCGAGTCCCGCTCCGCCCGCGACCACGAGGTCGAGCAGGACCGTGATCGTGCGCGGCCCGGGCACTTGCAGGACGAGCAGCTGGACCGCGAACATGACGACGAGGGCGACCAGGGCGGCGGCGACCATCCGCAGCAGCGACGCCGCCGTCCGCCGGGTCTGCAGACCGCCCAGTCGGCGCGCCAGCAGCCACCAGGCCAGCAGTGCGGTGATCCAGTACGCGACGACGTACGCGAAGGCGATCCCGGCGACGGCGTTCGCCCCGGAGCGGCCGCTCGAGAGGACCATCTGGAAGAACCCGTACGCGAGCGCCAGGTTGATCGCGTTCAGCACCACGGTGACCCAGAACGCGGTGCGGGTCGCCTCGAGCGCGTACCAGCCGCGCAGCACCAGGTAGAACAACGTGAAGGGCACCAGTCCGAGCGCGAAGACGCTCACCACGGTGCCGAGGAAGGTCACCGAGCCCGCGTTGTCGTTGGCGGCGCCGTACCCGAAGAGCAGCTCGGCGAGGGCCGGCCCGAACGCGATCAGCGCCGCGGCCGCCGGGACGACCGCTGCTGCCGCGGTACGCGCACCACCGGCGACGTAGTCGGCGAGCCCGGCCCAGTCGTGCGCGGCCGCCGCGCGGCTCATCCGGGGCAGCAGCGCGGTGACGAGCGACACCGTGATGATCGAGTGCGGGAGGATGAACACCAGATGGGCGTTCTGGTACGTGACGAGACCGCCCTGGGTCGAGTCGGTCGCCGTCGCCAGCGCGCCGGCGGTGCCGAGCAGGCGCACGATCACCACGTACGCGGCCTGGTTGACGAGCACCAGCCCGACGGTCCAGAAGGCCAGCGATCCGGCCCGGCCGAGCCCGGCCCCCCGCCAGTCGAACCGCGGCCGGTAGTGGTAGCCGCGACGCAGCACGACGGGGATCAGCACCGCCGCCTGCGCGGCCACGCCGAGGGTGGCGCCCAGGCTGAGCACGAGCGTCTGGGTCGGGGTCAGCATCCCGTCGCGTGCGGGTGCCGTGCCCCACAGCCAGAAGAACGCCAGGAAGGCGCCGATCGAGACGATGTTGTTCACGATCGGGGCGAACATCGGCACCGCGAAGTGACCGCGCGCGTTCAGTACCTGCGAGAGCATCGTGTAGGCGCCGTAGAAGAAGATCTGCGGCAAGCAGTAGCGGGTGATGTCGGTGGCGAGCGCGACCTGCGCCGGCGTGTAGCCGTCACCGGTGTAGAGGGCCACGATCAGCGGCGCGGCCGCGATCGCGAGCGCCGTCGTCACCAGCAGCGCCACCCCGACGACCGTGATCAGCCGGTCGGCGAAGGCGGACCCCTGGTCCGGGTCGCGCTGCATGTGGCGCACCAGCTGCGGGATGAAGACCGCGTTGAGGGCGCCGCCGATCACCAGGATGTAGACGATGTTCGGCAGCGTGTTGCCGAGCGCGAACAGGTCGGCGACCGGTCCGGACACCCCGATCGCGGCCGCGAGCGCCGCCCCGCGGACCACCCCGCTGATGCGCGAGACGACCGTGCCGACACCCATGACGGCGCTCGAGCGCAGCACCGTGCGCTGCTCGGCGTCGGCGAGCGCCTCGGGGGAGCTCGCTGTCACCTCTGCGGCCTCCTGCGGCCCGGCCGCGGCCGATCCAGCGGCGACGTCACCGAGCACGGCCTCGGCGAGCTGATCGGGTGCGGCCCGCGGCCCGTCCGGGTGCGCGAGTGACTCCTCGGTCACGGGCGCACCGGGTCCCGGGCAGGGTCGCTGCCGGCGGGGGTTCCCGGCGGCGCGGCTGACGGAGTCCCGGCAGGAGCGGCCGGGGGTCGCGGTCGGCGGCGACGTACGAAGTTCACCGCCAGCAGCACGACGAGCAGCGCGAGCAGCCCGCCCACCGCCCAGCCGGCTGCGCGGGCGTACGCCGTGGAGCGCACGACGAGCGCCGCCGGGGGCCCGTACGCCGCGCCGTCGACGGTCGTGAGCTGCACGCGGACGTTGACGTCGCCGCTGCCCACGACCTTGGCCTTGACCTCGACGCTCGCCTTGGTGTGGGGCGGTACGGTCACCGGCTCGTGCGGCCGGGCGGAGAACCGGATCGCGGGTGTCCCCGAGACCCGCAGCCCGACCCGTACCGGCTGGTCCAGGTCGTTGGCGATCACCACGGGGACCACGCCCTCCTCGCCGGGGAAGGTGGTGCTGCCGTGGGAGACGACCCGTACCTGGGAGACGAGGTCGGCGAGGTCGTCGCCGACCGCATCGAGCAGGTCGCGACCGCCGGCGAGGTCACCGCGCCAGAGCAGCGACTCCGTGCGGCTCAGCCCGTCATCTATCGCGTCGACGCGGGCATCGGTGTCGTTCGACGTGATCGCGCGGAACGCGGCGAGCTCGTCGCGCCGCTCCACGACGTGGTGCAGGTAGGAGCGCGGCAGCGCCTGGCGGCGCCACGCGCGCCGGAACTCGGCGAGGCTGCGACCGGGGCGCGCGGCGTTGGCGGCCGGGAGGTCCAGCAGCTCGGCCAAGGGGGCGGCGCGCAGGTACGGGCTGGTCCCGAGCGTCGCGAACCAGGCCTGCACCGTCGCCCGGTCGGGATCCCAGAGCGGGGGCGGCGCCAGCACCACGGTAGGCGCCCGGCGGGAGGGCTCGACCGAGATCTCCGCCAGGTCCGCGAGCAGCCGCTGCCGCGTGAGCAGCGCCGTCTCCGGCTGCTGTGCGTCTGCCTGCGCCAGGGTGGCGGCGAGCCGGTGGTCGGCCAGGACGGCGGTCAGCCCGGAGCCGGGTCCGAGTGGTGCGACCCCGTCCGCGGTCGTCGCCGAACCGTTGTCGGTGGGAAGCACCCGGTCGCTGAGCAGCACCGTCGGGGCGCCCGCAGCGGCGAGCACCTCCACGGACCCCGCGTCGATGACCCCGTCGGCTGGCCACGGCATCGTGGTGCGCACCGGCCGGTCGATCACGTCGGCGACACGGTCGGCGGCGTCGGTCACCGCGCGCGTCACGTCGATGTCACGGTCCACGCGGTGCAGCGCCACGATGTCGGGCATCGCGTACGCCGTCGCCACCGGGACGACGCCGGGCCGGTCGAGCAGCGCCCGCAGGTCCCGCAGCCACTGCCCCGCCACCGGCGCTCCGGTCCCCGGCCGGGTCGTGCCGTTCTCCCGTACGACGTAGCCGTCCGCCATGTCGCGCACGGTCTCGAGCAGTGCCGGGTCGAGCAGCAGCGCGAGCGGAACGTGGGTACCGGCGGCCAGATCGAGCAGGGTACGCAGCCGCCCGCCCGGGGCAAGCGCGTCCGCGAGGGCGTCGCCCCGGTGCGTCCCGGTGCTGTCGCGTGCCGGCAACGTGGTGAGCGGCCAGAGCCAGACGGTCGGCACCGGCCGGGCCTGCGCCGGGTCCGGGAACCAGGGCAGGAAGGTCGTGGTGAGCCCGACCGGCTCCGCACCGATCCCGTCGCCGACGATCCGGTCCCCGAGCGCTTCGACCGCGAGCACCGCGACCCCGTTCACGGCGGGCAGGGGCAGCGTGTCGATCGGCACCTCGATCCGGAAGGGCATCGCGGCACCGGCCGGCAGCAGCGGTACCGGCGTGGTCTGGGTGTGCCAGAGGATGCTGCCCTCCCGCATCACCCGGCCGTTCGCGATCCGGCCGATCTCGGTCCGGCTCACCACCGGCGTCGGCGACAGCCGCAGCCGGACCGACACGGTGCGCAGGTCGGTGAGGCCGTGGTTGATCAGCGAGCCACTGACGGCGAGCACATCTCCCGGTGCCGGAACGCCCGGCAACAGCTGGTCGAGCACGACGGACACCTGGCCGGTGGGGGTCTCCGTCTGCGGGGCGGCATGCGCCGGTGCCACCGCAGGCGTCGCCGCGACGCCGAGGACGAGTAGGAGCGGCAGGACGAGGGCGAGACAGCGGGCGAGCGGGGCCGGGGACCGCCCGTGGTGGCCGCCGGCGCGCCTCACCCGTGGTCCGGGAGCAGGCGGGGCAGCTGGTCGAGCAGTCGCCGCTCGTCGGCGTACGCGAGCACCTCCGCCAGCTGCGGCAGCGGGAACCACTGCACCTCGACGACCTCGACGTCCTCGTCGCTCAGCTCCCCGCCGAGCGCCTCGAGCAGGTAGTGGTGCACGGTCTTGTGGATCCGGCGACCGTCGGCGACGAACCAGAAGTCGATGGTGCCGAGCGTGGCGGTGACCCGGCTGCGGATGCCCGTCTCCTCCTCGACCTCGCGCACGGCGGCCTGCTCGGCGGTCTCGCCCGGCTCCACGTGGCCCTTCGGCAGCGACCAGACGAGCCGACCTCGGCGGTCGTGACGGGCGATCAGTGCGGCCCGCGGCGGCGTCGTCGAGCTGTCGACGACCAGCCCGCCGGCGCTCGTCTCCTCGACCCGCTGCAGCGTCCCTCGACCCGGCCGGCGCACCGCCGCTCCGGCGGTGGTGCCCGGGCGCCGGCCGCCGGGCGGCGGGCCGGGACGGGCCGGGGTGGGACGGGGGCCGGACATGTGCCCACGATAACTGCGCTGCCGCGGTCCTCCGGCGCTCTGCGAGCGCACCGCGGCGCTGCGGGCCGTACGCTCTACGCCCGTGCCCGCCCACGAACCGTCACCGACCGCGTTGCGGGTGGCTGCCGCGACCGCGGCGCTCCAGGACGCCGCCGGCCGTCCCGTCCGCGAGCTCGGCGAGCGCTTCGCCGATGCCGGGTACGAACTGGCCCTCGTCGGGGGTCCGGTGCGCGATGCCCTGCTCGGGCGTACCGGCGCCGACCTGGACCTGACGACCGACGCCCACCCCGCGCAGGTCCTCGAGCTGGTCAGGGACTGGGCCGACGCGGTCTGGGATGTCGGGATCCGGTTCGGCACGGTCGGGGTGCGCAAGGGCGACCGGCAGCTGGAGATCACGACCTACCGGGCCGAGGCGTACGACCCCGCCTCCCGCAAGCCGGTGGTGACCTACGGCGATCGGCTCGACGACGACCTGGTACGGCGCGACTTCACGGTGAACGCGATGGCCGTACGGCTGCCGTCCTTCGCGTTCGTGGACCGGCACGACGGGGTGGCCGATCTCGAGGCCGGGGTGCTGCGTACCCCCGGTCGCCCGCAGGACAGCTTCACCGACGACCCGCTGCGCATGCTGCGCGCCGCCCGCTTCGCCTCGCAGCTCGGGCTGCGCGCGACCGCCGAGGTGGAGGCGGCGATGACCGAGCTGGCCGAGCGCATCGAGATCGTGTCCGCCGAGCGGGTGCGCGAGGAGCTCTCGCGGCTGCTGCTCGGGGCCGACCCGCGGGCCGGCCTCGCGCTGCTGGTGCGCACCGGACTCGCGGCGCGGGTGCTGCCCGAGCTGCCCGCGCTCGCCCTCGAGATCGACGAGCACCACCGGCACAAGGACGTGTACGAGCACTCGCTGACCGTGCTCGAGCAGGCGATCGCGTTGGAGACCGCGCACCAGCCGGCGAGCGGACCGGACCTGGTGCTGCGGCTCGCCGCGCTGCTGCACGACGTCGGCAAGCCGCGGACCCGCCGCTTCGAGGCGGGTGGTCGGGTCTCCTTCCACCACCATGAAGTGGTCGGAGCGCGGATGGTCCGCAAGCGGCTGACCGCGCTGCGCTACCCGAAGGACGTCGTCGAGGACGTGTCCCGCCTCGTCGAGCTGCACCTGCGCTTCCACGGGTACGGCGACGGCGACTGGACCGACGCGGCGGTGCGCCGGTACGTACGGGACGCCGGGGACCTGCTGGTCCGGCTGCACAAGCTGACCCGTGCCGACTGCACGACCCGCAACCGGCGCAAGGCCGAGCGGCTGGCGCGCAGCTACGACGCGCTCGAGGAGCGCATCGCGCGCCTCGCCGAGCAGGAGGAGCTCGCGGCGATCCGTCCGGATCTCGACGGCAACCAGATCATGGCGCTGCTCGACATCCCGCCGGGCCGCGCGGTGGGAGAGGCGTACCGGTACCTGCTCGAGCTGCGGATGGAGCACGGCCCGCTCGGCGCGGAGCGCGCCGAGGCGGAGCTGCGCGCGTGGTGGGCCGCGCGCTAGGGCCGGATCACCAGGCGCTGCGCGCGCAGCGCCATGACGAGCGCGACGATCCAGCCCACGATCGTCCACCCCAGCAGCAGGTTGACCCAGAACACCGACCAGTGCGGCACGTCGCGTACCGCGGCGACCGCCCAGGGCGCGAGGTAGCCGCCGGTCAGGACGGCCGCCACCACCGCCACGACCTTGGTGGCGGTCCAGGAGCGATGCTCGGGCTGGACGCGGATCTCGTTCATCGGGGCAACGATACGGAGGGGGTTCGGGCGAGGAGGCTGTGGTCGTGGTCGAGACCGTCGACGCCGTCGTGATCGGCGCCGGGCACAACGGGCTGGTCAGCGCCGCGGTGCTGGCCGACGCCGGCTGGGACGTGCTCGTGCTCGAGGAGCGGGACGTCGTCGGCGGTGCGGTCGGGTCGGTCGTACGGGACGGCTGGGTGATGGACGAGTGCAGCGCCTGCCATCCGCTGGCCGCCGCCTCCCCGGTGCTGCGTTCGCTCGACCTCGCCGCGCACGGCCTGCGCTGGGCCCGCGCGGACCCGGTCGTGGTGCATCCGGACGGCCCCGCCGATCCGGACGGCGCGACGCTGTGGGCCGACCCGGCCCGCACGGCGGCCGGACTCGGATCCGACGCCGACGGGCAGGCCTGGCTGGAGCTGGTCGCACTGTGGCGCCGGGTCCGGGACCCGCTGCTCGGCGCATTGCTGACACGCTGGCCGCCCGTACGGGACACTGCCCGGCTGCTGGCGGCGGTCGGTCTGCGCGACACGCCGGAACTGTTGCGGTTCCTCACTCTCTCGGTCTCCCGCATGGGTCGCGAGCAGTTCGAGGGCACGGCCGGCCGGCTGCTGCTCGCGGGCAACGCGATGCACGCGGACATCGCCCCTGACGGCCTCGGCAGCGGGTTGTACGGCTGGCTGCTCGCGATGCTGGCGCAGGACGTGGGATTCCCGTCCCCGGAGGGCGGGACCGCCCGGCTCGCGGACGCCCTGCAGCGCAGGGCGGAGCGCGCCGGCGCCGAGGTGCGCACCGGCGACGCCGTGGTCCGCGTGGAGGTGGTCGCGGGCCGCGCGGTCGGGGTGCGTACCGCCGGCGGACGGAGCGTGCGGGCGCGCCGCGCCGTCGTCGCCGACGTGAGCGCCCCGGCGCTGTACGGCCGGCTGCTCGCGCAGGTCCCCGCGGGGCTGGTCCGGGCACTGGGACGATTCGAGTGGGACCTGCCGACGGTCAAGCTCAACTACCGGCTCGCCCGCCCCCTGCCGTGGACCGCGCGGGGCGGCCGTGCCGCTTCGGTGCTGCACGTCGGGGCCGACCTGCCCGGGCTGCACCGGTGGTGGGGCGAGTTGGCTGCCGGCCGCGTGCCACCCGAGCCGTTCGCCCTGGTGGGCCAGATGAGCACCATCGATCCCAGCCGCTCACCCGCCGGTACCGAGGCCATGTGGCTCTACACCCACCTGCCGCGCGGGGTCACCGACGATGCGAGCGCGACCCGTGCGGTCGAGGCGTGCGAGCGCATGCTGGACCGCTACGCGCCCGGCTGGCGGGACCTGGTGCTCGACCGCTGGGTGCAGCGCCCGTCGGACCTGTTCGCCACCAATGCCAATCTCGGTCCCGGCGGGGCGATCAACGGCGGTACGGCCGCGCCGTGGCAGCAGCTCGTGCTGCGGCCGGTGCCCGGTCTCGGGGGGCCGCGCACGTTCGTGACCGGTCTCTACCTGGGCAGCGCGGCGATCCATCCCGGGGGCGGGGTCCACGGCGGCTGCGGCTACCTCGCGGCGCGCGCCGCGCTCACCGACCAGGCCTGGTGGGGTGCGCCGGTCCGCTGGGCGACCACTGCCGCGCTGCGCGGGATGTGGTCGGCGGTCGGGGCCGCGGAGTCAGGGCAACGGTGACGATGCGTCGGCGGGCGCCGGCGGGTCCGGCTGTGGAGCCGGAGCGGCGCTGCCGCCGACGAACTCGAGCGCGGCGAACGCGACGAGCACCGCCGCCAGGGCCCACAGCAGCGCGGCCCCGGTGATCCGCTCCTGCGCGACCACGACGAGGGCGCCGGCGACGACGACGAGCACGCGCAGCAGCGGGCGGCGAGCCGCCACCCACTGCCCGACCGCGCCGAAGCGTCCCGCAGCGGTCCGCGAACCGGCACCCGACAGCCCGGCCGCCAGCCGCTGCCGAACCGTGAACGCGGTGCGGCTCTCACCGGCGAGCCACCCCACGGCGCCCAGCACCAGCCCGGCCACGAACATCGTGCGGATCGCGAGCATCAGGTAGCTGACGAGCGTCGTGTAGAACACGCGCGCGGACAGCTCGAACGGGGTGCCGACCAGGTGGGTCTGGAAGCTGCTCTCCCCGACCAACAGGGCGATCCGCAGCAACACTGCGGCGCCGATCGCGATCGCGCCGACCGTGAGCACGGCACGGGCCCGGCGGCGCGACAGCAGCACGGCCACCACGAACAAGGCGGCGACGACGTAGACGAGCCACTGCGCAACCGGTTGGGCCACGACGTACGCGGCCCGGATCTCGGCCAGTTGTGGCGCGTCGAGCAGCACGATCTGGCGTTGTGCTTGCGGGGGCACCGGGACGTTGGCGAGCACTCCCAGCCCGCGTTGGACGAGCTGCTGCTTGACCTGCTCGGCGATGACGCCGGTGTCGAGGACGACTTGGGAACCGCGGATCCCGATCGCTGCGGACGGCTCGCCCTCCAGCGCCGCGACCAGGCCCTGCTGCGCGCGCGTGTTGACCTGGACCCACAGCCGGCTGAACGCGTCGGAGGCCAGGAAGTTCTGGATCTGCTGGTCGATGAACGACCGGACCCCGCTGGCGATCGGCCCGGCCAGCGGGCCGGCCGAGTCGGGCAGCAGGTCCTGCACCCGCTGCTCGAGGTCGATCCGCGCGCTCAGCTGGTCGGAGATGACCTCGCCGACGGCGGTGCGGATGCTGGGGTCCTGCGAGAGCGGAGCGACCGTGCTGACGAACTGTTCGGTGTCGAGCAGCGTCCGCTGGCCCCAGTAGGCGACGACCGCGGCCGGCAGCAGCAGTGCCGCCACGACCATCACCGCCGTGGCGGCGACGGCCCGGCCGTTCCAGCGCCCATGCCGATCCGGTCGTCGCAGGGCCTCGTTCTGCGCCCGCAGCGCCGCGACTTGCGCGCGCAACGAATCCAGCTCGTCGCGATGCGGACCAGCGGGCGGGTCGGCGATCACGCGAGGAGTGTAGGTCGGCTAGCGTCCTGCACCCGTGGACGGAACCGGCGAGGACGCATCGCAGCGTCGACTACCGCTGCGGCTGCTGCTGGTCCTGGCCCTGCTCACCACGGTCGCGCCGTTCTCGATCGACATGTACCTGCCCGGGCTCCCGCAGCTCGCTGCCGATCTGGGCACCGATGCGACGCGGGTGCAGCTGACGCTGACGGCGTTCATGCTCGGCCTGGCGGGTGGCCAGCTGGTCATCGGTCCGCTCTCCGACCGGTTCGGGCGGCGGCGCCCGCTCGTGATCGGCGCGGTGGTGTGCGCCGCGAGCGCGGTGGTGTGCGCCCTCGCCCCTTCGATCGAGGTCCTCGTCACCGCGCGCTGCGTGCAGGGCTTCTCCGGGGCCGCCGGGCTGGTCATCGCGCGCGCGGTCGTCGCGGACCTGCGCAGCGGGCGCGCCGCAGCGCAGGCTTTCAGCCTGCTCATGACGATCAACGGGCTGGCGCCGGTCGTCGCACCGGTCCTCGGTGGGATCGTCATCGCGCTCTCCGGATGGCGCGCCGTCTTCCTCGCCCTGACCGCGATCGCCGTGGTGATGGCGGCCGGGGCGATCCTGGTGGTGCCGGAGACCCTGCCGGCGGGGGCCCGCCACGGTGGCGGGCTGCAGGAGCTGTGCCGCGCGATCCGCCAGGTGCTGCGGGCGCGCACGTTCGTGGCGTACGCGCTGGTGCTCGCGTTCAGCTTCGGTGCCCTGTTCGCCTACATCTCCGCGTCCTCGTTCGTGCTGCAGAACGTGGTGGGACTCTCGGTGGGGATGTTCTCGGTGGCGTTCGCCGCGAACGCCGTCGGCATCATGGTCACGAGCGCAGGGAACGCCCGGCTGGTGGGGCGGGTCGCGCCCGCCCGCCTGCTGGCGGTCGCGGTGGGGGTGCAGGTGTGCGCGGCCGTCGCACTCGCCGTGCTCTTCGGTCTCGGCGTCACGGCGGCCGCAGCCGTGCTGCCCGTGCTGTTCGTCTCGGCGGCGGTGCTCGGCGGGGTGTTCGGCAACGCGACGGCGCTGGCACTCGAGCAGGTCCGCCGGGCCGCCGGCACGGGGTCAGCGGTGATCGGCGTGACGCAGTACGGCATGGGAGCGCTCGTGACTCCGCTCGTCGGCCTCGGCGGGGACCGCGCCGCACTGCCGATGGCGATGACCATGACGGCGTGCAGCCTGCTGGCAGCCGTCGTCCTGCTCGCGCTGCGGCTCGGCGCTCAGCGCGCCGCCCGGCGGGCGGGCAACGCCCCTGCCGTCTCCGGCTCGCCGCGCCCGCGCAGGTAGACGTATCCGGCGGCAGCCAACGCCGCGACCGCCATCAGAGCCGGGGCCACCGGGCCGCGACCGGTCGGGGTGGTGCTGAACACTGCCAGCGCGACACCGCTCACGATCGCCACGTTGACGGCCATGTCGTACAACGCGAAGACCCGCCCCCGGTGGTCGTCGTCGATCTCGGCCTGCACGATCGTGTCGGCGCACACCTTGGCCGCCTGCCCGCCCGCGCCGACGAGGAAGCCGCCGACCAGCAGTCCGGGCAGGGTCGCGGTGGCCAACGCGAACGCGGCAAGGACCGTGCCCACCGCGACCGCACCCGTGGACCAGGCCCGGGTGCCGAAGCGGGTGGCGAGCGCCGGGGTCGCCAGTGCCCCGAGCAGCGCTCCCGCGCCGGCGAAGCCGGTCGCGAGGGTCAGGTCACGCAGGGCCGCGTCGACGTCCTGGGCCGGGTGCAGCGCGCCGCGCGACTGCACCACCCCGAGCGCCACCGCCATGCCGAACGTGCCGCGCTGCACCGCGACGAGGCCCATCGCGCGCGCCGCCCGCGGACGGGCACGCAGCGCGCGGACGCCGTCGCGCAGGCCCCGCGCCACCGCGCGCAGCGACTCCCTGCCCTCGTCCGCCCCGGGACCGAGCTCGGCGCGGCCAAACACGGCGGCCAGCGCCGCCGTCACGAGGCACATGCCGGCGGCGACGACCAGCACGAGCACCGAGCCGGTGTCGCTCTCGCCGAGCAGCTCGCGGATGACCACCCCGGCCAGCCCGCCGACGACGCTGGCCGCCGTACCGAGCGTGGGCGCGAGCGCGTTGGCCGCGACCAGCTGCGGGGCGGGTACGACGTGCGGGGTCCCGGCACTGATCGCGGCGAGGACGAAGCGGTTCGCGGCGAGCAGCAGCAGCACCACGAGCGCGAGGTCGAGCCCGTCGTGGCGCAGATGTGCGAGCAGCGCCAGCCCGATCGTGCACAGCGCCTGGAACGCGTACGACGCGAGCAGCACCTGCCTGCGCCAGAGCCGGTCGAGCAGCACCCCGACGAAGGGGCCCAGCAGCGAATACGGCAGCAGCAGCACCATGAACGAGACGACGACCTTCGCCGGAGTGGCGGCCCGTTCGGGGCTGAACAGCACGTAGGTGGCGAGCGCGGCCTGGACCATGCCGATCGCGGCGGCACCCGAGATGCGTACGGCGACCAGCCAGCGGAAGCGGCGGGCGGGCCAGAGCTGACGGAACCCGACGCTGGTGGCCACCGACCGAACCTAACCGTTCGCGGGCCGACGCCGGCCTGCGCGGGCCGCGGTTCGGTGGGGCCGTCAGTCGCCGACGAGGACGACCGCGACGACCAGCAGCACGACGGTGAGCGCGACGAGTCCGCTGCGCAGCACGAGCGCCCGGCGCGCTCCGCGGTGCACGGCGAGCGCGAGCGTGCCGTCGTCGGGGTGGATCGCGGCCTGCGCGCGCAGTGCCGACATCTGGCGCGCCTGGACGACCCCCGCGGCCAGCGCGGCGGCCAGCACGAGGCCGAGCAGCAGGGCGAGCGCGGACGCCGGGGTCCAGGGCCGGCGCAGCAGCAGCGCGAGCCCGCTGCCGAGCGAGACGGCGAGCGCGGTGACGCCGACCGGCAGGTAGCGCCGGCCGAGGTCGCGCAGGAAGCGCACCCGCGCGTCCGGTCCGAGCGTGCGCTGCGCCGAAACGGCCACGACCGTGAGCGTGACGAGACCGCCCAGCCACACCGCTGCCGAGGCGAACAGCAGCGCGCCGAGGACGGTCGCGAGGGTCACGGTTTGCCGATCTCCACGCGCCAGACCTGCGGGCCCTCCTCGAGGTACTGCCAGGTGAAGGCGCCGGCGTGCTCGGCCTCGAACTGGTAGCGCAACGGCTTGGGGTCGTGGTCGTTGACCAGGACGTAGCTCTCGCCGTCGCCGAGACCGTGGTACGTCTCGAAGATCAGCTCGTGGCGGCGGGCGGGCGGTTCACTGCGGACGTCGAGCTCACGGCTTGTCATGCCGCGCAATTTAGCACGGCCACTCCCGTGGTTAAACACTGAAGCAAGTCGTACTCTGGAAATAGAGGAGGTGCGTCCAGGCGGCCACCTCACCGGCGGGCACCGGGCGCTCCTCGCACCAAGGAGGAGTGATGTACAGCAAGGTCACAATTCTCGGCCACCCGATCCACCCGATGCTCGTCGCGTTCCCCGTCGCGTTCTACGTCGGTGCCCTCGTGGGCTTCATCGTCTACGCCGCGAACAGCGGTCAGTTCTGGCTCAACCTGGCGATCGCGCTGAGCATCGCCGGCGCCGGGATGGCGATCATCGCGGCGCTACCGGGTGCGGTCGACCTGTTCTTCGGGGTACGCAAGAACCGCCGTGCGTACCGCCTCGGGCTCGCGCACGCGAGTGCGAACGTCATCGCGCTGGTCCTGTTCATCATCACGTCGGTCGTGTACGTGGGGAACTGGGACGGCCCGGCCACCGGTGCCGCGCTCGGCATCGTGCTGACCGCGATCGGCGTCGCCGCCACCGTCGTGGCCGGCTCGCTGGGCTGGACGATGGTGCAGACCCATCACGTGGGCATCAAGCCGTACGCCGGTGAGACCGAGACGGCCGCCGGCACCGAGGCGTCGACCGCGCAGGTGTACGAGCACCGCCGCGCCAGCTGACCGACCAAGCCGAAGGTCCCCCGCGCCACGGACGAACGTGGCGCGGGGGACCTTTCTGCCGCTCTTCGCTGGTTCAGCGCTCGACCTCCCCTACTCCGACGCGCTGGCGCGCGCCGAAGCGGGGGCCCATCGGCACCGTCTCGCTAGCGCTCGACAGTGCCGTGTTGTTCGGTCGCGAGTCGAGCCACCGACCGGCTCAGGTAGGACTCGCTGCGCTCGCCCTGCCATCGCCGGCCGGTCTTCGCTGCGCTCAGCGCTCGACCGCTCCGGCGATGAAGTCCTCGACGGCCTGCTTGGCAGCGGCGTCGTCGTACTGCACCGGCGGCGACTTCATGAAGTACGAGGAGGCCGACAGGATCGGCCCGCCGATGCCGCGGTCCTTGGCGATCTTCGCCGCGCGCAACGCGTCGATGATGATGCCGGCGGAGTTCGGCGAGTCCCAGACCTCCAGCTTGTACTCGAGGGACAGCGGCACGTCGCCGAAGTTGCGGCCCTCGAGCCGTACGAACGCCCACTTGCGGTCGTCGAGCCAGGCGACGTAGTCGCTCGGGCCGATGTGCACGTTGCGCGGTGAGATCTCCTCGCGCAGCTGCGAGGTCACCGACTGGGTCTTGGAAATCTTCTTGGACTCCAGGCGGTCCCGCTCGAGCATGTTCATGAAGTCCATGTTGCCGCCGACGTTGAGCTGGTAGGTCCGATCGACGGTGACGCCGCGGTCCTCGAACAGCTTGGCCAGCACGCGGTGGGTGATGGTCGCGCCGACCTGGCTCTTGATGTCGTCGCCCACGATCGGCACGCCGGCGTCCGTGAACTTCTGCGCCCACTCGGGGGTACCGGCGATGAACACGGGCAGCGCGTTGACGAAGGCGACCTTCGCGTCGATGGCGCACTGCGCGTAGAACTTCGCGGCCTGCTCGGAGCCGACGGGCAGGTAGCACACCAGCACGTCGACCTGCGCGTCACGCAGCACCTGCACGACGTCGACCGGCGTCTCGTCGGACTCGGTGACCATCTCCCGGTAGTACTTGCCCAGGCCGTCGAAGGTGTGCCCGCGCTGCACGGTGACGCCGGTCGGCGGCACGTCGCAGATCTTGATGGTGTTGTTCTCGCTCGCGCCGATGGCGTCGGCGAGGTCGAGCCCGACCTTCTTGCCGTCGACGTCGAACGCGGCGACGAACTCGACGTCACCGACGTGGTACGGGCCGAACTGCACGTGCATCAGCCCTGGCACGCTGCTCGTCGGGTCCGCGTTCTTGTAGTACTCGACGCCCTGGACGAGTGACGCGGCGCAGTTTCCGACGCCGACGATGGCTACGCGTACCGATCCCATGAGGGGTTCCTCTTCTCCTTCACCCGTGGGCGGTCGGACTCTGCTGTCCGGCCCCGGACGGTCCTTGGACCGGCTGCGACGGACGCGTCGCGCCGGGATCGTGCTCTGCCTTGAGCTGGTGCTCGTGGTCGATCAGGCCGCCCAGCCAGCGCACCTCGCGCTCGACGCTCTCCAGCCCGTACTGCTGCAGCTGCAGGGTGTACTCGTCGAGCCGCTCGCGGGTGCGACCGAGCGATCCGCGCAGCGCGGCGAGCCGCTCCTCGAGCCGGGAGCGCCGGCCTTCGAGGATGCGCAGCCGGACATCGCCCGCGGTACGGCCGAAGAACGCGAGGTGGACACCGAACCGTTCGTCCTCCCACGCCTCCGGGCCGGCGCGGGTGACGAGCTCGGCGAAGTGCTCCTTGCCGTCGGCGGTCAGCGTGTAGGAGATCCGTGCCCGGCGCCCGGCGAGCGCGGAGGCCGCCGCCTCACCGGACTGGTCCTCGACGATCAACCCGCGCGCCACCAGGTCCTTCAGGCACGGGTACAGCGAGCCGTAACTGATCGCCCGCAGCGGCCCGAGCACGTTGCCGAGGCGCTTGCGCAGCTCGTAGCCGTGCAGCGGTGCCTCGTGCAGCAGTCCGAGCACGGCGAACTCGAGCAGCTCGCCGCGCCGTGCGGCACGTGCCATGCTGCTCACCTCCGCTGCTCGCCGATGTATCGGTCCGATATAGCGCAGGAGCATACGGCCGGGCGAACGCGGCGCGCAAACGCAGGTGGCGGGACGTACCCTCGTCGGCATGGCGGTTCCCCGGTCCGGCAGTGCGCGCGCGGTACGTGCGACGCGCGTGCGCGGCGAGCGCCCGGCCGAACCACGCCGTACCCCGCTGCCCCCGCCGGAACCGGTCGCCGACCCGGCCCGTCCGCGCGCCCTGGTGGACTACGCGCTCGCGCGGCGGGCGCTGCTGCACGAGCTGCGTACGGCCGGGCCGTTCTCCGCCCAGCGGGCCGAGGCCTGCGATGCCGACCCCTACCTGCTGCGCGCCGCCCGTCACCACGGCGAAGCGACCGAACGACCGTGTCCGGTGTGCGCGATACCCGGGCTCGTCCACGTCACGTACGTGTTCGGCGACGAGCTCGGCTACCGCTCGGGCCGGGTCGTGGCGAGCGAGGCGCTCCCCCAGATGGCCCACGAGCACGGGCAGTTCCGCGTCTACGTCGTCGAGGTGTGCGCCGCCTGCGGCTGGAACCACCTGCACCTGTCGTACGCGCTCGGCGACGGGGTCCCGCGCCGTCCACCGCCGCGCCCCAAGGACCTGCTCGACTGACCTCGTCGCCGCGGGGTCAGCACGCGCTCCCCTGTCGTTGATCATGGGTTTGCGGGTCTCAATTTGCGTTACGAGGCTGTTGCTAAATCGGCGCGGCGATCCAAGATTATCTGGCGTGTGGCTTAGATCATGGTCGGGTGGCGAAGTCGTATCGGCCGGTCGATCGTGATCAACAGTTTCTGCTGCCGCCGGACGTGCGGGAGTGGTTGGAGC
>JAFIHG010000052.1 GCA_017848795.1 Candidatus Nanopelagicales bacterium | reverse complement strand
GGTGCGGGGATCCCCTACCCGCTCGCTGGCGCTCGCGGGCGGGGGCCCATCGATTCGCAGTACCGCATCATGCAACTGCAGGGCCCGACCCTCGCTGGCGCTCGGGACGAACCCTGCAGTTGCATAGTGGAGGTGCGGGGAATCGAACCCCGGTCCTTCGGTGTCTATCGGGGACTTCTCCGGGCGCAGTCAGTGGTCGGTGTTCTCGGCCCCGGCAGTGGCACTGACACCCTGCCGACCGGACTCAGTCACTGTGCGATGTCCCGCGGGACCCCGTGACCGGGTCCGTTGGTAAGTCCCTTAGTCGACGCCAGGATCCGGGGCAGGGACCGCCTCGGTCTGACGGATCTCGGAGCTCGCTCAGGCGGCGAGGGCGAGATCAGTGCGCTGTGTGTTGGCACTTATTGGTGTTGCCGGGTCGTTCACGAGATGACCGGCGTCCTCGGCCCGCTTCTCCCGTCATGACAGACGAAGTCGAAACCGTTCACCCCCTGTGCAGTTGTCCGTCCAGTCTAACGGCCGAGAGCGACGGTCTCATTCCCGCAGCCGGTGACAGGCCCTCAGACCCCCCAGACCGGCGCGACGTTGCGCCGGTCGTCCCGTCCGAAGATGCCGGCGATCGCCGCGAGCACGGGCCTGGGTGTGCCGTTGCTGACGGTCGCGCGTTCCTCGGGGCCGGCCCCGTCGAGCACCCAGACGAACAGCCGACCGCCTTGGCTCGCGCCTTCGCGCCGGAACGCGCGGGACATCGCCTTGATCTCCGGCGAGTCGTGGTGGGCGAGGTAGACCGGCTCGGTCTGCGCCTCCTCGTGGTCCAAATGGGTGACCGTCACCTCGCGCAGCCGCGCGAAAGCCGTCCGGGCGCCGTCCAGGGTCGCTTCGTCCTGCGTGCGGGTCAGCGCCGACATCGACGCTCCCGCGTCGGCCACCGCCGCCGCCATCGCCTCGTGCTCCGCGTCCATGGCCCCGATCAGGTCGGCGCTCACCCCCAACGACGTGAGCGCGGGCCACGCGATCGCGTGCTCACCGTGGTGGTGGCGATGGAGCTGGTCGGCGAAGTACGCCCAGGCCGTCGCGAGCTGGGTCGCCCGGTGACGATCGCCGGGGCGGAAGGCGTCAAGGGCGGTCTCGAAACGGTGCAGATCGCGGCGTACGGCGCTGTGGATCGCCCGGTTCATGCTCATCGCCATGACGCGACGATAGCCCTGGCCGCCTGAGGACCGTCCAGCGAATTCTCCGGCCACGCGGCCGTGAGCTGCTGGACAGCCCCGGCCCCGGCGCTCAGCGCTTTCCGACGTACAGCAGACGGTCGGGAGAGCGGCCCGGGACGTTGCGCAGCGCGCCCACCGTCGCGGTACGCAGCAAGCGCCGCGCGACCGCGGTCGGCGATGCGGCCGGGTGGTGCTGCAGGTAGAGCGCCGCTGCGCCGGTGACGAACGGGGCCGCCCACGAGGTCGCACCGCTGACCCGGTAGCGGTACGTGCGCCCGCCCAGCACTACCGAGGTGATGTCCTTGCCCGGCGCCCACAGGTCGACGCAGCGACCATGGTTCGACCCGGACCATGGTCGGTCCCGCTTGGTGCTCGCGCCGACGGTGATGACGGACGCCAGCCGGGCAGGGGAGTACCGGCAGGCATCCGCTCCGTGGTTGCCCGCGGCGGCCACCACCGGGATCCCGCTGCGCACCAGTCGACGCACGGCGCGGTCCAGCGCAGTCCACCGGGCGAAGCTCAGCGACATGTTGACCACGGCCGGACGTACGGCGTGCGTGCGCACCCACCTGACAGCGCGCAGCATCGCCCGGCGTTCCTGCTTCTCGGTCATGGTGCGTCCGCCTTCGCCACACGCGAGCGTCTGGACCTCGACCAGCTGCGTACCAGGGGCGACGCCGGTGCGCGTTCCGCCGACGATGCCGGCCACGAACGTGCCGTGCCCCACGCCGAGCTCGTCGGGGCAGTCGACGACGGACGTGCCGGTGAGGTTCACCCCGAGCGTGGCGCGCCCGCCGAACTCCGCATTGGTCACCTCGAGCCCGGTGTCCAGCAGGTACACCGTCACCCCCGAACCGTCGCCGCGCGGCTCGTAGCGGCCGTCGAGGGGCAGTCGGCGCTGGTCGATGCGGTCCAGACCCCACCCGGCGGGTCGTGCGCTCACGTACGACCCGAGGGCTACCGCCTCCTGCGCCGCCACCGCACCCGACGGTGGGGCGAGCACCGCAGCGAGGACGGCCGCCAGTGCCAGCCCGACTCCGCCGCGTACCGTCGAGGTCGTCCTGCGTCGCATCGCGCACCTCCGAGGCGTCCGGCGATGGCAGGACGGTAGCGGCCACGCCCTGCGTTGCGAACCCCCTCGGGTGGTGGTTGCGTGGTGGGCACCGCGTCCCAGACCCAGGGGGTTCTCATGTCCTCGCCCACGTCCGCACCTTCCAGCCTTGCCATCGACACGTCGGTCGACCTGCTCGTCGTCGGAGCGGGCACCGGCATGGCGGGAGCGCTGTCCGCGCACGAGCAGGGCCTGTCGGTGCTCATCGCCGAGAAGACCGAGTACGTCGGGGGGTCGACGGCGCTCTCCGGCGGCGGGATCTGGATCCCGGCGAACCCGGTGCTGCTCGAGTCGGGTTCGGCGGACACCCTGGAGATGGCGCGCGAGTACGTCGGCTGCGTCGTCGGAGACACCTCGCCGCGCGAGCGATGGAGGTCGGCGCTCGACAACGGCCCCGACGCGGTCGCGATGGTGCGCCGCACGACGCCACTGAAGTTCCTGTGGGCACGGGGGTACTCCGACTACCACGCCGAGAACCCGGGAGGGCAGGCGGTCGGGCGGACCATCGAGTCCCGTCCGTTCGACTTGAGCGTGCTGGGGGAGCAGCGCCCCCGGCTGCGGCCCACCGCGCTCGCCGGACCGGTCCCGATGCCGATCACCAGTGTCGACTACCGCTGGATGAACCTGCTGGCCAAGAAGCCCGGCAAGGGCATACCCGCGGTCGTGCAACGCGTCGTGCAGGGCCTGGGCGGCAAGGCGATCGGCAGGGAGTACGTCGCGGGCGGACAGGCGCTGGCCGCCGGGCTCTACGCGGGCGTGCTGCGCGCCGGCATCCCGGTGTGGACCGAGACCGCGCTGGTGCGACTGCTCGTCGAGGACGGCCGGGTCATCGGGGCCGTACTCCGTCAGGACGGCAGGGAAGTTACCGTGACCGCCCGGCGCGGGGTCGTGATCTCCGCAGGCGGGTTCGACCACAACCTGGCGATGCGCCACGAGTACCAGTCGGAGCGGCTGGAGGACTGGAGCCAAGGCAACCCGGCGAACGTGGGCGACGGCATCCGGATCGCACAGCAGGTCGGCGCCGACCTCACCCTCATGGACCAGGCCTGGTGGTTCCCCGCGGTAGCACCACTGCCCGGCGGGCGGCCGCTGGTGATGCTCGCCGAACGCTCGCTGCCGGGCTCGTTCATCGTCGACCAGGCCGGCAACCGGTTCGTGAACGAGGCCAAGGACTACATGAGCTTCGGGCAGGACCTGCTGGCCCGCGAGCGCGCCGGCGACCCGGTCACCGACATGTGGATCGTGTTCGACAAGGAGTACCGCAACAGCTACGTGTTCGCCGCCGGGCTCTTCCCCCGGATGCCGATCCCGGACCAGTGGTACGACGCCGGGATCGCAGCGAAGGGCCGCACGCCCGGCGAGCTCGCCGCCGCCATGGGGGTGCCGCAGACGCCGTTCGAAGAGACCTTCGCCCGGTTCAACCGGCTCGCCGCCGCCGGGTACGACTCCGACTTCCGGCGCGGCAGCAGCGCGTACGACCGCTACTACGGCGACCCGACGGTCCGCCCGAACCCGAACCTGCGGCCGTTGCGCGGCAACGACTTCTTCGCCGTACGGATGGTCCCCTCCGACCTCGGCACCTGCGGCGGCATCCGCGCCGACGAGTACGCCCGGGCGTTGCGCGAGGACGGCAGCGTCATCGAGGGCCTGTACGCCACGGGCAACGCCGCCGGGAACGTCTACGGGCACACCTACCCCGGCGCCGGGGCGACCATCGGGCAGGGCCTGGTGATGGCGCACGTCGCGGCCTGCCACGCCGCGCGCACCATCGACGTGCGCAGCGCCGCCGTGACGGTCGGTGCGACGACCTGAGCGGATGGTGTCGGCTCGCCCGTCGCTGACGGTGGCCGCCGCCTGCGCGGGCATCGTGCCATAGGTTCGGCCGTACGTCTCGGACGAGCGGGAGGGCCGACGTGACGCGAGTGCACAACGCCAGGCTGCGTACGAAGATCACCACCGCGGAGCACGCGGCCTCCTTCATCGAGCCGGGTGACGCGATCGGCATGAGCGGGTTCACCCCCGCCGGGTACCCGAAGGTGGTGCCGGGAGCGCTCGCCGCCCGGATGCGCGAGGCGACCGAGCGGGGCGACTCGTTCCGTGTGAAGGTCTTCACCGGCGCCTCCACCGCTCCCGAGCTCGACGCGGTGCTCGCCGAGGCGGACGGGATCGAGCTGCGGCTGCCCTACCAGTCCGACCCGGTGACCCGCGCCAAGATCAATGCCGGGGCGATGGAGTACCTCGACATCCACCTATCGCACGTCGCCCAGCAGCAGTGGATGGGCTTCTACGGCGACCTCGACGTCGCGGTCATCGAAGTGGCTGGCATCACCCCTTCCGGACGGCTCATCCCGTCGTCGTCGGTCGGCAACAACAAGACCTGGATCGACCGCGCCGACCGGGTGATCCTCGAGGTCAACACCTGGCAGAGCCCCGACCTCGAGGGCATGCACGACATCTACTACGGCACCGCGCTGCCCCCGCGGCGCATGCCGATCCCGCTCGTCCACCCGCACGGCCGGATCGGCGAGCTGTACTTCCGGTGCGACCCCGAAAAGATCGTCGCCATCGTCGAGACCGACCTGCCGGACCTCGGCTCATCGTTCACCGAACCGACCGACATCGACGAGCGGATCGCCGGGCACGTCACCGAGTTCCTCTCCCACGAGGTCGACCGCGGGCGGCTGCCCCGCCACGAGCTGCTCCCGTTGCAGGCCGGTGTCGGCAACGTCGCGAACGCGGTGCTCTCCGGCCTCGAGCAAGGCCCGTACTGGAACCTCACCGCCTACACCGAGGTCATCCAGGACGGCATGATCCGGCTGCTCGACTCGGGCAAGCTGCGCTCGATCTCGGCGGCGTCGCTGTCGGTGAGCCCGCAGCTGTGCGAGCGGATGTACGCCGACATGTCGCCGTACCGGGACCGCATCCTGCTGCGACCGCAGGAGATCAGCAACCATCCCGAGGTGATCCGCCGGCTCGGTGTGATCTCCATGAACGGCATGATCGAGGCGGACGTCTACGGCAACGTCAACTCGACGCACATCATGGGCTCACGGATCCAGAACGGCATCGGTGGCTCGGGCGACTTCGCGCGCAACGCCTACATCTCGATGTTCCTCAGCCCCTCGACCGCCAAGCAGGGCGCCATCTCGGCGATCGTGCCGATGGTCAGCCACGTCGACCACACCGAGCACGACGTCAACGTCATCGTCACCGAGTGGGGGCTCGCCGACCTGCGCGGGCTCTCACCCAAGCAGCGTGCCCGCGTCGTCGTCGCCAACTGCGCCCACCCCGACTACCGGCCGGCGTTGCAGGACTATCTGGACCGCGCGGCGAAGGAGTCGTTCGGCCTGCACACGCCGCACGTGCTCGAGCGGTCGCTGTCCTGGCACCAGCGGTTCGTGACCACAGGCACCATGCGCTGACACGTCGCTGCTGGCGAACCACGCGGTGCGGCGTGGGCGCTCAGATGACGCCGAGGGCGAGCATCGCGTCGGCGACCGGGATGAACCCCGCGATGTTGGCGCCCACGACGTAGTTGCCCGGCGAGCCGAACTCGTCGGCGGTCTCCGCGCAGCGGTCGTGGATGCCGCGCATGATCTTGGCGAGCCGGGCTTCGGTGTGCTCGAAGGACCAGAAGTCGCGCGAGGCGTTCTGCTGCATCTCGAGCGCGCTGGTGGCGACCCCGCCGGCGTTGGCCGCCTTCCCGGGACCGAACAGCACCCCGGCGTCGAGGAACAGCCGCACCCCGTCCGGGGTCGTCGGCATGTTGGCGCCCTCTCCGACCGCGATGCAGCCGCCCTTGATGAGGGTGCGCGCGTCCGCGCCGTTCAGCTCGTTCTGGGTCGCCGAGGGCAGCGCGATGTCGCACGGCACCTCCCAGACCGACCCACTGGAGACGTAGTGCACGTCGTGCCCGCGGGCCTGCGCGTACTCGACGATGCGCCCGCGGTTCACCTCCTTGAGCTCCTTGAGCAGCGTGAGGTCGACGCCCTTCTCGTCCACGACATAGCCGCTGGAGTCCGAGCAGGCGACGACGAGCCCGCCGAGCTCCTGCACCTTCTCGACCGCATAGATGGCGACGTTGCCGGACCCGGACACCACGACGCGCTTGCCTTCGAACGACTGGCCGTTCGCTCGCAGCATCTCGTCGACGAAGAAGACCGTGCCGTACCCGGTCGCCTCCTTGCGCACCTGGGAACCGCCCCAGGTCAGCCCCTTGCCGGTCAGCACGCCGGACTCGTAGCGGTTGCTGATGCGCTTGTACTGCCCGAACAGGAAACCGATCTCCCGCCCGCCGACGCCGATGTCGCCCGCGGGCACGTCCGTGTACTCGCCGACGTGGCGGTAGAGCTCGGTCATGAACGACTGGCAGAAGCGCATGACCTCCGCGTCGGACTTGCCCTTGGGGTCGAAGTCGGACCCGCCCTTCGCCCCGCCGATCGGCATGCCGGTCAGCGAGTTCTTGAAGATCTGCTCGAAGCCGAGGAACTTCACGATCCCCAGGTAGACGCTGGGGTGGAAACGCAGGCCGCCCTTGAACGGGCCGAGGGCGGAGTTGAACTGGACGCGGAAACCGCGGTTGATCCGCGTGCGCCCGTTGTCGTCGAGCCACGGCACGCGGAAGATGATCTGGCGCTCCGGCTCGCAGAGCCGCTCGATGACCGCGGCCTCCGCGTACTCCGGGTGCTTGGCGACCACCGGCCCGAGGCTTTCCAGGACCTCGTGCACGGCCTGGTGGAACTCGTGCTCACCGGGGTTGCGCCCCACGACCTCGCTGTAGATGTCCTGCAGCTTCTCGTCAAGACCAGGCACGGGGACCTCCGGGGGCGTCGAGGTGGTGACCGAGAGTACATCGGCGGGGGACCGGCGCCCCGCATCCGACCGGCGACGCCCCCATAGCATGACGGACACCGCTCTCGCCGCTGTCAGGAGGTCCCGTGACCCAGGCCGCGCACGTGTTCGACGACGCGCTGGCGCTCACCGTCCTCGGTGCGGCGGGCGAGGGGCGCTACGCCGGGCGGACCACGCCCGCCTACGCCAATATGGTCGGCCCGTTCGGCGGCATCACCGCGGCGATCATGCTGCAGGCCGCGCTGCAGCACCCGGCGTGGGCCGGAGAACCCCTTGCGCTCACCGTGAATTTCGCTGGCCCGGTCGCGGATGGACCGTTCGCGGTGTCCGCCGTTCCCACCCGCACGAACCGGTCCACCCAGCACTGGTCCGTGCAGCTCACGCAGGCCGGTCAGGTAGCCACGACCGCGTCCGCGGTGTTCGGGACGCGCCGTGACACGTGGACCGGGAGCGAGACGCCCGCGCCCGGCGTGCCGCCGGCGCCGACCTTGGCGCCGCTGCCCGAGCAGGTGCCGGTGGACTGGTTGCGCAGCTACGACATCCGCTTCGTCGACGGCGGGTTCTCCGAGCGGGAGGTCGCGGACGACTCGGTCACGACGATGTGGCTGCGCGACGAGCCGCCCCGGCCTCTCGACTTCCCCTCGCTCGTCGCGCGCTGCGACGCGTTCTTCCCGCGGATCTTCCTGCGCCGCGGCCCGGTCGCCGCAGGAACTGTCACGTTCACCGTCTATTTCCACGTAGGCGCCGAGCAGCTTGCTGCGGTCGGCAGTTCGTACGTGCTCGGCCGGGCGCAGGGCCTGAACTTCGGACGCAGCTTCTTCGACCAGAGCGCGGTGCTGTGGGACGAGGCCGGAGACGTGCTCGCGACGAGCCACCAGCTGGTCTACTTCAAAGGCTGATCGCCGCGCCCGACCCCACCGATCGTGGCGGTTGGCCGTGGGCACGGGCCACAGCACCACGCAGTGGTGCGCCGGTCAGAGGTCGGAGGACACCCGCCACAGGTCCACGCCGGACTCCACGGCGTACCGATCGATCTCCGTGAGTTCCTCGGGCGAGAACTCCAGGTTCTCGAGCGCGGCCAGGTTCTCCGCGAGCTGCTCGACGCTCGACGCGCCGACCAGCACCGACGCGAAGGCGGGCGTGCGCAGAACCCACGCGAGGGCGAGCTGGGCGAGCGTCTGGCCACGCCGCCCGGCGATGTCGTTCAGGGCTCGCAGGCGCGCCACGTTCTGCTCGGTGAGCACGGCGGGGTCGAAAGAAGGCCGGGCCGTCGCGCGCTGCGCCTCGCCGCCGTGCAGGTAGCGACCGGTGAGCAGCCCCTGGGCGAGCGCGGTGAACGCGATGGCGCCCATGCCGTTCTCCTCGAGTGCCGCGAGCAGCCCGTCCTCGACCCAGCGGTTCAGCAGCGAGTACGACGGTTGGTGGATCACCAGCGGCGTACGCAGCTCGCGTGCGATCACGGCGGCGGCGTGCGTCCGCTCCGCGGAGTACGACGAGATGCCGACGTAGCGCGCCTTTCCGGCCCGCACCGCGGCGTCCAGCGCCCCGATCGTCTCCTCGAGCGGCGTCTTCGGGTCGACGCGGTGCGAGTAGAAGATGTCGACGTAGTCGACCGACATCCGCTGCAGTGACGCGTCGAGACTGCCCAGCAGGTACTTGCGCGAGCCGAGGTCGCCGTGCGGGCCCGGCCACATGTCCCAACCGGCCTTCGTCGAGATCACCAGCTCGTCACGGTACGGGCCGAAGTCGTTGCGCATCATGCGCCCGAAGTTCTCCTCGGCGGCGCCGTACGGAGGGCCGTAGTTGTTGGCGAGGTCGAAATGGATGACGCCGTTGTCGAAGGCGTAGCGCAGCACCTCGCGCTGGACGTCGAACGGGCGGTTGTCGCCGAAGTTGTACCAGAGGCCGAGCGAGATCGGCGGCAACAGCAGCCCCGAGCGACCGACCCGGCGATAACCCCTGCCGGTGTACCGCTGCGGGGCGGCGCGCCACGGGTCGTTGGTCAGCGGCGTGCCGGGATCGAAGTGCTCGGTCATCGTCCTCCTTCAGCCCAGGTCCGGGTGCGGCGGCGGCGCCGGGGCACGCTGGCCGGTGTCGGTCTCCCACCGGGTCAGCTGCTGTTCGAGCGCCTTCATCAGTTCGATGACGTGCGTCGGTGGCATCCGTACGCGCGCGCTGACCACCAGGTCCCGCACCACGACCGGCTGGCCGTCGTCGCTCTCGCCCATCTGGTCCGGGCCCTTGACCGACAGGAAGTCGAGCACGATCGACTCCCGCGTGTGCCAGACCGAGGCGAAGTCCGCCGGAACCCCCACGACCTGCGCGTCCGGGATCTCGATCCGGCTCGCGTGCGCCATCTCGTCCATGGTCCGACGCTATCGACCCGCGCCGGGCGGATGCCTGCCCGGCGTCACTCGCCGCCGTGCGAGGTCGCGATCTCGTGGATCCGGTGCGCGAGTTCCATGTCCAGCTGGGTCACGCCGCCGGCCGTGTGCGTCGAGAGCGTGAACGTCACTGTCCGCCAGCGGATGTCGATGTCGGGGTGGTGGTCCATCGCCTCCGCGACCGCCGCCACCTCGTCCACGGCGAGGACGCCGGTCAGGAACGCGGGGAACGTGTAGGCGCAGGTGATGTGCTCCGCGTCGCCGGACCAGTCCGGTAGCTGGGCGAGCTGGCGGTCGCGCTCGTCGTCGTCGAGCAGTCGGCTACTCATGGCCCCACTCTCCCAGGGCGGGTCGGTCCCGGCAGGACGAACCGGCACGGCACGGCCGAGCGCGGGGCTGGCACGATCATGTGCTGTGAGCGAGCAACGCCCTTTCCCGGCAACCACCGTGACCTTCCCCGCGGGGGACGTGCACGGCACCGGCACGGTCCTGGCCGCGGTGCCGCTCCCGGACGGGCGCATCGCCGTCGTGACCGACAGCACGCCGTTCCACCCGCTGGACCCGTGGTGGCCCGACCAGCCCGGGGACACCGGCTGGATCGACGCGCAGCGGGTGCTCGACACGGTCGTGGCCGCGCCCGACGGCGCCGGCCGGCTGCAGCTCGCCAACGTACTGCTGGCGGACGGCGTACGCCGTGACGATCCCGCTGCGACCTGGGTCGTCGCTCATCTGCTCGAAGGCCCGGCGCCGGCGCCGCGGAGCAGGGTCGAACTGAACGTGGACGTCGAACGCCGCGCGGCGCTGTCGGCCGGGCACACCGCATGCCACCTCGCCGCGCTCGCCCTGAACGAGGCGACCGCTGCCCTCTGGCGCAAGCCGGCACCCCGCCTCGACAGCCGCGGCAACCCGGACCTGGACCAGCTGGCGATGCAGCAGTCCCGCATCCAGCCGCACGGCTCGCGCGACGAGTACCGCTTCGGCCGGACGCTGCGCAAGTCGGGCTTCGAGGTCGCGGGCTTCCGCGAGCAGCACGGCGAGCTCCGCGCACGCGCCCAGGAACTGCTCGACACATGGTGCGCCACCGGCGGCGCGGTCCGCGTGGAGACGGCCGGCGACCGCACGCTGGCCGCGCGGCGGAGCTGGGCGTGCGACCTGCCCGACGGGACGGCTCGCATCCCCTGCGGCGGTACGCATCTGCGTACGCTCGCCGACCTCGGCGGCGTGCGGATCGGCTGGACGCTCACCGAGGGCGGGCTGGTCGTCGACACCCGGGCGGGCGCTGCGACCGGCGAGGATGGCGGTCGCCAGGACGGCTGACTCCCGTCGCGGCGGGTAGGATCTGTCGGTTCCCCACTGCAGATCCCGAGGTCCTCGCATGCCCCAACAGACGTCCGCGCCGGCGCGGCGCGACGACCTGCGCAACGTCGCGATCATCGCGCACGTCGACCACGGCAAGACGACGCTGGTCGACGCGATGCTGTGGCAGTCCGGCGCGTTCAGCCGGCACCAGGCCGAGGAGGGCACCGTCGCCGAGCGGGTGATGGACTCGATGGACCTGGAGCGGGAGAAGGGCATCACCATCCTCGCCAAGAACACGACGGTCCGCTACCACGGTGAAGGGGCCGCGGACGGCGGGGTCCTGTTCAACATCGTCGACACTCCCGGCCACGCGGACTTCGGCGGCGAGGTCGAGCGGGGCCTGGAGATGGTCGACGGGGTGCTGCTGCTCGTCGACGCCTCCGAAGGGCCGTTGCCGCAGACCAGGTTCGTGCTGCGCAAGGCGCTGAGCAAGCGGCTTCCTGTGGTGCTGGTGGTCAACAAGGTCGACCGGTCCGACGCCCGCATCGCCGAGGTCGTCGACGAGACGTACGAGCTGTTCTTCGACCTCGACGCCGACGAGGAGCAGATCGACTTCCCGGTGGTCTACGCCTCGGCCAAGGCCGGACGCGCGTCCCTCGAACGGCCGGCAGACGGGGCGATGCCGGGCAGCGCCGACCTGGTGCCGCTGTTCCGTACCCTGCTCGAGACGGTCCCGGCGCCTGCCTACGACCCCGGCGCGCCGCTGCAGGCCCACGTCACGAACCTCGACGCCTCCCCGTACCTCGGGCGGCTGGCGCTGTGCCGCGTGCACGCCGGGACCCTGCGCAAGGGCCAGCAGGTCGCGTGGTGCCGGCTCGACGGGAGCATCGAGCGGGTCAAGGTGACCGAGCTGCTCGTGACCGAGGCGCTCGAGCGGGTGCCCGCAGAGCAGGCGGGACCCGGTGAGATCGTCGCCATCGCCGGCATCCCACAGATCACGATCGGGGAGACCCTCGCCGACCCGGAGGACCCGCGGCCGCTGCCGCCGATCACCGTCGACGAGCCGTCGATCTCCATGACGATCGGCATCAACACCTCGCCGCTCGCCGGACAGAGCGGCAGCAAGCTCACCGCGCGGCTCGTCAAGGGCCGGCTCGACGCCGAGCTCGTCGGCAACGTGTCGATCCGCGTGCGGCCCACCGACCGCCCCGACACCTGGGAGGTGCAGGGCCGCGGCGAGCTGGCGCTGGCGATCCTCGTCGAGCTGATGCGCCGCGAGGGGTTCGAGCTCACCGTCGGCAAACCGCAGGTCGTCACCCGGACCGTCGACGGGACGGTGCACGAGCCGATGGAGTACCTGACCGTCGACATCCCCGAGGAGTACCTCGGGGTCGTCACCCAGCTGATGGCGCTGCGCAAGGGGCGCATGGAGCAGATGGTCAACCACGGCAGCGGGTGGGTGCGCATGGAGTACCGCGTGCCGTCACGGGGGTTGATCGGCTTTCGCACCGAGTTCCTGACCGACACCCGCGGCACCGGCCTGCTCCACCACGTCTTCGACGGGTACGAGCCCTGGCACGGCGAGCTGCGCACCCGGCCCACGGGCTCGCTCGTGGCGGACCGCCGCGGCGTGACGACCGGGTTCGCGCTGGCCAACCTGCAGGAGCGCGGCACGCTCTTCGTGGGCCCGGGCACCGAGGTGTACGAAGGGATGATCGTCGGGGAGAACTCGCGCAACGACGACATGGACGTCAACCCGACCAAGGAGAAGAAGCTCACCAACATGCGGGCTTCGACCGGCGACGTGCTCGTACCGCTCATCCCGCCGCGCAGCCTCTCCCTGGAGCAGTCGCTGGAGTTCTGCCGGCAGGACGAGTGCCTCGAGGTGACCCCGGCGACGGTCCGCCTGCGCAAGGTGGAACTCGACGCCACGGACCGTGCGCGCGCCACCGCCCGTGCCAAGCGCGCAGGCTGACGCCGCCGCTGGTGGGCGGGGGATCCTAGGACATCACGGCCGGTCGTGCGCGGCTTCGCCGATCCTGTCCCGAGGGTCAACATCACGATTCGGACACGCCACCGCCGGGAAGGCCGGTTTCGCTCGCTGTTGACCGTACGCTTTCGACGGTTCCCGGCAGGTCCAGGAGCCGGCGGGAGTCGCCGTGGCCCCCGTGGGGGCGAGGTTGGACATGGCGCAGCGCGGCTGCGCCGGAAGGGTTGACAAGGATGCTCCGAACCAGACGCGGACTCGCGCTCGTGGGCGCGGCCGCCGTCGCCGCGCTGGGCCTGAGCGCCTGTGCGTCGAGCAGCACCCCCGGTGGGGACACGACCAGCTCGGCGCCCGCGGGCGGCGGTGGCACGTTCTCGATCGCGATCGAGGAGCCGCAGAACCTCACGCCCAGCAACTGCTACGACCTGTACTGCTTCAACGTCCTCAACCAGATGATCATCGGCATCTACGACTTCGAGACCCAGGACGACGGGTCCATCAAGCCGGTGCCCACCGACCTGACCAAGGCCGTCTCGACGTCGGACAACGGCAAGACCTGGACGATCGAGATCAACCCCGACTGGACGTTCACCAACGGCGAGAAGATCACGGCGAAGACGTTCGTCGACACCTGGAACTTCGCGGCGTACGGCCCCAACGGCCAGCAGCTCGGCTTCGTCTTCGGCCCCAGCCAGCTCGACGTCGTCGGCTACGACGACGTGTCGGACGCGAAGTCGCCCAAGGCGAAGACGATGAGCGGGCTGAAGGTCGTCAACGACACGACGCTCTCGATGGAGCTCAACAAGCCGCTCGGCGAGTCGCTGTTCGCGAACTTCCTGGCCGGCCCGCAGATCCTCCCCATGCCGAGCACCGCGCTCACGGTGTCCGGCTCCGAGGACTTCAGCAAGCAGCCGATCGGCAACGGCCCCTACAAGATGGACACGCCGTGGACGCCGAACCAGAGCATCACGCTGGTGAAGAACCCGGACTACAAGGGCTCCACGCCGGGCAACGCCGACCAGATCGACTTCCGCGTCTACAACGACGACAACGCCGCATGGGCCGACCTGCAGGCCGGCAACCTCGACATCCTCGGGGTCAGCGGCCTGCCGCAGCAGGCACTCGCGACGGCGGAGCAGGTCCTGGGCGACCGCTATGTGAACACGGCCGGTGCGCTGCAGTTCGGCTACTACGCGTTCCCGCAGCAGACCGACACCTTCAAGAACAAGGACGTCCGGATCGCCATCCGCAAGGCGATCAACTACCAGGACATCGTCGACAAGCTGCTCTACGGCACCGCCACGGTCGCGCAGAGCTTCGCCCCCAGCACCATCCCCGGTGGCGGGACCGACATCTGCGGCGACAGCTGCGTCTTCGACGCGGCCAAGGCCAAGCAGCTGCTCGAGCAGGGTGGCGGCGTCCCCGGCAACAAGGTGCAGATCGCCTCGATCCAGGGTGCGGACAACTCGGTCCGCAAGGCCGTGTGCAACCAGATCCAGCAGAACCTCGGGGTCGCCTGCACGCTGAAGATGTTCCCGGACTTCGGTGCGATGCTCGATGCCTACGCCAAGCTCGGCGCGGGTGACACCGGCTTCATCCTGGCCCTGGGCTGGGGGGCGGACAACCCGACGATCAACAACATGATCGCCCCGCTGTTCGGCACCGGAGCACCCAGCAACTACATCGGCTACAGCAACAAGCAGTTCGACGAACTGGTCGCCAGGGGCAACGCGGAGCAGGACCCGCAGGCGCAGATCAACGACTGGCTGGAGGCCGAGAAGGTCCTGTACGGCGACTTCGTCGCCTTCGCGACCACCTTCCCGAACACCAACTACGGCTACTCGGAGCACGTCTCGAACGTCAAGATCAACCCGCAGGGCTTCGTCAACCTGGCCGAGATCCAGGTCAACGGATCCTGAACCGCGGTAGCGTGGCGCGACCATAGGTCGGCAGCCGTCTGACTGTGGGGGCGTCCCCGAAGGGGCGCCCCCACAGCCGCGGAAGGAGGGTGAGTGGGTCGCTACTTCGTGCGGCGGTTGCTGCAGATGATCCCGGTGTTCTTCGGGACCACGTTCCTGATCTACGCGCTCATGTTCGCGCTGCCGGGCAACCCGATCGACACGCTGTCGCGGGGCAAGCCGCGCAACCCGGCGTACCTGCAGTACATCATCGACCAGTTCAACCTGAACGACCCGTTCATCGTCCAGTACTTCAAGTACATCGGCGGGATCTTCACCGGGAACTTCGGCAAGACGTTCAACAACGTCTCGGTGATCGACATCTTCATGCAGCGGATCCCGGTCACCCTCCAGCTCGCCGCGACCGCGTTCGTGATCGAGCTGGTGCTCGGGATCGCGCTGGGCATCTGGACCGCCCTGCGCAAGGGCGGTCCCTTCGACCACCTGTCGTTGCTCGCGACGCTCCTGCTCATCGCCACGCCGATCTTCGTCCTCGGTTATGTGGTGCAGTGGCTGTTCGGTGTCAAGCTCGGGTGGCTGCCCCCGGCGGGGATCCAGGCCGGCTGGCCCACGAGCTATATCCTGCCGGGCTTCGTCCTGGCCAGTGCCTCCTTCGCCTTCGTCCTGCGGCTGACCCGCCAGAGCCTGCTCGAGGTCTTCGGCAGCGACTACGTGCGCGCCGCCCGGGCGAAGGGACTGCCGGCATGGACCATCCTGCGCAAGTACTCCCTGCGCAACTCGCTCATCCCCATCGTGACGTTCCTCGGCGCCGACTTCGCCGCGCTGATGGGAGGGGCGGTCATCACGGAGGGGATCTTCAACATCCCGGGCATCGGCCAGCAGCTCTACCAGTCGATCCGGTTGCACGAGAGCGTCGTGGTGGTCGGGCTCGTCACCGTACTCATCGTCGCGTACCTGATCATGAACCTGCTCGTCGACCTGCTGTACGGCGTCCTCGACCCGCGGATCCGCTATGAGTGAGTTCTTCTCCGGGCGCCGGGAGACCGAGGCGCTGACGGACGGTGAGCCCGTCACCGACCAGCTGCTCGACCAGGTCGGCGAGGACGCCGAACGCGACTCCCAGGCGCTTGCCGACCAGGTGCGTCGCCAGGAGGCCGAGGCCGCTGCGAGCGAGCAGCTGCCGGTGTCCGGCGCGCGCCCGCGCAGCCTGCTCGGTGACGCGTGGTACGAGCTGCGGCACCGGCCGATCTTCTGGGTCAGCTCCGTCGTCATCGTCGCGGTGCTCGCGATCGCCATCTTCCCGAACGCCTTCGCCGACGTCGACGAGACCTCCTCGCTCACCGGCGGGTGCAACTTCGACAACTACCTGCAGCCACCGTCCAGCCAGTTCTGGTTCGGCACCGACCAGCTCGGCTGCGACGTCTACTCCCTCACGATCTTCGGCGCCCGGCCCAGCCTGGCCGTCGGCCTCATCGCGAGCCTGCTGACCGTCGCGCTCGGCTCGGCGATCGGCGTCATCGCCGGCTTCTACGGCGGTTGGATCGACGCGGTGCTCTCGCGGATCGTCGACATCTTCTTCGGCCTGCCGCTGCTGCTCGGTGGCATCGTGGTCCTGACCGCGATCAGTTTCCCCAGCATCTGGGGCGTGGTGTTCGTCCTGGTGGTGCTCGGGTGGGTGTCCGCTGCGCGCCTGGTGCGCTCCACCACGATCGAGGCCAAGGGGCAGGACTACGTGATGGCGGCCCGCGCGCTGGGCGCGAGCAACTCGCGGATCATGTGGCGCCATGTGCTGCCCAACGCGATCGGTCCCTCGATCGTCGTGGCGGTGATCGGCCTGGGTGTCTACATCGGGGCCGAGGCGACGTTCAGCTACCTGGGACTCGGCCTGCAGGACCCGGACTTCTCCTGGGGCACGATGATCAGCTCCGCCCAGGAGGTCTTCTTCCAGGCGCCCTGGACGCTGCTGTTCCCCGCGGGCTTCCTGACCCTCACCATCCTCGCGTTCATCCTCATGGGGGACGCGGTGTCCGAGGCGCTCGACCCGAAGAGGCAGAAGTGAGCAGGGCGGTACGCAAGACGGCCGGTGCCGAGGGCTGGACCGGGCCACTCCTCTCGGTCGAGGACCTCAACGTCCAGTTCAAGACGCGCGACGGGCTGGTACGCGCCGTCAACGGCGTGTCCTTCGAGCTGAACGCGGGCGAGACGATCGCGATCCTCGGGGAGAGCGGCTCGGGCAAGAGCGTCACCGCGCAGGCGGTCATGGGCATCCTCGACATGCCCCCGGCGAGCATCCCCAAGGGCAGCATCCGGCTCAAGGGACGTGAGCTGGTCGGGCTGTCGGAGAAGGACTACCGCGAGATCCGCGGCACCCAGATCGCGATGATCTTCCAGGACGCGCTGTCGTCCCTGAACCCGGTCATCAGCGTCGGTGAGCAGATCGCCGAGATGTACCGGTTGCACGACGGGCTGAGCCGCTCGGACGCCAAGACGGCGGCGATCGACGTGATGCAGCGGGTGCGCATCCCGGCCGCGGCGCAACGCTTCGGCGACTACCCGCACCAGTTCTCCGGGGGCATGCGTCAGCGCATCATGATCGCGATGATGATCTCGCAGCGCCCCCAGCTGTTGATCGCGGACGAGCCGACCACGGCCCTCGACGTCACCGTGCAGGCGCAGGTGATGGAGCTGCTGGCGGAGCTGCAGCGCGACTCGGACATGGGGCTGATCCTCATCACCCACGACCTGGGCGTTGTCGCGGACGTCGCCCAGCGGATCACGGTGATGTACGCCGGTCGCACCATGGAGCAGGGCACGGTCGACGAGATCTACGACCAGCCGGCCAACCCGTACACGATCGGGTTGCTGGAGTCGATCCCCAAGCTCGCCGAGACCGTCGAGCGCCTGCCCGCCATCCGCGGCCTTCCGCCCAACCTGCTGCAGGTCCCGCCGGGCTGCCCGTTCCACCCCCGATGCCCGCTCGCGCAGGACGTGTGCCGGCGCGACCCGCGACCGCCCCTGGAGACGGTGAGCGAGGGCCACGTGAGCTCGTGCTGGTTCGCCAAGGAGGTGCACGCGCGTGGCGGTCTTCGAGTCTGATCCCGTCCTGTCCGAGTCCGACCCGGTGCTGAAGGTCGTCGACCTCGCCAAGGACTACCCGATCACCCGCGGCATCCTGTTCCGCAAGCAGATCGGCACCGTCAGCGCGGTCGACGGCATCTCGTTCGAGCTGCCGCGCGCGCAGACCCTGGCGATCGTCGGCGAGAGCGGCTGCGGCAAGTCGACGGTGGGCCGGTTGCTGGTCGGGCTCGAGCGCCCGACCCGCGGGTCGGTCTTCGTCGACGGGGTGGACCTCGCGACGCTGTCGCCGAAGGCGCTGCTCGCCAAGCGCCGCGACATCCAGATCGTGCTGCAGGACCCGTACACCTCGCTCGACCCGCGCAGCACCGTGCGCAAGATCATCGGTGAGCCCTTCGACATCCACCCCTCGGCGCTGCCGAAGGGCAAGACCAAGAAGGCGATGGTCGGCGAGCTGATGGACCGGGTCGGGTTGAACCCGGAGTTCGCCAACCGCTACCCGCACCAGTTCTCCGGGGGGCAACGCCAACGCATCGGCATCGCGCGCGCCCTGGCGCTCCGCCCGAAGATCATCATCGCGGACGAGCCCGTGTCCGCGCTCGATGTGTCGATCCAGGCGCAGGTGATGAACCTGCTGATGGACCTGCGTGACGACTTCGGGCTGTCGTACGTGTTCGTCAGCCACGACCTGTCGGTCGTCCGCCAGATCGCCGACCGGGTCCTCGTGATGTACCTCGGCCGGCTCGCCGAGATCGGTTCCGAGCCGCAGATCTTCGAGCACTCCACGCACCCGTACACGCAGGCTTTGCTCTCGGCCGTGCCGGTCCCGGACCCGCAGCACCAGCGCGAACGGGAGTCGATCACGCTCGGCGGTGACCTGCCGAGCCCGGCCGCGCCGCCGTCGGCCTGCCGGTTCCACACTCGCTGCTGGAAGGCGCAGGAGATCTGTTCGATCGAGACGCCGCTGCCTCGCCAGTTGCTCGGGGAGGGTCACCTGGTGGCCTGCCACTTCGCCGAGGAACGCTCCATGATCGGCACCGCGGCGGGCGGCGGCGACCAGGCGCAGCGCCGCGAGCCCTGACCGTCAGCCGCCCTGAAGTGAGCGGCGCAGGAAGTCCAGCTCGAGCAGCAGCCGGTTCTCGGTGATGACCGGGTCCGGGGTGAAGTGCGTGACCCCGGACAGCGGGATGACGGTGTGCAGCCGCCCGGCCGCGGTCAGCGCTGCGGACAGGGCCAGGGTGTGGGCCACGACGACGTTGTCGTCGGTCATGCCGTGCAGCAGCAGCAGGGGCCGGCGCAGCGCCGGGGCGTCGGACAGCAACGAGCTGCGGTCGTACGCCGCGGGATGCTCGGCGGGCAGCCCGAGGTAACGCTCGGTGTAGGCGGTGTCGTACCGGCGCCAGTCGGTCACCGGAGCGCCGGCCACGGCCGCGTGGAACACCTCGGGGCAGCGCAGCACGGCGAGCGCGGCCAGGAAGCCTCCGAACGACCAGCCGCGGATGCCGACCCGGCCGGTGTCGATGTCGTCGGGGTGGGCGGCGGCGACCGCGTGCAACGCCGCGACCTGGTCCTCCAGCGGCGCAGTGGCGAGGTCCCCGGCGATCGCCCGCTCCCAGGCCGGCCCCCGACCCGGGGTGCCCCGCCCGTCGGCGACGATCACGGCGAAGCCCTGGTCGGCCAGCCACTGCTCCTCCCCGAAACGCCCGAGCCCGGCGGCCACTTCGACGTGGCCCGGACCGCCGTACGGCGACATCACCACCGGCAACCGGCGCGAGCCTGGTTCGTGGTCCCGCGGCCACAGCACCGCGGTCGCGAGCTCGCGCGGGCCGGCCAGCAGCAGCGTGGATCCCGGGCGCAGCGACGGCGTCACCACCGGGGTCTCCGCGTACGAACGCAGCTCGAAGCTGGTCCCGTCCCGGCGGTGTACGGCGACCGACGTGCGGGTGCTCTTCCACGTCGTGCTCGCGATCACCACCGTGCCACCGCTGCGGCGGCCGGTCTCCCAGGCGTCGGCCTCGGTGATCCGGCGCAGCCGGCGGGTCGCGAGGTTGAGCACCGCGACCTTGGCGCGCGTCGAATGCGTCTGGACGAGCAGCAGCAGGTCACGTTCTGCGACGTCGAGGATCGCCATGACCTGGGTACGCGGCGCCGTCACCGGCTCACCGTCGATCGTGAGCCGGTAGGTGTCGGCGCGCCGGTCGGCGCGGATCGCGAGCAGCCGCCCGTCGGCGCTCCAGCGCACCCGGCCGGGTGAGCACTCGACCCACGCGTCGTCGGTGTGCTCGGCGACCAGGCGGCTCTCACCGGCCGCGAGGTCGTGGGCGAGCACCGCCCGGTGACGCTGCGAGCGATCGAGCACCACGAGCAGCGGGTCGCCGTACCGCGTCCAGCTGATGTCCGTGAGATAGCAGAACCGTTCGTGCTCCCAGGGCAGTTCGCGGCGGGTGCCGTCCAGGTCCAGCAGGTGCACCGACACGTCCGGGTTCGCCGCCCCCGCTGCGGGATAGCGGTGCGGGCGCGGCGCGCGATCCGGGTGCACCGGGTCGGCGATCCACCACACCGGTACTGCTGCCTCGTCGACGCGCTCGGCGAGCACCGCGTCCGAGTCCGGTGACCACCAGAGGCCGCGGGACCGGCCGAACTCCTCGGCCGCCACGAAGTCGGCGAGCCCGTAGGTCACGTGCTCGGTCTCCGGCACGGCGAGCGCACGCTGCTGCTCGCCGCTCCAGTCCACGACCTCGACGCGGCCCTCGACGACGTACGCGACCCAGCGCCCGTCCGGCGACAGCCGCGGATCGACGACCCCGCGCGGCGCAGCGAGCCGGCGTACCGGCTCGCTGCCGGTCAGGTCGGCCGCGTAGAGCTGGCCCGACAGGGCGAACACCGCCCGGCTCACCGACCGGTCGGTCGTGTAGCCGACGATGCCGGAGGTGGTCTCCCGCATCCGCTCCCGGCGCGCCCGCTCGGCCGGCGCGAGCTGCTCGTCGCCTCCTGTCAGCAGGTCGCGGGGGTCGACGACCAGCCTTTCCCGCTCGGTCACGACGTCGACCACGTGCAGCGCCCCGGCCGGGTCGTCGCCGGCCTGCGAGCGCACGAACACGACCCGGCGCCCGTCCGGTGAGACCGTGACCGAGCGCGGCACCCCGAGCGCGAAACGCCGCGTCCGGGCCGCTTGCCGCGGGTAGCTCTCGCCCGACGCGCTCGGGTCCGCGTCACGCGCACCCGCGACCGTGGCGGCGTGATCCGGGTGGTCGGGCAGCACAGTCACCCCGGCATTGTCCCCTGCACTCCTGGCGGGTGGGGTGCTGACATACCGGCACCACACCCGCCGAGCGAGGTGCGCCGCGCCTAGCATCGTCGGCGTGACCGACCTGCCCGGGGGACGCCGCCTGCTGCTCGTGCACGCGCACCCCGACGACGAGGTGATCGGCTGCGGTGCGACGATGGCGCGGTACGCCGCGCAGGGAGCGCAGGTCACGCTCGTCACGGCGACCTCGGGTGAGGAGGGGGAGATCCTGCTCCCGGAGATCGCGCATCTCGCGGCGGACCAGCAGGACGGCCTGGGACCGTACCGGCGGACCGAGCTCGCCGCCGCGATGGCCGAGCTCGGCGTCACCGACCACCGGATGCTGGGCCACCCGGGCAAGTACCGGGACTCGGGCATGGCGGGTCTGGCCACCAACGACCGGCCCGGCTGCTTCTGGCGCGCCGACCTCCGGGAGGCCGCGACCGATCTCGTCGCGGTACTGCGGGAGGTACGCCCGCAGGTCGTCGTGACCTACGACGACAACGGCGGCTACGGCCACCCCGACCACGTGCAGACGCACCGCGTCACCACGTACGCACTGTCCCTGGCAGCGGCGCCGTCGTACCGGCCGGACCTCGGTGCGGCGTGGGACGTGGCGAAGGTCTACTGGACGGCGATGCCGCGGTCGTACGTCCGACAGGGGATCATGGCGCTGCGCGAGACCGGGGTCGAGGACGGGTTCGCGGCGATGGACCCCGACGACCTCCCGTTCGCCGTCGACGACGAGCTGGTGACGACGACGGTCGACGGCACCGCGTACGTCGAGCGGAAGGTGGCCGCGATGCGCGCCCACGCGAGCCAGATCGCGGTGTCCGGCGGGTTCTTCGCGCTGTCCAACAACCTGGGAAACCAGGTCTTCGGGCTGGAGTTCTACCGCCGGGTGCGCGGTGCCGGCCCTGCGGCCGAGACGGACCTGTTCGCCGGCATCCCGGACTGAGCGGAACGCAGGGTGACGCTCACGGTGCGTGACTACACGCGGGTGGGCTCTGCGCCGGTCGGGTGACGTGATCACCCCCGGCTGGGAGCCCGGGCCGGATCGGCGCAGGATGACGGTGAACCGAGCCGACCTGGAGGTCCGATGCCCGAGCCGTCCGCGGCTGCTGCCGACACCGTCCCCGCGGAGCAGTCCTCGCTGCTCGGGGAGGCGGGGCGCCGCCAGCTGCGGGCGGGGGAGGCCGACGTCGGCCGCACCCGCGAGCAGATCCGGCGCAAGCGCCTCACCCGCCTCGCGCTGGTGCTCGCCGTACCGCTGGTCTGGCTCTGGTACCGGCTGCTGATGGGGCAGGGGTTCGACCTGCTCGGCATGTCCTGGCCGAGCATCGACCCGCTGCTGCTGATGCCGTTGCTGTTCTTCGCGGCGCTGATCCTGCTGCTGGTCGGCACGACCTTCGGCGCCGGTCGCTCCCCGCACGTCATCTACCGGCCCGAGCAGCTGCACGTGCGCCTCGACGACGTGATCGGCATCGACGTCGTGAAGGAGGACGTGCTGCGCTCGCTGAATCTTTTCCTCGCGCACCGGTCGTTCGCCGCTGAGATGGGCGGTACGCCGCGGCGCGGGCTGCTGTTCGAAGGAGCGCCCGGTACGGGAAAGACCTACCTCGCCAAGGCGATGGCCCGTGAGGCAGAAGTGCCGTTCCTGTTCGTGTCGGCCACCAGTTTCCAGTCGATGTACTACGGGGCGACGGCCCGCAAGATCCGCTCGTACTTCAAGGCGGTGCGCAAGGCGGCCCGCCAGGAGGGCGGCGCCATCGCGTTCATCGAGGAGATCGACGCGGTCGCGATGGCCCGCGGCGGGCTGTCCGCGACCGCCCTGCCCGCGACAGCGGACCCGGGTCAGGTGTGCTGCGGAGGCCTGACCGGGCTGCCGACCGGGTACGCCGCTGCCGCACCGGGCGGCACCACCGTCACGCGGGCGATCAACTCGGAGGGCGTGGGCGGTGTCGTCAACGAGTTGCTGGTGCAGCTGCAGTCCTTCGACGAGCCGACGGGCGCGCAGAAGTGGCGGGCCCGCATGGTCGACCGGATCAACCTGTACCTGCCGCCGCACCGCGCGCTGCGCCGCCCGGTGCCGCCGAGCACGAACGTCCTGGTCATCGCCGCCACCAACCGGGCCGACAACCTCGACCCGGCGCTGCTGCGGCCCGGCCGCTTCGACCGGCGGCTGACCTTCGAGGCGCCCACCAAGAAGGGCCGCCGGGAGCTGATCGACCACTTCCTGTCCCGCAAGTCGCACGACCCGGAGCTCGACGAGCCGGAGGCGCGCGACGCCGTCGCCGCGGTGACGCAGGGCTGGACCCCTGTGATGATCGAGCACCTCTTCGACGAGGCGCTGGTCAACGCGGTCCGCCGCGGGGCGTCGACGATGAACCGCGCCGACGTCGAGCACGCCCGGCTGGTCGAGGAGGTCGGGCTCGGTCAGCCGGTCGCGTACACCGACCACGAGGAGCGGCTCATCGCCACCCACGAGGCCGGGCATGCGGTGACCGCCTGGCTCGTCGCGCCGGCCCGCCGGCTCGAGGTGCTCACCATCGTCAAGCGCCGCGAGGCGCTAGGGATGCTCGCGCACGGCGACGCCGACGACGTCTTCACCCGCTCACGGGCGGAGATGCTCGCCCTGATCCAGATCGCCATGGGCGGGCAGGTGGCCGAGGAGCTCTTCTTTGGCGACGTGTCGACCGGGCCCGCCGGCGACCTGCTGTACGCGACGAACGTCGCCGCGCAGATGGTCGGTGCGGCCGGCATGACCGACACCCTCGTGTCGTACCAGGCCGTGCAGGGCAGCGCGTTCTCGGACACCAACATCGTCGGCCGGGTGCTCGGGGACGCGCAGGGCCGGGAGCGGGTGGAGACGCTGCTGCAGGAGCAGAAGCGGGTCACCTCGAGCCTGCTCGTGCAGCACCAGCACCTCGTCGCGGCGCTGCGCGACGCGCTGCTCGAGCGGCACGAGCTCATCGGTGCCGAGATCACTGCGGTGCTCGAGGAGGCGGCGCGCGTCGTCGACCTGCGCGAGCCCGCGGTGACGCCGGTCTGACGGTTCCCCGTGGCGCGCGACGCCTCTGGTGGCCGGCGGTACGCCGTAGGGTGCCGTCGTGGCAGGTTCGGCCGGGCGCACCGTCCGCGAGGCGTTCGGCTGGCTGGTCCTCGTCGTCGGGACGGCCGTGTTCGCCGCGACGGCGGCGGTGGTGCAGGCCGGCACGGTCACGGTCGGCGGGCGCGCGGTGCCGTACGGGCTCGCCGTGGTGCTCGTGATGCTCGGCGTGGGGGTCCGGGCCGCGGTCTGGTGGCGACGCAGCGCGCTCGGCGGGGTGGTCGTCGGGGTTGTATGGCTCGTCGTCACTTTCGTCCTGGCCCGCTCCGGACCGGGCGGGGACGTGCTGCTGCCCGACGGGTGGCGGGCCCAGGTGTACCTGCTCGGTGGGGTCGTACTCGTGCTCGTGACGGTCCTCGTCCCGCTGCCCCCGCACGACGATGAGGCGGGTCTCGACGGCGCCCCGTCCGCTACAGCCGAGGCGCGACCCGACCGATGACAGCGGCGTGACGATGCCACGCCGGACCGCGCCGAGCGACCCCACCGCCGACCCGGCCGGCCTGGCGGTGACGGTGGCCGACGACGACGCGGTCGACCACGTCATCATCCGGCTCGGGGGCGGACGGTACGGCCTGCCGGCGCCCGACATCGCCGAAGTCGTGCCCGTCCCACCCCTGACCCGGCTGCCGGTCGCGCTGCCGTGGCTGGTCGGTGTCGGCGCGTGGCGCGGCCACGTGCTGCCGGTCGTTGACCTGCGCCCGCTGCTCGCGCTGCCCGCGGGCGCGCTGCCTTCGAGCGCGCGGGCCGTCGTCGTCGACACCGCGGGCGTCGAGGTCGGCATCCTGGCCGAGGCGGTCGCCGGCCTGGCTCCCGTACCGGCACGGATCGCGCCGCTCCCGCCGACCGTGACCGGTGATGCGGCCGGGTTGCTGCGCGGGCTGGCCGACGGCGGCGCCGCCGGACCCATCGGCATCATCGACACGGCAGCGCTCCTCGCGCTGCGCACCCGGCTGCCGTCGAGCGAGGCGCACCGCGCCGCGCGCTGAGGCGAACCGCGCCGCGCGCTGAGGCGCGAATCGGCCGGCACCCCTTCAGGTGCACCAGTCCCCGCCCGATGGATCCGGTAGGGATGCCTCTCGCGTCGGTGCCAGGAAGGAGCGGACCTGTGGAGTTCAGCCGGCGGATCGCCACCGTGTCGATCGCTGCCGCCTGGGGGTGGCCGGTGCTCGGTGCGCTCGCCGCCTGGCTCACTGCGCAGTACGCCACCGGTGCCACGGTCAGTACGCCCGCCGTCATCGGCTGGTGCGCCTACGGGGCGTTGCTCGCCGGGGCGATCACCGTGCTCAGCCTGCGCGCGTTGCGGGCTCCGGCGTCGTCGCCGCAGCGGCTGCTGGTGTCGCGTGCCGCGCTGCTCGCGGTCGTCCTCGGCATCACCGGGCTGGCGTGCGCGGCCGGGGGTCTGCAAGGTGCCGCCTGGCTGCTGCTGGCCGGGACCGTCGTCTTCGCCTCGCTCGTGTTCGAGGGGTGGGGCCTGGTCGGGTACACGGCGCTGCTCGGCGGCGCCGTCGTCGCGATCGGCTTCCTCACGGCCACATGGACCGCGGCGACCGTCGGCATCGGGCTGCTCGGGATCCTGGTACTGATCGGCATGACCCTCGTCGACGGCCAGCTCGCGCAGGGGATCATCTCCGTGCAGTCCCGGGGAGCCAGCGCCGGACGCGAGCTCGCCGCCCGCGTCGTGGAGCTGACCGACCGGCTCGAGCGCGCCGCCGCCGGCGACCTCACGGCACTCACCGAGCCGACCGCCGCCGGTGAGCCGCGCGATACGCCGCGGGCCTTCGACGGGCTCGACGCTCTCGACGGCGCCGGCAGCGCACGTACGGTCGCGGTCCTCGCGGCGTCCGTCGACGGTGCGCTGGCGAGCCTGCGCTCCCTCGTCGAGCAGGTCCGCAGCAGCGGGACCCAGATCGCCGCGAGCGCGGGCGAGCTGCTCACCAGCGCCCAGGACCACGCCGCGTCGGCGACGGCGCAGTCGTCCGCCGTCGCCGAGACGTCCGCCACGATCGAGCAGCTCGCCGCCACGGCGGCGCAGATCGCCGACACCGCCGAGGCGGTGGCGCGCTACGCCGCCGAGACCCTCCGGCACGCCGAGGAGGGCCGGATCGCCGTCGGCGCGTCGGTACGGGCGATGGACCAGATCGCCGACCGGGTCGACGCGATCGCCGGACGGGCGCTGTCGCTGGGGGAGAAGACCCAGGAGATCGGCCGGATCCTCGAGGTGATCGACGACCTCACCGACCAGACCAACCTGCTGGCCCTCAACGCCGCCATCGAGGCGGCCCGCGCCGGTGAGCACGGCAAGGGCTTCGCCGTCGTGGCGGCCGAGGTGCGCAAGCTCGCCGAGCGGGCCCAGGAGTCGACCGGGCAGATCCAGACGATCGTCGCGCAGATCCAGACCGAGACCCACTCCACGATCCTCGCGACCGAGGAGGGCAGCAAGGACGTCCGGACCGGGGCGGCGCTGGCCCGCGACGTCGTCGACGCGCTCGAGCGCATCTCCGGCATGGTCGACGAGACCACCACCGCCGCCAAGGAGATCTCGATCGCGACCCAGCAGCAGCGCTCGGCCTCCGAGCAGGTCGTCGCGGCGATGACCCAGGTGTCGGAGGTGTCGCGTCAGTACGCGGTCGGATCCAAGGCGTCCGCGACCGCTGCCGCCGCCCTCGATGCGCTCTCCCGCGACCTGTCCGCCTCGATCGAGCAGTTCCAGGGTGCCTAGGTGGCGGGGATGAACTGGGCCGACGACCCGGAGCTCGTCGCGACCTTCCGCGCGGAGGTGGAGGAGCGGCTCGCCTCCCTCACCGAGGGGCTGCTGCGCCTCGAGGACCACGCCTCCCCGCGCCAGCTCGTCGGCTCGCTGTTCCGCGACGCGCACACCGTCAAGGGTTCTGCGCGGATGCTCGGCCTCGACGCCCTGGTCCAGCTCGCGCACCGGTGCGAGGACCTGCTCGGCGCGCTGCGCGACGGGCGCCTCGCGGTGCGCACCGACCTGGTCGACGTGCTGCTCGTCGCGGCGGAGGCGCTCGCCCGCGCGCTGCCCGGCGCGGAGCGGCCGATCCCCGAAGCGGTGCTCGCCGACGTGGTCGGCGCGCTCGACGCGGCCCTCGCCGGGCAGGACCCGGTCGCGGTGCCGCGGCTGCACACCGAGACGCTCGAACCCGAGGAGCCGGACGACGACGCCGCGTACGACTCCGGCCGTGGCGGCGAGCACGTGCGGGTCCCGACCCGACGGGTTCACCTGCTGCTCGACCTGGTCAGCGAGGCCGACCTCGACGTGCGCCGGGTGCACCGCTGCGCCGACGAGCTGACGGCGCTGGTACGCGAGCAGCAGGAGCTGGTACGCGCGCTGCGTACCGAGCTGCGGCAGACGCCTGGTGGGGCGAGCGGCGAGCTCACCGACACCGTCAACGCGTTGCTCGCCGTGGGTGAGCGGATGATCCCCGAGGCACGCGAGCTGCGGGGGCGGATCGAGGACGCGGGCAGCCGGCTCGCCCGGGTCCGCGACGGCGCGATGGAGCTGGCGATGGTGCCGGTACGGCGCGTCGTCGCCGGGTTCCCGGCGCTCGTGCGCGAGCTCGCGTCCGCGACCGGCAAGGACGTGCTGCTCGAGACGAAGGGCGCCGAGGTCGAGCTGGACGTGCAGGTGCTCGACGGGGTCGCCGAAGCGCTGCGCCACCTGGTGACCAACGCGGTCGACCACGGGTGCGAGCCGTCCACGGAACGGGTCGCCGCGGGCAAGTCGCGGCAGGCCGTCGTGACCGTCGCCGCCCGGCAGGTCGGCTCCACCGTCGTCATCGAGGTCGCCGACGACGGGCGCGGCATCGACGACGACGCCTTGCGCGCCAAGGCGATCCGCGCCGGGCTGCTGCCCGAAGCGAGCACCGAGCACGGCTCCGCCCTGTACCGGGTGCTGTTCGCCGCCGGCTTCACCACCCGCGACGACGTCACCGAGACCTCAGGCCGGGGCGTCGGCCTGGACGTGGTGCGCTCCGCCGTCGAGGGGCTCGGCGGTGCGGTGGAGGTCGAGTCGAGCCTGGGCGAGGGCACCCGGTTCCTGCTCACCCTGCCGGTGACGACCGGCGTCGTACGGTGCCTGATGGTGCGGGCCGGTAGCGGGCAGTACGCGATCCCGATGTCGGGCGTGCTCGAGACGGTCTCGCTGGCCGACAGTCCGGTGCACACGGTGGCGGGAAGCGCCGTGCTGCGCCACCACGGCGCGACGGTCCCGGTCGCCGACCTGGCCGAGGTGCTCGGCAGCGCGCACGACCGGGAACCGCGGGTCGCGGTCCTCTTCCGGTTCGCGGGGCACACGATCGCCTGGAGCGTCGACGAGCTCGAGGGGGAACGCGAGGTCGTCGTACGGCCGCTGGGCAGCTTCATCGGCCACCTGCCCGGGGTCGGCGGTGCCACCCGCGACGCCGACGGCAGCGTGCTACTGCTGCTCGACCTGCGCGAGCTCGGACAGTTGCGCACCGGCGGTCCGCTGCGTCCCGTGCTGCGCGACACGGTGTCGCCCCCGGTCGCGGCGGCGCCGGTCCTCCGGCCGACGGTGACGGACGCAGCGGCGGGCGGCGCGGACCGCCCGCGCGTACTCGTGGTCGAGGACTCGGTCGGTGTACGCGAACTGCAGCGCACGATCCTGGAAGGTGCGGGGTACGCCGTGCTCACCGCGGTCGACGGGCTCGACGGGGCGGCGCGGCTTGCCCAGAACCCGGTGGACCTGGTGCTGTCCGACGTGGAGATGCCGGGGATGGACGGGTTCACCCTCACCCGCACGATCCGCTCCACCCGCGGCTGGGAGAACGTCCCGGTCGTGATCATGACTTCCCGCGGGGACGACGCGGACAAACGGGCCGGCCTGGAGGCCGGCGCCGACGCGTACCTGCTGAAGAGCGAGTTCGACCAGGGGGCGCTGGTGTCGACGGTGCGCCGCCTGGTCGGTCGGTGACGAGGAGGACAGTGCAATGAGCCCGGACGACCTGACCGCGGCAGCGGACCGACTGTACGCCGTGGTGGTCGCGGACGACAGCCCGACGATGCGGCGGATCGTGGGGGGCGTCCTCGAGCGGGCCGGCTTCGCCGTGACGCTCGCCGAGGACGGCGTGGAGGCGGTGCAGGCGGTGTTCGGTACACAGCCGGATGTCGTCGTGCTCGACGTGCAGATGCCACGGGTGTCCGGCTACGTCGCCGCCCGGGTGCTCAAGGACGACTGGCAGACCGCTGACGTACCGGTGCTGTTCCTCACCTCGCTGGGCGCTGCCAGCGACCGCTACTGGGGCGACCGCGCCGGTGCCGACAAGTTCCTGACCAAGGACTTCGAGGCTCCCGAGCTCGTCGACGCGGTACGCGCGTCCATCACCGAGGCGGCACAGGGGCGTGGCGACCGGGAGCGGCTGAAGCCGGACCCGCTGCAGCTGACGGACGACGACGTGCTCGCGCGCGTCTGCGACCTGTTGGACCGCAAGCTGTTCGAGGCCTCGGTGACGCAGGACATCACGACGATCGCGGCGGACGTGCACGGGTACGAGGAGACGGTGGCCGCGGTGCTGGGAGCGCTGGCGAACATCGTGGATTGCGACCTGGTCGGGATGCTGCTGCTCGAGGCGCCCGGCACCGAGCAGGCAGCGTACGTGTCGGTCGCGCGCGAGGTGACCCAGCAGCAGTACGTCGAGTTCGTGCAGGGGCTCGCCGAGGCCGCTGAGCAGGCGAGCGGTCGCAGCATCGACGCCCTCGCGCTCGACCCGCGCGTGGCCGACCCGCGTGGGCTGCTCGGCTCGCTGGACCCCGATGTCGTCGACCCGAGCACCGGGCTTGCGACGTTCCTGTCCATGCCGCTGCGCGCCGGCGGCACCCTGCTCGGCGTGCTCGCACTGTCCAGCGGCACGGCCAACGCGTTCGGCGAGTCCGCGCTCACCACGCTGCGACTCGTGGCGTCGCCGGCCGCGGTGGTGGTCGACCACGCCCGACTGGCCGGCGCGCGCGCCGACAGCCTCGCCCCCTGAGCGGCGAGCCGGGCGCGCCCGTCGGGGGAAGTAGGGTCGTCGGGATGGACGACCAGGCGCTGTTCCGCAGTGTCATGAGTCGATTCGCGACCGGGGTCGCTGTCGTCACGACGGTCCAGGACGGCATGGACCACGCCATGACCGCCAACTCGTTCACCTCGGTGTCGCTCGACCCGCCGCTCGTGCTGGTGTGCGTGGAGATCGACAGCCGGTTCTACGACGCCATCCTCGACAACGGGCGGTGGGCGGTCAGCATCGTCTCGGAGAAGGCCCGGCCGCAGGCGCGCTGGCTCGCCGTGAAGGGCCGCCCACTGGAGGCGCAGCTCGCGGTCGTCCCGCACCGCCGCGGCCCGGTGAGCGGCGCTGCGCTGCTGACCGAGTCGCTCGCCACGCTTGAGTGCCGCACGACGGCGGTGCATGCCGCCGGCGACCACGTGATCGTCGTCGGCGAGGTCCTCGCGTTGACCGAGGACGAGTCGCGCGAGGACCCGTTGCTGTACTGGCAGAGCACCTATCACCGCCTCGGGGAGCGGGCAGAACACCGCTGAGCCCGCTCCGAGCGACGCGCCGGGCCCGACCGGCTCGCGTACGCAGCGTGTCGGCCACGTACCATGACGTGTCCGCCCGGCCCCGACCCAGGAAGCTCGTACGTGACTCACGACGCCACGCGCGTGCCCGATCCTGCCTCGGAGCCGCCGAACTTCCGCGCGCGGCGCGTCGCGGCTTTCGGCGCCGTCGTGGTCGTCGGGCTCGGCGCGTTCTACCTGGGCACCGTGGCCTTCCGCAGCGCGGACGTCCCGGCCGGCACCACGGTGCTCGGGGTCACGATCGGTGGGATGACGCGCGACGAGGCGGTCACCGCCCTCAGCACCGCCCTCGCCGACCGGACCACCCAGCAGCTCGACGCGCGGGTGGGGCGGGCGCACATCACCGTCGACCCCGTTGACGCCGGGCTCTCCTTCGACGCCGCTGCCACGGTCGACGGCGTCGTGGGAAGGGACTGGAACCCCTTCTCGTTGCTGGGATCCGGCGCCGGGCAGGACGTCGCGCCCGTGATCCGGGTCCAGCAGCAGCAGCTCGATCAGGTCGTGGCGACGATCGCGGCGGACACCGACGAGCCGGTGCAGGAGCCCGAGATCACCTTCACTCGCCTGCAACCCCAGCTCGTCGCCGGTGAGACCGGCCGCGCGCTCGACCAGGCCGGTGCCGCCGCTGCGATCACGTCGGCCTTCCTGCGTACCGACTCGGTCAGCCTGCCGGTCGCCAAAGTGCACCCGTCCATCGACGAGAGCGGCGCGTCGGCCGGGCTGGCATCGGCAGCGGCCGCCGTCGCCGAACCGGTCTCGGTAGGCGCCGACGCGGTGACCGCGACGATCCGCCGCGGCGCGCTCGCGCGGGCGCTGTCGTACACCGGCGCCGACGGCCGCTTCACCGCCCGCCTCGACGGGGACGTGCTGCGCGCCTCGATCGCGCGGCAGGTGGCACCGGTCGAGACCCCCGGGCGGGATGCGCGCTGGCGCATCAAGCGCGGCAAACCGGTCGTGGTGCCGAGCAAGGTCGGTCGCGGGGTCAACGCCGAGCAGCTCGCCACGGCGGTCGCCGAGGTGCTCGAACGCACCGGCGCCGACCGCGCCGTGCAGGCGCCCATCGGACCGATCGAGCCGGCCTTGACGACCGCGGACGCCCGGGCCCTGAACATCACCGAGCAGCTCTCGACGTTCACCCAGCCGTTCCCGTACGCCGCCTACCGCAGCCAGAACATCGGTCAGGCGGCGAAGTACCTCGACGGCACCCTGCTACGTCCCGGCGACACCTTCTCCATGAACGACACGATCAAGGAGCGCACGGTCGCCAACGGCTACACCAGGGGATTCATCGTGGGCCCGGGTGGGGTGTTCCAGGAGGACCTCGGCGGCGGGGTGTCGACCGCGACCTCGGCGGTGTGGACGGCGGCGTTCTTCGCGGGCCTGGAGCGGGTGCACACGCAGGCGCACTCGATCTGGATCCCGCGTTACCAGGCCGGCCTGGAAGCCACGGTGGCGTGGGGCTTCTTCGACATGCAGTTCCGCAACGACACGCCCAGTGGCGTGCTGATCACGACGCGGATGACCCCCACCTCGATCACCGTGTCGATGTGGGGGACCAAGGTCTACGACAAGATCCGTGCCGAGTCCGGCCCGCGTACCGGCATCGTGCCCTACCGGACGGTCTACAACACCTCGCCCACGTGCCACTCGCAGTCCGGCGTCTCCGGTTTCTCCATCGTCGTCACGCGGGTGTTCGTCAAGGACCGCAAGGTCGTGAAGCGCGAGCCGATCCGCACCCGCTACATCGCCTCGCCGCAGGTCGTCTGCGGCCCGGACCCGACGAAGAAGACCAAGCCGGAGAAACCCGACCCGAGCGCGAAACCACGCCCCTCCACGAGCCCGACCCGGTAACCACCGACCCGGTGCGGGACTGAAGCCGGCCTGCCGCCCGCCTGAAAGATGGGGTATCGACGATGCGGGCCATGAACCATCCACCGGACCCGGGCGGCAGATCGTCCGCAGATGGCAATCCCCTGAAACCGTGAAGACGTTGGCCCGTGGGACCTTTCACCGTGACCGTCAAGGATGGCGCCGCGCGTCGGGTGGGGCAGCCCGGGCCAGCCCGCTGGGGCAGGCCCAGCACCGGCGCCTGCACGGACCCAGCTCGAGCCAGGGTGGTCAGTTGAGGCGCGCGCGGGCCTCCCGGGCGGTACGGCGGGCAGCCTCGGCGGACAACGGCATCGGGCCGGCGACCAGGTCGGCGTACTCCTCCAGCCGGGCCGCGCCTTCGGCGTACCGCCCGATCGCGAGCAGCGCCTCGGCGTGCTCCCGGCGCAGCTCGACGTCGTGGCGGGGCAGCAGCAGCGCGAGCTCGCAGGACCAGAGCCGGGTCCGGGAGCGCTCCGGGCGCCGGGCCGCCCAGGTGCGGATGTTGGCGAGCATCCGCGCGATCGTCTCCACCGGCCCGGAGGGCGCGAGGTGCTCGGGCAGCAGCGTGTGGCCGGTGCCGGCGACGATCCGCCGGGCGGTGTCGTACGGCAGCAGGGTGCCGCCCGCGAACGGGTCGACGAGCACCCGCGCGCCGTCCGGGTCGCCGATGCCCACGACGAAGTGGCCGGGCAGCCCGACGCCGTACGCGGCGATTCCGGCGCGGCGCGCGACCTCGGTCCACACCGTGGAGAGCAGGATGGGCAGCCCACGACGGCGTTCCAGCACTGCGGGGAGCAGGCTCGCCTCCAGCCGCTCGTAGTCGGCCGGTTCGCCGTGGAAGGCGCCGAGCACCGCCCGCAGCCGGGCGTCGTCGCGGCCCCGCTCGCCGGCCACCCGCGCCGCGAGCCGGTCCAGGCGGGCCAGCCCCTCGGCCAGGTGGTGAACCAGGGCGGGGCCCGTGGCCTCGTCGTCCGGCTGTGCCTCGGCCGCCACTAGCAGCGCCGCGAGGTCCAGCCGGACCCCCGCCGGGTCACCGCCGCCGCTGCGGACCACCTGCGCGAACTGCTCGCGGGACTGCACGCTCACGGCGCGCTCCCGCTCGGGCCGCGGTAGGCGTAGCGGTGGTGGCGGACGAAGCCGAGCCTCGCGTACAGCTCGCTTGCCGCCCCGTTCAGCGACCGCACCTGCAGGTACGTGACCCGAGCACCGCGCGCCGCTGCCCATCGCCCGGCCGCGGCGAGCAACGTCTTCGCGATGCCGCGGCCGCGCGCGGCGGGCACGGTCTCGACGCAGCTGAGTCCGGCCCAGTGCGGGCCGCCGCGCGGCAGCCTCGCCGCACTCGCACGAGCCACGCCCACGAGTGCGCCTGCCGCGTCGTGCGCGGCGAGGTGGGTCACGTCGGGGGAACGGGTCAGGATCGCGCGGTACGCGACCCGCTGCGCAGGGGTCACCTCGGACAGCACGTCGAGCCAGCCGGCGTCCGGTGCGTCGTGGGCGACGACGGTGACGTCGCTCGGGGTGGGTGCGGCCGCTGCGAGCCGCTCGCTCGCCAGGGTGAGCACCTCGACCTGCTCGAGCACCGGCCAGCCTGCGGCGTCGAGATCGTCGTCGTACCGCCAGGGCGTCGGTAGCTGCAGCAGCGGATCGGACCCGCGCGCCGCGTACCAGTCGGCGACCTCGACGAGGGCGCGCGCGAGCGGCACGGGCGGGTCGCCGCCGACCCGCACCGAGTTCGCACGCCGGGTGACCCCGTGGTCCCAACGCAGCGCCCAGTCGCCGTGTCGCTCGAGGTGCTCGGCGCGCCAGCCCTGCTCCGCGAGCCGTTGCACGTCGTACGCCGAGACGTCCGGCGGCACGACCTTGCCGGCGACAAGGGCGGGTGCCGGGACGGTGCTCGTGCGGCCGTCGCGCCGGCGTACCGAGAGCATCGCGGCGGACCATGCCTCGAGGGTGCCGACGACGTCGGTGAGGCGACCGTCGGCAGGGTCGGAGTAGCGGACCGAGACCCGTCGTCCGGTGTCGGCGGGGCAGATCCGCACCGCGAGCAACGCCCGCGTCGGACCCGCGAAGGACACAGGACCCCCTTCGTGCACGACCGACGGCCTCGGCGCGATACTAGGCGGGAGCGGTCCGGCAGCGGCGCCAGCGGGGTGCCTCGGCTCGTTCGGGGGATCGGGTCTCGGCCCGGGTACGGAGGAAACACTCGTGACCTACACGATCGCGCAGCCCTGTGTCGACCTCAAGGACAAGGCGTGTGTCGAGGAGTGTCCCGTCGACTGCATCTACGAGGGCGAACGGATGCTCTACATCCACCCCGACGAGTGCGTCGACTGCGGCGCGTGCGAACCGGTCTGTCCGGTCGAAGCGATCTTCTACGAGGACGACGTTCCCGAGCAGTGGCGTGACTACACCCCGGCCAACGCGGAGTTCTTCGACGACCTCGGCTCGCCGGGCGGGGCCGCCAAGCTCGGGCTCATCCCCAAGGACCACCCGCTGGTCGCCGCCCTGCCCCCGCAGGAGCACGACTGACCCTCCCGCAACGGGGCGATTCACCGAACCGAGAGGCTGGGCGAATCACCCCGTTGCGTGAGCGGCTGCCGCAGTTCCCCTGGGACCGGCTCGCCCCCGCGGCGGCGACCGCGCGTCGTCACCCCCACGGCATCGTCGACCTGTCGGTCGGTACGCCGATCGACCCGGTGCCCGAGCTCGTACGGGAGGCGCTCGCAGCCGCTGCCGACAGCCCCGGCTACCCGACGACCGCGGGTACGCCGGCGCTGCGGGAGGCCGCTGCCGGCTGGTGCCGCCGCACCCTCGGAGCCGCTGTCGACGCTGCCGACGTGCTGCCGACGATCGGCTCGAAGGAACTCGTGGCGCTGCTGCCGCTGCTGCTCGGCGTCGGGCCGGGCGACACCGTGCTGGTCCCGCAGCTCGCCTACCCGACGTACGAGATCGGCGCCCGGGTGGCCGGCGCGGCGGTGCTCGCCTCGGACGCGACGAGCGCCGCCGGACCGGCGCGGGTCCCGCTGGTCTGGGTGAACTCGCCGTCCAACCCGACCGGCCGGGTGCTACCGGTCGAGCACCTGGCGAAGGTGGTCGCCTGGGCGCGCGAGCGGGGCGCGGTCGTGGTCAGCGACGAGTGCTACATCGAGCTCGGCTGGAGCGCCGAGCCGGTCTCGGTGCTCCACCCGGACGTCTGCGCCGGTACGCACCAGGGTCTGCTCGCCGTCCACTCGCTGTCCAAGCGCTCGAACCTGGCCGGCTACCGCGCCGGCCTCGTCGCCGGCGACCCGGTGCTCGTGGCCGCGCTGCTCGACGCGCGCAAGCATCTCGGGCTGATGATGCCCGCGCCGGTCCAGGCCGCCGCCGCGGCCGCGTTCGCGGACGACGAGCACGTGCGCGAGCAGCGCGCGCGGTACGCGACGCGGCGCACCGCGCTGTACACCGCGCTCACCGATGCCGGTTTCACGATCGACCACAGCGAGGCGGGTCTCTACCTCTGGGCGACCCGCGGCGAGCCCTGCTGGGACACCGTGGACCGGCTCGCGGAGCGGGGGATCCTGGTGGCACCGGGCGACTTCTACGGACCGACCGGAAGTCGCCACGTACGCATCGCGTTGACCGCGCCCGATGAGCGCATCGCTGCCGCGGTGGCCCGACTCGCGGAGGGCTGAACTGCCCGCGCGCCCGGTCACGCGGCGGCAGTGCTGACCGGAACGTGCTCTAATGGCGGTGGTCGTAGTTTTCTGTAGATGTGTGCTCGACATGCCTCGCGGATTCACTCGCGGGCGTTCTGCTGTCACCAGGTGATACCAGCTCCGCTCGGACCCGGCGCACGCACGGTGCGAGCGCTGATCACCTCTCACGACAGGAGAAACACCATGGCGCAGGGAACTGTGAAGTGGTTCAACGCTGACAAGGGCTTCGGGTTCATCGAGGTCGACGATGGATCGGGCGACGTGTTCGTCCACTTCTCGGCCATCGAGTCGAGCGGCTTCCGCAGCCTCGAAGAGGCCCAGCGGGTCGAGTTCGACATCGCTCAGGGCCCCAAGGGTCAGCAGGCGGAGCACGTCCGGGTCGTCTAGTATTGCGCGTCATTAGTTGATTTACAGTCGACGGCGCGGGATGATGGCGCATGCCATCAACTGCCTTGGTAGTCAGCGCCCAGGATCGGGCGGCGTTGGAGTCGTGGACCCGGTCGCGATCGGTACCGGCTGGGCAT
>JAFIHG010000051.1 GCA_017848795.1 Candidatus Nanopelagicales bacterium | reverse complement strand
GCTCCAACCACTCCCGCACGTCCGGCGGCAGCAGAAACTGTTGATCACGATCGACCGGCCGATACGACTTCGCCACCCGACCATGATCTAAGCCACACGCCAGATAATCTTGGATCGCCGCGCCGATTTAGCAACAGCCTCAATGGGGCGATCTGCGTAGTTGAACTGCACCTCCTGACCCGAACTAGTGATCTTGGGCCGGTTCCGAAGATCGCCGATTCGGGTCGGAAGATGCAGTTGGACTGCGCTGATCGCCCCTTTGGGAAGAATCGTGCGAGTCAGGGGTCGCGGTGTGCCAGGTCCGGGGCGAAGGCGGGGGTGCAGACGGCGACGTAGCGGGCACCGTGGGGGCCGGCGCTGTAGCGCACGCGCTCCCCGGCGCGGGTGAGCACGGCCTGCCCGGCCGGTACGTCGAGCGACCCGCCGTCGTGCTCGACCCGTACCAGGCCCTCGAGCACGACGGTGACCTCGTCGAACTCCGGGGTCTGCGCCGGTTCGTCCCAGCCGGCGGGCGCGGTCATCACGGCCACCGAGACCGCGGTGGTGCCGGTGGCGACCCGGCCGGCGTACTCCTCGATGCGCTTGCCGCCCGGTACGGGCACCACCGATGGACTCGCGATCAGCTCCGGCACGTCAGCCTCCCGACTCGTGGGCCACCGGCCCCGACACCCGCGGGTCACGCCTGACCACGTCAGCCTCCGATCCGTTCGATGACCAGCGGCAGCCGGTCGGCGGCCGCGGCACCCACCTCGTACGCACCCTCGAGCGCGGCGAGCGCTCCGGTGAAGCGGGCGTCGTCGTCGGTGTGCAACGTCAGCAGCGGCTGGCCCGCGGTGACCGTGTCGCCCGGTACGGCGTGCCACTCCACGCCGGCGCCCGCGCTGACCGGATCCTCCTTGCGCGCCCGCCCCGCGCCAAGCCGCCAGGCGGCCACCCCGACGCCGTACGCGTCGAGCCGGGCCAGCACGCCCGCGGCGGGCGCGGTCACCACCTGGGTGTGGCGGGCCACCGGCAGCGGCGCGTCCGGGTCCCCGCCCTGCGCGGCGATCATGCGCCGCCAGCGGTCCATCGCCGACCCGTCCCGCAGCGCGTCGGCCGGGTCCGGGCCGGCCACCCCGGCCGCGTCGAGCATCTCGCGGGCGAGGGTCACGGTGAGCTCGACGACGTCGGGCGGGCCACCGCCGGCGAGCACCTCGACGGACTCCCGTACCTCGAGCGCGTTCCCGGCGGTCCGCCCGAGCGGCACGTCCATCGCGGTCAGCAGCGCCCGGGTGCGTACGCCCGCGTCGGTCCCGAGCGCGACCATCGTCTCGGCCAGTTCGCGGGCCCGCGCCACGTCCTTCATGAAGGCGCCGGAGCCGACCTTCACGTCGAGCACCAGCGCGCCGGTACCTTCGGCGATCTTCTTGCTCATGATGCTCGAGGCGATCAGCGGGATCGACTCGACGGTGGCGGTGACGTCGCGCAGCGCGTACAGCTTCCTGTCCGCGGGTGCCAGTCCCTCCCCCGCAGCGCAGACCACGGCCCCCACCTCGCGCAGGATGTCGAGCATCCGCTCGCCCGTGAGCTGCGCCTGCCAACCGGGGATCGACTCGAGCTTGTCCAGGGTCCCGCCGGTGTGCCCCAGACCGCGCCCGGACAGCTGCGGTACGGCGGCGCCGCACGCGGCCACCAGCGGTGCCAGCGGCAGCGTGATCTTGTCGCCGACCCCGCCGGTCGAGTGCTTGTCGGCCGTCGGGCGCCCCGCCGCGGAAAAGTCCATCCGCTCCCCGGAGGCGATCATCGCGGCCGTCCAGCGCGCGACCTCCCGGCGCGTCATGCCGTTGAGCAGGATCGCCATCGCCAGCGCGCTCATCTGCTCGTCGGCGACGGCGCCGCGGGTGTACGCGTCGACGACCCAGTCGATCTGACCGTCGGTCAGCTCGCCACCGTCGCGCTTGGCGGCGATGACCTCGACCGCGGCGTACGGCTCGCTCACGCGCGCTCCACCAGGTCGTCCGGCCCGAACGCGTCGGGCAGCACCTCGGTCATCGGCCGGATGCCGGAGACGGTGTCGAGCAGCAGGTCCGGGCCCCCGTTCTCCCACAGCAGCTGCCGGCACCGCCCGCAGGGCATCAGCCGCGCGCCGTGCTGGTCGACGCACACCACCGCGACCAGCCGCCCGCCGCCGCTCGCGTGCAGCGCGGACACCATCCCGCACTCCGCGCACAGCCCGACGCCGTACGACGCGTTCTCGACATTGCAGCCCGCCACGATGCGCCCGTCGTCGACCAGGCCGGCAGCGCCGACCTTGAACCGGGAGTACGGCACGTACGCCCGGCCCATCACCTCGCGGGCCGCGCCGTGCAACGCCTCCCAGTCGATCTCCACAGCTCCCCTTTCACGCGACGGGGTGGTTCACCGGGTCCAGAGGATGGACAAGTTACCCCGCCGGCGACGGCCCGTCAGTGGCCGGCGCCGCGGCGGTAGATCAGCCCGTCGGCCTTGGGCATCCGCAAGCGCTGCGAGGCGAGGGCGAGCACCACCAGGGTCGTGACGTACGGGGTCGCGCTGGTCAGCTGGGGCGGCAGCGTGTCGGTGCCGAGGTACCAGATCAGCGCTCCGGCGCCGAAGATCGCGGTGAGCAGCGCGCCGAACCAGCGGCGGCGGATCAGCAGCACGACCAGGCCGACCAGGCACAGCAGCGCCGCGAGCAGCAGCAGCGCGTGCACGGCGGTGTTGTCGCGCAGCTGCAGCCCGTCGGTGTAGCCGAACAGTCCGGCGCCCGCGGCGAGCCCGCCCGGCCGCCAGTTACCGAAGATCATCGCGGCCAGGCCGATGAACCCGCGCCCGGCGGTCTGCCCGTCCCGGTAGTTGCTCGCCGCGACGATCGCGAGGTACGCCCCGCCCAGCCCGGAGAGCGCGCCGGAGATCAGCACCGCGACGTACTTGTAGAGATAGACGTTGACGCCGAGCGACTCCGCCGCGTACGGCGCCTCGCCGCAGGAGCGCAGCCGCAGCCCGAACGGCGTACGCCACAGCACGAAGAACGTCGCGATCACGAGCACGATCGCGATGATCGTCAGGTAGTTCACGCTCGTGGTGAGCCCGCGGACGATCCCGGCCAGGTCCGAGACGAAGAACCACTGCCGGTCCTCGATGCTCTCGAGGGCGTTCGGCAGCCCAGGTACCGAGACGCTGCCGATGTTCGCGATCGGAGGGGACTGCTTGGAGCCGCCGCCCGGCGTCCCGGTCAGGAAGGTGCCGGCGAGGTACTGGGTGATCCCGAGGCCCAGGATGTTGATCGCGACACCGCTGACGATGTGGTCGACGCCGAAGGTGACGGTCGCCACCGCGTGGATCAGCCCGCCGAACACGCCGAACCCGATCGCTGCCACGACCCCGGGCCACGGGCCGTACTGCCAGCCGATCCAGCCGGCGCCGAAGGTGCCGAGGATCATCATGCCCTCGAGGCCGATGTTGACCACCCCGGCGCGCTCGGACCACAGGCCCGCCAGGCCCGCCAGCCCGATCGGGATCGCCGCGATCAGCGCGGCCTCCGCGGTGCCCGACGAGGTCAGCTGGGCAGCGCCGGAGACGACCCGCACCAGGGACAGCAGCGCGAGGAACGCCAGCCCGTACATCAGCAGTTTCTGCCACGTCGCAAGGCGCGCGAGCCGGCTGGTGGGCTCCTGCACCGCTCCCACCGGCGGCGGCGAGGGCACCTGCAGCTGGGTGGTCATGCGGTCACCTCCGCTGCACCGCCGTTGCCGGCGCCGGCCGCGAGCTGGCGGCCGACGTCGCGCTGTGCGGCCGCCACGGCGATGCGACGTACGACCTCGTAGGCGATGACGACGGACAGCACGATCACGCCCTGGGTGATCTTGACGATGTACGGCGACACCCCGGAGATCTCCAGCGCGGTCGAGGCGTTGTCCAGGAAGCCGAACAGCAGCGCGCCGAACGCGATGCCGACAGGGTGGTTGCGCCCGAGCAGCGCGATGGCGATGCCGGTGAAGCCGAGCCCCGCGGGGAAGTCCAGCGAGTACGTGTAGGACGCGCCGAGCAGCTGCGGCATGCCCACCAACCCGGCGACCGCGCCCGAGATCAGCATGCTGGCGAGCACCATCCGCTTGACGCTGACGCCGCTCGCGACCGCCGCGGTCTCGCTGGCACCCGTGGCACGCAGGTCGAAGCCGAACCGGGTCCGGCTGAGCAAGAACCAGTACGCGACGCCGACGAGCACGGCGACGAAGATCATCCCGTAGACCTGGACGGTCGCGGGCGAGCCGGGGATCAGCGAGAGGCCCGGCACCTGGCCCGACGGCGGGATCGGCTTGGTCTGGATGTTGTTGGAGCCGGGGATGGTCTCGGCGAGCACGCCCGGTTGCAGCAGGTACGCCACGAGGAAGGTCGCGATCGCGTTCAGCATGATCGTCGAGATGACCTCGCTGACCCCGCGGTAGACCTTGAGCAGCCCGGCGATGCCGGCCCAGGCCGCGCCCACCAGCACGGCGACCACGACGATGAGCAGCACGTGCAGTACGGCGGGCAGCACCACCGCACCGCCGACGGCGGCGGCCAGCATCGCCGCGAGGCGGTACTGGCCGTCGACGCCGATGTTGAACAGGTTCATCTTGAACCCGACGGCCACGGCGACCGCGGCGAAGTAGTACGTGATGGCGGAGTTGACGATCAGCGTCTGCACGCGCGGGCGCGCGGCGCTCTCGATCATCTTGTCGATGACCTCGACCGGGGAGTTGCCCGTCACCACCAGGACGAGCGCTGTGACGCCGAGCGAGAAGACGATCGCGAGCGCCGGCGCAGCGAGCGCCAAGATGATCTTGCGGCGCCGGTTCATGCGGCGTCCTGGGCGCCGGTCATCGCCGAGCCGAGCTGTTCCGGGGTGACGTCGTGCGGGTCCACCGTCGCGACGAAACGCCCGCGCAGGATCACCGAGATGGTGTCCGACAGCCCGATCAGCTCGTCGAGGTCGGCGCTGATCAGCAGTACGGCGAGCCCCTCACGTCGCGCCGCCCGGATCAGGTCCCAGATCGCCGCCTGCGCACCCACGTCGACCCCGCGGGTCGGGTGCGAGGCGATCAGCAGTGTCGGGTTGCCGCTCATCTCCCGGCCCACGACGAGCTTCTGCTGGTTGCCGCCCGAGAGCGCGGAGGCGAGCACGTCCACGGAGGGCGTGCGCACGTCGTACTCCGCGACGATCCGCTCGGTGTCGACCCGGGCGGCGTGCCGGTCGATCAGCGGGCCCCGCGAGTTCGGCGGCTGGGTCTGGTGGCCGAGCATCCGGTTCTCCCACAGCGGGGACTCCAGCAGCAGCCCCTGTCGGATCCGGTCCTCGGGGACGAACCCGATGCCGGCTTCGCGCCGCCGGCGCGTCGACCATCCCGTGATGTCGACCGTGCCGAGGTGGATCGTTCCGGTCGCGACCGGGCGGATGCCCATCAGCGCCTCGGTGAGCTCGGCCTGCCCGTTGCCCTCGACGCCGGCGATGCCGAGCACCTCGCCGCGGTGGATCTCGAAGCCGATGTCCGAGAGCAGGGCCCGCCCTTCGGCATCGACGACGGACAGCCCTTCGACCGCGAGCTCCACGACGTCCGTGACGGTCGAGCCGGTCGTCTGCGGGGAGGGCAGCTCGCTGCCGACCATCAGCTCCGCGAGTTCGCGGGCGGTCACCGAACGTGGGTCGGCGGTGGCGACCGTCGTACCGCGCCGGATGACCGTGATGTCGTCCGCGACCGAGAGCACCTCGTCGAGCTTGTGCGAGATGAAGATGATCGACAAGCCCTCGCCCTTGAGCTCGCGCAGCGCGTCGAAGAGCTCGTCGACCTCCTGCGGTACGAGGACTGCGGTGGGCTCGTCGAGGATCAGCGTGCGGGCGCCGCGGTAGAGCACCTTGAGGATCTCGACGCGCTGGCGGTCGCCGACGCCGAGCGCCTCGAGCAGGTCGTCCGGGTCGACGTCGAGCCCGTACCGCCGGGAGATCTCCCGGATCTTGGCGCGGGCGCCCGCGAAGTCGAGCGCGGGGCCCTTGCGCGGCTCGGACCCGAGGACCACGTTCTCGAGCACCGTGAAGTTGTCGGCGAGCATGAAGTGCTGGTGCACCATGCCGATGCCGCGCTCGATGGCGTCGGCGGGGCTGTGCAGGACGACCGGTTCGCCGTCGATGCTGATCGTGCCCTCGTCTGGCCGGTACATGCCGTACAGGATGTTCATGAGGGTCGACTTGCCGGCGCCGTTCTCACCGACGATCGCGTGCACGGTGCCGCGCCGCACGTCGATGTTGACCCCGCTGTTGGCGACGACCCCGGGGAAGCGCTTGGTGATGCCGCGCAGCGAGACCGCGAGGGCGGCGTCATCGGGTGCGCCGGGCGGCGCTGCGCTCGCGTCGCTGCTGATGGTGTCCTCCGGGGGGCGGTACGGCGGAACGGTGCCAAGGTGCGGATCCGGCCCGCACGCTACCGCGCGCGGGCCGGATCCTGGCTGCTTTCCGACCTAGATCACGGAGTCGTGGGCACCGTGATCTCGCCCGAGATGATCTTCTGGGCGAACTCGTCGGCCTTGGCGGTGTACGGCTCGACCGCCGGGTTCGAGGTCGAGTAGCCCACGCCGTCGTTCTTCAGGTCGAAGGTCGTGGTGCCGGTGAGCGGCGAGCCGTCGACGACCGACTTGATGAAGTCGTAGACCGCGACGTCGACCTTCTTGATCATCGAGGTGAGGATGACGTCCTTCACCGCCGGTGCGGCAGTGAGGTACTGGTCGGAGTCGACGCCGATCGCCCAGGCGCCGGCGGCCTTGGCCGCCTCGAACACGCCGGAGCCGGAGCCGCCCGCGGCAGCGAACACCACGTCGGTGCCCTTGTCGTACATGCCCTTGGCGGTCGTCTTGCCCTTGGCCGGGTCGTTGAAGCCACCGAAGTCCGGCGGCTCGGTGAGGTACTTGTCCTGCAGCTTGATCGAGGAGTTCTGCGCCTTGGCGCCGGCGTCGAAGCCGGCCTGGAACTTCTGGATCAGCGGCACGTTGACGCCGCCGATGAACCCGACGTTGCCGGACTTGGACGCCTCGGCGGCGATCACGCCGACGAGGAAGGAACCCTCGTTCTCCGCGAAGACCAGGTTGGCCAGGTTCGGCAGGTCGTTCGCGGCGTCGTCCACGATGGCGAAGTTGACGTCCGGGTACTCCTTGGCGACCTTGCCGACCGGGCCGGAGTAGGCGAAGCCGATCGCGACGATCGGGTTGTAGCCGCCGTCGGCGAGGGTGCGCAGCCGCTCTTCCTTCTGCGCGTCGGTCTCGCCGTTCTGTGCCTCGAGCTCCTGGGCCTGCACGCCGAACTCGTCCTTGGCCTTGTCCAGACCGCGCGCGGCGGCGTCGTTGAACGACTGGTCACCGCGGCCGCCGATGTCGTACGCGAGGCCGACCTTGAGGTCGGAGGTGGGCGCCGAGCTGGTCTCGGACGGGTTCTCCGACCCGCCCGGGGTGGCCGGCGTGGAGCTGCTGCCGCAACCGGCGAGCACCAGCGCGCCGGCCGCCAGAGCCGTCGCGATCTTGAGCGCGTTGCGCAAGGGGATCCTCCTTCAGGGCACGGCGCACCGGTACGGCCACGCCGACTGACAGGGGAGGATACGTGCCCGGCCGCACGATCCGTAGGCCGAAGGTCCCGGGCGGCGTGCATCGTTACCGGAACGCGACCTGCGGGGGAGCCGGAGCGGTCCGCGGTCCTCCGATCGGCGCCGCGGCGCGCATGGGAGATAGTTGGGCGCATGGCAGCAGTGGACAGCGCGCCCGTACCGACGCCCGAGGAGCTCGCGCAGGCGCTCGCCGCCTTCGATCCGCGTTCGCCGGGCTTCGCTGCCGACCCGTACCCCGTCTTCGCCGTCGCGCGCCGTGCCGGTGCGCCGCTCTGGCACGAGGAGCTGGGCCGCTGGCTCGCGTTCCGGCACGCCGACGTCAGCGCGGTGCTGCGTACCAAGACCCTCGGGCGGATCTACCAGGACCGGGAACCGGAGGAGGTCTGGGGCACCTTCAACTGGCTGCACTCCGACTCGATCCTGGACTGCGAGCCGCCCAAGCACACCCGGCTGCGCCGGCTGGTGAGCAAGGCCTTCACCCGCGGGTACATCGAGACGCTGCGCCCGCTCGTCGAACGGACCTGCCGCGACCTGCTCGACGCGGCGCAGGCCAAGGCGCGTGACGGCGGGCAGGTGGATCTGATCGCGGACTACGCCGAACCACTGCCGGTAATCATCATCGCGGCGATGCTCGGCTTCCCGGACTCCGACCAGCACCTGCTGCGGCCGTGGTCGCAGGACATCGTGCGGATGTACGAGTACGACTACACCGAGGAGCACGTGGAGGCGGCCCGCCGCTCCTCGGAGGAGTTCGCGGCGTACGTCGCGGAGCTCGCGCGCGCCCGGCGCGCCGATCCCACCGACGACCTCGTGACCCAGCTGGTCGAGGTGCGCGAGGAGGGCGACAAGCTCAGCGAGCGGGAGCTGATCGCCATGTGCATCCTGCTGCTGAACGCGGGGCACGAGGCGAGCGTGAACGGTCTGGGCAACGGCCTGGTCGCCGCGTTCGCCACCGGCGAGGTGGAGCGGCTGCGCAGCGACCCGCGCGCGATCGCCGACACCGCCGTCGAGGAGCTGCTGCGCTACGACTCCCCGTCGCAGCTCTTCGAACGTACGGCGACGCAGGACACCCGGATCGGCCCGGTGACGATCCGCACCGGCGAGCGGGTCGCGGCGCTGCTCGGCTCGGCGAACCGCGACCCGGAGGTCTTCGAGGACCCCGACCGCATGGACCTCACCCGCGACCCGAACCCGCACATCGCGTTCGGCGTGGGGATCCACCACTGCCTGGGCTCACCGCTCGCCCGGATGGAGATGCAGATCAGCGTGCCGATGCTCTTCGAGCGCTTCCCGCGGCTGCAGCTCGCCGGCACGCCGGTGCCCCGCCCGACCTTCGTGCTCCGCGGCTATCAGTCGGTCCCGGTCACCCTCGGCTGACCCGGCGCGGGAGAGCACCGTACGGAAAACCCGGTCGATCCGGTCCTCTCGTCCCGACCAGACTGGCTCCATGCCGTCGACCAACGATTCCGGCGCGCTCGCCGTCGAGGCGAGCGGGCTCGTCAAGCACTTCGGGCAGGTGCGCGCCGTCGACGGGGTCGACCTCGCGGTCCGCGCCGGCACGGTGTTCGGGCTGCTGGGCCCCAACGGCGCCGGCAAGACCACGATCGTGCGGATGCTCGCGACGCTGCTGGCTCCTGACGCCGGGACCGCGACGGTCCTCGGCCACGACATCCGCCGCGCCGCGGACGAGGTGCGCAGCCTGGTCGGGCTCACCGGGCAGTACGCCTCGGTCGACGAGGACCTGACCGGCACCGAGAACCTGGTGATGCTGTGCCGCCTCTACGGGTTCGGCCGAGGCGCGGCCCGGGAGCGATCGCAGGCGCTGTTGACGGCGTTCGACCTGCAGGACGCGGGCGGACGGCAGGTGAAGACGTATTCGGGCGGGATGCGCCGGCGGATCGACCTGGCGGCGAGCCTGGTGGTGAACCCGAGGGTGCTGTTCCTCGACGAGCCGACGACCGGGCTCGACCCGCGCAGCCGCAACCAGGTGTGGGACGTGATCCGCACCCTCGTCGAGGACGGCGCGACAGTGCTGCTCACGACGCAGTACCTCGAGGAGGCCGACCAGCTCGCGCACCGGATCGCGGTCATCGACCACGGCCGGGTCATCGCCGAGGGCACCAGCGCCGAGCTGAAGGCGTCGGTCGGTACGGGCGCGGTGCAGCTGCGCCTCGTCGACCCGGACGACCGCCCCGCGGCCGAGTCGGTCATGGCGCGCGTGCTGGACCTGACCCCGGAGCGGTCCGCCGACCCGGCCGCGCTGTCCGCCCGTACCGGCGACAGCGCCGCTGTCGCGCAGCTGCTGCCTGCGCTCGCGGACGCCGGGATCGCCGTGGCCGAGTTCTCCCTCGGGCAGCCCACCCTCGACGAGGTGTTCCTGGCCCTCACCGGCCGTCCGGCGGCGGACGAGGAGATCGACGAAGGGAGCGCGGCATGAGCGTCGACTCCGCGGCCCGGGCCGCGACCCGGGAGTGGGAACCGGACCGGGAGCTGCTGCGCGCCGCGCTGCTCGTCACCGACCGGCCGACCCGGCCGGCTGCGCTGTCGGCCGCGTTCACCTTCGGCTGGCGCGCCATCCTGAAGATCAAGCACGTACCGGAGCAGCTGTTCGACGTCACGTTGACTCCGATCGTGTTCCTGCTGATGTTCACCTATCTGTTCGGCGGGGCGATCGCCGGCGACGTGTCGGACTACCTGCACTACCTGCTGCCGGGAGTCCTCGTGCAGACGGTGCTGATCACGACCGTCTACACCGGGTTCACGCTCAACACCGACATCACCAAGGGTGTGTTCGATCGGTTCCGTTCGCTGCCGGTGTGGCGCCCCTCGCCTTTGGTCGGCGCGCTGCTCGGCGACACGGTCCGCTATGTCATCGCCTCGACGGTGACCCTCGGGGTCGGCTTCGCACTGGGCTTCCGGGGCGCCGGCGGGGTGCCGGGTGCGGTGGCGGCGGTGGCGCTGCTCGTCGTGTTCGCCAGCTCGCTCGCCTGGATCTTCACGATCCTCGGGCTGGTGCTGCGGACCCCGAACGCCGTCATGGGCGTCAGCATGCTGATCCTGATGCCGCTCACGTTCGCCTCGAACGCGTTCGTGGACCCCTCCACCATGCCCTCCGGGCTGGCGCGGGTCGTGGAGGCGAACCCGGTCTCGCACCTCATCACCGCGATCCGCGGGCTGATGTACGGAACCCCCGAGGCGAGCCAGCTGCTGTGGGTGCTGGTCGCCGCCGCTGTGATCACCGCCGTGTTCGCGCCGATCACGATGCACCTCTACCGCCAGAAGAACTGACGCGCCGGGCGAGGTCGACGGCTCACGTGAGCCGTTGACCTTGCCTGGTGTCGGTGGTCGGGAGGCAGCGGGGGATGGCACTACCCTGTCCCGGTCATGGCAGCACACCTTCGCGTCCGGCGCGCGTACGCCGGCATCACCGCGGTCCCCGTCGTCCTGCTCACCGCGATCGCGTTGCTCGTCGCCCCGCTCGCACCGGCGCACGCGAACGAGGTGGGCGGGCCGGCGCTGGACCGCCCGGGCGTCGTCGTCGGCACCGGCGGCTCGCCACTGCCCACGGTGTCGGCGACGTCGTGGGTGGTCGCCGACGCCACGACCGGCGAGGTGCTCGCGGCGAAGTCGGCGCACCTGCGCCACCGCCCGGCCAGCACCCTCAAGACCCTCACCGCCGTGACGCTGATGCCGTACCTGGACCCGACGGCCGAGCACGAGGTCAGCTCCGCGGAGCTCGCGCCCGTGTACGGGTCGCGCGCCGGGATCGTCGCGGACGCCACCTACACCATCGACGACCTGTGGCACGCGCTGCTGCTGCCCAGCGGCAACGACGCCGCCGCCGCGCTCGCCGGGGCGTACGGCGGGGTGAAGAAGACGGTCCGCGCGATGAACGCGAAGGCCGCCGAGCTGCAGGCGCACGACACCCGGGCCGTGAACCCGAGCGGGCTCGACGCCGGCAAGCAGTTCACCACGGCGTACGACCTGGCGCTGATCGCGCGTGCGGCGCTGGCGCTGCCGGAGTTCGTGCAGGTGAGCGGCACCGTCTCGTACGACCTGCCCGGCCGGATGGTCAAGGCCGGCAAGAAGCGGCCGACCTTCAAGATCTACGGGCAGAACCGGTTGCTGAACGACGGGTATCGCGGCGTGATCGCCGGCAAGACCGGTTACACGACGCTGGCGGGACGGACCTTCTGGGTCGCGGCCAAGCGCGGCGGGCGCACCGTGCTGGTGACCCTGATGGGCATCACCGAGGCGACGGAGACGGCTGCGGCCAAGCTGCTGACCTGGGGCTTGCGCAACGACGGTCGGACGACCCCGGTCGGGACGCTCGTGAATCCGGTCAGCGCGCCCGCGACCGGCGCGGACGACCCCGCGAACGGGGAGGGTCTCGGCACCGGTGCCACCGGCGCTGCCGCCCCCGTCAGCCCACCGGACGCCGCCGCCGAGAGCACCGGGCCCGGCACGCCGCTGCTCGTCGCGGTCGTGATCGCCGCGCTGCTGCTGCTCCTGCTGCTCGCCGCCCGCCGCCGCAACGCGCCTGCCTCCGGTCGGGGCGGAGCCGAGCCGGAGCCGGCTGCGCCAGCCGCACGGGAGCCGGCCGAGCCGGCGGTGGTCCCGCCGCCCGCAGCCCCGGTGCCCCCGGCGCCCGCCCCGGACCCGGTCGGTCCGCCGCCGCGATCCCCGCGGGCGGACCAGCCGACGGGCAACGTACGGATCGTGCGTCCCCCGCACCGCCGCGACTGAGCGCCCCGGCCACGGGGCCGGGGCGCTCGATCGACGGTCGGCTCAGCGGACCTGGGAGCGGCGGTACTTGCGCACCGAGAGCGGCACGAACACCAGCAGCAGCGCCACCGACCACAGGATCGAGACGAGCACCGCGTGCTGTTCGGGGAAGCTGGTGCCGATCACCCCGACGGGATTGCCGAACAGATCGCGGCTCGCGTGGGAGAGCGTCGACACCGGGTTCCACTGCGCGAACGGCTGCAGCCAGGTCGGCATGCTCGTGACCGGCACGAACGCGCTGCTGATGAACGTCACGGGGAACAGCCAGATCAGGCCCGCGGTGCTGGCGACCTGCTCGTTCGGCATGCCGAGACCGACCCAGCAGCCGACCCAGGTCAGGGCGTACGCGAAGAACACCATCAGCCCGAACGCGGCGAGCCAGGGCAGGAACCCGTTGTGCACCCGCCAGCCGATCGCCAGGCCGACGCCCATCACCACCAGCAAGGTGAGGATGCCACGTGCCAGCTCGGCGACGGTCCGTCCCGAGAGCACCGCCGACGGCGCCATCGGCAGCGAGCGGAACCGGTCCATGATGCCCTTGCCGGCGTCGGCCGCGATCCCGACCGTCGGCCCCATCACGGCGAACGCCAGGTTCTGCACCAGCACGCCCGGTACCAGGAACTCGCGGTAGAGCGAGGCGTCGGCACCGCCCGGGCCGAGCCCGATCGCGCCGCCGAACACGTAGGCGAACAGCACCAGGAAGATGACCGGCTGCACCAGGCCGTAGAAGATCAGCTCGGGCACCCGCCAGGTCTGCAGCATGAACCGGCGGGTGGTCACGATGCCGTCGTGCAACGCCCAGCCGTAGAACGGGCGCGGTACGGGCACCGGCATCCCGGCCGGGCTCGAAGTCGTCACTGCCATGTCAGGGAACCTCTCCTACTTCTTCTTGCGCCCGCGGCGCTTGCTGCTGCCGTCCGCCTGCTCGACGTCGTCGACGCTGTGCCCCGTGAGCGCCAGGAACACGTCGTCGAGCGTCGGGCGACCGAGGGCGATGTCGTCGATGGCGACGCCGGCGCCGTCCAGTTCGCGCACCGCGTCCACCAGGACCAGTGAGCCGCCGGTGACCGGTGCGGTGACTGTCGCGTCGGCGAACTCGACCTCGCCGTTCGCGACCCGTTCCAGCGCCTTGACGGCGAGCGCGACCTGGTCGCGCTCGCGGACCACGACCTGCAACCGGTCGCCGCCGATCTTGGTCTTGAGCTGGTCGGCGGTGCCCTTCGCGATCACATGCCCCCGGTCGATCACGACGATCTCGCTGGCCAGCTTGTCGGCCTCCTCGAGGTACTGCGTGGTGAGCAGCACGGTCGTACCGTCCGCGACGAGCCCGTCGATGACCTCCCACATCTGCAGCCGGGACCGGGGGTCGAGCCCGGTCGTCGGCTCGTCCAGGAACAGCACCTCCGGTACGGCGACCAGGGAGGCCGCCAGGTCGAGGCGCCGCCGCATGCCGCCGGAGTAGGTCTTGGAGACCCGGTCGGCGGCGTCGGTGAGGTCGAAACGCTCGAGCAGTTCCTCGGACTTCGCGCGTACGTACTGCGGCGAGAGGTGGTAGAGCCGCCCGACCATGTCGAGGTTCTCCCGCCCGGTGAGGTACTCGTCGACCGCGGCGAACTGGCCGGTCAGGCCGATCGCGCTGCGGACCTTGTCGGGCTCGCGCGCGACGTCGTGACCGGCCACCAGCGCGCGACCGGCGTCGGCCCGCAGCAGCGTCGCGAGCACGCGCACGATCGTCGTCTTGCCCGCGCCGTTCGGGCCGAGCAGCCCGTAGACGACGCCCTGCGGGACGAGCAGGTCGACGCCGTCGACCGCCTTCACCTGCCCGTAGTGCTTGACCAGACCCTCCGCGATGATCGCGGCGTCCTTCTCCTCTGAACTCATCGGACCAGCCTTCCAGCGACGCGCGCAGCGGCGCATCCGCGTTATCGGGGCATGTGTTGTCGGGGCAAGGGGTTACCGGGATGGGTTACCGGGGGTTATCGAGATGGGAGGGGCCGCGCGCTCACTCGGTGAGCAGCGCCTCCGCCTCGTCGACGGAGATCCGCCCGGCCGCCAGGTCGGCGAGGACCTCCTCGGAACCGGCGCGACCCCCGCCGCCCCCGGCGGGCGCGGGGTCCTCGAAACCCAGCTTGGCCAGCAGGTCGGCGAACCTCGCCCGGGTCGTGGGGTACGAGACGCCGAGGTGGCGTTCGAGGTCGCGCATGTTCCCGCGGCTGACGAGGAACACCCGCAGCATCTCGAGCTCGTCGGCGTTGAGCGCGTCGTACGGACTGGACCCGAACGCGCCGCTGATGCCGGTGCCGCACTCCGGGCACCCGAGGCCGGTGATGACCAGCTCGTGGGTGCAGACCGGGCACTGCCGGGGCGGCCGGTGCGGGCTGTCCGCGGCGGGTGGGGTCACGGCAGCATCACCTTCCCCGAGCCCATGCGCACCGCGATGGCGAGCGCGCCGCGCCCGCTGCCGACGGTCGCGGTCGTCGTGCCACGCAGCCCGGTGATGTCGTCCGGCCGGGTACGGACGGCCTTGCCGTCGGCGAACTTCACGGCGCCCATCTCGGCGGTCGCGGTCACCGTGGTGTCGCTGCCGGCGAGCAGCGTCAGCTTCAGCGAGCTCATGTCGCAGGACAGCGCGTCGTCGGCTGCGCTGAGCTGCGCCTCGATGCGGGCGCTGCCGGTCGTCACCGTGCCGCGCAGCGGGCCGCGGTGGTCGGTGATGTTCAGCGAGCCCGACAGGCAGCCGAACTCGAGCGGCGCGCGCGTACCACGTACCTGGGCATCGGACGCGGTGAGGTCCAGGCGGATCGGCAGCGCCGGGTTGACCCGTACCTTGCCTACCCGCAGCGGCCAGTCGACGCGCAGCTTGCCCCACTGCCAGCCGGGCCGGACCGTGAAACCGTCCGGGTCGATCGGGCGATCGGGCAGCTCGAGCACCAGCCGGTCGCCCTCTTGGTGGATCTGGTGCGGCCCCTCGGCGAGCACCGTCGCGACCGAGGGGTCGGGCACGACGGTGACCCGGACGCCGGTCGCACTGATCGTCAGCCCGGCGACCGCCGACTCCCGCGGCCGGTCCTCCGGCCGCACCGCGGACCGGCCCGGGTCGCCCGCCGCCGCGGCCGGGCCCGGAGCCTGCTGCAGCAGGGCGGCAGCCGTCTGCGGATCGAGGTCGCCGATGGCGACACGCGTGAGGACGTCGCGCAGTGCGCCTGGTGCCTCCGGTGTGCGAGCCGGCTCGTCCTGCGGCGCGTGCCCGCGATCGGTGTCCCCGTCGTCTCGTACGTCGTGGATCTCGTCCATGACAGGAACTATAAACACGCATTTTATAGACGCGCAAGTCTGCTTGCTAGTTATTCAGTTCGTGGGTCGTACCCGCAGGCGCGCAGCCGTCCGAGCACCTCGCTGAGGTGCTCGCGTCCCCGCGTCTCGACCTGCACCTCGACCTCCACCTCGTCCACCGAGAGCCGCGGGTCGATCCGGGCGTGCTCGACCTCGACGACGTTGGCGTCGGCGGCGGCGAGCTCGCCGAGCAGCCGCGCCAGCGAGCCGGGCCGGTCGGCGATCGCGAGGCGCAGCGCGGCGTACCGTCCGGCGGCGGCCAGCCCGTGCCGGATCACGCGCAACATCAGCAGCGGGTCGACGTTGCCGCCGGAGAGCACCACGGCCACCGGCGCCTCGAACGCCGTCGGGTCGGCGACGACGGCGGCGAGCGCGGCAGCCCCTGCCGGCTCGACGACCATCTTCGCCCGCTCGAGGCACAGCAGCTGGCTACGGGCGAGGTCCTCCTCGCTGACCGTGCGGATCTCGTCGACCAGGTCCGCGACGATGCGGTACGGGACGTCACCGGGTCGCCCGACCGCGATGCCGTCGGCGCTCGTGGACATCCCGTGCAGCGCGACCGGGTGGCCGGCCGTGAGCGAGGGCGGGTACGCGGCGGCGCCCTCGGCCTGCACGCCGACGACCCGTACCTGCGGGCGCAGCCCCTTCACCGCCACCGCGACGCCGGCGAGCAGCCCACCTCCGCCGGTGCAGACCACGACCGTGCGTACCGCCGGCTCCTGCTCGAGGATCTCCAGCCCGACCGTGCCCTGCCCGGCCACGACGTCCGGGTGGTCGAAGGGATGGATCAGCACCGCCCCGGTGCGTTCGGCGAACTCGGTCGCGGCGATCAGCGCCTCGTCGACGGTCTGACCGGACTGCTCGACGGTGGCGCCGTACGCCCGGGTCGCCGTGAGCTTGGGCAGCGGCGCGCCGACCGGCATGAACACCGTCGCGGAGGTGCCCAGCATCGAGGCGGCGAGCGCCACGCCCTGCGCGTGGTTGCCGGCGCTCGCGGCCACCACCCCGCGCGCCCGCTCCTGCTCGCTGAGACGGCTGATGCGCGTGTACGCGCCGCGGATCTTGAACGAGCCGGCGCGTTGCAGGTTCTCGCACTTGAGCAGCACCGGCCCGCCGACCTCACGCGCCAGCCAGCGCGCCCCCTCCAGCGGCGTGACGCGGGAGATGCCGCGCAGCAGCTCCCCCGCCGCCTTCACGTCCGCCACCGTCACGCTCGGGGTCGCCTGTCCGGTCCGCGTCACGCCCCGATCATGCTCCACTCCGCTTTCCCGCGTCCCTGCTCGAATCGTCGTCAACTCCGCGAGTTAGCGACGATTCGAGCAGGGACGCGGGAACGGGTGGGGGGAGGACGAGGGCTGCGGCGCCGACGACGCCGGCGTACGGGCCGAGTCCGGCGGGTACGACCCGCACGCCGCGCGTGTAGTGCAGGCGGGCCTGCGCGGCGAAGGCGGAACGCAGCGGGTCCCATAGCGGCGCGCCGGCCTGGGCGACCCCACCCCCGACGCTGACCACCTCGAGGTCGAGCAGCGCGACGACACCGGCGAGGACGGTGCCGAGGGCCTGCCCGGCGCGGGCGTACGCGGCGAGCGCGGCGCGATCCCCGGCGCGGGCCCCGGCCGCGACGGCCTGCGCGTCGGGGTCCCCGGTCCAGCCGCGCGCCACGGCGTCGGCCGCGATCGCCGGTCCGCGTGCCACGGCCTCCAGACACCCGCGGCCGCCGCACCCGCACCGTGGCCCGCCGGGCTCGGCGACGACGTGGCCGATGTGCCCGGCGTTGCCGGTGGCCCCGTCGACGGGTCGGCCGCCGAGGACGAGGCCGCCGCCCACACCGGTCGACACCACCATCCCGAGCACGTGTGCGGCGCCGCGCCCGGCACCCCAGCGGGCCTCCCCCAGCGCGTACGCCACCGCATCGTTGTGGATCCGCACCGGCCGCCCGCCGCCGAACCTGGCGCGCACCCGCTCGAGCAGCGGAAAGCCCCGCCACGCCGGCAGGTTCAGCGGCGACACGACCCCGTCGGGCCAGCGCATCGGCCCGCCGCAGCCGATGCCGATCGCGTCGTACGGGCCCTCGGCGCCTACGGCGTCCACGAGATCCGCAAGGGCACGCCACACCGTCTCCGGGTCCTCGCCGGGCGGGGTGGCCGTACGGCGCACGGCGGTGAGCCGGCCGTCCCCGGTGACCCGCCCGCAGGCGAGCTTGGTGCCGCCGACGTCGATGCCGAGGACGGCTGCGGTCACGACTCGAAAGCGAGCACGGTCGCGGTGAACCCGTGCACCTGGTTGCGGCCGCCGACCGGACCGATCTCGCCGGCGGCGAAGAAGCCGGCGACGCCTTCGACGCCGAGCCCGCCCCGTACGGCGAGCACATCGTGGTCGGCGCTGGGGAACATCGCCCGGCCACGCCCGTTGCAGGAGAACAGCAGCGCGCCCGCCATGGCCTGCAGCCCCGCCCGGGCGCGGAACGCCGCCAGCACCTGCGCCAGGTCCTCGTGCGCCGCGTCCGCGTCGCGTACCAGGAACTGCACGGTGGCACCGACCGGCACCACGTCCCCGACCTCGAGGGCTCCGGTCTGCTGGTCCACGGCGGCGATGCCCCGCGCCAGGTAGTCGCCCGAGCCGCGCTCGTCGGCGTACTCGTCGATGGCGATCCCGACCTGCAGGCCGCGGACCGCCGCGCCCTGCTCGGCCTCCGGCAGCGAGGACACCGCGTCCTGGGCGCGCAGCAGCGCCGGCTTGCCGCCGAGCTCGGCGAGGGTCGAGCCCGCCGACCGGGTGACCGTGTACGGGTGGCCGATCGTCCGGCACCCCTGCGAGACGACCGTGTGGACACCCACCGGGCCCCCGACGATCACGCCGACCGCGCCCCGCTCGTGCACCCGGCCGTCGACCAGCAGCCGGGTCTGCCCGGCGCGCGGGGCGCCGGACGCCAGCCCCCCGACGAGCGGCAGGCCGTGCAGGCTCTCGGTCGAACCGGTGACGAAACCGTCCACCGGGAACGACCACGGGTCGGCGAGCAGCACCCCGACGACGTCGTCGTCCTGCCGCTCCGGCATCCCGAGCACCGCGATCGAGTCGGCGGTACGGATCACCTCGAGGTGGAACGCCCGCAGGCTCACCCCGGGCAGCACCGCGGCCCAGACGCTGACGCTCGCGACCCCCTCGATCCCCCGGCCCGCGGCGATCACACCGTGCGCGGTGCAGCCGAGGACGGTGTGCGCCTCGAGGCGGTCCGCGGCGTGGCGCAACGCCCGCGCCGCGTCCTGCGGATCGGCGCCGGACACGAAGACGCACGCCAGGTCGGGTCGCTCGCCGCGCAGCGGTGCGAGCGCCGCGGCCACCGCGTGCTCCGCTGCCGCGACGACGTCCTCACCGAGCGCCAGCCCGTCTCCCACCGTCGTCCGTCGCACCGCTCCATCCTGCCCGGGACGTGCGGCGCCGGCCACGCTCGCGGGGTCCGCCCTTCGGTCCGAAAGATCACCCCCACCGGCGAACCCGAACGGTGGGTTCCGCGGACGGCGTACCGCCTCGCATCGCGCACGGACGCGACGTAGCGTCGGCGTGTGCCTGCCTTCCTGCATCCCGTCGTCCCGCCCGTGCCGCCCGCCGACCTGCCCGACACCGTGGGCGCGCTGCGCCGCAGCGGTTACCGGCCGCGGACGGTGAAGGCCGAGGTACGGGACAACCTGCTCGCGATGCTGCGCGAGGGACGTGATCCCTTCCCCGGCGTCGTCGGGTTCGAGCACACCGTGCGCCCGCAGCTGGAACGGGCGTTGCTCGCCGGGCACGACCTGGTGCTGCTCGGGGAGCGCGGCCAGGGCAAGACCCGGCTGCTGCGGACGCTGGTCGGGCTGCTCGACGAGTGGAGCCCGCAGCTCGCCGGCAGCGAGATCCACGAGGAACCGCTCGCACCGGTCACCACCTGGGGACTGCGCCAGGTGGCCGAGCGGGGCGAGGACGCGCCGGTGACCTGGCGCCACCGCAGCGAGCGGTACGGCGAGAAGCTCGCGACGCCGGACACCAGCGTCGGTGACCTGATCGGTGACGTCGACCCGGTGAAGGTCGCGGAGGGCCGTTCGCTCGGGGACCCGGAGACGGTGCACTACGGGCTGGTGCCGCGCACCAACCGGGGGATCTTCGCCGTCAACGAGCTGCCCGACCTCGCCGAGCGGATCCAGGTGTCGCTGCTCAACGTGCTCGAGGAGCGCGACGTGCAGGTACGCGGGTACGCGCTGCGGCTGCCGCTGGACCTGCTGCTCGTCGCGAGCGCGAACCCCGAGGACTACACCAACCGCGGGCGCATCATCACCCCGCTCAAGGACCGTTTCGGCGCGGAGGTCCGTACGCACTACCCGCTGCGGCTGGCCGACGAGGTGCTGTTGCTGCGCCAGGAGGCCGACCTGGTCGCGGTGGTGCCGGATCACCTGCTCGAGGTGGTGGCGCGCTTCACCCGCGCGGTACGGGAGTCCACCAGCGTCGACCCGCGCAGCGGCGTGTCGGCCCGCTTCGGGGTCGCGGGCGCCGAGTCGCTCGCCGCGGGTGCGCTGCGGCGGGCGGCCATCACCGGTGAGGCGCAGGCGGTCGCGCGGGTGTGCGACCTGCCGGCGGTCGTACCGACCCTGCTCGGCAAGCTCGAGTTCGACGTGAGCGAGGAGGGCCGCGAGCAGGAGATCCTCGCCCATCTGCTGCGCCGCGCGCTGGCCGAGACCTTCCGGGCCCGCCTGGGCGGGGTCGACCTGAGCGCGCTCGTCGACCTGTTCGACGAGGGCGCGACCGTCGAGACGGGCGACCTCGTGACGGCCGACCGGCTGCTCGCGTCCCTCGGCCCGGTCGAGGGCCTCGGCCGGATCACCACGGCGCTGGAAGGGGTTTCGGGCGAGTCGGCCGCGATCGTCGCCGCGTGCGCGGAGACCGCTCTCGAAGGGCTGTACCTGACGCGCCGGATCGGCAAGGACGAGGTGCCCGGCGGCGGCCGGGCGGTCTACGGAGCGGCGTGAGCGACAGGTTCCGCTACGGCGCGTACGCCGGAGGACCGGACCCGCTGGCCGAGCCGTACGACCCGGGGCGGGCGGTGGACGAGCTCGGCGACCGGATCCTCGGCGGGCAGGGCGTACGTGACGCGCTGCGCTCGCTGCTGCACCAGGGCGCGGACGGCCTGCGCGGCCTTGACGAGCTGCGCCGGCGCGTCCAGCAGCGGCGCCGGTCGCTGGAGCGGTCGGGTCGGATGGATGGGGTGCTCGAGCGGGCCCGCGAGCTGCTCGACCGGGCCCTCGCCGCCGAGCAGGAGGCGCTGTTCCCCGACCCGAGCGATGATGCGCGGTTCCGTGAGGCCCAGCTCGGCGAGCTGCCGCGCGACACTGCACGGGCGGTGCGCGAGCTCGCCGACTACGACTGGCGCTCACCGCAGGCCCGCGAGGCGTACGAGCAGCTGCGCCGGATGCTCGCCGAGGAGGTCCTCGACCAGCAGTTCCGCGGGATCCGCGCCGCGCTGCAGGACCAGGACCCGGCCGCGGCGCAGGCGCTCAAGGACATGCTCGCCGACCTGAACCGGCTGCTCGAGAAGCGGTCCCGGGGGCAGGACACGGAGCGCGACTTCGCGGATTTCATGGCCGCGCACGGCGAGTTCTTCCCCGAGCAGCCGCAGTCGCTCGACGAGCTGCTCGACGAGTTGGCCCGCCGCGCCGCCGCCATGGCGCGGATGCTCGAGTCGATGACGCCCGAGCAGCGGGCCGAGCTCTCCGAGCTGATGTCGCAGGCCCTGGGCGACCTGGACCTCGCCGCCGAGATGGGCCGGCTCGGCGACAACCTGCGCGCGCTGCGCCCCGACCTGCCCTGGTCCGGCCGGCAGCGGCTGCGGGGCGATCGCCCGCTCGGGCTCGGGGACGCGACCGAGGCATTGGCCGAACTCGCCGACCTCGACGCGCTCGGCGACGCGCTCGCCCAGGACTACCCCGGAGCCGCCCTCGCCGACATCGACGAGGAGCAGGTGCGGCGGGCCCTGGGCCGGGCGGCGGTCGACGACGTACGGGCGCTGCAGCAGCTCGAGCGCAGTCTCGAGGAGCAGGGGTACCTGGTGCGCTCGCGGGGTGATCTCACGTTGTCCCCCAAGGCGATCCGGCGCATCGGGCAGACCGCGCTGCGGCGCGTGTTCGCTTCCTTGGAAGGCACCGGACGCGGGGAGCACGACGTGCCCGACGCGGGCGCGACCGGTGAGCTGACCGGGACGTCGCGGCGGTGGGCGTTCGGCGACGAGGCACCGTGGGACCCGGTCGGTACGGTGCGCAACGCGATCCTGCGCACCGCCCAGCGCGGCGCGCTCCCGCGTCCCGCCCCCGCGGCCGGGTCGCCCGGACGGGTGCAGCTGGCCGCCGAGGACATCGAGGTGCGCGAGACCGAACGGCGCACCCGCGCAGCGGTCGCGCTGCTCGTCGACCAGTCGTTCTCCATGGTCATGAACGACACCTGGCGCGCGGCCAAGACGACCGCGATGGCGTTGCACGCCCTCGCGTCCTCGCAGTTCCCCGCGGATGCCATCGAGATCATCGCGTTCGCCAACCTGGCCCGGCGCATCGCGCCGCACGAGCTGCCGGACCTGGACGCCAACGAGGTGCAGGGCACCAACCTGCAGCACGCGCTGATGCTCGCCGGGCGGTTCCTGGACCGGCACCGCGACGCCGAGCCGGTCGTGCTCGTCGTGACCGACGGGGAGCCGACCGCGCACCTGGACGCCGACGGCGAGTGGTGGTTCAGCTGGCCGCCCACCGCCGAGACCGTCGCGTTGACCGTGGCCGAGGTCGACCGGATGACCAGCCGCGGGATCCCGTTGTCGTTCTTCCGGCTCGGCGACGACCCGCGGCTCGCCGAGTTCCTCGACGCGATGGCCCGCCGCAACGGCGGGCGAGTGCTCGCCCCGGACGGGGAACGCCTCGGCGGCTACGTCGTGCAGGACTACCTGCGCGCCCGTCGGGGCCGGCGGCGCACCCGCCGGTGATCCCGGTCGGGGACCGGCCGACGTGACCGGCCCGCGGGGCGCTGCGCCGCTGCGGGCAGGATTGCGCGCGTGACACTGCGCGGCCGGTTCGCGGCGGGGCTGCCGGCCGAGGTGCTGGTGCTCGTCGCCGTCGCGTTCTGCGTGGCGCTCGGGTACGGCATCGTGGCCCCTGCGCTTCCGGTGTTCGCGAAGTCGTTCGACGTCTCGACGACAGCCGCGACGGCGGTCGTCAGCGTGTTCGCCTTCGTCCGGTTCGTGTCCGCGCCCCCGTCCGGCTGGCTGGTCGACCGGTTCGGCGAGCGGCTGGTCCTCGCCTCCGGGCTCGCGATCGTGGCGGTGTCGAGCCTGCTGGCGGGGCTGGCCGAGTCGTACGTGCAGCTGCTGCTGCTGCGCGGCGTCGGCGGGTTCGGGTCGGCGATGTTCACCGTGTCCTCGCTCGGTCTGCTGCTGCGCGTCGTCGAGCCCGAGCAACGCGGGCAGGCCTCCGGGGCGTTCCAGGGCGGGTTCCTGCTCGGCGGCGTCGCCGGGCCGGCGGTCGGGGGCCTGGTCACCGGCATCTCGATCCGGCTGCCGTTCTTCGTGTACGCCGGCACGCTCGGGGTCGCCACGCTGGTGACGGTCACGATGCTGTCCCGCGGCCGGTTGCGCGAGCAGGCGGTGCCCACGTCGGCCGAACCGGCGGCACCGACCGGGAACGCGCTGCGCAGCGCGCTGCGCAACCGGGCGTACGTGACGGCGCTCGTGGTGAGCCTGGCTACCGGGTTCACTGCGTTCGGGCTGCGCTCCTCGTTGGTCCCGCTGCTCGTCGTCGACGCCCTCGGGTCGACGCCCGCGCTGACCGGGTACGGCCTGCTCACGTCCGCCGCCGTCCAGGCGGTGCTGCTGCTGCCGGCGGGCCGGCTCGCCGACCACCGCGGGCGCCGCCCTGCGCTGATCATCGGCACGGCGATCACGGTGGCGGGCACGGCGCTGCTCGCCTTCGCCGGGAACCCGTTGTGGTTCCTGCTCGCGATGGGCGTCTGGGGCGCCGGGGCGGCGTTCCTCGGGTCCGCGCCGGCGGCGATCGTCGGCGACGTGACCGGCGGGCGGCGCAGCGGCTCGGTCGTCGCCGCGTACCAGATGACGAGCGACCTGGGCTCGATCTCCGGGCCGCTGCTGGCCGGGATCATCGTCGACCGCAGCGGGTCGTACGAGCTCGCGTTCCTCTCGGGCGCGGCGGTCGTGGCCGTGGCCTTCGCGATGTCGGCCGTGATGCCCGAGACCCGGCGGGTCGTCGCGGACGGCGAGGGCGGGGCGGAGGCCGGAGAACCGGCGCCGGACCCGCCGGCCGTACCCGGCGACGCCGACCGGGATCGCACCTGACCGGTCCGCCGGGTACGGCAGACTCGGCCGGTGCCCGCCTCGCTCGACGACCTGCTCGCCCCGGACTGGGCGGCGGCGCTGGCCCCAGTCGCAGCCGACGTCACTCGCATGGGCCGGTTCCTGCGCGCGGAGCTGGCAGCCGGACGCGGTTACCTGCCCGCCGGCGGCGACGTCCTGCGCGCGTTCACCCGGCCGCTCGCCGAGGTACGCGTGCTGGTGATCGGGCAGGACCCGTACCCCACGCCCGGGCACGCCGTGGGGCTGTCCTTCTCGGTGGACGCGGCGGTGCGGCCGGTGCCGCGCAGCCTCGCCAACATCTACCGGGAGCTGTGCGAGGACGTCGGCTGCCCGCGCCCGAGCAGCGGCGACCTGTCGCCGTGGGCCGATCGCGGGGTGCTGCTGCTCAACCGGGTGCTCACCGTCGCACCCGGCCGGCCGGGTTCCCACCGCGGCAAGGGCTGGGAGGCGGTCACCGCGCAGGCGATCCGCGCGCTCGTCGCGCGCGGCGGCCCACTTGCCGCCGTGCTCTGGGGCCGGGACGCGCAGTCGGTCGTACCGCTGCTCGCCGACGTGCCGTACGTCGCGAGCCCGCACCCGTCGCCGATGTCGGCCGACCGCGGCTTCTTCGGCTCCCGGCCGTTCTCCCGCGTCAACGCGCTGCTCGCCGCGCAGGGCGCGTCACCGGTCGACTGGACGCTCCCCTCACCCTCACCACCTTCTTCCCAAAGGGGCGATCAGCGCAGCCCAACTACGTTTCCAGACCCGAAGTAGCGATCTTGAGCGCCGCCTGCACCACGGGGGCCGGTGGTCAAGATCGTCACTGCGGGTCGGATCGGGCAGTCCCACTGCCTAGATCGCCCCTTTGGGGTGATCTAGGCAGTGACGAGGGTGCGGGCGAGGGCGGTGGCGGCGGACGGCTGGTCGGGGGCGAGCAGGCCGACAGCGGCGAGCATGTACGCGCGGTCGACGCCGCGGCCGGGTGCGGCGGGCAGCCGCCACCCCCCGGCGGTGTCGCGCAGCACGGCGTCGAACATCCGGTCCAGCCGCTCGGCGGCGGCGTGGCGGAACACCCCGCCGCTCGCCAGCACGGTACGCACCCGGGAAAGATCACGGCCGGCCGTACGGACCTCGCCGGTGCCGACCGGGCGGGCGTGGCGCCGGACCGCGACCGTCGCTGCCAGCGCGGCGAGCTCCGCGTCCAGGTCGTGTTCGTCGGCGGTGTCCGGCAGGTAGCCGACGTCGTCGTGGCGGCGCGCCGCCGCGGCGCGGAGCACCGGGACACGGCCCGGCGCGACGAGCTTCTCGGCGACCGCCGCGTCGACGACACCGTTCGCGCCCCACCGCATCCCGAGGTCGCCCTCGACGGTGCGTCCGCGCCACGGCAGCTCCACGACCTCCCGGTGCGTGGCGTCCTGCTCGCCCGGTGTCACGACGGAGTACACGTCGGTCGTCGCTCCGCCCACGTCGATCAGCAGCACGTCCCCGCCCATCGCGTCCGCGAGCACCTCGACGCCGGCGAGCACGAGGTCGGGCGTCGCGCCCCGCACCAACCGGGCGAACCGCGGGCCGCGCGACAGTCCCTTGCCGCCGATCACGTGCCGTACGAACACCTCGCGGATCGCCGCACGTGCGGGGAGCGGGGCGAGCACGCCGATCCGCGGCAGCACGTTCGCGCAGGCGCTGACGGTCCGCCCGCGCTCCCGGAGCAGCGCGGCGACGGTGCCGCTCACCTCGGCGTTGCCGGCGACGACGTACGGGATCCGCGGGCCGGAAGCGGCGAGCCGCGACCCGTTGTGCAGCAACACTTCGGTGTCACCGCCGTCGGTCCCGCCGACGAGCAGCACGACGTCCGGCCGTGCCTCGCGCAGCGCGGCGAGCGCCGCACGGTCGAGTCGTCCGGCCGCCACGTGCACCACCCGCGCACCGGCCGAGAGCGCCACGCGCGCCCCGGCTTCCGCGGTGACGGCCCGCTCGTACCCGACGACGGCGAGCCGCAGCCCGCCCCCGGCCGACGAGCAGGCCCGCACCGTGGCGGGGCGCCGGCCGAGCGCCGCGGTCAGCTGGTCGAGCGCGGCGCCCAGGCCCTCCAGCACGTCGCGCCCCGGCGCGCTCGTGGTGGGCGCGGAGGCGCTGGCCAGCAGCGTGCCGTCGTCGGCCACCGCCGCGGCCTTGGTCCAGGTGGAGCCGACGTCGACGCAGGCGATGTACGCCGGGCTCACCCCAGGGCCTGGGCCAGGTCACCGACCAGGTCGTCGAGGTGCTCGATGCCGACCGAGAGCCGGACCAGGTCGTCCGGCACCTCCAGCGGCGAACCGGCAGCACTGGCATGGGTCATCCGGCCCGGGTGCTCGATGAGCGACTCGACCCCGCCGAGCGACTCCCCGAGGGTGAACAGCCGCGCCCGATCGCACACCGCCACCGCGGCGTCCTGGCCGCCGACGACGCGGAACGAGACCATTCCGCCGAAGTCGCGCATCTGCTTGACCGCGACGTCGTGACCGTCATGGCCGGCCAGCCCCGGGTAGAACACCTCGCTCACCCGGTCGTGGTCCACGAGCAGGTCGGTCACCGCGCGGGCGTTCGCGCAGTGCCGGTCCATGCGTACCGCCAGGGTCTTGATGCCGCGCAGCGTCAGCCACGCGTCGAAGGGCCCGGCGACCGCGCCCATCGCGTTCTGGTGGTACGCGAGCTGCTCGCCGAGCTCGGGGTCGTTGCAGACGAGCGCGCCTCCGACGACGTCGCTGTGCCCGCCGAGGTACTTCGTCGTGGAGTGCACGACGACGTCGGCGCCGAGCAGCAGCGGTTGCTGCAGGTACGGCGAGGCGAAGGTGTTGTCCACCACCAGGATCGCGCCCGCCTCGTGGGCGACGGCGGCGAGCGCGGCGATGTCGGCGACGCGCAGCAGCGGGTTGGTCGGGGTCTCGATCCACACCATCCGGGTGCGGCCCGGCTCGATCGCGGCGCGCACCGCGGCCACGTCGGTGAGCCGGGCCGGCGTGTAGTCGACCCCCCAGGGCCGCGCCACCCGGTCGAAGAGCCGGTACGTGCCGCCGTACGCGTCGTCGGGGATCACGACGTGCGAGCCCGGCGCGCAGACGGTGCGCACCAGGGTGTCCTCGGCCGCCAGTCCGGAGGCGAACGCCAGGCCCCGGGTGGTGCCGGCCGCCGCGCCTGAGGGGTCCTCGAGCGCGGCGAGGCACTCCTGCAGCGCGTCGCGGGTCGGGTTCGCCGAGCGGGAGTACTCGTACCCGCCGCGCAGCCCGCCGACGCCGTCCTGGGCGTACGTCGAGACCTGGTAGATGGGTGGGACGACGGCCCCCGTCGCGGCGTCAGGCTCCTGACCGGCGTGGATCGCGAGCGTCTCGAAACCGGGCGCGGACGAACCGAGCGAAGCATCCATGCCAGCAGGCTATGCGGTCGCCGCGGACGGGCGGCGCTCAGACGGGTACGACCGCCTCCTCGCGCGACCCCTCGTCGGCGTCCGGCACCGCATCGGTCGAGAAGGTGCGGATCGTCGCCTCCATCGCCTCCGCGAGCATCGCCAGCTCCTGGGCGGAGGCGGCTGCCTGCCGGGAGCCGACCGCGTACTGGCGTGAGGTGTCGGAGACCTGGCCCATCGCCACCACGACCTGGTCGGAGGCGGAGCGCTGCTGCTGGGTCGCGATCGAGATCTCGCGGGTCGCCATGGTCGTCTCGTCGACCATCCCCGCGATCCGCTCGAGGGCACCGGCCACCTCGTACGCGACACCGCGCGCCCGTTCCACCTCGTGGCGGCCCTCCTGCGCGGCCGCCTCGGCGGCGCTCGACTCGGTGGCGATCCGGGTCACGAGCGCCTGGATCTGCGTCGTCGAGGCACGCGCCCGTTCGGCGAGCCGGCGCACCTCGGCGGCCACGACCGCAAACCCCTGCCCCTGCTCCCCGGCGCGCGCCGCCTCGATCGCCGCGTTGAGGGCGAGCAGGTTCGTACGCTCGGACAGGTCGTCGATGACGCCGAGGATCTGGCTGATCTGCCGGCCCGTCTCCCCCAGGCCCACCGCGCGGGTGCCGATTGCGGACACCCGCGCGGTGAGCGCGTCCATGGCGTCGACCGATGCACCGACCGCGGCGCGTCCCTCCTCGGTGAGCCGCAGCGTCTCCGCCGCCGCCTGCGCCACCTGCTCCGCGGTCTGTGCGATCTGCGCCGCCGTCGCCGCGAGTTCCTCGATCGTCGCGGTGGTCTCGGTCACCACGCTGCTCTGCTCGGTCGCCGCGCCCGCCTGCTGGGCAGCCGCCGCTCGCAGTTCCACCGAGGCCTGCGCCAGCGAGGTGCCGTTGCGCTGCGCCTGGGAGACCAGGTCGCGCAGCCGTCCCAGCGTCGACTCGAAGGAACTGGCCATGCTGCGCAGCGCGCCGTCCTCGAACTCCTGGACCGGCAGCGCGGCGGCGAGGTCACCGGCCGCGACCTGCCCGAGCGCGGTGGACATGTCGGCGAGCCGTTCCTGCAGCCGCCGGTTCGCCTCGAGCGCGGCGCGCCGGGCGCGCCTGGTGCGGCGCAGCATCACCAGCACCGCGCCGAGTGCCACCAGCAGCAGGGCGAGCCCCAGCACGCCGAGCAGCACCGCGAGCGGCGTACGGGTGTCAGCGCCGTGCGCGGTCGGCTCCTGCACCGTCACGACCGAGTCCAGCCCGATGGCACCGCGCACCTGGTCGTCGAACGCGGTCCGCGCCCAGCCCGTCGTCTCGTCCGCGCCCGGCGTGACCCCGAACGGCTGGCGCGGGCCGGCGCCCAGCCGGTGCTCGGCCTCCGACGGGCTGACGAAGCGCAGCTCATGATCGATGCCGACGCTCTGGGCGGCCATCTGGGTGAGCCAGGCGACCGGCGTCTCGATCTCGATGGCGCCGAGCGCCGGTGAGGGACCGACCGCGACAGCCGTGCTCACGACATCGACGCCGAGCACGCCCGACAGGTGGGGCATCGAGGTGGAGACGCTCCCCGGGTCGGCGAGCGCCGCCACCAGGCCGCTTGTCACGATCGGCTTGGTGGCAACCGGCCCGGACTCCGGCCGGTCGACGGCACGGACCAGCTCGACACCGCTCGCACTGCGCAACCGGGCGACCGAGGCGAGCCCCACCCGCAGCGTCACCACGTCCTCGAGCGCCTGGCGCGCCGCGGCGCGTTCGGCGGCGCTCGCCCGCGTACCGTGCTGCACGACCGCCGTCAGTCGGGGATCACGACCGGCCAGCAGCGCCGCGAGCCGCACCACGTCGACCTGGCGGGAGTACGCCGTCGCGGCCTGCTGCGCCGCAGCCGACACCTCGGTCTGCTGGCGGGCCTGCGCCTCATGGGTGCTGCTCGAGCCCATGACGAGCAGCACCGCGGCCGCGGTGACGAACGCCAACCCGAGCACGAACCCGCCGATGGCGAGCACCCGTACCCGCACCGCACCCGTCCGTGGTGCACTCACGCCCGGCCTCCGCTCTGTCCCCTCCCCCGTGCTTCATCGGCCGCGCCTGCCGCGCGGTTGAGACGTGGCGCCGTTCAGGTGGAACAGTGGAGAGGTCCCCGGTGGTTGCAGCACCCAGGAGCAGTCGACGAAAGGCGCGCCATGTTCTCCTCCCTCTCCCGCCCTCGAGCCGCGATGGTCGGCGCCGAGCAGGCCCTGCCGGGCCGTGAGCGCCCGGTCTTCCAGCCGGCGGACACGCACCTGGTCCTCGGCACCCCGCTGCTGCCGCCGTACCCGGACGGCCACGTAGCGCTCTACTTCGGCTTCGGCTGCTTCTGGGGCGCGGAGAAGCGGCTCTGGCAGGTGCCGGGTGTCTACACGACCGCGGTCGGGTACCAGGGGGGCTACACGCCCAACCCGACGTACGAGGAGGTCTGCACCGGACGGACCGGCCACGCCGAGAACGTCGTCGTCGTCTACGACCCGGCCCGCGTCGCGACGTACGACCTGCTCAAGGTGTTCTGGGAGAACCACGACCCGACCCAGGGCTACCGGCAGGGCAACGACGTCGGCACGCAGTACCGCTCGACGCTCTACTGGACTACCGACGAGCAGGCGGACCTCGCGGTACGGACCCGGGACGCGTACGACGCCGTCCTGCGCGCCAAGGGGTTCGACCCCATCACCACCGAACTGGCACCGGCCGCGGACAAGCCCTTCTGGTTCGCAGAGCCGCTCCACCAGCAGTACCTCTTCAGTCATCCGCACGGGTACGACTGCCACGCCGAGACCGGCATCACCCTCCCGCCGCTCTGACCGCCCACGCACCGGGATGCTGGCGGAAGCAGGAGAAAACGTCGTTTCCCGGCCCCTGACAGACCCGGGAAACGACGTTTTCCCCCCATTCCCGCTCGCCGATCCGGTCTTGGGGGTCAGTCAGGCAGCCCTTGCGCAGTCCCCGGCCCGACCGCGCCCTCAGGCGAGGCCGTTGGCCGCGGTACGGGCGGGCTTGGCCCCGGTGTAGAGCCACGCCCGGAAGAACGCGGTCAGGTCCTGGCCACTCGTCTGCTCGGCGAGCGCGATGAACTGCGCGATGTCGGCGTTGCCGTAGCGGTGCTGGGCGACCCACGTGCGCAGCAGCGCCGTGAGTGTGGCCGGCCCGATGCGCTTGCTCAGCGCCGCGACAGCCATCGCACCGCGGTCGTACACCGGGTCGGAGAACAGCTTCTTGGCCCCCGGGTCGCCGATGCGCACCTTCCAGAACGACGCGCCCGCCGGGTGGGCGTCGTACGCGCGGCGCAGCTGCTCGTCGACGCTGCGCCCGCCGTGCTCGGCCCGGTAGAGCCACTCGGAGTACGTGGCAAAGCCCTCGTTGAGCCAGATGTCGCGCCAGGTGCGCACCGACACCGAGTCGCCGAACCATTGGTGCGCGAGCTCGTGCACGACGACGGAGAAGTCGCCGGGCCCGAGCAGGTACGGGTAGTAGACCGGCCGGGACTGGTTCTCCAGCGCGAACCCGGAGAACAGCGAGATGACGACGCCGCCGAGCGCGTCGAACGGGTACGGCCCGTACTGCCCGGCGAGCCAGCTCACGACACCGGGGGTGCGCTTGAGCATCGCCATCTGACGTTGCCGGTCGCGCTTGTCGAACTGGCGCGACACGGCGTACACCGCGGGTAGGCCGTTCGCGCGGGTGTTGACGACGTCGAACTTGCCGGCCACGAAGAACGCGAGGTACGCCGCCATCGGGTCGTTCATCCGCCAGCGCCACGTGGTGTTCTTGGCGGTGCGCTCGCGGGACACGAGCACGCCGTTGCTGATGACCTTGTTGCCCCTGGGGACCTGCACCGCGATGTCGTACGTCGCCTTGTCGGCCGGCCGGTCGTTGCAGGCGAACCACCAGGCGCAGATCTCCGGCTCGCCCACCGCGGCCACCTCACGCGGGCCCGAAAGCCACGGGGAGTACAGCTTGCCGCGGTCCGTCGTCTCCGGGACCCCCCGGTAGCGGACGCTCACCCGCAGCTTGTCGCCCGCCTGCGCCGGGCTCGGCAGCGTCGCGACGACCTTGCGCCCCTTCACGTGACGGAACCTCGCCGGCGCGCCGTTGACCTTGACCGCGACCGGCCGCAGCACCAGGTCGAACGCGACGCGCGTACGTCCCGACGTCGCGACGGCGTCGATGACGGTCTGGCCGCGCAGCCGCCCGCTGCGCAGGTCGTACGAGTCGCGGATCGTGTAGTGCTGCACGTCGTAGCCGCGGTTGCCGTAGCTCGGGAAGTACGGGTCGCCGCTTCCCGCGACGCGGTGGGTGGACGCCTGGGCGGTGAGGTCCGCACCGGTCGCCACCGGCAGCGGCGTGAGCAGCCCGAGGGCCAGCGCACCGGCCAGAGCAGCGGGCAGTGCGGCGGCGGGGCGCAGCGTCATGGAGTCCTCTCCCGCCCTGCGGAGGTCGTAGGGCCGGGACACCCTAACCCGGCTCCTGCAGGACCCCAACATCTATGAAACGGTCGCTTCCCGTGGCGCGCGGGCGCTGGGAAACGACCGTTCTTCCCGCTCAACGGGCGAGATAGGCCAGCAGGTCCTGCCGCGTCACGACACCGACGGGGAGGCCGTCGTCCACGACGACGGCCGCGTCGGCCGCCTCCAGCGCCGTCACCGCCGCGGCCACCGGCTCACCGGCACCGACCATCGGCAGCGGGGCCGTCATGTGCCGGTCGAGCGTGTCCGAGAGCTGTGCCGTACCGGCGAACAGCGCGTCGAGCAGGTGCCGCTCCCCGACCGATCCGACGATCTCGGCGGCCATCACGGGCGGCTCGGCCTTGACGACCGGCAGCTGGGAGACGGCGTACTCGCGCAGGATGTCGATGGCCTCGCGCACGGTCTCGTGCGGGTGGGTGTGCACTAGCGACGGCAGCGCCCCGCCCTTGCCGTGCAGCACGTCGCCCACGGTCCGCTCCCCCGGGGTGCGCAGGAACCCGTAGTCGGACATCCACTCGTCGTCGAACACCTTGGACAGGTACCCGCGGCCGCCGTCCGGCAGCAGCACCACGACCAGGTCCTCCGGGCCCGCCCGACCGGCGACCTCGAGGGCCGCCTGCACCGCCATCCCGCAGGAGCCACCGACCAGCAGCCCCTCCTCGCGTGCTAGGCGCCGGGTCATCAGGAACGAGTCCCGGTCCGACACCGCGACGATCTCGTCGCAGACCTCCCGGTCGTACGTCTCGGGCCAGAAGTCCTCGCCGACGCCCTCGACCAGGTACGGCCGCCCGGTGCCGCCGGAGTACACCGACCCGACAGGGTCGGCGCCGACGACGCGTACGCGCCCGTCGCTGACCTGCTTGAGGTAGCGGCCGGTGCCGCTGATCGTGCCGCCGGTCCCGACGCCCGCGACGAAGTGCGTGATGCGCCCGTCGGTCTGCTTCCACAGCTCCGGCCCGGTGGACTCGAAGTGCGAGCGCGGGTTCTCCGGGTTGGCGTACTGGTTCGGTTTCCAACCACCCTCGGTCTCGGCGGCGAGCCGGTCGGAGACCGAGTAGTACGAGCGCGGGTCCTCCGGGTCGACGGCGGTCGGGCAGACGACGACGTCGGCACCGTACGCCCGCAGCACGTTCTGCTTGTCGAGGCTCACCTTGTCCGGGCACACGAAGATGCAGTGGTACCCGCGCTGCTGGGCCACGAGGGCGAGGCCGACCCCGGTGTTCCCGCTCGTCGGCTCCACGATGGTGCCGCCCGGGCGCAGTTCCCCGGACGCCTCCGCCGCCTCGATCATGCGGGTCGCGATGCGGTCCTTCACCGAGCCGCCGGGGTTGAAGTACTCGACCTTCGCCAGCACCTGCGGGGCGTGGGGCCCGAGGTCGGCCGTGACCGAGTTCAGCCGCACCAGCGGGGTGTCACCGATCAAGGCGACGACACTGTCATGGACCTGCATGACAGTGGACCCTACGCACCGCCGGCCATCGCCGGAGGCAGGTGCCCCGCGGCCCGCACGGATCGCGTCCCGCTTCCGCGCGAGCGCGGACGGGGCGGTCGCACGCTCGCCTAGGGTCGAACCGTGACCCCGTCCACACCAGGTACGCCACCGGCTGCGGGCGCGGCCGGGCAGGCCGCGCGCGCGGCCCTGGAGGCGCTGCCGGTACGCGACGACCGGGTGCGCCGGATCGTGCTGGCCGCTGCGAAGGGCGGCGGCGGGCTGCTCGGGGTGGGGACCACGCTCGCGGGCCTCGGGGTTGGGTTGCTGGTCGTGCAGGCGCGCCTGGCGCGCCGCGCGATCGGCCCGCGGCGCGCGGTGCCGCCGTATGCCGACGGCCGCTACCTGCCACCTTCCGCGACCTCCGCGCGCGGGGTGTCGCTCCGCGTCGCCGTCATCGGGGACTCCAGCGCCGCGGGCCTCGGCGTGTCCGATCCCGAGGACACCCCCGGGGTCCGCATCGCCCGGGCGATCGCGGCCGTCGCCGACCGCCCGGTGAACCTGACCGTGGTGGCCGAGGTCGGCGCACGCACCCGTGATCTGGACCGCCAGCTCACCCGGGCGTTGCAGCTGCACCCGCAGCTCGCGCTGATCATGGTCGGGGCGAACGACATCACGCACGTGGACCGCCCGCAGACCTCGGTACGCCTGCTCGGCGACGCCGTGACCCGGCTGCGGGAAGCCGGCGCCCACGTGGTCGTGGGCACCTGCCCCGACCTCGGGACGATCGCGCCGATCGCGCAGCCGCTGCGCGCGTACGCCCGCCGGGCCAGCCGCGAGCTGGCGCAGGCGCAGGCGGTGGCCGTGACCGCCGCGGGCGGAACGGCGGTCGAGCTGGGTGCCCTGCTCGGCCCCACCTTCGAGGCCAGCCCGCAGGACTACTTCAGCGACGACCGCTTCCATCCCTCGGCCACCGGCTACGCCGCGTGCGCCGCCGCGCTGATCCCGCACTGCCTGGCCGCTCTCGGGCTGTCCGACGGCGCTGAGCACTCCGACCACTCCGACCACTCCGACCACGCCGGCCACGCCGGCCACGCCGATCACGCCGCCTCGGCGGGCGACTGACCGGGGCGCGTACGCGCTCCGGGCGCCGGTCGCTCCGGCTCGCCCGCTGCGGGGGACACCCGAGCCGTAGGGTCGTACCACGACCGAGCGGCGACGAGGAGCGACGTGGCTGACACAACAGGACCCGGACCCGTGACGCTGCGGTACGGCGACCACGATCCGCTCGAGCTGCCGTTGCGCGAGGCCACCGAAGGGTCGCACGGCGCGGACGTCTCCCGGTTGCTCTCCTCGACCGGGCTGGTCACCTACGACCCGGGCTTCGGCAACACCGCGGCCTGCACCTCGGCGGTCACCTACATCGACGGGGACGCCGGCATCCTGCGCTACCGGGGCTACCCCATCGAGCAACTCGCGAACACCGCGTCGTTCATCGAGGTGTGCTACCTGCTGATCTACGGAGAGCTGCCCACCGCGGACCAGCTCGACGCGTTCGGCGGGCGGATCCGCCGGCACACGCTGCTGCACGAGGACCTCAAGCGGTTCTTCGACGGCTTCCCCCGCGACGCGCACCCGATGCCGGTGCTGTCCTCGGCGGTGTCGGCGTTGTCGACCTTCTACCAGGACTCACTTTCCAACGACGACCCGGAGCAGGTGGAGCTCACGACCATCCGGCTGCTCGCCAAGCTGCCGACGATCGCCGCGTACGCGTACAAGAAGTCGGTCGGCCAGCCGTTCCTCTACCCGGACAACTCCAAGGGCCTGGTGGAGAACTTCCTGCGCATGACCTTCGGCTTCCCCGCCGAGCCGTACGAGGTGGACCCGACGGTGCTGGCCGCGCTCGACCTGCTGTTCGTGCTGCACGCCGACCACGAGCAGAACTGCTCGACCTCGACGGTACGGCTGGTCGGCTCGGCGCAGGCCAACCTCTTCGCGTCGGTGTCCGCTGGGATCAACGCCCTGTTCGGGCCGCTGCACGGCGGGGCCAACCAGGCGGTGCTGGAGATGCTCGAGCAGATCCACGCGGGCGGCGGCGACGTCGGCGGGTTCGTGCGCCGGGTGAAGGACCGCGAGCACGGCGTACGGCTCATGGGTTTCGGTCATCGCGTGTACAAGAACTACGACCCGCGGGCCGCGATCATCAAGGAGCACGCGGACCGGGTGCTGCGCTCGCTCGGCATGCGCGACGACCTGCTCGACATCGCCCTCGAGCTCGAGGAGATCGCGCTGTCCGACGACTACTTCGTCTCCCGCAAGCTGTATCCGAACGTGGACTTCTACACCGGGCTGCTCTACCGCGCCATGGGCTTTCCCACCCGGATGTTCACGGTGCTGTTCGCGATCGGCCGGCTGCCGGGCTGGATCGCGCAGTGGCAGGAGATGATGAGCGACCCGGACACGCGGATCGGCCGGCCGCGTCAGGTCTACACCGGCCACCACGCACGTGACGTCGTACCGCTCGCCGATCGCTGAGCCGCCCACCGCACCCCTCGTGCTGCGCGCCGGCCAGTGGGCGGCGCGCCGCGCGGCGCACGAACGGCGGGTCGACGCCTGGACCCGCGGGTGGCGCGAGCGCAGGGCGGGCGGGCGCACGCACCCGGTCGACGACTTCCTTTTCACCTACTACCCGACACGTCCCGGCGTGCTGCGCCGCTGGCACCCGGGAGCCGGAGTGCTCCTCGAGTCCGCGACACCACCGCCGGAGGGATACCGCCTGGCCACGGCCGACGGGGTGCGCGGCTGGCTGCTCGACCTGGACCGGCATACCGCGCGGCTGCAGCGCGCGGCCCGGACCGCGACGCTGCTGCTTGCCACCGCAGGGCGAGCGCCGCGGTTCGGCTGCTTCGGCCTGCACGAGTGGGCGATGGTGTACGGCCAGCAACAGCACGAGACGCGCCACGGCGGTGGTTGGCCATTGCGCCTCGCGCCGGACCGGGTGCGCGCGGTCGTGGACGAGCTGGGACTGCAGTGCACGCATTTCGACGCGTACCGGTTCTTCACCGCCGAGGCGCGCCCGCTCAACGCGCGGCCGCTCTCGCGCGCTGCCCAGGTGGACGACGAACAGGGTGGCTGCCTGCACGCGAACATGGACGTCTACCGGCACGCGAGCGCACTGTCGCCGCTGGTGAGCAGCGAGCTGGTCGCCGACTGCTTCGCGCTGGCCCGGGAGATCCGCACCCTCGACATGCGTGCCGCCCCGTACGACCTGCGCGCGCTCGGCTACCAACCGGTCGAGGTCGAGACCGTCTCCGGACGGGCGCAGTTCGCCGCCGCGCAACGCGGCTTCGCGGCCGCGGCCGCCCGGCTGCGCGACCGGCTGCTCGCCGAGATCGACCGGCTCCCGCTCAGAGCCGTAAGCGCAGCTCCCTGACAGCGCCGGCCAGCTCGTCGAGCAGTGCACCGAGCGGTACGCGCCCCTGCGACCGGCGGGGCACCGGCGCATCGCGCGGCTGTCCTTCCAGGGCGAGCAGCAGGTCGTTCCCGGTGATCGCGAGGAGGTCTCCGGCCGCGGCCGCGGACACCGTGGGCAGGTCCCTCCAGACCGGGTCCGCAGGGTGCTCCAGCGCGGCCGCGGCGTCGGCCAGCCGTTGCGCGAGCGCGCGGGCTGCCACCACCCGTGTGGGCTCCGGCGCGTAGGGCGCGTCCAGCTTGTCCAGCGCCATCGTCCGCAGCCGGTCCACCAGCCACCCCAGCCCCACCGCGAGCTCGCCGCGGCGTTCGTCCGAGTCCGGCGAGGCTCCCATCACCGCACGGTAGCAACGAGGTTCGCGCATCCCTTCTCCGCGCGGGACGCTTCGGGCTAACGTGAGCCAAGGGTCCCCGAGGCAAGGAGAGATTCCATGCTCCGTCACTCCGAGCAGACGCATCAGCAGCTCGTCGACCGTCTCCCCACCGCGACCGGCCGGGAGCTCAAGGAATGGATGCGAGATCTCGAAGACGGACCGGCGTTCTCCCGCTTCGACGAAAAGGTCACCTGGCTGCAGGACGAGCACGGGCTCTCCCACGGGTTCGCCACGGCCATCGTGCACGAGGCCAACCTCGCGCGGGCCCAGCGCAAGCTCGGCTAGCGCCGCCGGAGTGCAAAGGGCGGGTGCCACCCCGCAGGTGGCACCCGCCCAGCGCAGTCCGTGGTTCTCAGCGACTGTTGTTGGCGATGATGGCCAGCAGCCGCAGGATCTCCAGGTAGAGCCAGATCAGGGTGGCCATGAGCCCGAAGGCCATCCGCCACGACTCCCGCTCCGGCACGCCGTACCGGATCGCCTGGTTGATCGACTCGAAGTCGAGCGCCAGGCTGAACGCCGCCAGTCCCACGCCGACCAGGCACAGGATGATGCCGAGCGGTCCGGCACCGTAGAAGCCGAAGCCCTGCCCGACGCCGAACATCGCGGACACCAGCGAGGCGAGCGCGATGACGAGGTACGACACCATCGCGACCATCATGATCTTGACGAACGTGCCGTTGACCTTGATGATCTTGGTGTTGTACAGGACCAGCATGACGCCGAACGCGACAAGAGTGCCGAGCACCGCCTGGACGACGATGTTGCCGCCGTAGCTGGTCGCGGTCGCGGCCCACTCGTAGTACCAGCGGGAGATGCCGCCGAGGAACACGCCCTGCGCCAGCGCGTACGCGAGTACGAGCGGCGGGCTGACCTGCTTCTTGAACGCGTTCGCGAGCCCGAGGCCGAGGCCGACGAACAGCCCCACGAACATCAGCCAGGGCATCGTCTCGACGGTGTACCAACCGAACACCGCGCCGGCGAGGAGCACGACGAACGACAGCGCGGTCTTGACGATCACGTCGTTCAGCGTCATCGCGAGCTCGCCGCCGCGTACGGCGCCGGCGTACGGCCCGGACTTGTCGTACATCTCCTGCAGCTGCTCGGCGCTCATCGCCGTGGGCACGGTCTGGCCGGCGGCCTGGTAGGCGGACTGCCCCTCGGCAGCCAGCGCACCCGGGCCGCCGTCGGCCTTGGCCTGCTCCGTGGCGTGCCGCAGCACAGGGTTGCGGGACTGCATGCTGACGGTCCTCCCGTGTCGGGCGCCCCGCGGCGCGGGGCGTCTGCAGGGACAAACGTAACGTGCCACCCGGGTGTTCCGGGCGGCGCACGCCCGGATGGCTGCGGCGGGAGCCGCAGGGGTACCCCCGGCGGGGGTCGAACCCGCACTGACGCTGGTTTAAGCAGCGTGCCTCTGCCAGTTGGGCTACGGGGGCCCGCCGGTGCCGACCGGCCGACCCGGGCAAAGTACCCCACAGGGCGGGTCGGCCGCCCGGAGCAGGAGGTAGCACCGTGAACGAGCATGCCGGACGGGTCGCGATCGTCACCGGTGCCAGCCGCGGCATCGGCCTGGCCGTCGCGCAGCGGCTGGTGACGGCCGGCGCGCGGGTCTGCATCACGGCCCGCAGGGAGGAGCAGCTCGCGCAGGCCGTCTCGGACCTGGGCGGCTCGGCGGTGGCGATCGGCGTGGCGGGCAAGGCCGACGACGAAGCCCACCAGCGGTCCACCGTCGCCGCAGCGATCGAGGCGTTCGGGCGGCTGGACTACCTGGTCAACAACGCGGGGATCAACCCGGCGTACGGCCCGCTGCTCGACCTCGACCTGGGAGCGGCCCGAAAGCTGCTCGAGGTGAACGTGCTGGGGCTGCTCGGCTGGACCCGGGAGGCCTACCGCGCGCATCTCGGCGAGCACGGTGGCGCGGTCGTGAACCTGAGCTCGGTCGCCGGGCAGCGACCGGCCGCCGGTATCGCGTTCTACGGCGGCTCGAAGGCGATGGTGTCGTCCTTGACCGCCGCACTGGCAGTGGAACTGGCACCCGGGGTTCGGGTGAACGCGGTCGCCCCCGCCGTCGTCAAGACCCGCTTCGCGACCGCGCTGTACGAAGGCCGCGAGGACGCGGTGTCGGCCCCCTACCCGTTGCGCCGTTTGGGCGTACCGGAGGACGTGGCGGGGCTTGTCGCGTTCCTGCTCGGTGACGAGGCGGGCTGGATCACCGGCCAGACCGTCACTGTCGACGGCGGACTGACCCTCACCGGCGGCATCTGAGCGGCCAGGCCGCCTACGTATCATCGCCGCCGTGCCACCCGTTCCACGCCGTCCGCGGCGGCGCGCCGCCGCGGCGGTCGGCGCCCTGGTCGCCGCCCTGGTCGCAGTTGTGGGTTGCGCCCCGTCCCAGAGCGGACCGGCTCCCGCGGTACAGCGCACCACGCCGCCGCCGTGGGACGCGCCCGTCTACGCCGGCTCTTACATCGCGGCCGCCGGTCTGCAGCCACAGCGCCTGGACTACCGATCCGCGAGCCGAGCCGTGCTCACGCTGCGGGTCCGCTATGACGGACGCGAGGTGCTCGTCCCGGCGCGCATCGGCGAGGATCGGGTGAATGCGCTGACCGCCGGGTTGCACACGCACGACGACACCGGCCTGGTGTATCTCGAACCGCCCGACTCGGAGGCGGAGCGCGGCTACACGCTCGGTGAGTTCTTCACCTTGTGGGGTGTGCGGTTGACCTCGGACTGCCTCGCCGACCGGTGCGGCAGGTTGCGGGTAGAGGTCTCCGGCGAGCGGGTTCCCGGACCTGCACCGGACGTCCCACTGACCGCCGGCACGACCATCACGGTCTACGGCTGATCGGTCCGCTCAGCGCTTGCCGGCGCCCTGGGTGACAGCGGCCTGGCCGCGCGCCACGACCTGGAACGACTTGTCCGGGTCGTGGGTGCTCCACAGGCTCGTCACGTCCCGCTTGAACAGGAATGCGAGCGTCCAGTCGGAGGCGACCTCGACCTTGCGACGCAGCGTCGGCACCTTGCCCAGGTGGTAGGTGCGGTGCAGGAACCAGGCGGGAAACCCCTTGAGCTTGATCCCCATGACCTGAGCCACCCCCTCGTACAGGCCGAGGGAGGCGACCGAGCCGAGGTTGCGGTGGCGGTACGGCACCGGCTCCCACCCCTGCTGCAGCCCGGCGAGGTTGTCGCCCAGCAGCCGCGCCTGGCGTACCGCGTTCTGCGCGGTCGGCGGGAAGAACTGCCCCGGCCGGTCGAGGTCCGGTACGCCCGCGCAGTCCCCGGCCGCCCATGCATCCTCGACGCCCGCGACCCGCAGGTCGGGCCGGCACCGCACCCGGCCGCGCTCGTCGAGCGGCAGGTCGGTCTGGGCGAGCACCGGGTTCGGCTTGACCCCAGCGGTCCACACCACGGTGTCGGAGAGCATCTTCGCCCCGTCGGAGAGTTCCACCCGCCCGTCGACGCAGGACTTGAGCTGCGTACCCAGGCGCATGTCGATCCCGCGGGCGCGCAGCTGCGCGACGGTCCAGTCCCCCATGTCCCGTCCCATCTCCGGGAGGATGTGGTCGGCCGCCTCGACCATCACGAAGCGCAGGTCCTCGGGGCTCACCCGCTTGAGGTAGCGGGTGGCGTACCGGGCGAGGTTCTCGGCCTCCGCCATGGCCTCGACGCCGGCGTACCCGCCCCCGACGAACACGAACGTGAGGTTGCGCTCGCGCACCTGCGGTGCGGTCGCGCTGTCGGCGATGTCGAGGCATTCCAGCACCCGGTTGCGCAGCGCGATGGCCTCCTCGACGTTCTTGAAGCCCATCGCCCAGTCCGCCAGCCCCGGGATCGGCAGCGTGCGCGGGACCGATCCGGGGGCCATCACCAGCACGTCGTACGGCAGCTCGTACGGCTCGCCCTCCAACGGCGCCAGGGTCGCGACCCGAGCGGCGTGGTCGACGCCGGTGACCCAGGCGGTGATCACATCGGCGTGGCGCAGCACCTGCCGCAGCGGTACGACGGTGTGCCTGGGCTGGATGGACCCTGCTCCGGCCTCGGGCAGGAACGGCTGGTAGGTCATGTACGAGTGCGGGTCCACCACCGTGACGGCGATGCCGTCACGATGCGCGCGGCGTTGCAGGCGCAGCGCCGCGTACATCCCGACGTAGCCGCCGCCGACCACCAGGACCCGGCAGGGAGCAGGGGTCGCCATGCGACAAACGTACCGGGGACCCGCAGCGCCGGCCGCTGGGCGAGAAGGGCCGGCCGCTGGACGCGAAAGGCCGGCGACCGGCTCAGGGCGTGAGCGACCAGGCGATGCCGTCGAGGATGTCGTGCTCGGAGACGACGACTTCGGGCAGCCCGGTGCGCTCCACGATGCGCGCGAGGATGAGCGCGCCCGCGGCGATCACGTCCACCCGGCCCGGGTGCATCACGGCGAGCGCCGCACGCTGCTCACGGCTCATCGTCAGCAGCCGGTCGGAGACGGCCTGCACGGCCTCCGCGGGGATCCGGGAGCGGTGGATCACGACCGGGTCGTACGCCGGCAGATCCAGGGCGATCCCCGCGACGGTCGTGACCGATCCCGCCAAGCCGATCAGCGTCGGGGCATCGTCGAACGGGACCGTGCCGGCAGCTCGCGCGAGCGCCGCGTCGATGTCGGCGACGGCCGCGGCGACCTGCTCGGCCGTCGGCGGGTCGGAGCGCAGGTGCCGCTCGGTCATCCGGACGCAGCCGATGTCGACACTGCACGAGGCGAGCGGGCGTTCGCGCCCGTGGACGAACTCGGTCGAGCCGCCGCCGATGTCCACGACGAGGTACGGCGGCGGGTCCGGGAACCCGGTCGTCGCGCCCAGGAACGAGAGCTCGGCCTCCTGCGTGCCGGACAGCACCTCCGGCTCGACCCCGAGCCGGGCACGCACCCCGGTGACGAACTCGTCCCGGTTGCGCGCGTCGCGCGTCGCGGACGTCGCCACGAAACGCACCGCCTCGACACGGTGCCGCGCGATCACCTCCGCATAGACCTCGCACACCGCGAAGGTGCGTGCGAGCGCGTCCGGCGCGAGGACGCCGGTGGCGTCGACGCCCTGCCCGAGCCGGACGATCTGCATCGTCCGCTCGACGTCCACGAGCATGCCGGAGGCCCGATCGGTGTCGGCGACCAGCAGCCGCAGCGAGTTGGTGCCGCAGTCGATCGCGGCCACCCGGGTCATGCGTCCTGCTCCGGCTGCGCGCACGGCCCTGCCGCGCCCCAGTCCGGCAACGCCGCGAGCGCCTCGTCGCCGAGCGGGTTGACACCGGGTCCCGCGCCCAAGGCGTGAGCGACGAGCGCGTGCAGGCACTTGACCCGCGTCGGCATGCCGCCGGCCGACACCCCGTCGAGCTCGGGCACCGGGCCGAGCTCGTCGCGCGCGTCGAGATAACTGCGGTGCGCCCGGGCGTACGCCGCGGCGAGCGGCGGATCGGCGGAAAGGCGTTGCTCCATCTCACGCATCACTCCGCTCGCCTCCAGCGTTCCGATCAGTCCGGCCGCCCGCGGGCAGGTCAGGTAGTAGAGCGTGGGGAACGGGGTGCCGTCGGGGAGCCGCGGCTCGGTGCGCACGACGTCGGGCTGACCGCAGCTGCAGCGGTGCGCGACCGAGCGCACACCGCGCGGCTCCCTGCCCAGCTGGCGGTGTACGACCCGCAGGTCCTGCGCGCTCGGCCGCTCCTCGTCCCCCGTACCGGGGCCGCTCATCGTGGCGCGTCGGGGCGGATCTCGACCCGCGGCTCGCCGTCGGGCGCCACCGCCGGATCACCGTCGGCCGCCTCGACCGACGCCCAGAGCCGCTGGTACCAGGCACCGTCGACCGACGGCCGGTCGGCCGTATCGGCGGCGCCGTCGGGCCGGCCGTCGAGGACGGTGTAGCCGACCTCGCCGGGCAGCACGTAGTGCAACCGGTTCCTGATCAGTGACGTGACGTACGCCGGGTCCTGCAGCCGCGCGTGCAGGTCCTGCAGTTCGGCGAGCTGCGCGGCGGTGGCGTCCGTACGTTCCTGCAGGGCCGCGATCTCACCGCGCTGCGCGAGCAGGGTCCGTGCGGGCACCGCCAGGGTGAACACCAGCAGTACCAGGGTGAGCGCGAGGACGACAGCGCGGCCGGTCAGCACCGGTCGCGGCGCCTCCGTGCGCTGCTCGAGCTCGCGTGCCTCCCGCCGACCGGCGGCGCGCGACCGTACGCCGGCTCTGGTCACGAGCGTCCCGGTCCGCCGGCGAACCGCGGGAACGCCGCCCGGCCCGCGTAACGGCCGGCGTCGGCGAGCTCCTCCTCGATGCGCAGCAGCTGGTTGTACTTGGCGACCCGTTCGGAGCGCGCCGGCGCGCCGGTCTTGATCTGACCGCAGTCGGTCGCGACCGCCAGGTCCGCGATCGTGACGTCCTCGGTCTCACCGGAACGGTGGCTCATCACGCACCGGTAGCCGCTGCGGTGCGCGAGCGCGACGGCGTCCAGCGTCTCGGTGAGCGATCCGATCTGGTTCACCTTGACCAGCAGCGCGTTCCCGGCCCCGCGCTCGATGCCGCGCGCGAGCCGCTCCGGGTTGGTGACGAACACGTCGTCACCAACGAGCTGCACCTGCGCGCCGAGCTGGGAGGTGAGCGAGGTCCAGCCCTCCCAGTCCTGCTCGTCCAGCGGGTCCTCGATGGACACCAGCGGGAAGTCGGTGACGAGCCGGCTGTAGTAGTCCGCCAGCTGCTCGGCGGTACGGGTCCGGCCCTCGAACCGGTAGCTGCCGTCCTCGTGGAACTCGCTGGCCGCGACGTCGAGTGCGAGCGCGACGTCGCTTCCCGGCGTCAGGCCCGCGTTCTGGATGGCCTGCATGATCAGGTCGAGTGCGGCGCGGTTGCTGGGCAGGTTCGGGGCGAAACCGCCCTCGTCACCCAGCCCGGTCGCGTACCCGGCAGTCTTGAGCACGGCCTTGAGCGCGTGGTAGACCTCGGCGCCCCAGCGCAACGCCTCCCGGAAGCTCGGTGCGCCGATCGGCGCGACCATGAACTCCTGGATGTCGACGTCGGTGTCGGCGTGGGCCCCGCCGTTGAGGATGTTCAGCAGCGGCACCGGCAGCAGGTGCGCGTTCGGGCCACCGACGTAGCGGAAGAGTGGCAGGTCCGCGGAGTCCGCCGCCGCCTTCGCGACGGCGAGCGAGACCCCGAGGATCGCGTTGGCTCCCAAGCGTTCCTTGTTCGGGGTGCCGTCCAGATCGATCATGACCTGGTCGACCAGTCGTTGCTCGGACGCCTCGAAACCGATGATCTCGGGAGCGATCTCGTCGGCGACGGCCGCGACCGCGTCCTGGACACCCTTGCCCTGGTAGCGGTCCCCGCCGTCACGGCGCTCCACCGCCTCGAACGCCCCGGTCGACGCACCGGACGGCACGGCCGCCCGCGCGGCGGTGCCGTCGTCGAGGCCGACCTCGACCTCCACGGTCGGGTTCCCGCGCGAGTCGAGGATCTCGCGGGCGATCACGACATCGATGCTCGGCACAAGCCACTCCCTGCAATCGTCACGCAGCCGTCGCGGCGATCCGCAACGCAGGTGTTCGTCGGTTCCGCCGACCGAGCCTACCGGCGGCGGCCGCCCGTTCCGGGACAACGCGCGGCGCGTGCGGGGCGCCCGCGCAGGGCAGGGTTCGCCCTCGACGCCCCGGCAGGGCATGGTGGTGAGGTGGCAACCGACAGTGGCATCCGGATGGCGTCGGTGTCCGACTTCGACACCACGACGCCCGACCCTGGTCTGTTCGGTCCGGGCAGCGTCTCGTGGCGTGTGCACCACGACCCTGCCGCGTTCGCCGGCGGCCTGCGCGCCTTGATGCTGCAGTCGCTGCTGCCCGGTGTGATGCACGGCTTCTACGCGAACACCGATGTGCGCTCCGACCCGTGGGGACGGCTCACCCGTACCGCGGGTTACGTGAACGTCGTCGTGTACGGAACGGCGACCGAGGCGCAGGACATCGCCGAGCGGGTACGGCGCGTGCACCGCGCGCTGCACGTGGACGTACCGGAGTGGTTGCTGTGGGTGCACTGCGCGGCGGTCGACTCGTGGCTGGTCGGGCATCGCGCCGCCGGCGCACCGATGTCGGGCGCCGAGGCGGACCAGTACGTACGCGAGCAGGTCGTCGCTGCGCGGCTGGTCGGATGCGACCCTGACGCGGTTCCCAGGGACGTCGCGGCACTGCGCGCGTACGTCGACGGGATGCGCCCACAGCTGCAGGCGACACCGGAGGCACGTGAGGCCGTCCGTGGTGTGCTCTGGCCGCCGATGGACCTGCGCCTGACGCTGACCACCCCGGCGCGCCCGGTGTGGAGCTGGGCGGCGCTCACCGCCTTTGGGCTGCTGCCCCGCTGGGCACGACGGATGTTCGCCATGCCGGGCCTGCCGACGACCGACCTGGCCGCGCGCGCGTCGGCCCGTGCGCTACGGGTCGCGCTGCTCGCGATCCCGGAGGGCCGGCGCACCAGCCCGCACGTGCGAGCGGCCCGTCAGCGGCTCGCCCTGCCGGACGGAATCCTTCAGCGCCAGTAGTTGTTCGCTGCTGCGATCGTCGCGAACTCGATCGCGACCACGTGCCCGGCCATGACGAGCGAGTCCGCGCTCTCCGCGTACTGCGGGCGGAGCTTCTTGCGGATCTCCCCGTCCTGCTGCATCGCCTTGATGGTCAGGCGCGCGACCTTGATCGCCAGCGCCCGGCCCGCCTCCGCGTCCGGCGTGATGAGTGTGTTGTCGGGTACGAGATCGCCCATGTCGCCCTCCCACGGCACCTACATTTTCACCGGACCCTACCGGAGAATTAGGCGACGTCGTGGTGCTGGGCGATGTTGAACACCGTGCCGTCGGGGGCGCGTACGAAGAATCGCCGGATGCCCCAAGGCTCCGTCGTCAACGGATGCACGATCTCGTAGCCGCGGCTGCGAGCCTGTCGGTACGCCTCGTCGACATCGTCGACCTTGACGGTGAGCAGGGGGTTCTCGGCAGCGGTCGCGTCGCGCGAGACGAGCTGGAGGTGCTCACCGGAGCCCGGTACGACGAAGCGAGCCACCCAGTCCAGGCCCAGGTCCTCCACCTCGAGGCCCAGGAAGTCGGCGTAGAACGGCGTCGCTTCCGCCACGTCGGGGACGGTGAGGTCGGCGGTGATGCGGATGACGCGCATCGCGTTCCTCCAATGCGATCGGGGCTCGTCTCAGAGGCCCAGCAGGGTGCGCAGGTGGCGCGGTGGCGGTGACCCGTGTGCGAGCACGGCGTCGTGCAGCGCCCGTTCGCTGCGGGCCGGGTCCATCAGGCGCAGGTCGTGGACCAGGCCGTGGACACCCTGCCAGCCCACGAAGTACGTCGAGAGCTGCGTGGAGGTGAGCAGCGCGCGCCGCCACTTGCCCACGGCCTCGCCCTCCTCCTGGTGCCCGCGCCCGGTCATCAGGCGCATCGCCTCGTCCTCGGTCATCCCGCGGGTGTGGACCCGGACGTCGAGGATCGCGTTGATCGTCATGCGCAGCACCATCTTCAGCTGCTGCAGGCGGACCGCCAGCGCCCCGCGCTCCCCTCCCTCGCCGGGATACCCGCGCTCGGCCATCAACGCCTCCGCGTAGACCGCCCAGCCCTCGACGAACGGGCCGCTCCAGAAGGCGCGGCGCACGGTCCCCGCGGTGCGGCTGCGGCGGGCGTGGGCGAGCTGCAGCACGTGACCCGGCATCGCCTCGTGGACCGTCAGGTTGTGCAGCATGTGGGCGTTGTACTCGCGGTAGAACGAGGCGACGCGCTCGGCTGCCCAGTCCTCCGGCGTCGGTGACACCGCGAAGAACGTCGGCAGCGCTGCGGTTTCGAGCGGCCCCGGCGGGTCGCAGTACGCGACGGCCACTCCGCGGTGGATCTCCGGCATCTCGATGATCTCGACGGGGTCGTCGGGGACGGTGACGAGGTCGTGCTGCTCGACGAAGCGCTGCGTCTGCTGCAGCGCGGCGCGACACCGTTCCAGCACCGACGCGTCGTCGACCGGTCCTGCTGCGGCGGCGGCGGCGAGGGCGCGGCGGACGAGCTCCCCGGCGTCGTCCGGCGGCGGCACCGGCTCGCCGAGGTACGCCGCAGCGGTACGGGCCAGCGCACCCTCGGCACGAACGAGTTCCTCCTCGGCCGCCGCGAGCACCTCGTCCGGTGCGGTCTCGGAGTCGAGCGTGTGCCAGAGCTTCGCGGCGTACGTCTCGGCTCCCAGCCGGGGCGAGGCGTGCGACTCGGCGAGCCGGTCCTGCATCCAGTCGATGTGTTCCGCGACGGCCCGGTGCGCCGCCTCGAGCGCCGGTGCCGCCGCAGCGGCGAGGGCCGGGTCCGCCTCGTACGCCTCGGGCACCTGCCTGGAAAGCAGCGCCTCCGTCCCCCGGAACTGCCCGATCGCGGTCTCGAGGTGCACCCGCGGCATGTCGTGCAGGGAGTCGCGGGCCTGCGCGAGCAACGTCGGCACCTCACGCAGCCGCGCGGTCAGCGAGCGCAGCCGGTCCGGCAGCGGGGCGAAGTCACGGGCCAGCAGCAGGTACAGCGCGGTTCCGGGGTTGGCCTCGAGCGGGTCCCACGTGTGCTCGCGCAGCGTGTCCAGCGCGAAGGCGTGTCCGGAGAGGCGGTTGCGCAGGATCTCCAGGTCCACCTCGTCCCCGACGTCGAGGTGGGTGTCGTCGACCTGGTCGAGCGCCCCGAGCCCTTCTCCCAGTACCGCACGGGCGTGCTCGATACCTGCGTCGGACAGGTCGGGGAGTCGATCGTCGAACCGGTGTTCTCCGAGCGCGGTCGCGACGACCGGGTCGAGCTCGAGCAGCGCGTCGACGATGTCGGCGGTAACGCGGTGCAGGGGATTCTCGTCCGCTGACCGCGCCGGGTCGTTCCGCTCGTTCACCCGCTCAGTCCATCACGGCGCAGCACGTCGGCCCTCGACGACAGGCCGGTCATCCGTGAGCAGCCGCCCACGAGGAGTTGTCGCCAGTCCGAGGAGAGTCGCAATAGCCAAGACCGCGTACACATCAGCCGCGAGCTTCATGCCGATGGAGCCGTCATACTCGACATCGCCGCCATGGGGGAACCACCAGATGATCCAGGTGAGCTGAGCCACGGCCCACCCAGCTGCGACAAGGGCCCACCGCGAGCGAGGTCCATTGCCTCGGCCGAACGCAACGAGCACAGCGATCGAGATCCAGACCCAATGATGGGTCCACGAGACCGGGGAGAGAAGCAACGACGCCAGCGCCACTGCGACAACGCCTTCGAGAAGGCTCGATCGGACCGTGATGCGAGCAGTGACCACCGCGATCACACACGCCATGGCGACCCAGAGCAGAAGGGATCCGCCCGGTCCTGACAATCTCCACAAAGCACCGTTAAGCGACTGATTCCCGACGTAGGCGATTCCGCCTATCCGTTGGTCGTTCCATACCGCATCGGTCCAGAAACACCAAGATGCGCCAGGAAGTACCAGCACCCCGACGAGCACTGACGCGAGAAACCAGCTGATCGCCCATACCGCGTGCGCGAGGCGTCGTTGCATGACCAGCATGGCGATGAACGCGACCGGCACCAACTTGATTCCGGCCGCAATTCCGATCACGCTCGCCGTGATTGGCCGCGTGCTGAGCGCCGCTTCGATCACGGCCCACAGCAGCACGAGATTCACCTGACCGAAGTTGATACTTGAGACGTACGGTTCGGAGATCAATGAAATTGCAACGAACCAACTAGTCAGCGTCATACGGTTCCACCGACCCAGCCAGGAGCCCCGAGGAACATAGTCCATCACCAACCATGCGACGCGAGCGACCGCCGCGAGCGAAACAAGGATCATGACGATCCGGCTCGGCTCGTCTCCGATGGCAGTCAGACCGGAAGAGACCACTGCTGCGAACGGCGGATACGTAAACACCAACCCCGAAGCGGGGTCGGCGACACCGTAGAGCTGCTCGGAACCGGCGAGCGCCAGTGCCCCACCCATCCGATAGATCGACAGGTCGAGTTGCTCGCTCGCGGTCATGACGAACCCGATGGTCCCGCATGCCTCGAGGAGGAGCAGCACCGACAACCAGCGTGGAAACTCGGCAAGCGCACGCAACGGACACCTATCGGCAATAATCAGCGGGCCGCGTGTTGGAGGAGTGACTCGTCCAGGTGACGAGCATGCGTGCAGCCAGTCGTCAGTCTCCTGCCGGAACCTGCAGGCCAAGCCGGTCGCATATCGAGACGTCAGCCGGAAAGACGACGAGGACCCGGTCCTGGGTCACGCACGCTGTGAGGCGCGGTACCGGGTTGGCCCCGCCAGACTTCGGCGCTGTCGCTGGGTCGCGGACGATGCCTGCGCTCCAGAGCGCCGCGCACGCTTGCACCGCATCCACGTCTGGCACCTCGCCACCCACCGGTGCCGCTGGCCCGACGAAGGAGCCGGACCTCTCAAAGCCGGGTAGCAAGTGATCGACTGGTGAGCAGATCGCCGACGTCGGATCAGCCGGCTGTGCAAAGCGGGTCCATGCGGCCGCTGTGCCGCCTACGGCCGACACGGCACACATGAAAGTTGCAGCAGCGATCACCGCGGTCCGGTGGTGATGCCGTCGTGGAGAAGCTGTGATCTCTGCCAGTAGGTGGACACGGCGACGTTCGGCCTCCTGTGGACGCCACTTCTGGCTCGGCAGGAGGGGCAAACCGTTCGGACCGCCTATGCTCGGCACGGCGTTTCCTCCCATCCGTTGTCGACTGAGTCGGCGAGACATTCACGTAACCGCTGCTTACTGCGCGAGAGCCTGTTCCTGACCGCGCCCTCGCTCAATGCCAGCACTCGCGCCACGTCCGCGTAACTAAGTTCGCCGAGTACGCACAGGACGATGATCTGACGGTCCTTATCGCTCAGTGCGTCGAGCGCGCGGCGGAGACTGGCTACTTTTCGTCGGGCATCGAGTCTGTCCGCGGCCGTGAGCGCAGGATCATCGGGTGTCTCGGACCTGGGCAGGCGGTCCGGCGCCGCCCGCTGGCGGCGCAGTGTGCGCGCGTGATTGCGCGACACGTTGGTAGCGGTCACCAGCAGCCACGGCAGCGCGGATCCGTTCACAAAGCGCACCGAGGCTCGACGCCTCCACGCTTCAAGGAATACGACCGAGGTCAGATCCTCGGCGGCGCTCAGGTCACCCACCAACCGGTAACAGTGGGTGAGTACGCGTTGGCTGTGCCTGTCGAAAAGCGTGCCGAACTCGTCCGGTGCGCCGGCCAGAACTGCAGCCATGTGCGCCTGATCCGAGCTCTCATCTGTCGGAGGTGTCTGGTCATATAAAGGACGCAAGACTAGGACCACGTGATCGAGGTAGTCTTGTCGTTCATCGCATTTCCCACATTTTTGCTGTTCAACCTGCGTCCGTACTGGCTGCCCTCGAAGTCTGCATCTTCGAAGAGTGCGGAGTCACACTTGTTGAACCCCTGGGTACGACGTAATGCGGTCATTCCAGGTTGACCCAGCATTTCCGATTTGCCACTCGACCGCCCCGTCATTGTCGCATCCTGAGGACGCGTAGAAAGTATAGGAGCCATCTGCGATATCCCAGTTGTCTTTGTCATACACGACTGACAACACGTAGGTCGCCGCCAGCCCGGTGTTATCCGTCGCTCTGATGGCGTCGACCTCGGCTTGCCCGACAGCAACCGCCTGTGGCCTGTCAATCCCGAACGATGCGAGCAACTGCGGGATGGACAGGAAACAAGCGCTCTCGCCGGTCTCTACGCTCATCCGACAATGCTGGCCCAACGCACGTCCGGTCGATGCCTCCGCCGGCGCGGCGATCAGCGCGGTACCGCTGCCGATCAGCGATACAAGCCCAACCGATACAATCCGCCGTAGCATCATGACTCCTCCTTAGTCGACGACCTCTAGTGACCAATGTCCGCAGCGACACCCCCCTCTCACTCGTGAGTTGATTTTCGGTCCCCATCTATCCGTCACGCGCCGCAGATCCGATCACTCACGGTTACTCGCGGGATGCGCTGGACGCTATGAGCTGAGCAGATCGCACCGCCACCAGCAGCCCTCACCTCGAAGATGTCGGGCCCGTGGCAGCGGCTGTCAGTGCTCGAGGCCCTCGGCGGTGCGGATCTCGGTGCGGTGCCGGCGTACGGCTGCGCGCAGCGCCCGCTCGGCGTCCCACCCCCGCTCCTGGGCGCGCGCCACCAGGGCGAGCAGCAGCGCGCCGAGCTCCTCCTCGACCGCCGGTTCGGGCAGCGGTACGGGTGGCGGCGGTACGGCGACTCCCGCCCGTTCCGCGCGGGCGAGCAGCTTGGCCGCGAGCACGAGCGCCGGCAGGTTCATCGGGATCCCGTCGGTGGCCGATTCGCGGCCCTTCTCCGCCTGCTTGAGGAGGTGCCAGTTCGCCTCGACCTGCTCGGCGGTGGCGGCGTCCCCGCCGGCGAAGACGTGCGGGTGCCGCGCGACGAGCTTGGCGACGATGCCGTCCGCGACCTCGTCGATGGTCCACGGGTCGGTGTCGTCCTCGGCGGCGATCCGGGCGTGGAACAGCACCTGCAGCAACAGGTCTCCGAGCTCCTCGCGCAGCCCGGCGCGGTCCGCCGACTCGATCGCCTCGATCGCCTCGTACGCCTCCTCGACAAGGTAGGGCACGAGGGACTCGTGCGTCTGTCGGGCGTCCCAGGGACAGCCGCCGGGTGAGCGCAGCCGGTCCATGACGGCGACCGCGCCGAGCAGCCGGGCGCCGGGCAGGTCCCAGGAGCCGCGCAGCAGCTCGACCTCCGGCGGCCGGCTGTCGGCGGACATCCGTTGCAACGCCGCCGACAGCTCGCCGGCGAGCGCATCCTCACCGTCCGGGGCGACGAGCCACACGGCACAGCCCTCGGCGGCGCCGTCGAGCAGCCGCCGGGCGCGGCTCTCGACCGATCCGGCCACCACGGTGACGGCGATGCCCACCTCGTTCAGGGGTCCGAGCAGCGGGTGCTCCGCCTCGCCGGTGAGCACGGCGTCGGCCTCCCGCAGCACGTGCCAGGCCGGACCCGACAGCAGCCCGGCAGCGACCCGGGGGGTGGTGGTCAGCAGTACCAGCCGGGGTCGTTCGGTCACGCTCAGGGAGCGGGCGTGGTGAGTGGGGCTGGGGCGGGGGTGGAGGCCGGGCTGGCAAGGTCGGTGGGCGGGCTGCCCAGCGACAGCGTCGCCGGGTCCCAGGTGCCGTACCGCGGCGCGACGCGGGCGTCGAGCTCGTTCGACAGGGCGGTCAGGTAGTCGGCTGCCGCCTTGGCGCCGCCGTCCGCGCCGGTGGGGGCGAGCTTGCGGCCCAGCGCCTGCTGCTCCAAGAAGGTGCGGGCGTAGTCACGGACGGCGGAGCTCGGCACGCTGAACTGGGTGAGCAGCGCCTTCTCGAGCTCAGGCAGACCCCCGGAGCCTTGCGAGTTGTCGCGCAGCAGCGTGTCGATCTGCCCTTCGGTGACCGCGATGCCCTCCCGCTGCGCGGCGTCGCCGATCAGCAGCTGTTGCGTCAGCCGGGTGACCGTCGCCCGCGTGACCGACGCGGAGTCGAACGGCGCATCACCGAGCTCGCTCTGGACCTGGCCGACATCGGAGGACACCTGCGCCTCGGTGATCCGCTGGTCCCCGGCCATCACCGCGGCCCCGGCGGTGTCGAAGGTGCAGCCCGCAAGCAGCGCACCCGAGAGGGCAGCGACAGCGACGATCCCGGCCGTGCGGCGACGGTGTCGCAGCGTCACGACGCGCTCCTTCCGCTCGGCGCACCCGCCGCGGGGCCGGCGAGCAGGACCGCCTCGACCAGCTCGCGTGCCCACTCGAGCAGGGGCAGGTCACGCAGCGGCTGGCCGCCCACCCGGGCCGTCGTCGGCCGCGGCACGAGAATGGTACGGGTCGCGGCCTTCACGATCGTCCCTGGGTAGAGCCGGTTCAGTCGTAGCGTGCCCGACTCCGGGAGCTCGACCGGGGTGAACCGGACGTACTTGCCCTGCGGTACGACCTCGGCGAGCCCGGCGCGGCGAGCGAGGTTCCGGAAGCGGGCGACGGCGACCAGGCTGGCCACCGGCGGGGGTGGGGGCCCGTACCGGTCGGTCAGCTCCGCGACGACCTCGTCGACGGCGGCGTCGTCGGTCGCGGCGGCGATCCGCTTGTAGGCCTCGAGCCGCAACCGCTCCTCGGCGACGTAGTCGTGCGGCAGGTGGGCGTCCACCGGCAGCTCGACCTTGGTCTCGGGCAGCTCTTCGGCGGCGCCGTCGCCGTCCCGGTACGCCGCGACCGCTTCCCCGACGAGCCGCACGTACAGGTCGAACCCGACGTCGGCGATGTGCCCGCTCTGCTCGCCGCCGAGCAGGTTGCCCGCACCGCGGATCTCCAGGTCCTTCATCGCGACCGCCATGCCCGAACCGAGGTCGGTGTGCTGGGCGATCGTGGCCAGCCGGTCGTGGGCGAGCTCGGTGAGCGGCATCTCCGGCGGGTAGAGGAAGTACGCGTAGCCCCGCTCCCGTCCGCGCCCGACCCGCCCGCGGATCTGATGCAGTTGGGAGAGCCCGAACCGGTCGGCGCGGTCGACGATGAGGGTGTTGGCGTTCGCGATGTCGAGACCGCTCTCCACGATCGTCGTGGACACCAGCACGTCGAACTGCTTCTCCCAGAAGTCGACGATGACCTGCTCGAGGACGTGCTCGTTCAGCTGTCCGTGGGCGGTCGCGATCCGCGCCTCGGGCACCAGCTCGCGCAGCCGGGCCGCCACCCGGTCGATCGACTCGACCCGGTTGTGCACGAAGAACACCTGACCGTCGCGCAACAGTTCCCGTCGGATGGCGGCCGCGACCTGCTTGTCGTCGTACGGCCCCACGAAGGTCAGCACCGGGTGCCGTTCCTCCGGCGGGGTCTGGATCGTCGACATCTCCCGGATGCCGGTGACCGCCATCTCGAGCGTGCGGGGGATCGGCGTGGCCGACATCGACAGCACGTCGACGTCGGTGCGCAACGCCTTGAGGTGCTCCTTGTGCTCGACGCCGAACCGCTGCTCCTCGTCGACGATGACCAGCCCGAGATCCTTGAAACCGACCTCGTTGCCGAACAGCCGGTGCGTGCCGATGACGACGTCGACGCTGCCGTCCTTGATCCCGGCGATCACTTCCCGCGCCTCCCGGTCGGTCTGGAAGCGCGACAGTGCCGCGACCTTGACGGGGAAGGGGGCGTAGCGTTCGGAGAACGTCGAGAAGTGCTGCTGTACCAACAACGTCGTGGGGACCAGGACCGCCACCTGCTTGCCGTCCTGGACCGCCTTGAACGCCGCGCGCACCGCGATCTCGGTCTTGCCGTAGCCGACGTCGCCGCAGATCAGCCGGTCCATCGGGACGACCTTCTCCATGTCGGCCTTGACCTCGTCGATCGTGGAGAGCTGGTCCGGCGTCTCGTGGTACGGGAAGGCGTCCTCGAGCTCGGCCTGCCAGGGGGTGTCGGTGGAGAACGCGTGCCCGCGGCTGGCCATCCGTGCGGCGTAGAGCCGGATGAGCTCGCCGGCGATCTCCCGTACCGCCCGCCGCGCGCGGGACTTGGTGCGCGTCCAGTCGCTGCCGCCCAGCCGGTGCAGGCTCGGCGCTTCACCTCCGACGTACCGGGTGACCTGGTCGAGCTGGTCGGTGGGGACGTAGAGGCGGTCGCCGGGCTGGCCGCGCTTGGCGGGTGCGTACTCGAGCACGAGGTACTCGCGCGTCGCCCCCGCGACCGTGCGTTGCACCATCTCGACGTACCTGCCGACGCCGTGGTGCTCGTGCACGACGTAGTCACCGGCCGACAGCGTCAGCGGGTCGATCGTCTGGCGGCGGCGCGCCGGCATCCGCCGGACGTCGCGCGTCGTGGCGCGCTGACCGACGAGGTCGGTCTCGGTGAGCACGGAGAGTCGCAGGGCCGGCAGCACGAAACCGTGCTCCAGGTCGCCGGTGGTGACGGTCACGAGGCGGGGCTCCGGCGGGGCGTCGAGGGACGGTTGCAGCCGGACCGGCAGGCCTTCGGCCCGCGCTGCCGTCGCCATCCGTTCCGCCGTGCCCTGCCCGGCCGTCACGACGACGACCGCCCAGCCCTCGTCGCACCACTGACCCGCCTGGGTGAGCGCCTTGACGGTCTCGCCGCGGTAGGAGTCCGCGGGACGGGCGTCGATCACCAGCGCCTCGACGTCGTCGGCATCGGTGCCGATCAGTTCCTCGTCGCCGGCGAACGGCGAGATGCCCCACCACGGCAGCCCGCGGTCCAGCGCGGCGGCGCGCACCTCGGCGACCGTGCGGTACGCCGCAGCCCCGAGGTCGATCGGCGTCGCGTTGCCGGCGGCGGCGTTGTGCCAGGACGCTTCCAGGAACTCCTGGCTGGTCGCGACGAGGTCGTGGGCCCGGCGCCGTACGCGCTCGGGGTCGCACACGACGACGAGAGAGCCGGCCGGCAGCAGCTCGACGAGCAGGTCCATCCCGTCCGCGAGCACCGGCGCGAGCGCCTCCATGCCCGCAGCCGGCGTACCGGCCGCGAGCTGGTCGAGCAGCTCGCAGAGCTGCGGGTGGTGCGGCAGCAGCGCACGTGCCCGGGCTCGCACCGCGTCGGTCAGCAGCAGCTCGCGGCAGGGCGGGGCGTAGAGGCCGCCCGGTGCCGCCTCGAGCGAACGCTGGTCGGCGACCCGGAACCAGCGCGCCTCCTCCACGGTGTCGCCCCAGAACTCGAGCCGCACCGGGTGCTCGTCGGTGGGGGCGAACACGTCGAGGATCCCGCCGCGTACCGCGAACTCGCCGCGGCGCTCGACGAGGTCGGTACGGGCGTACCCGGCGTCCGCGAGCGCGCGCACGACGTCCTCCATCACGACGTCCTCGCCGACCGCCACCCGCACCGGGACGAGGTCGGCGATCCCGCGGACCAGCGGCTGCAGGACGGCCCGGACCGGTGCCACCAGGACGCGTACGGGCACTTCGTCCTGCTCGGGGTGCACCAGCCGGCGCAGCACCGCGAGGCGGCGCCCGACGACGTCGCTGCTCGGGCTCAGCCGTTCGTGCGGCAGCGTCTCCCACCCGGGGAACTCCGCCACCTCGTCCGGGTCCAGCAACGACCGCAGCCCGCAGAGCAGGATCTCGGCCTCCCGGTCGGTGGCCGTGACGGCGAGCACCGGCCGGCCCCCGTACCGCGCACCGGCGAGCGCGGCGAGGAGCACCGGCTGCAGCTCGTCCGGCGCGCCGATCTCGAGCGCCATCGTCGCGTCGGGCGTGCCGGTGCGCGCTGCGCGCCGCACCGCGTCGCGGATCGGCTCGTCCTGGGCGGCGGCCTGCAGCAGCCCGGCAAGGGTCACGGGTCGGTCCTTCCTGGGAACGCCCAGCACGAACACCCCCGATCCGCGGCGCGGTGGGGGTCCAGGCGAACCGTCCCAGCCTACGCGCCAGCGGCGCCCGGGCACGCGGGCCGAGTCGGCCACGCGACCGGCCGCACGCCCTCGCCGGGTCCGCGGCGTCGGGCCGGAGAATGGCGTGCATGCAGCAGGCCGCGCAGCGCCGACCCGGGTGGTCGGTACGCACCCGCATCGTGGCCTCGATCCTCGTCGTCACCGCGGTCGGCATGGCGGTCGCCGGTACGGCGGCCTACCTCGTGCAGCGTGAACGCGTGCTGCACTCGGTGGAGGCGCGGCTCACGCAGACCATCGAGCACCTCCGCTATGTCGCGGAGGGTCACCCGCTGACCGGTGAGCCCACTGCCGAACCGGTGCGCTACCCGTCGCTGCGCGAGCTGATGCGGACGATGGTCCAGCAGATCGCCCCGCGTACGAACGCAGCGACGCTCGGGATCGTCGATGGCCGTGCCGCGTACGTCCCGGGGATCACCACGACGTTCGACCTCGCCCACGACCCGCGCTTCGTCGCACGCGTGTGGCAGGAGACGATCCGCAGCGACACGGCGGTGATGGGTACCGCGGACACCGCCGCGCGCTCGCTGCGCTACCTCGGGGTACCGGTCGCCGTGGCGGGTGCACCCGGGCGGGGCGTCTTCGTGATGGCGTACGACCTCGACGCCGAGCTGGACAGCGTCAACGATGCCTTCCGCACCTATCTGATCGTCGCAGCAGCGGCACTCCTCGTCGTCGGGCTGGTCGGCTGGGCGGTCGCCGGGCGGTTGCTGCGTCCCATCCGTTCGTTGCGGGAGACGGCCGAACGGATCGGCCTGTCCGACCTGTCCGAGCGGATCCCGGTGCGCGGACACGACGACGTGTCCGCTCTGACGACCACCGTGAACGACATGCTCGCCCGCCTGCAGGCCTCCGCGGACGCCCAGCGGCGGTTGCTCGACGACGTCGGCCACGAGCTGAAGACGCCCTTGACGATCGTGCGTGGCCATCTCGAGGTGCTCGACGAGAACGATCCGGGCGACGTGGCGCAGACCCGGGAGCTGGTGCTCGACGAGCTCGACCGCACCACGGGCCTGGTCGACGACATCTCCGCGCTCGCGGCGGTGCAGCGCCCGCAGTCCCTGGCGACCCGTCCGGTCGACCTGGCCGAGCTCACCGCCCGCGTCACGCGCAAGGCGTCCGCGCTCTCCGACCGGCACCGCTGGGTGTGCGAACCGGGTCCAGCGGTGCGCGTGACACTCGACGTGGACCGCATCACCCAGGCATGGCTGCAACTCGCGGCGAACGCCGCCCAGCACGCCCCGGACGGTTCGGCCGTCACCCTTCACTCCGCGGTGGTCGGCGAGCAGGTCCGGCTCTCCGTGGTCGACGAGGGGCCGGGGATCCCACCGGACGCGCACGCCCGGATCTTCGAGCGTTTCGGGCGGGCCGGCGAGGGCCGCGGCAGTGAGGGCTCAGGGCTCGGCCTCGCGATCGTGGCGGCGATCGCTCGGGCCCACGGCGGTTCCGTGGGACTCGAGAGCCAGGTCGGTGCCGGCTCCACGTTCACCGTCGAGCTGCCCTTGGCGCGTACGCCGGCCGGCGACGCGCGGGATGGGGACGCGGAGCGCGACGCATCATCAGAGAGGACGGAGTAGCCATGGCCGCGATCCTGATCGCCGAGGACGAGGCGCGCATCGCCTCGTTCATCGACAAGGGCCTGCGCGCCGCCGGTTACGCCACGACGATCGTCGGTACCGGAGCGGACGCCCTCGGCCACGCACGAACTGGCGCGTTCGACCTCATGGTGCTCGACATCGGGTTGCCTGGCATGGACGGCTACACCGTCCTGCAGGAGCTGCGAGCCGCCGGCAGCACCACACCGGTGATCATCCTGACGGCGCGGACGTCCGGCGATGACGTGCTGGCCGGACTGCAGGGCGGCGCGGACGACTACATGCGCAAGCCGTTCCGGTTCGACGAACTGCTTGCGCGGATCCGGCTGCGGTTGCGCGACGCGACGCTCGCCGCACCTCCGGTGCTGGCCCGAGGGGACCTCTCGCTGGACACCCGTTCCCGCCGCGCGACCGTCGGCGACCGCGTCGTCGACCTGTCCGCGCGCGAGTTCGCGCTCGCCGAGGAGTTCGTCCGTCACCCGGACCAGGTGCTCAGTCGTGAGCAGTTGCTGAGCCGGGTCTGGGGGTACGACTTCGACCCGGCATCCAACGTGGTCGACGTCTACGTCCGCTACCTGCGCGGGAAGCTCGGCGCGGAGCGCATCGAGACCGTGCGCGGGGCCGGCTACCGGCTCCGGTGAGGGTCAGTCGTGCTCCGGGCTGCGCGGGCTCGGGGGCGACATCGGGCTGGCCGGGCTCACGGTGGAGACGGGGCTCGCGACCGTCCTTGGCGATGGCGCGGAGCTGGCGCTCCGCGGGCTCTGGGTCGACGCGGCCGTCGCCGTCGTCCGTGGCGAAGGGACCGAAGCGGCGGTACGCGGTGTCATCGGAGTCATCGGAGAGGCGAACGCGGAGTCCGACGGGTCCGTCTTCGGCTGATAGCTGGGGCCGGCCTTCGTCTTCTTCGCGGTCGTGCCGGCGGACGGCAGCGCCGCCCCACGCGAGGAGGCCAGCACTTTGGATCCGGAGACCGCCTGGCCGGGCACGTCCCTGATCTCCAGGGCGTTCGCGGCGGCGACCGCACCTGCGCTTCCGAGGCCGAGGCCGAGCGCCGTCACCGACCCGTAGACGATCCAGCGTCGCTTGTGCGTCATGGGATCAGCCTGTACCGCTCCGATGAGGCGCCGAGGAATGGCAGGTGAGAACGCTCTCATCAGCCGGGCACGGTCGCTCGTTCGGCGGCGGCGAGCAGCTCGTCGGTCAGCGCATCGTCGCCCCGGGTCGCCGGCTCGAGCGCGAGCGCGAGCAGATGGCCGGCCAGCCGGGGATGCAACGGTCCACGCACCAGGTGCGGCGTCCACTCCCTCGCCGCCCAACGTGCGGCAGTCCGTTCGCGATCATCGGCGGCGGTGAGCGCGGTGAGGGCGAGGTGCGACACCAGAGCTGCCGCGTCGTCGACCGGCTCACCGGGTCCGGCGGTGTCGACGTCGAGCAGGCCCGTGATCCGGCCGGGTCGCGCCGGGTCCACGAGCACCTGCCCGAGGTGCAGGTCACCGTGGATGCCCACCGCCTCGGCCCGGGGTGAGGCGAGCACCGCATCCCGGACCGCCGCGATGCGGCGCGCCTGCTCCGGGCGCGCCCGGATCAGCTGCGCGGCGTACCAGCCGACGGCGACCGCCGGGGTACGCCGAGGTGGCCAGTCCATCCGGACCGCGCCGCGCAACCGCTCCAGCAGCGCGGCCAGCTCGGCGGCGAAGCGCGGGGCGGCGACGACGTCGGGCAACAGGTGCGCCGCCGGGACACCGGGTACCTCGGCGAGCGCGAGCAACCCTGCGGGTGCCCAGCCGAGCGGTTGCGGCACCGGCAGCCCGGCGGCGTGCAGCGTGCGGTACTTGTCATGCACCAGCTCGGCGTGCTCGGGGCGCAGGACCTTGAGGTACACCGCGCTGCCGGCCTCGGGTCGCACGTGCACCACCGCACGCCGACGCGGCCGGTAGGTCATGAGCTCGAGCCCGACCGGGACGGAGCGCACGCCCAGCCGGGGAAGCAGGGCGGCGACGGCGTCCGGGTGCACCGCGAGGGGCAGCGCGGGCAGTGCCGGATCGTCGGGGTAGCGCCACACGAGCCGGCGGCGCCCACTTTGCGGGTCGACGAGGAGGACACCGCCCGCTTGCCCGCGGGTGCACGGCTCGACGTAGACCAGGTCCCGTCCTTCTTGCGACCCGCGCGTCCACCGGACCGCGTACCCCGTGATCGGTCCTTCGCGTCCCGCCTCCACCTGGCACAGCTCGGCGTCGCCCAGCACCCTGCCATCGGCCGCCAGGAGTGCGTCCAGCAGCGCTCGCGGGTCGGGTTCGAGCACCGGACCAGTCTGTCGGACCCGTGGCCGGTCTCCATGAGGGCGACAGGCGCACTCGTGCGGCGCATCGTGAGAGACCGATGAGACTGCTCCCAGAATTCTTGCACCGGCCCACCCGCCCCTGGTCGGGTCGAGCTACGGAAACCGAACACCGAGAAGCTGGTCGTCTTTGGAGGACACGATGCGACGCACCCGACGCACGATCGCCGTACTCGCCGGGACCGCCACCGGCGCCGGCCTGCTCATCGCCGCTGCGCCCGCTGCGGACGCCGCCGGGGTCGAGCGGCAGAAGTACGGAACCTGCTCGCAGGGCAGCACCTGGAAGCTCGAGCTCGAGCGGGAGCACGGGCTGATCGACGTCGACTTCGACGCCGACACGCCCCGCGCAGGCGTGACGTGGAAGGTCAAGATCAAGCACAAGCGCGTCAAGAACAACAAGAAGTGGGTCTACCGCTCCACCACCCGCAGCGACCGGGACGGTGAGGTGGACGTGGACCGGCACCTGAAGAACCGCAAGGGCAAGGACCGGGTCGTCGTACGCGTGAAGAGCCGGGCCACCGGAGAGGTCTGCCGCGCGGCGCTCACCATCTGATCACGTCGATCGCCTGACGAGGGGTCGCCTGCTACGACACGAGCGACGGTGACCCCTCGTCAGCAGATCGTGGTAGCGGTTGTCGGGGGTACGGGCCAGGGTGGTGCCATGCCCGACGCCTCCTTCCAGGACCTGGTCCTCGACGCCTCCGACGCGCCTGCCCTCGCCGGGTTCTGGTCGTTCGTGCTGGGCCGGACCCACGACGCGGCGGGCGGCAACGACCGGGTGATCGTCCCCTCACCCGGCGGCCACCCCGGCGAACGGATCTGGGTCGACGAAGTGCCCGAGCCGCGCACCGGCAAGACGCGGGTGCACCTCGACCTGCGGTTGCCCGCGCCGGACCCCGCCCCGCTCGTGGCCGCGGGGGCGACCCTCGAGCACGAGCCGCACGACGAGCAGCACTGGTGGGTGCTCTCCGACCCGGAGGGCAACGGGTTCTGCGCCATGCCTCCCGCACCTGCGGAGTGGGGCGCACCGGCGGTGGAAGGCCCGACGCCGTTCGAGCTCGTCGTCGACGCGCGCGACCCGGCCGCGATCGCGGCCTGGTGGGCCGAACGGCTCGGCGGGGCCGTGCAGCAGCGCGACGGCGTCGCCTGGATCCAAGGTGCTGACGGCTTCCCCTGGTACGCCTGGGTCTTCAACCCTGTGCCCGAGCCGAAGCAGGTGAAGAACCGCATGCACTGGGACGTGCGGCTCACGGCCGATGACCCGGCCGCACTCGTCGCTGCCGGGGCGCAGGTGCTGCGCGACCCGGTCGCGGACGGCAACTGGTGGATCCTCGCCGACCCGGAGGGCAACGAGTTCTGCGCCTTCCCACCGCACTCCTCCTGAGCGCCCGGCCAGTCGCCCCGCTCGCTCGGTCGCGGCTCCGATCGAACGTTGATCATGATGTTGAGGGTCCGAAGGGCGGTTTGCGACCCGGGACGTCATGATCAACTGGGTTCGAGACCGACGACGCCATGATCGACGGCGGCGTACCGGCGAGCTGACTGGCGTACGGCGCGGCTAGTCGCGGGAGGCCGCCGGAGAAGCGATGCCGAGCTCGGCGAACGTCGCGGCCCCGCCGTCGAGCGCGGTCAGCACCCACGGGCCCTCGTCGGTGAGCGCCACGGTGTGCTCCCAGTGCGCCGCCCGCGCGCCGTCCATCGTGGCGACGGTCCAGTCGTCGGACAGCACGGCGAGCTCCCGGCTGCCCGCGGTCACCATCGGCTCGACGGCGAGCGCCATCCCGGCGACCAGGGCCGGACCCTTGCCGGGCGCGCCGTAGTTGGGCACGTTCGGCTCCATGTGCATCGCGGTGCCGATGCCGTGCCCGACGTACTCCTCGACGATCCCGTACCGGTCACCGCCCGGTTGGGACCGTACGTAGGACTCGACGGCGTGGCCGATGTCGGTGAGCCGGCCCCCGACCTGCGCCGCGGCCAGGCCGCGCCAGAGCGCCTCGCGGGTCACTCGTGACAGTTCCGCGTCGGCCGGTGCGACCTCGCCGACCGGCACCGTCACCGCGGCGTCGCCGTGCCACCCGGCCAGGATCGCACCGCAGTCGATCGAGATCTGGTCGCCCTCGACAAGGACCCGGTCCCCGGGGATCCCGTGCACGACCTCGTCGTTGACCGAGGTGCAGATGCTCGCGGGAAACGGCGGCACCCCGTACCCGAGGAAGGAGGGCACTGCTCCCGCATCGCGGATCGACGCCTCGGCGATCCGGTCCAGCTCGGCGGTGCTGACCCCCGGGACCACAGCGGCCGCGAGGACCTCCAGCGTCCGCGCCACGACCAGCCCCGCCGCCCGCATCAGCGCGAGCTGCTCGGCGGACTTGACCTGGATGCGTTCGCGTCGCCCGAACACGGACTGCCTGCCTCAGCCGCCGAGGGCCGAGAGGATGCGGTCGGTCACGCTGTCGATGCTGCCCATGCCGTCGATCCGTACGAGCAGTCCGCGGGCGGCGTAGCTGTCGGTGAGCGGCGCGGTCTGCTCGGCGTAGAGCTCGAGGCGACGGCGTACGACCTGCTCGTCGTCGTCGCTGCGGCCCTGCTCCTGGGCGCGGGCCAGCAGCCGGGCCACGACCTCGTCGACGTCGACGGTGAGCTCCACGACGTGGTCGAGAGAGGTCCCCCGCGCGGCGAGCATGTCGTCGAGCTCTCCGACCTGCGCGGTCGTCCGCGGGTAGCCGTCGAGCAGGAAGCCGGCGCTGGCGTCGGGCGCGGCGAGCCGGTCGCGGACCATCGCGTTGGTGACCTCGTCGGGCACGTAGTCTCCGGCGTCCATGTACCGCTTGGCGGTCCGGCCCAGCTCGGTGCCCTCGGACACGTTCGCCCGGAAGATGTCGCCGGTGGAGATGTGCGGGACCGCGAGCTTGCCGGACACCACCGCCGCCTGGGTGCCCTTCCCCGCGCCGGGCGGGCCCATGAGTACGACGCGCATCAGCGCAGGAACCCCTCGTAGCTGCGCTGCTGGAGCTGGCTCTCGATCTGCTTGACCGTGTCGAGACCGACACCGACCATGATCAGCACGCTGACGCCACCGAAGGCGAAGTTCTGGCCGACGCCGAGGAACGCGAACGCCACGAACGGCACGATCGCGATCACGGTCAGGTACAGCGAGCCGGGGAAGGTGATCCGCGTCAGCACGTAGTCGAGGTACTCCGCGGTCGGCCGGCCGGCGCGGATGCCCGGGACGAACCCGCCGTACTTCTTCATGTTGTCCGCCACCTCGACCGGGTTGAACGTGATCGAGACGTAGAAGTACGTGAAGAAGATCAGCAGCAGCGCGTACGTGATCAGGTAGAGCGGCTCCTCGCCCTTGGTGAAGTTCGCGATCACCCAGGCGCCCCAGCCCTCGTTGGTGTTGCCGGACATCTGGGCGATCAGCTGCGGTACGTAGAGCAGCGAGGCGGCGAAGATCACCGGGATCACGCCGGCCATGTTGACCTTGAGCGGGATGTAGGTGGAGGTGCCGCCGTACGTGCGCCGGCCGATCATGCGCTTGGCGTACTGGACCGGGATGCGCCGCTGCGCCTGCTCGACGAAGACGATCGCGGCGATGATGAACAGCCCGGTCGCGAGCACGAACGTGAGCGTCAGCACCCCGTGCACGGTGTAGATGGTGGCCATCTGGCCGGGGAACGTCGCGATGATCGAGGTGAAGATCAGCAGCGACATCCCGTTGCCGACACCGCGGTCGGTGATCAGCTCGCCGAGCCACATGATGATGCCGGTACCCGCGGTCATCGTCAGGACCATGGTGACGATCAGGGAGACCGACTGGTCCGGCAGCAACTGCTCGTTGCACCCCTGGAACAGCTGCCCGGGGTTGCGCGCCAGCGCGATGATCGCGGTGGACTGCAGGATGCCCAGCCCGATCGTCAGGTACCGGGTGTACTGCGTGATCTTCGCCTGGCCGGACTGGCCCTCCTTCTTGAGCGCCTCCAGCCGCGGGATCACGACGACGAGCAGCTGCAAGATGATGCTCGCCGTGATGTACGGCATGATCCCGAGCGCGAACACCGACAGCTGCAGCAGCGCACCGCCGCTGAACAGGTTGATGATCCCGTACAGCGAGTTGCCCTCGACGACGGTGATGCAACGCTGGATCGCGGTGTAGTCGACGCCGGGCGTGGGCACGACCGAGCCGAGCCGGAAGATCGCGATGATGCCGAGCGTGAACAGCAGCTTGCCGCGCAGGTCGGGCGTACGGAACGCCGACACGAACGCTTGAAGCACGGCTCCTCCTGTGCAGTCGCCGGGAGCGACGACCGCTCGATACACGTGGTCCCGGGGCGGCTGCCCTAGCGACGCCGGGCCGTCCGACTGTAACGCACGGGGGCCGGGCTACCGGCAACCGCGCGGACGGCCCGCGTCGCCTCGGACGCTCAGTCGACGACGGTCGTCGTCCCGCCCGCCGCCGTTATCTTCTCGGCCGCGGTGCGCGAGAACTTGTGCGCCTGCACCTGCACCGCGACACCGATCTCGCCGTCGCCGAGGACCTTCACCGGGTGGCCGCGCCGTACGGCGCCGGCCGCGACGAGCGCGTCGACGTCGACGCTCCCGCCCTCGGGGAACAGCGTGGCCACGGTCGCGACGTTCACGACCTGGTACTCGACGCGGAACCGGTTCTTGAAGCCCTTGAGCTTGGGCAGGCGCATGTGCAGCGGCATCTGGCCGCCCTCGAAGCTCGCCGGAACCTGTCCCCGGGCCTTGCTGCCCTTGGTGCCGCGGCCGGCGGTCTTGCCCTTGCTGGCCTCGCCACGCCCGACGCGGGTCTTGGCCGTACGCGCACCGGGCGCGGGGCGCAGGTGGTGGACCTTGAGAGTCATGTCAGTCGACCTCCTCGACCGTGATCAGGTGCGCCACGGTGCCGACCATCCCGCGGATCTCGGGGCGGTCCTCCTTGAGGACCACGTCGCCGAGGCGCTTGAGCCCGAGCGTCCGCAGCGTCTCGCGCTGGTTGGCCTTGCCGCCGATCCCGGACCTGACCTGGGTGACCTTGAGGCGTGCCATCACGCCCCCAGTCCGGCAGCACGCGCGCGCAGCAGCGCCGCGGGGGCCACGTCCTCGAGCGCCAGGCCACGACGTGCCGCGACCTCCTCCGGGCGCTCCAGGCCCTTGAGGGCCGCGACCGTGGCGTGCACGATGTTGATCGCGTTGTCCGAGCCCAGCGACTTGCTGAGCACGTCGTGGATGCCGGCGCACTCCAGCACCGCGCGGACCGGGCCGCCGGCGATGACGCCGGTACCCGGAGAGGCGGGGCGCAGCAGCACCACGCCGGCCGCGGCTTCGCCGGTGACCGGGTGCGGGATCGTGCCCTGGATCCGGGGGACCTTGAAGAACGCCTTCTTGGCCTCCTCGACGCCCTTCGCGATCGCGGCCGGCACCTCCTTGGCCTTGCCGTATCCCACGCCCACGGTGCCGTCGGCGTCGCCGACGACCACCAGGGCGGTGAAGCTGAACCGGCGACCACCCTTGACGACCTTGGCGACCCGGTTGATCGCGACGACGCGCTCGACGAACGCGGACTTCTCCGCGGCGGGTCCACCCCGCCCGTCACGCCGGTCGCGCCGCTCGGTGCCGCCGGCACCGCTTCCGCGGCGGGGGGCTGCAGCCATGATGCTTCCTCTGCTTTCGTCTCGTCGGGCCCGCGTCAGAACGCGAGGCCACCCTCACGGGCACCTTCGGCAAGCGCCGCTACCCGACCGTGGAACTTGTTGCCGCCGCGGTCGAACACCACGGCCTCGATGCCGGCGTCCTTCGCCCGGCCGGCCACGAGCTCGCCGACCTTCTTGGCCTTGGCGCTCTTGTCGGCGGAGATGGCGCGGACGTCCGGCTCCATCGACGAGGCGTACGCGATCGTACGACCGGCGCCGTCGTCGACGACCTGCACGAACATGTGCCGGCTCGAGCGGGTGACGACCAGCCGGGGACGGCTCGCCGTGCCGACGACCTTCTTGCGGACCCGGGCGTGGCGCCGCTTGCGCGCCACCGTCTTCTTGCTGCCCGAGCCGAGCTTGACGACTACCGACATGGTTACTTGCCCGCCTTTCCGGCCTTGCGGCGGATGACCTCGCCGGCGTACCGCACGCCCTTGCCCTTGTACGGGTCCGGGCGGCGCAGCCTGCGCAGGTTCGCCGCGACCTCGCCCACCAGTTGCTTGTCGATCCCCGACACCGAGAACTTGGTCGGGGACTCCACGGCGAACGAGATGCCCTCGGGGGCGTCGATCACCACCGGGTGGCTGAAGCCCAGTGAGAACTCCAGGCTGGTGCCCTTGGCCGCGACGCGGTAGCCGGTGCCGACGATCTCGAGGCTCTTCGAGTAGCCGTCCGTCACCCCGACCACCATGTTGTTGACCAGCGAGCGGGTCAGGCCGTGCAGCGCCCTGGACTCGCGCTCGTCGTCCGGCCGGGTCACGCTGACCGTGCCGTCGTCCGCTTTTGCGACGGAGATCGGCGAGGTGACGGTCAGCGACAGGGTGCCCTTGGGCCCGGTGACGGTGACGTCGCGGCCGTCGACGACGACGTCCACCCCGGCAGGGACGGAGACAGGCATTCGCCCGATTCGTGACATCGTTGGTCTCCTTCCTGCTACCAGACGTAGGCGAGGACTTCCCCGCCCACACCCTTCTTGGCTGCCTCGCGGTCGGTCAGCAGACCGGACGAGGTCGAGATGATGGCGACGCCGAGCCCGCCGAGCACCTTCGGCAACGAGGTGCTCTTCGCGTAGACGCGCAGGCCCGGCTTCGAGACGCGGCGTACGCCGGCGATGGAGCGCTCGCGGTTCGGCCCGTACTTCAAGTTGATCGTGAGGGTCCGCCCGACCTCGCCCTCGGCGACCGACCAGCCGGCGATGTAGCCCTGCTGCTGCAGGATCTCGGCGATGCCGGCCTTCATCTTCGAGTGGGGCATCGCCACGGTGTCGTGGTACGCGGTGTTGCCGTTGCGCAAGCGCGTCAGCATGTCCGCGATGGGGTCTGTCATCGTCATGGCCGCTCGGCCTCTCTCACCGTGGTATCCCGCGCACGGGACCTGCGGTGTCGTTGTCCTACCAGGAACTCTTGGTGACGCCGGGCAGCTCGCCGCGGTGCGCCAGCTCGCGCAGGCAGATCCGGCACAGCCCGAACTTGCGGTAGACCGAGTGCGGCCGGCCGCAGCGGTTGCATCGCGTGTACGCGCGCACCGCGAACTTCGGCTTGCGGGCCGCCTTGATCTTCAGCGCTGTCTTCGCCATCTCACTGCTCCGTCTTGAAAGGGAAGCCGAGGTGCCGCAGTAGCGCCCGGCCCTCGTCGTCGTTGGTGGCCGTGGTGACCACCGTGATGTCCATGCCCCGCACGCGGTCGATCGTGTCCTGGTTGATCTCGTGGAACATCGACTGCTCGTTGAGCCCGAAGGTGTAGTTGCCGTTGCCGTCGAACTGCCGTGCAGACAGCCCGCGGAAGTCCCGGATGCGCGGCAGCGCGATCGTCAGCAGGCGGTCCAGGAACTCCCACATCCGGTCGCCGCGCAACGTGACGTGCGCACCGATCGGCATGCCCTCGCGCAGCTTGAACTGGGCGATGGACTTGCGCGCCTTGGTGACCTGCGGCTTCTGGCCGGTGATGGTCGACAGGTCGCGCACCGCGCCTTCGATCAGCTTCGAGTCGCGGGCCGCCTCACCGACACCCATGTTCACCACGATCTTCGTGATGCCGGGCACCTGCATGACGTTGCCGAAGGCGAACTCGTCCCGCAGGGCCGGGACGATCTCGTCCCGGTAACGGGTCTTGAGCCGCGGCTGCACGCGCGCGGAGTCGGTCGCAGTGGTGGTGCTCATCGGGATCAGACTTCCTTGCCGGTCCGCCGCGAGATGCGGACGCTTCGGGTGGACTCGTACGACGTGCCGTCGGGACGGTTCTTGGTCACCGTCTCGCGGCGGAAACCGACCCGCGTGGGCCGCTTGTCCTCCGGGTCGACGAGCATCACGTTCGAGACGTGCACGGGCGCCTCGGTGGTGACGATGCCACCCGTCTTCGCCCCGCGCTGGTTCGATCCCACCTTGGTGTGCTTCTTGATCTGGTTGACGCCCTCGACGATGACCCGCTGCGCGTCCGGGAACACCTGGATCACCCGGCCGGTCGTACCGCGGTCCTTGCCGCTGATGACCTGGACGGTGTCGCCCTTGCGGATGTGCATGGCCGCCATGTCAGAGCACCTCCGGTGCCAACGAGATGATCTTCATGAACCGCTTCTCACGCAGCTCCCGACCCACCGGCCCGAAGATGCGGGTTCCCCGCGGCTCGCCGTCGCCCCGCAGGATGACGGCCGCGTTCTCGTCGAAACGGATGTACGAACCGTCGACCCGCCGACGCTCCTTCTTGGTGCGCACGATCACGGCCCGCACCACGTCGCCCTTCTTGACCGCACCGCCGGGAATGGCGTCCTTCACGGTCGCGACGATCACGTCGCCGATGCCCGCGTAACGCCGGCCCGAACCGCCGAGCACCCGGATGCACAAGATCTCCTTGGCTCCGGTGTTGTCGGCGACCCGCAGTCGCGACTCCTGCTGGATCATTGTTACTTCGCCTTCTCGAGGATCTCGACGATCCGCCAGCGCTTGGTCGCCGACAGCGGCCTGGTCTCCATCAGCAGCACCCGGTCACCGACGCCGGCGGCGTTCTGCTCGTCGTGCGCCTTCAGCTTGTTGGTGCGCCGCACCACCTTGCCGTACAGCGGGTGCTTGAAGCGGTCCTCGACCGCGACGACGACGGTCTTGTCCATCTTGTCGCTGACGACCAGACCCTCGCGCGTCTTGCGCGCGCCGCGGGTACGCACTGGCGCCGTGGTCGGCTGTGCCATCTCGGTTCCTGTCTCGTTCTCGTTCTCGCTCATGCCGCACCCGCCTCGCCTTCCGGCTCGACCGGGGTGATGCCCAGCTCGCGCTCGCGCATGATGGTGTAGATGCGCGCGATGTCGGTGCGCACGGCGCGCAACCGGCCATGGCTCTCGAGCTGTCCGGTCGCCGCCTGGAAGCGGAGGTTGAACAGTTCGGCCTTGGCCTCACGGAGCCGCTCGACGAGCTCGTCGTCGGTCAGCGCCCGCAGCTCGGCGGGCTTGGTCCCAGCAGCCATCAGTCCTCACTCACCTCGCGCCGGATGATCCGGCACTTCATCGGCAGCTTGTGCGCGGCGCGCAGCAGCGCCTCGCGGGCGACCTTGTCGTTGGGGTACGCGAGCTCGAACATGACGCGTCCGGGCTTGACGTTGGCCACCCACCACTCCGGTGAGCCCTTGCCCGAGCCCATGCGGGTCTCGGCAGGCTTCTTCGTGATCGGGCGGTCCGGGTAGATGGTGATCCAGACCTTGCCGCCACGCTTGATGTGACGGGTCATCGCGATACGCGCGGCCTCGATCTGCCGGTTCGTGACGTACGCGGGTTCCAGCGCCTGCAGGCCCCACTCGCCCCAGGTGACGGCCGTGCCGCCCTTGGCGCGGCCGCGCCGCTCGGGGTGGTGCTGCTTGCGGTGCTTCACCCGACGGGGGATCAGCATGTTCAGGCCTCCGTTCCGGCAGGCTCGCCGACTGCCGCGGTACCCGCGGGAGCGTCCGCGGCAGCGGTGGCGACCGGTGCCTCGTCACGACGGGGCGCGCGGCCGGTGCGCGCCGGGCGCTCACGGCGACCCCCGAGCCGTGCCGCGGCGGCCGCGGCCTCCCGCTCGGCGCGCGAGCCGGCGAGCTCGCCCTTGTAGATCCAGACCTTGACGCCGATCCGGCCGAAGGTCGTACGCGCCTCGTAGAAGCCGTAGTCGATGTCGGCGCGCAGCGTGTGCAGCGGCACCCGGCCTTCCCGGTAGAACTCGGTGCGGCTCATCTCGGCGCCGCCGAGCCGGCCGGAGACCTGCACCCGGATGCCCTTGGCGCCGCCCTTGAGTGCGGACTGCATGGACTTGCGCATCGCGCGGCGGAACGCCACACGGCTCGAGAGCTGCTCGGCCACCGCCTGCGCGACGAGCTGGGCGTCCGTCTCGGGGTTCTTGACCTCGAGGATGTTGAGCTGGACCTGCTTGCCGGTGAGCTTCTCGAGGTCACCGCGGATGCGGTCGGCCTCGGCACCACGACGCCCGATCACGATGCCGGGGCGCGCGGTGTGGATGTCCACGCGCACCCGCTCGCGGGTCCGCTCGATCTCCACCTTGCTGATACCGGCCCGTTCCATGCCCTTGCTCATCAGGCGCCGGATCGCGACGTCCTCGGCGACGTAGTCGCGGTAGCGCTGTCCGGGCTTGGAGGAGTCGGCGAACCACCGGGACTGGAAGTCGGTCGTGATGCCCAGGCGGAAGCCGTACGGGTTGATCTTCTGGCCCACTGCCGGGTCACCCCTTCTTTCGCGTCGGCGCCGCGGCGTGCTCGCGGGACTCGACGATGACCGTGATGTGACTGGTGCGCTTGCGGACCCGGTAGGCCCGTCCCTGCGCGCGCGGCCGGAACCGCTTGAGGATCGGGCCCTCGTCGACGTACGCCTCGCGCACGAACAGCGAGTCCGCGTCGAGCCCGAGGTTGTTCGTCGCGTTGGCGATGGCGCTGTCCAGCACCTTGCCCACCGGGTCCGTGGCGGACTGTGGCGCGTAGTGCAGGACCGCTTGCGCCTCGGCCGCCGGAAGGCCGCGGATGAGGTCGATCATCCGGCGTGCCTTCATGGGCGTCACGCGGACGTACCGCGCCTGTGCCCTGGCTTCCATCGCTTCCCCTTGCTCCTCGAGTTGCTGTTCGCGTCGCGGTTTCTCGCTGCCGCCGTCAGCGGCGACGTGCCTTGCGGTCGTCCTTGACGTGGCCGCGGAAGGTGCGGGTGGGAGCGAACTCCCCCAGCTTGTGACCGACCATGTTCTCGGTGATGAACACCGGCACGTGCTTGCGTCCGTCGTGCACCGCGATCGTGTGCCCGAGCATGTCCGGGACGATCATGGATCGCCGTGACCACGTCTTGATGACGTTGCGTGTGCCCTTGGTGTTCTGGTCCTCGACCTTCTTGGCGAGGTGGCCGTCCACGAAGGGACCCTTCTTGAGACTGCGAGGCATGCTCGGCTATCCCCTCAGCGCTTCTTGCCGGACTTGCGGCGACGGACGATGAACTTGTTGCTGGCCTTGTTCGCCGAACGGGTGCGGCCCTCGGGCCGGCCCTTCGGGTTGACCGGGTGGCGACCGCCAGAGGTCTTGCCCTCACCGCCGCCGTGCGGGTGGTCGACCGGGTTCATGGCGACGCCGCGGACGCTGGGGCGCTTGCCCTTCCAGCGCATCCGGCCGGCCTTGCCCCAGTCGATGTTGCTCTGCTCGGCGTTGCCGACCTCGCCCACCGTCGCCCGGCACCGGGCGTCCACGTTGCGGATCTCGCCGGAGGGCAGGCGCAGCTGCGCCATGCCGCCCTCCTTGGCGACCAGCTGGATGCTGGCGCCTGCCGAGCGCGCGATCTTCGCCCCGCCGCCGGGCCGGAGCTCGACGGCGTGAACCACCGTGCCGAGCGGGATGTTCCGCAGCGGCAGGTTGTTGCCCGGCTTGATGTCCGAGCTCGGCCCGGTCTCGACGACGTCACCTTGACGCAGCCGGTCCGGGGCCACGATGTAGCGCTTCGCGCCGTCCGCGTAGTGCAGCAGCGCGATCCGGGCGGTGCGGTTCGGGTCGTACTCGATGTGCGCGACCTTCGCCGGCACGCCGTCCTTGTCCGCCCGGCGGAAGTCGATGACCCGGTACGCCCGCTTGTGCCCGCCGCCCTGGTGGCGCGTCGTGATGCGGCCGGTGTTGTTGCGTCCGCCCTTCTTGGGCAGCGGACGGACGAGCGACTTCTCCGGCGTCGACCGCGTGATCTCGACGAAGTCGGCCACGCTGGAGCCGCGACGCCCCGGGGTGGTCGGCTTGTACTTTCGGATTCCCATGGAGGTTCTTCCTCGTCAGTTCTCGTCAGATCTCGCGGGTGGTCAGGAGACCGGTCCGCCGAAGATGTCGATGCGGTCGCCCTGCGCCAGGCTGACGATCGCGCGCTTGGTGTTCTTGCGCCGTCCGTACCCGAAGCGGGTACGCACCCGCTTGCCCTGCCGGTTCGCGGTGTTCACACCGGTCACCGTCACGCCGAAGACCTGCTCCACAGCGATCTTGATCTGGGTCTTGTTGGCGTCCGGAGCGACGATGAACGTGTACTTGTTCTCGTCGAGCAGCCCGTAGCTCTTCTCCGAGATCACCGGCGCGAGCAGGATGTCGCGCGGGTCGGCGATCTTGTTCATGAGGAGCTCCCTTCGGGTGCGTCGACCTCGGTCGAGCTGGCGACGGCCTTCGCGCCCTTGCCGGACGGCGGCCCGGCGACGAACGCCTCCAGCGCGCCGCGTGTGAACACGACGTCGTCGCTCACCAGCACGTCGTACGTGTTGAGCTGGTCGACGGCCAGCAGGTGAACCTGCGGGGCGTTGCGCAGCGAGCGCCAGGTCGTGTCGTCGCCACGTTCGAGCACCACGAGCAGGTGCTTGCGCTCGGACACCCGCGCCAGGGCCGCCAGCGCGTCCTTGGTCGACGGGGTGTCGCCGGCGAGCAGCCCGGACACGACGTGGACCCGGCCGCCGCGCGCCCGGTCGGAGAGCGCTCCGCGCAGCGCGGCCGCCTTCATCTTCTTCGGCGTCCGCTGCGCGTAGTCGCGGGGCGTCGGTCCGTGGACCGTGCCGCCACCGGTGAACTGCGGCGCACGGATCGAACCCTGCCGGGCGCGACCGGTGCCCTTCTGCCGGTACGGCTTGCGTCCACCACCGCGAACCTCGCCGCGCGTCTTGGTGTCGTGCGTGCCCTGCCGCGCGGCGGCCAGCTGTGCCACCACCACCTGGTGGATGAGCGGCACGTTCACCTGGACGTCGAACAGGTGCGCGGGCAGCTCGGCCTGGCCGTCCGTCCCACCGTCCGGGGTGTGCACGTCGACGACCGCCGGCGCTGCGGCGACGTCGGTCCCGTTGTCCACGGTCGTGCTCGTCATCGGGATCCTCCCTTCGCGGTGGTGCGCACCAGGACCAGTCCGCCGCGCGGGCCGGGGATCGCGCCCTTGATGAGCAGCAGTCCGTTGTCCGCGTCGACGCCCTGCACGAGCAGGTTCTGCGTCGACTGCCGCACCCCGCCCATCCGGCCGGCCATCCGCATCCCCTTGAACACGCGGCCGGGGGTGGCGCAGCCGCCGATCGACCCGGGCTTGCGGTGGTTGCGGTGCGCGCCGTGCGACGCGCTCACGCCGCCGAAGCCGTGGCGCTTCATGACACCGGCGAAGCCCTTGCCCTTGGTGGTGCCCACGACGTCGACCAGCTGCCCGGCCTCGAAGGTGTCAACGGCCAGCTCCTGGCCGACCGTGTACTCCTGGCTGCCGTCGGTCCGCAGCTCGACGAGGTGACGGCGCGGCGGCACGCCCGCCTTGGCGAAGTGGCCGGCGACGGGCTTGGTGACCTTGCGCGGGTCGATCGCGCCGTACGCGATCTGGACGGCGTCGTAGCCGTCGGTCTCGGGGGTCTTGACCTGGGTCACGACGCACGGGCCGGCCTTGACCACGGTGACGGGGACGACGCGGTTGTTCTCGTCCCACACCTGGGTCATGCCGAGCTTCTCGCCCAGCAACCCCGTGAATGGTGTGCTCATTGGTGTGTCGTCCCTACAGCTTGATCTCGATGTCGACGCCCGCCGGCAGGTCCAGGCGCATCAGCGAGTCGACCGTCTTCGGCGTCGGGTCGAGGATGTCGATGAGGCGCTTGTGGGTGCGCATCTCGAACTGCTCGCGGCTGTCCTTGTACTTGTGCGGTGAACGGATGACGCAGAACACGTTCTTCTCGGTCGGCAGCGGCACCGGCCCGGCGACCGACGCACCGGTACGCGTCACCGTCTCGACGATCTTGCGTGCCGAGCTGTCGATGACCTCGTGGTCATAGGCCTTGAGCCTGATGCGGATCTTCTGTCCCGCCATGGGTTTTCGTGTCCTTTACGGTCGTTCACGCCGGTGGGTCGGTGCCGCGGTGCGCGGCGGTGCGTCTGACTGTCGGGCCGGCCGGGCCCGCGAGCGGACCCGGCCGGTGACCGAACGGCCTACTTGTTGATCTTCGTTACCTTGCCCGCGCCGACGGTACGGCCGCCCTCGCGGATCGCGAAGTTCAGGCCTTCGTCCATCGCGATCGGCTGGATCAGCTCGACCTTCATCTCGGTGTTGTCACCGGGCATCACCATCTCGGTGCCCTCGGGCAGGGTCACCACGCCGGTGACGTCCGTGGTCCGGAAGTAGAACTGCGGACGGTAGTTGTTGAAGAACGGCGTGTGCCGCCCGCCCTCGTCCTTGGACAGGATGTAGACCTGGCCCTCGAACTCGGTGTGGGGCGTGATCGAGCCCGGCTTGCAGAGCACCTGACCGCGCTCGACGTCGTCACGCTTCGTCCCGCGCAGCAGCACGCCGACGTTCTCGCCGGCCTGGCCCTCGTCGAGCAGCTTGCGGAACATCTCCACACCGGTGACGGTCGTCTTGGTGGTCTCGGGGCGGATGCCGACGATCTCGACTTCCTCGTTGACCTTGATGATCCCGCGCTCAATGCGGCCGGTCACGACCGTGCCGCGACCGGTGATGGTGAACACGTCCTCCACCGGCATCAGGAACGGCTTGTCGACCTCGCGCTCGGGCGTCGGGATGTACTCGTCGACCGCGTTCATCAGCTCGAGGACGGCGTCGGCCCACTTGGTGTCGCCCTGCAGCGCCGGGTAGGCCGCGACCCGCACGACCGGCAGGTCGTCACCCGGGAACTCGTACGAGCTGAGCAGCTCGCGCACCTCGAGCTCGACGAGCTCGAGGATCTCCTCGTCGTCGACCATGTCGCACTTGTTCAGCGCGACGACGATCGCCGGCACACCGACCTGGCGGGCGAGCAGCACGTGCTCCTTGGTCTGCGGCATCGGACCGTCGGTCGCCGCGACCACCAGGATCGCACCGTCCATCTGGGCAGCACCGGTGATCATGTTCTTGATGTAGTCGGCGTGGCCCGGGCAGTCGACGTGCGCGTAGTGGCGCTTCTCGGTCTGGTACTCGACGTGCGAGATCGAGATCGTGATGCCGCGCTGGCGCTCCTCGGGAGCCTTGTCGATCTGGTCGAACGCCGACGCCTCGTTCAGGTCGGGGTACTTGTCGTGCAGGACCTTGGTGATCGCCGCCGTCAGCGTCGTCTTGCCGTGGTCGATGTGACCGATGGTGCCGATGTTGACGTGCGGCTTGGTCCGCTCGAACTTCGCCTTCGCCACTGGTATCTCCTCGTGACAGTGGTGGGCACGCCGTGCGACGTGATCCCGATGGTCTGGGGTGGTGCTGTAGTGCAGGTCTTTCCGGCGGTGCAGGTGGTGCGGTCGTGCGGATGGGTCTCTCGCGAAGGGGACTACTCGCCCCGTGCCTTCGCGATGATCTCGGTGGCCACGTTGGTCGGAACCTGGGCGTACGAGTCGAACTGCATGCTGTAGCTCGCGCGGCCCTGCGTCTTGCTGCGGAGGTCCCCGACGTAGCCGAACATCTCCGAGAGGGGCACGAGCGCGGTGACGAGGCGGGATCCGGCCCGTTCGTCCATGGCCTGGATCTGGCCGCGCCGGCTGTTGAGGTCGCCGATGACCTCGCCCATGAAGTCCTCGGGGGTCGTCACCTCGACGGCCATCATGGGTTCGAGCAGCACCGGCGTCGCCCGGCGGGCCGCCTCCTTGAACGCCATCGAACCGGCGATCTTGAAGGCGAGCTCGGAGGAGTCCACCTCGTGGTACTGGCCGTCGCGCAGGGTCACCTTGACGTCGACCATGGGGAACCCGGCGAGCACGCCGTTCTCCATGGCCTCCTGGCAGCCGGCGTCGACCGACGGGATGTACTCGCGCGGGATCCGTCCACCGGTGACGGCGTTGACGAACTCGTAGCCGCCTTCGCCCTCGCCGACCGACGGTTCGATGTCGATCTGCACCTTGGCGAACTGGCCGGACCCACCGGTCTGCTTCTTGTGGGTGTAGTCGACCTTGTCGACCTTCTTGGTGATCGTCTCGCGGTAGGCGACCTGCGGCTTGCCGACGTTCGCCTCGACGTTGAACTCGCGGCGCATCCGGTCCACGAGGACCTCGAGGTGCAGCTCGCCCATGCCGGAGATCACGGTCTGGCCGGTCTCCTCGTCGGTGCGGACGCTGAAGGTCGGGTCCTCGTCGGAGAGCCGCTGGATCGCGGTCCCGAGCTTCTCCTGGTCGGCCTTGCTCTTGGGCTCGATCGCGACGTGGATGACGGGCGCCGGGAAGTCCATCGACTCCAGGATCACCGGGTTCGCGGCGTCCGCGAGCGTCTCACCGGTCGTCGTGTCCTTCAGTCCCATGACCGCGACGATGTCGCCGGCCCCGACCCGGGCGATCTCGGTGCGCTTGTTCGCGTGCATCCGGTAGATCTTTCCGATGCGCTCCTTGCGGCCCTTGACCGTGTTGAGCACGGCGGTGCCGGACTCGAGCACACCGGAGTAGACCCGGACGTACGTGAGCTTGCCCAGGTGCGGGTCGGTCATGATCTTGAACGCCAGCCCGGAGAACGGCTCGGCCTCGCTCGGCTTGCGGCGCACGACGACCTCCGGGTCGCCGACCTTGTGGCCCTCGATCGCGTCGATGTCCAGCGGCGAGGGAAGGTAGTCGACGATCGCGTCAAGCAGCGGCTGGACACCCTTGTTCTTGAACGCGCTGCCGGTGAGCACCGGGGTCAGCTTGCTCGCGATGGTGGCCCGCCGGATACCGGCACGCAGCTCGGCCTCGGTGGGCTCCTCGCCCTCGAGGTACTTCTCCATCATGTCGTCGTCGGCCTCGGCGAGCGTCTCGAGCAGCTTGTCGCGCCACTCGCGCGCCGCCTCGGTGTGGGTGGCGGGGATGTCGACGACGTCGTACTCCTCGCCCTTCTTGGTGTCCTCGGGCCAGATGAGCGCCTTCATGCGCACCAGGTCGACGACGCCGCGGAAGTCCGCCTCGGCACCGACCGGCAGCTGCAGCACGAGCGGGACGGCACCGAGCCGGGTGACGATCATGTCGACGCACCGGTGGAACTCCGCGCCGGTGCGGTCGAGCTTGTTGACGAAGCAGATCCGCGGCACGTTGTACCGGTCGGCCTGGCGCCACACCGTCTCCGACTGCGGCTCCACACCGGCGACGCCGTCGAAGACCGCGACCGCGCCGTCGAGCACCCGCAGGTTGCGCTCCACCTCGACGGTGAAGTCGACGTGCCCGGGCGTGTCGATGAGGTTGATCTGGGTGTCGTTCCAGTGACAGGTCACCGCGGCCGAGGTGATCGTGATGCCGCGCTCCTGCTCCTGCTCCATCCAGTCGGTGGTCGCCGAGCCCTCGTGCGTCTCGCCGATCTTGTAGTTGACGCCGGTGTAGAACAAGATCCGCTCAGTGGTCGTGGTCTTGCCCGCGTCGATGTGCGCCATGATCCCGATGTTGCGGACCTTGGCGAGGTCGATGGCGGTCTGGGTCGACACTGCGGTTTCTCCGTACTGGGTGACTGGGTGAAAAGGGAGGGGGTCAGGGGTTACCAGCGGTAGTGGGCGAAGGCGCGGTTGCTCTCGGCCATCTTGTGCATGTCCTCGCGGCGCTTGACGCTCGCGCCCAGCCCGTTGCTGGCGTCGAGGAGCTCGTTCATGAGCCGTTCGGTCATCGTCTTCTCCCGGCGCTGCCGGGAGAACGACACCAGCCAGCGCAGCGCGAGCGTCGTGGCCCGCCCGGGACGGACCTCGACGGGCACCTGGTAGGTGGCGCCGCCGACGCGACGGCTCTTGACCTCCAGCGTGGGCCGGACGTTGTCCATCGCGCGCTTGAGCGTGACGACGGGGTCGGCGCCGGACTTCTCCCGGCACCCCTCGAGCGCGCCGTAGACGATCCGCTCGGCCGTCGACTTCTTGCCGCTCAGCAGCACCTTGTTGATCAGCTGGGTGACCAGCGGGGAACCGTAGACCGGGTCGACGACGACCGGGCGCTTGGGAGCGGGGCCCTTGCGCGGCATCAGCTCTTCTCCTTCTTCGCGCCGTACCGGCTGCGTGCCTGCTTGCGGTTCTTCACGCCCTGGGTGTCCAGCGCGCCACGGATGATCTTGTAGCGGACGCCGGGCAGGTCCTTCACGCGGCCGCCGCGCACCAGCACGATCGAGTGCTCCTGCAGGTTGTGGCCGACACCGGGGATGTACGCCGTGACCTCGATCTGGCTGGTCAGCCGCACCCGCGCGACCTTGCGCAGTGCCGAGTTCGGCTTCTTCGGCGTCGTCGTGTAGACCCGCGTGCAGACCCCACGACGCTGCGGGCTGCCCTTGAGCGCCGGGGTCTTGTTCTTCGAGAGCTTGTCCTGCCGGCCCTTGCGGACCAGCTGCTGGATCGTGGGCACGCGGTCTCCGTGTTCGTCTCTTGCGGGTCTCGTCTCGGTCCTCCACCGCGGCTTCGGCTCCGACCCCCGAGGTCGGGCGTGTCGCGACGGTCCCGGTGGCCCGGGTCCGGCTGCAGCCGTGACGTCGAGGGGGAGCACGTGACCGACCCACAGGAGCGCGGCCCGCGCAGCGGCACCCGGAGGCCCCGGGCACGGTGGACCAGCCTAGTCGCCGCCTCGGGCGAGGTCAAAACGGCGGCGGAGCGATCCCGGCACCGCCTTCCGCGCGGCGCGGAGCGGGTGCGTCAGTGGACGGACACGCTCGTCGAGCTCGCCGCCGCGATGATCAGCGCGATGACGACGAAGACCAGTCCGACGAGGTACACGCCGATGTTGATCCACGAGATGACCTTCGCGGCGGTGACCATTCCGTCGCCGGTTACCCAGCCGCCCGAGGAGTCGATCTCCCGCTTCGCGCGGTTCGCGAAGACGATCGCGACGATCGCGAGCACGACCGGGCAGAACACCCAGGAGCAGATCGAGAGCACCAGCGCCACGACGGCGTCGTTGGAGTTTCTCGGGACCGCTTGCGGGGGCTGGTACGCCATGGGCTGACCGTACTGGGTGCCATAGCCGGTCACCGGCTGGGTCGGCCCACTGGCGTACGGGTACGTCGCGCCCGTCGCGGGGCCTGGCTGCGGCGGCGGTGGCGGGGCCGGCGGCGGCGCCGGCGGCGGCGCCG
>JAFIHG010000050.1 GCA_017848795.1 Candidatus Nanopelagicales bacterium | reverse complement strand
GCCAGCGTCAAACAACTCGTCACCGCGATCCGCACCTTCATCGAAGGCTGGAACGACCGCTGCCACCCGTTCACCTGGACCAAGACCGCCGACGAGATCCTGCCCCACGCCCGTAAAGGAGATTCAGACGCGCGACACTAGATGCTCGGAAGGCAGCCCGCAGTGGGGGCCAGCCCCGTCCCGGCTTCGGCCGGGACGGGCCGGCGAGGGAAAGACCCGACATGACGATGACGACGGGTACGGCTCCGACGAGAGGGCCGGCCGGTGGTGGAGCGACCGCGTACGCCCAGCTGTCGCGGCAGATCAAGGATCTGGGGCTGCTCCGACGCCGTAGCACGTACTACTCAGTGAAGACGCCGCTCACGGTCCTCGCCGTGGCCGGAGGCTGGCTCGGTGTCGCCCTGCTCGGTGACTCCTGGTGGACGCTCATACTCGCGGTGTTCCTCGGGATCGGCTATGTGCAGATCGCGTTCATCGGTCACGATGCCGGACACCGGCAGGTCATGCGGTCGAGCCGTGGCAACTACCTGCTCGGTGTCGCGCTCGGGAACCTCGGCATCGGGATGAGCTACGGCTGGTGGGTGGACAAGCACAACCGCCACCACGCTCATCCCAACGTGATCGACCGCGACCCCGACATCCCGGTCGGCGCGTTGGTCCACACTCGCGAGCAGGCGGCCCTGCGGAGCACCGCAGGGCGGCTGCTCAGCAGACTGCAGGTGTACCTGTTCGTGCCGATGTTGCTGCTGGAGGGCCTGCACCTGCACGTGGTCGGGGTCCGCGCGCTCCTGGGACGCACCAGACGTGCGCGCGGATCGCGCTCGTTGGAGATCGGGCTTTTCACGCTGCACCTCCTCGGTTATGTCGGGCTACTGGTCCTGGTACTCACCCCGTGGCAGGCAGTGGTGTTCGGGGCCGTGCACCAAGGGGTGTTCGGGTTGTACATGGGCTGTTCGTTCGCCCCCAACCACAAGGGAATGCGCATCCTCACCGCCGAGGAGGACCTGGACTACGTGCGACGTCAGGTGCTCACGTCGCGCAACATCCGTGGGGGCCGCCTCGTCGACTTCGCCCTGGGTGGCCTGAACTACCAGGTGGAGCACCACCTCTTCCCCAGCATGCCGCGCCCGAACCTCCGACGGTCCCAGCAACACGTGCGCCAGTTCTGCCTTGCCCACGGCATCGACTACTGCGAGACCGGACTCTGGGAGTCCTACGCCCGGGTCTTTCGGCACCTGCACGCGGCCGGGCGCCCGCTCGAGACGCTGGACTGAGCGGCTGGAAAGCGACTCACCGATCGGAGACCGAGCGCCGGCTTCGTACGAGCTGCGCGACCCGGTCGCGCGGCAGCCCGGGAGAGCGGTGACCGTCGCGGCCCACCATCTCCTCGCCGGCGACGAGGGCGTTCGCGACCGCCTCCTCGACCGACTGGACCACCGCTTCGTAGAACGGGTCGAGGAAGCCCCACGGGATGAACCGCAGCGTGTCGTAATGCCCGGGCGAGGCGCCGTAGAAGGCGGACAGGCCCGGCGTGATCGCGCCCGGGTTGGCAACCGAGAACGCCAGGAACAGGTCGCCGGAGAAGTGTGAACCGCTGGTGCCGGTACGGGCGAGGCCGAGCGACACCCGGCGCGCGAACGCCGTGCACTGCGGGGGGAACAGCGGCGCATCGGTGGCGACGACCGCGATGACGGACCCGGCGCCGGGCGGTACGGGCGACCACGACGCCAGCGGGTTGTCGTCGGCGAGCGCTCTCCCCAGCGGCACCCCGGCGAGATTCAGCTCGTGCCGGGCGCCGAAGTTCGCTTGGACGAACGCGCCCACGGTGTACGCCGTGCCGGCATAGTCGACGACCCGGGACGCGGTGCCCGAGCCGCCCTTGAACTCGTAGCAGTTCATCCCGGTGCCGCCCCCCACCGAGCCCTCGTCGACCGGACCGCTGCGGGCCGCCTCGAGCGCAGCGACAGCCGACTCTTCGGTGACGTGATGACCGTTGATGTCGTTCAGGTAGCCGTCCCAGGTCTCGGCGGCGACCGGCAGCAGCCAGGCCTCGGCGAGCGACGGGTGGTGGCGCACTGTCCACGCGACGACGCCGGCATGGGCGACTCCGACAGCGTGGGTGTTGGTGATCACGACCGGGCCGCTGAAGGTCCCCGACTCGCGGATCCACGACGCACCGGTCAGCTCACCGTTGCCGTTCAGCGAGTGGAAACCCGCGACGACCGGGTCGCCCGCGCCGTCCCGCCCCCGGGGATGGATCGCCGTAACGCCCGTGCGGACCTGCTCGCCCTCGATCAACGTCGTGTATCCGACCTCGAGCCCCGGTACGTCGGTGATCGCGTTCCACCGCCCCGGTGTGCCGTCGAACGGGATCTCGAGCGCGCGGGCCCGGGGCCTTCCGCTCGGGGTGTACCGGTGCGGGTCGCCGTCCGCTCCCTGCATCATCCGGCTGGAGGCTCCTCACGAACGGGCCGCCCCGGAGCGGAATCGAGCGCATCCGGCTCGGCGCGCGCGAGCATCAGCAGCTCGCGGATGCAGGCGATCCCGATGATCAGCACCCCGATGCCGCCCCACACGAACGGCAGGATCATCCAGAAGTTGTACATGCCCTGGCTCATGCCGGACCTCCGTCGGTCGCGGGGTTCGTGACCACCGCGGGTGCGTCGTCCTCGTGCAGCACGACGCGGTGCTCGGAGACGTAGTTGAGAAGCTTGTCGAAGTCGAAGCTGCTCTTCATGAACGGCAGCCCGATCAGGATGATGATGAAGGGCACCACGAGCGAGATGGCGTTGCCGACGAAGAAGTTCACATCGGGGTCGGGGATGGCGAAGTATGCGACCAGGCCCCCGATCAGCCCGACCAGCACCGCCACGGCCGACAACCCGACGTTGAGCCGGCGGCTGTAGAGCCCGACGACGAGCGGGGCGCACGGCGCCGCGAACAGGATCCCCGAGAAGATGTCGATGCTCAGCAGGGACTGTCCCTCGAGCGCGATCGCGGCGACGGCGATCACGACACCGGCGGCGAGCGTTGCCCACTTGCCGAAGTTGGTCTGCTGCTTCTCGGTGGCGTCTCGTTTCAGGTACTTCTTGTACAGGTCGACCGAGAAGATCGCCTGCAGGCCGGCCAGGCCGTTGCCCCCGGTGGTCAGACCCGCCATCAGCACGAGGATGGCGAGCATGATGACGCCGCCGAGGCCGAGGTACTGACTGAAGATGTACGGGGTGATCCCGGTGCGTACGACCTCGGCGGACTCGATGTCCAACTGTGCGGTGAGGGCACCGCTGCCGATGACGTTGCCGAAGATGATCGGGATCGGGATCCAGGCGAAGATCGTCCCGATGATGTACGCCCACTTGAGCGTGCGCGAGTTCACCGCGGCGAGCGCCGTCGAGTAGTAGCCCTGGCTCAGGATGATCTGACCGAGCGCGACGGCGAACGCGACGATGCCGTAGCGCAGGCCCGCGAACGACGCGAGGTTCAGCGCGTCGGGGTTGAAGTTCGGGTTGGCGGGATTCGTCGCGACATCGGTCATGCCGGCGAAACCGGTGTTGAGTCCCAGCATCGCCAGGATGATCGGCATCGCGACGAACACCACGATGATGATGACGAAGAACTGGAAGACCGAGTTGTACACCGACCCGCGAAGTCCGGCGATGGCGATGAACGACGCGAAGAGCAACGACATCAGGATCGCCATGACCTTGTAGTTCATGCCGAAGCTGTACTGCATCACGTAGCCGAGCCCGACGCTCTGCTCCACGCAGACGTACGCGACGAGCAGGATGCCGAGCACGACGTAGACCTTGGCGAAGTTGTCGCTGAACCGTTCGCGCATGTACTCGACGAAGGTCGTGGTGCGCGGCATGACCCGTCGCATCCGCAACGCGATCGGGATGAAGATGAAGAACGGGAACGCAGCGCCCCACGCGTAGTTCAACCCGCCGGAGATACCCCACTGGAAGCCGGCCTCCGCGGCGCCGAGCAGGGTCGTGGTCCACACCCACGCGACGAACACGGACGCGGCCACCAGGCCGAACGGCAGGCTGCGACCCGCGACGACCAGCCCGTCGACGTCGGCGGTGCCGAACTTGCGGGCGACGACGATCGAGATCGTGATGAGGACCACGCCGAACAGGACCAGCACCAACCAGCCCTGCCACGGCGCTCCTGCCATGACGACGCCTGCTGCTGACATGTGAGTACCTCCCGGGGGCGGCACGACCTGCACTGCATCCAGTTGTCGGACTGAGAGCCGCATGCTAGCGCGATTTCCCCCGTTCCACCAGGGTTATCGGCAGATCGCCGGGACTCACCTGCCGCCCATGTGCACACTGCGGCAAGAGGTTTTCGACATGTCCGATGGGCATCTCGCCGTCGCGGACCGGCCCGGGTAGCGTCGGGACCGTGGTCCGAGCGGAGCGGGTGCGAGTGGTGCGCGTCGGTGAATCGGGCCGCGGCTCGCGTGCCGACAGCGTCGTCGTCGAGGAGCCGCTGACGATCCACCTGGAGCACGCCGGTACGCGCGCGGTGCTCGGCTCGACGATGCGCACGCCGGGCGACGACCTCGAGCTCGCGGTCGGGCTCGCCGTCGGGGAGGGGATCGTCCGGGACCGCTCGACGGTCGCGGGGGTCCGGCACTGCACGAGGTCCGGCGGGGCGCCCATGGACAACGAGGTGACCCTCACCCTGGCATCGGATGCGCGGGTGGACCTGACAGGACTCGGACGGGTGCGCCGGCCGACCAGTGCGTGCGGCATCTGCGGCCGGGACGAGATCGACGACCTGCTGGCGCGGGTACGGCCGGTGGCGCACGACGTCCGCCGCGTGGACGCCGCGGTGCTGGCCGCGCTACCGGATCGCATGGCGGCACGGCAGTCGCTGTTCCGCCGCACCGGCGGCCTGCACGCCGCCGCGGGCGCATCGGCAGTCGGGGAACTGCTCTCGGTGCGCGAGGACGTCGGCCGCCACAACGCCGTCGACAAGGTCGTCGGGGACACGCTGCTGCGCGACGTGACAGTCGACGTGCTGGTCGTGAGCGGACGGGCGGGCTTCGAGATCGTGCAGAAGGCCGCGATGGCCGGGATCCCGGTCGTCGCAGCGGTCTCCGCACCCACCTCGCTCGCCGTGCAGGTGGCGCGCGCCTGCGACCTCACCCTCGCCGCCTTCGTCCGGGACGGTCAGCTCACGCTCTACGCCGGCGAGCACCGGGTGTCCGACGGTCGGACCGCTGCCGCCCGCTGACCCGGCCCGCGACCCACCCCCGAGGGCCGGGTTGCGACGATGGTCGCGTGCCGCTGCCCCGCCCCGCTCCACCCACGGCGCCCGGCCCGGACGGGGCCACCATGCTGCGTTCGGTCCGCCGGATCCAAGGGGACACCTTGGGTTTCCTGCAGTCGATGGCGCGGCAGCACGGCCCGGTGGTGCAGTTCCCGGTGCCCGGCGCTGGGACGTACCTCGTCGCCGGAGCGGAGCCGGTGCGCCGGGTGCTCGTGACGAACGCGCGCGCGTACGGCAAGGCGACGCTGCAGTACCGCACCCTGTCGCTCGTGACGGGCGAGGGCCTGCTCGCCGCGGACACCGAGGCGTGGCGAGCGCAACGCCCGGTCGTGCAGCCGGCATTCCATGCGGATGCCGTCGACCGCACGGCCGCGCACGTCGACGCGGCAGTGCGCGCGCTGGTCGCGGACTGGGACCGAGCGGTCGCAGCCGGCCGCGAGGTGGACGTCGAACCCGCCATGCTGCAGGCCGCGATGGCCGTCGTGCGGGCGGCGCTGCTGGACGCCGGGTCGAACGCTGACGTCCGCGCGCTCACCACCGCGACCGCGCGGGCGCTCGAGATCGTGCTGGCGCGTGCCAGCACCCCAGGCGCGCTGCTCCCGCTCGGCTGGACGCCTGCTGGGCGACGGCTCTCACGCGCCGTGCGGGGGTTGGACGCGGTCGTGAGCGATCTGGTCGTCGAACGACGCCGCCGTGCCTACAGGACAGGGGAGTACGGCGCCGACCTGCTCGGGCTGCTGCTCGCCGCCGGCCTGCCGCCGCGCCAGGTGCGCGACCAGGTCGTGACCTTCATCGTCGCCGGTCACGAGACCGTCGCGACCGCGCTCACCTGGGCGCTCGACCTGCTCGCCCGCGACGAGCCGGTCGCCGCCCGGCTCGCAGCAGAGGCGGACGGCGTGCTCGGCGACCGGCCCCTGGACGTCAGGCTGCTGCCCCGGCTGCCGTACGCCCGGGCGGTGCTCGACGAGGTGCTGCGTCTCTACCCGCCGGCGTGGCTGCTGACCCGCCGGGCCCGCGTCGACGACGAGTTGGCGGGCGCCCGGATCCCGGCGGGGTCGCTGCTGATCCTGAGCCCCTGGCTGGTGCACCGCGATCCCGAGTGCTGGGCCGATCCCGACGCGTTCCGTCCGGACCGCTTCCTGCCCGACGCGCAGCGGCCGGCGCCGCTGCACTACCTGCCGTTCGGAGCCGGACCACGGATCTGCATCGGCCGTGACATGGCGCTGCTCGAAGGGGTCCTGGTCCTTGCAGCCCTGGCCCGCCGCTACCGGTTCGGCACCGACCGGACCGCTCCTGCGCCGCCGCTCGCACAGGTGACGATCCGTCCGCGCGGAGGCGTCCGGTTGCGCTTGCGCGCGCGGTGACAGGAAGCCGCGGTCAGCACCTGGCAGGATCGGCGAAGTGAGCGACATGGCCGCGGACCCGACCGGCGACGGTTCCACCGGCACGGGACCCTCCACCCCACCGGCCCCGAGCACGGCCGCCGCTCCCGAGCTTCCTCCGCGCGTGCTCGCCCCGCCGGACGCCCAGGTCCCGTACACGCTGCGGGTACTCGGGGGCTGGGCCTGGCGGATCGTCGTCATCGCGGCCGCGCTCTGGGTGATCGGCCTGGTGGCGAGCACCCTCACCTTCGTCTTCGTCGCACTGTTCGTCGGAGCGGTGATCGCCGCCCTGGTGAACCCGCTGGTGAACCTGGTGGACCGCATCCTGCCGCGCGGAATCGCCGTCGCCATATCGCTGCTGGTGTCCGCGATCGCCGTGCTGGGCGTCCTGGCCTTCATCGTCGTCGCGTTCATCAATCAGCTGCCCGAACTGATCGATCAGATCGTCACACTCTTCGACAGCATCCGCGAGTGGTTGCGCACCGGGCCGCTCCACGTCGATGCGACCCAGCTCGACACCTGGCTCTCGGGTGCGCAGGACTGGCTGCGGGCCAACGCCGCGACGCTGGCGACCCAGGTGATCGGCGGCCTCGGCACCGTGGGTGAGCTGGTGGCGGGGCTCGCCCTCGCCGTCTTCGGTGCCATCTTCTTCCTCTACGACGGCAAGGGGATCTGGGGCTGGCTGGTCGGGCTGACACCACGCCGCGCGCAGGTCCGCATCCGTACCTCGGGGGTGCTCGCGTGGCGGACCTTCTCCGCGTACGCGCGAGGGACCGTGCTGATCGCGCTCAGCAACGCGATCCTGGTCGGCATCGGGCTGGTGCTGCTGCGGGTGCCGATCCCGATACCGCTCGCGTTGCTGGTCTTCTTCGGCACGTTCATCCCGTACGTCGGTGCGCCGGTCGCGATGCTCGTCGCGGCGCTCGTCGGTCTCGCGGCCAACGGACCGCTGACCCTGGTACTGGTGATCGTGATGATCACGATCATCGGTCAGATCGAGGGGAACGTGCTTCAGCCGCTCATCATGAGCAAGCAGGTGGCGCTGCACCCGCTCGCCGTGATCGTGAGCGTCGCGGTCGGCAGCGTGGCGGCCGGGATCGTCGGTGCGATCGTGGCAGTTCCGGTCGTCAGCGTCCTCTGGGTGGTCGTCCGCTACCTCGGTGGGCGCGACCCCGAGAACCCCCGACCGCCTCCGTTCTCGGGTGACCCGGGCGTCCGGGTCGCCGGCGACGGGTGATCGCCATGAGCACCCTCGGTTCCCTCGACCCACCGCAGGCGGTCGACCGCGCAGGCGCCGCCCGCGGTGCGCGCTCGGGGGTCTGGAGCAACGGACGCGCGATCGCGATCGCGCTGCTGTGGATCCCCTCGGTGCTGTGGCTCGACCGCAGCGCGAGCGGTCTCGGGCAGCTGGCGCTCGGCGCGCTGACCTGGGCGCTGTTGCTGTGGTGGCTGCGCCACGAGACCCCGCTGGTACGGGTCCAGGTCGTGGTCGTCGTCGTGCTCGCGACGCTCGTGGAGTACGTCTTCTCTGGCTGGCTCGGCGTCTACGTCTACCGCCTCGACCACGTACCGGCGTACGTACCTCCGGGTCACGGGATCGTCTACCTGGCGGCGCTCGCCATCGGGCGTACCGCGGTGCTGCAGGCCCACCGCCGCGCCGCTGTCGTCGCGACGCTCCTGGTCGCCGGTGCCTGGGCCTGCTGGGGCGCGTTCGTCTCGCCGCGCACCGACCTGCTCGGCCTGTTCTGGTACGCGTGCCTCGCCGGCTTTCTGCTCTGGGGGCGCTCGACGTTGCTGTACGTCGGGGCGTTCCTGGTGGTCAGCTACCTCGAGCTGCTCGGCACGGGCTGGGGCGTGTGGCAGTGGATGCCGTACGACACGATCGCCGGGATCGTGCCGATGGGCAACCCACCGAGCATCGCTGCCGGCGGGTACGGCTGGTTCGACCTCTGGGCGGTGCTGCTCGCGCCGGTGCTGCTGCGGCTGGCAGTCCGCCGCCGCCGGGAACCGGAGCGTGCGGCGTGATGTCGCGGGAGCGCTGGCCGCGCTGGGTCTACGGGCAGGGTCAGGAACCGGACTACCGCTTCAGCTTCGCCAACGAACGCACGTTCCTGGCCTGGATCCGTACCTCTCTCGCACTGCTGGCCGCCGGGGTCGCCGTCGAGGCGATCGAGTTGTCCCTCGCCCCACCGCTGAAGCTTGCGATCTCAGTCGTCCTGCTCGTCCTCGGTGTCCTGTGTGCGATCGCGTCCTGGGTCCGTTGGGCACGGGCGGAACGAGCGATGCGGCTGGGCACGTTCCTGCCGTCCTCGGCGCTGGGCGCGCTGTTGACCTTCGCTCTGGTGCTCGTCGCGGTGGTGCTGCTGGTGGCCCTGCGGTGACGGCGCCGGCCTCGACCGACGGCCCCGCACCGGACGGGGTGCAGAACGAACGCACCGCACTTGCCTGGCAGCGCACCGCCTTGTCGCTGCTCGCCTCGTCGCTGATCCTCGCCAGGCTCACCTTCGGCCGGCTCGGAGTCGTGAGCCTCGTACCGGTGGTGGCCGCGGTCGCCGTCACGGCGTGGATCTTCTTCGAGAGCCGTGGGCGTTACCGGCACGACGCAGGGATCGCGCTGCGCCCCCGCTCCCGGGGTGGCACGGCCCCGTTCGCGCTCGCCCTGCTGACGGTGCTCTTGGCGCTCACCGAACTGGTGGCCATCGCCCGCGGCACCTTCTGACCGACCCCGACCCCCTCCAGTCCGCGTGTCCCTGCTCGAAACGTCGTCAACTGCGCGAGTTGACGACGTTTCGAGCAGGGACACGCGAAGGGTCAAGTGGCGTTGAGGATCTGCAGGGTCGCCTCGTGGAGCAGCCCGTTGGTCGAGACCCCGCTTCCCTGGTCCGGACCGTCGATGCCGTCGAGGCCGGAGAACCGGCCACCTGCCTCGGTCACGATCAGCGAGACGCCGGCCACGTCGTAGAGGTTCAGGACCGGGTCGAGTCCGATGTCCACCGCTCCTTCCGCCACCAGTACGTGACTCCAGAAGTCTCCGAACCCCCTGGTACGCCAGACTTTCCGCTGCAGTTCCTCGTACTGCTCACCGCGCCCGGCGGCGTACCAGGAACCGGCGCCGGCGCCGGAGAGGAAGGCATGGTCCAGCGCGGCAACGGCCGACACCTGCAGCCGGCGCGGCGCCGAGCGTCCCGGTTCGCGCAGCCAGGCGCCCCCGCCGAGCGCGGCCCACCACCTGCGCCCGAGCGCCGGGGCGGACACCGCACCGACGACCATCTCGCCGGATGCGTCCTGCAGTCCCAGCACGGTCGCCCACACGGGTACGCCGCGGACGAAGTTCTTCGTGCCGTCCACCGGGTCGACGACCCAGCGCCGCCCGCTCGTCCCGAGGTGCTCGCCGTACTCCTCACCGAGCACTCCGTCCCCGCTTCCGAGATCGGACACCAGCTCGCGTACCGCCCGCTCCACCTCGCGGTCGGCGTCGCTGACCGGCGTCAGGTCGGGCTTCGTCTCCACCCGCAGGTCCGCTGCCCCGAATCGCGCCATGGTGATCGCGTCCGCGCGGTCCAGCACGGTGTGCGCGAATGCCAGCTCGTCCTCGTACTCGGTCACCCGAGCAACGTAACCGGCGGCCATCCGCGGCCCGCCGCGGCCGTCGACGTACTGTGGCGCGCGCCAGCCAGGGGAGGTCCGCTGTGTTCGACACCGTCGCAGGGTTGCCGGTGCATGCGCTCGTGGTGCACGCGGTGGTCGTGCTGGTCCCACTCGGTGCAGTGGGGAGCGCCGCCGTCGCGCTGGTACCCAGGTGGGATCGCACGTACGGCGGGCTGGTCGTCGCCGTCAACCTGCTCGCCACGGTGTCGGCGTTCGTGGCGAGAGCCAGTGGCGAGGCGCTCGCGACGCGGGTCGGTACGCCGGCCGCGCACGTCGCCGTGGCGCGCTGGTTGCCGTGGTTCGTGCTCGCGTTGTTGTTCTTCTCCGCGCTGCTGTGGTGGGCCGACCGGTCGAGCGGCCCGCGAGGAGCGTCCCGCGCGCCGCGGCGCAGCTCGGTCGTACGGGTGTGGGCCGTGGTGACCGTGCTCGCGGCGGTCGCGGCGGTGGTGTGGACGGTACGCGCCGGTGACTCCGGTGCCCGCGCGGTGTGGGAGCCGGTGGTACGCAGCACCGTGCCCGGCAGTCAACCGCTCGGCTGAGCAGCCGTCAGGCCGGCTGCTGACCCGTGGCCGGGACCGCCGGGGAGGTGCGCGCCGGTCCCAGCAGTGTCGCGGCGAGCGGCAGCAGCAGCACGGTGACCGCGCCGCCGGTGACCAGCACCGAGGCGGTGGCGCTGGTCATCTCGCCGGTGCTGACGGCGATGGCGGTGACGGCGACGATGATCGGCAAGCCGGTCGCGCCGAACAGCGCGATCTGCACGCTCTCCCGGCCGGTGAACTGTGCGCGCCCGGACGGGTCCTTCTGGGTACGCGCGGCGAGCAGCACGGGCACCCCACGCGCGAGCAGGATCGTCAGGACGAACGCGATGAGCAGGCCGGGCGCCGCGCCGACGGCGGCGGGGTCGATGGCCATGCCGGACGTCACGAAGAAGACCGGGATGAAGAACCCGAACGCGAGTCCGTCGAGCCGGGCCTCGAGGACCTCGCTGCCCCGCGGGACGAACTGCCGCAGCACCAGGCCGGCCGAGAACGCCCCGAGGATGCCGTCGAGGTCGAACGCGACCGCGAGCGTGCCGAGCACCAGGAGCAGCAGCACGGTCAGCCGTACCGTCGTCTGCGCGGTGGTGCGCGAGCCCTCGTCGACGGCCCGCAGCAGCCAGGACTCCCCGCGCCGTACCCATCCCGAGGGGAACGCCAGGGCGAAGGCCAGCAGTCCGAAAAGGAGCAGCACGATCAGGGAGAGCACCGTGCCGCGGCTGCCGAGCAGCAGCGCCATCGCGACGATCGGTCCGAGCTCCCCGTACGCGCCGTGGCGCATCACGGCGGACCCGAACGGGCCGCCGAGCAGGCCACGATCGCGCAGGATCGGCAGCAGCGTGCCGAGCGAGGTCGAGGTCAGTGCGATGGCGACGACGACGCCGGCGGAGATCTCGTGGAACACGCCGACCAGGGCCACGACGCCGACCGCGACCGCGATGCACACCGCCCAGGTCACCAGCGCGCGGCGCCCGGCGCGGTCGGTCAGCTCCCGCACCTCGATGTGGTAGCCGGCGAGCAGGAACAGCAGGCCGACGCCGAAGTCGTGCAGCGTCGTGATCGTGCTGTCGCTGGCGGCGAGCCCCAGCACGTACGGTCCGATCACGACACCGCCGACCAGCAGCAGCACCACCTCCGGGACGAGCCGGCGCGGGACCAGCGCGGCAAGTACCGGGGCGACGACGAACACGACCGCGATCCACAGCAGCGAGGTGAGCAGGTCCATCAGCCGCCGTCCCCGTCCGGTGGTTCGACCGGACCCGCCCCGGTGACCTCGTCCTGACCGCGCAATGCGCGCAGCAAGCGGTGGAAGGAGTCGAGCCGCGCCGCGCCGGCGGGCCCCGCGGCGCCCGAGGCCACCCACTCGGGCAGGGCGCACTCCGGCTCATCGTGCGTGCAGCCGCGGGGGCACTGCGCCGCCCCGGCGGCCAGGTCGGGGAAGGTGTCGAGCAGTGATGCCGGTGCGACGTGCGCGAGGCCGAAGGACCGGACGCCGGGCGTGTCGATGACCCAGCCGGAGGGCTGCAGCGGCAGCGCGACCGCACTGGTCGAGGTGTGGCGACCGCGGCCGGTCACCCGGTTCACGCGACCGGTCGTACGGTCCGCGTCGGGCACGAGCGCGTTGACGAGGGTCGACTTGCCGACCCCCGACGGCCCGACCAGCACCGACACCCGACCGACAAGCGCGGTGCGCAGCAGGTCGAGCCCCGTGATGCCGGAGGCCTCTCGGCCGAGCACGACGTGAGGAACGGAGAGCGCGGCGTACAGCTCGAGCAGCTCGGCGGCTCCGCGCAGGTCGCTCTTCGTCACCACGAGCAGTGGGTCCAGACCGGCGTCGTACGCGGCCACCAGGCACCTGTCGATCAGCCGGGGTCGCGGCTCGGGGTCGGCAACGGCTGCGACGACGACGAGCTGGTCGGCGCCCGCGACGAGCACCCGCTCCACCGGGTCGTCGTCGTCGGCGGTGCGGCGAAGCAGATGGGTACGTGGGTGCACCCGCACGATCCGGGCCAGCGTGTCGGTCGCCCCGCTGACGTCACCGACGAGGTCGACCCGGTCCCCGACGACCACCCCCTTGCGTCCCAGTTCGCGTGCTTTCACCGCGTACAGCGCCGGCGGGTGGGTGTGCTCGTGCGGGTCGCCGGGGACGACGGTGAAGCGGCCGCGGTCGACCGCCGTGACGAAGCCGGGGACGGCGCCGGCGTGCTCGGGTCGGTCCTTGCTGCGCGGCCGGGCCTTGCGGCGTCCGGGCCGCACGCGTACGTCGTCCTCGTCCCAGTCGCTGCGCCGTACGCTCACGCCGATGCCGTCGGGTCCGCGTCGCGCACCGAGTCCTGCCGCACGCCGTCGAGCCTAACGGCGCGCCCCGTCCCGAACGGGCCGATGCGGCAGGCTGGGGGCGTGTGCGGAAGGTATGCGCAGAGCCAGAACGTCCATGACCTGGTGGCCGAGTTCGAGGCGGAGCAGGGGCCGGACACCGAGCTGCCACCCGACTACAACGTGGCGCCGACCAAGGAGGTCTACGCCGTGGTGGCGCGTCGTCCTCGCGAGGCGGAGCCCGACGTGCCGCCGACCCGACAGCTGCGGGTGATGCGATGGGGACTCGTACCGTCCTGGGCCAAGGACCCATCGATCGGCTCTCGCATGATCAACGCCCGGCAGGAGACGGCCGCGAGCAAGCCCGCGTTCCGCAGGGCGTTCGCCCGCCGCCGGGCGCTGCTGCCGGCTGACGGTTACTACGAGTGGTGGGCGCCGCCGGACGGCCCGAAGGGCAAGAACGGCAAACCGCTCAAGCAACCTTTCTACATCCACAGCAAGGACGGATCGACCCTCGCGATGGCGGGGCTGTACGAGTTCTGGCGCGACCCCACCAGGGACGAGGACGATCCGCGGGCGTGGCTGGCGACGGTCACCGTCCTGACCACCGACGCGCCGGACACGCTCGGACGGATCCACGACCGGATGCCGCTGCTGGTCGCGCGGGAAGGCTGGACGCAGTGGCTCGATCCGGACCGCGACGGCAGCGCTGACGCCGATGCGCTGACGTCGCTGCTCGTCCCGGCTGCCCCCGGCATGCTCGCCGCGTATCCGGTGTCGACCGCTGTCAACAACGTCCGCAACAACGGGCCCGAACTGATCGAGCAGCTTCCCGACGACGAGGTGCTCGGCAGTGCGGAGGGGATGCTGTTCTGAACCGCACCTTCGAGGTCGGCACCAGCCGCGGGGCGGCGCGGGTGCACCTGTTCGCGGCCGCCCGCCCGGGCGCCGCGCTGGTGCTCGGGCACGGCGCCGGCCGCGGTGTCGACACCGCGGACCTGCAGGCCATCGCCCGGGAACTTCCCGGCTCGGGGACGACGGTGGTGCTGGTGGATCAGCCCTGGGTGCTCGCCGGTCGGCGCGTCGCCGCACCGGCTGCGTCGCTCGACGACGCGTGGATCCAGGTGCTCGCCGGGCTGCGCACGGGCGACCTCGCGGGCCTGCCGCTGGTCGTCGGCGGTCGCAGCACCGGTGCCCGCGTCGCGTGCCGTACGGCCGCAGCGGTGGAGGCGGACGGTGCGCTGCTGCTCGCCTTCCCGCTGTGCCCACCGGCGAGCCGCAAGGACCCGGACCGTGCGGCGGCCGCGCTCGCGGTCCGCCGCGGCGAGCTCGCACTGCTCGGCGACCGGCCGGTGACCCTCGTGCAGGGCGAACGCGACGCGTTCGGGTCGGGGGAGCAGGTCCTGTCCGAGCTCGACCCGGCGCACGCGGAGCTCTTCGCGGTGCCAGGGGCCGACCACTCGCTGCGGGTGCGCGGTCGCGGTCAGCCCGAGGCCGACAAGGTCGTCGTCGGTGCGGCCTTGCGGGCCGTCGAGCGAGCTCGCGCCGTGCAGCGCTGACCCGGCGCCGTCGCCCCGGGGAATGCGTGCCAGGCGCTGCGGCGTTGGCTCGACAGTCCGGAAGAACCCGCGTACGGCACGGAGGTACTGTGCTCGTCCTGACCCGAGGGACCGACCTCGCCGAACCGACGACCGGGCCGCTCTCGCCCACTGGTGGCGGCGCGGGCCAGGCGCCGGAGGGACGAGTAGGGTCGGACCTGATGAGCAAACCGTCGCAGGTGCCCGAGATCGAGGAGTCGACCGACCGCGCACCTGCGGACGAGACTCCCGAGGAGCGCGCTGCCCGCTTCGAGCGCGACGCCCTGCCGTTCCTGGACCAGCTCTACGCCGGAGCGATGCGCATGACGCGCAACCCGGCCGATGCGGAGGACCTGCTGCAGGATGCGTACCTGCGCGCGTACTCCGCGTTCGGACAGTTCCAGCCCGGTACCAACCTGAAGGCGTGGCTGTTCCGGATCCTCACCAACACGTTCATCAACAACTACCGCAAGAAGCAGCGTCAGCCGCAGCAGACCAACACCGACGAGGTGGAGGACTGGCAGATGGCGCGCGCCGAGGCGCACACCTCGGTCGGGCTGCGTTCCGCCGAGGCGGAGGCGCTCGACCGGCTGCCGGACTCGGACGTCAAGGACGCGCTGCAGGCGATCCCCGAGGACTTCCGCATCGCGGTCTACCTCGCCGACGTCGAGGGGTTCTCGTACAAGGAGATCGCGCAGATCATGGGCACCCCGATCGGGACCGTGATGTCGCGGCTGCACCGCGGCCGTCGACTGCTGCGCGACCTGCTCGGTGACTACGCGCGAGAGCGCGGACTCGTACCGACGGGAGGTGCGTCGTGAGCTGCGGGCAGCCGCACGAGGTCGACTGCCGCGACGTCCTCGAGGCGCTCGACGCCTACCTGGACGGCGAGGACACGGCGCTCGACCGCGCCAAGATCGTGGAGCATCTCGACGAGTGCGCGCCCTGCCTGCAGGAGCACCACATCGAGCGGCTCGTGAAGGCCCGCGTCGCGCGGGCGTACGGGGACGAGACCTGCAGCGAGCTCGTACGCACCCGGATCCTCACGACCATCCGGGAGGTCCGGGTCAGCGGTGGGACGGCGACGGTCCGCTCCGTGGAGACCAGCATCACCGCCGTCACCTCCGCCGACCCCGAGAACTGAACCGGCCGCGCGGGGCGGCTCGGCGTCAGGCGTTGGGCCGCTTGCCGTGGTTGGCGGCGTTCTTCTTGCGGCCGCGACGCTTGCGGGCTCGCTTGCTCATCTCGACCCTCCGTTCGGTGTCATGGGCGACCGCCTGCGGTCGTACCCGACTGAGGGGATTCTCCCACGCCGCGCCGGCCGGTCCGCCGCGACGAGCGGCGGCTTCAGCCGGTGAGCCGGCGGTTGAGGGCTGCGAGCACCGATCGCGCGATCGCGTCGTGCTCGTCACCGCGTACCAGGGCCGAGCCGCAGAGCACCTGCTCACCGAGCCGCGGTACGGACACCGACAGCACCGTGACCGCGACCTTGCGCAGCCCGATCTCCAGCAGCTGGGCGCTCTCGACCTCGACCGGCATGCCCAGCAGCTCGGCGACCGCCGCGACCGTCGCCTGCGCCACGATGCGCGGCCGGTGTACGGGTAGGCCCGGACCGGTGGCGGTGCCGGTGAACGCGTCGTCGCCCTGCGCGAGACCAACCGTCACGACAGCCTCCCCACCGGCGGTACGCAGGTCGATGGCACGTAGCGCCGGTCGTACGGCGCGCTCGTCCTGGTCGGCGTCGTCGGGCTCGCCCGCCTCTGCGTACGGGTCAGCAGACCCGTCGCCGGCGTCCTCGTCCGGTTGCTCACCGGGCTGGTCGGCGGGCGGCTCCACCGGCGGGACCACGGTGAGCGCGGCGTCGGCCTCGCCGAGCTGGACGACGCTGACGATCCGGCGGTCGATGTCGAGGTCGAACTGCGCCATGGCGACGGACTGCACGTCGCGTACGACCTGCTTGGCCGGTTTGCCCGGGGAGGCGAGGACGTGGACCTCGGTCGGGTGGGAGTCCGGGCCGGTGACCACGCTCGCCGCCCGGATCCCAGGGATCTGCCGCAGCGAGTCCTCGAGCTCGGGCAGCAGCCGCAGCGCGGACATCGAACCTCCCGTCTCGCGCGTCGTCGCGCGGGCGTACCGAACTTCGCAGGTCGGTCCGCCCACGTCAGGTCCCGCCCGGCGGATCGGACAACGTCGGTGCCCGCAGCAGCAGGCGCTGTCGCCCAGAGGCTAGCGTCGGCGAGGCGCTCCGTACGGGAGGCGCGACGTCGACGCCCGCGGTCCCGGCCGTGTCCATGGCCGAAGGCGGCGGCGGCGGGGCGCCTGCGGACGGGCCACCGGCCGAGGTCCGCAGGTCGACGACGACGCCGGGCGGGGTCGCCGCGGACGCCGGTGAGGCGTCGGCCGCGGGCCGGTCCACCTCGGTCGAGCCGCCCTCGGTACGCGCGCCGCAGACATCGTCTCCGTCGCTCGCCGGGTCCGGTTCCTCGTCGGGCGTCTCCCGCTCGTCGCCCGGTCGTAAGTCCGCCGCGGACGTTGGGGCGACGGCCCGGGTCGCCTCGTCCCAGGCGGCTGCGGCGACGGCGGTGGTGGCGTGCGCGGACAGCTGCGAGGTCTCCAGGTCGGCGAGCAGACCGGGTGCGGTCTCCCCGAGGAAGTCGCCGATGGCGCGTAACGACTCGCGCTGCCACCAGCGGAGCTCGCGCGCTGCCTCCGGGTCGAGGCGCTGCTCGGCGACGAGTGTCGCGAGCACCTCGTCGAAACGGGCGGTCGCGGTGTCCGGCCGCAACGCCAGCAGCGCGGCGAGCAGGTCGCCGTACCCCGGCGCTCGGCCGCGATCGGAATGCACTCCGCGGCCCTCCCCGGTCCTCACTGCGGCGCGTGGGTGGAAGGCTAGCCAGCGCAGTGCAGGTGGTGACCGACCTGGGGCGAGAAGTTACGCCGATCGCGCGATGCGATGACGCAGCGTGGTCACCCGTCCGGAGTACGGACACACCGAGGGTGTTGTCGTGACTCCTCGTGTCCACTGCTCTGGCCAGCACAGATGCGGCCGGCCTCCCCGACACGCCAAGATTCGGACATATCGGGGCTTGAGAGTCTTCTGTCACATCTGTCACAGTGGGGCGGCTCTGGATCGATCATGACCCGGAGGAGCCGGGCGCGAAGCGCCCGGGGGGACACCACAACTGCACAGCGGCGAGATGGGGATCGGCAGCACCCGCAACGGCAGTAACTCGTGATCGAGCTACGTCAGAAGCGAAGTGCTACCCCCAGCGGAGCGGATGGTGCGCGGGCGACCAGCGGTGCCCGTGACATGTCATCCAAGGGGTGATCTCCACACATGAAGAAGATCGCGGCAGCAATCGAGCGCCTGCTCAGCGTCGACGCCCACTGGGCTTGGAAGTGACTTAGTGGGTTTCCTCGACTGCCATGAGTGAAGTAGTGGCCGGATGCTGCCGATCCCCTTCTCGCCGGTGTGCTCGTGAGAACGTCGGTCCGGTGGGAGGGGCGATGCGCGGACTTCCGGCGCCCGCACGCCTCTTCATCATCGTTGTGGTGCTCGTGGCGGCTGGCGTGGTTGCAGACTCCGTCGCTCGTCTCGACCCGAGCCTCTGGTTGGCAGTGGCGGTACTCGCCTTGCTCGCCTTCGCGTCGGAATCCGCGTCCCAGTCGCTCGGCCCCGGCCTGCTGGTTGCGAACCTCACCATCAGTACCACGATGCCAGTCGTCCTTGCGTCGTATCTCATCGTGGGGCCATGGGGCGCGGCACTCGTGGGTGTTGCGGTCGTGGCGGAGATCAGTTCACTGCCGCCCGTGAAGCGGCTGTTCAACGGTGCGCAGACTGCGCTGTCCGGATTCGTGGCGGGACAAGTTTTCATTCTCCTCGGTGGCCAGGCGCCCCTAACACGTGAGTTCTTCCCGCGTGGCATTGTCATCGTGTTGATCGCAAATCTCGTTTACGAGATCGTGAACGGTCTGTTTGTGGTCACCGTAGTGTCGCTATCCGAGCGCATCGCACCTTCTCGGGTGTGGGGCGGGATGATGCGCGAGACGGCGGTGCCGTACTTCGTCTACTCGATCTTCGGGCTCATGCTCGCGGTGGTCTGGTGCTCGGGCGTCGGGCCGTTCGCCGCGTTCCTGGTGCTGGCGCCGCTGCTTGTCGCACGCTGGGTGTTCGCGCAGTTCGCGGCCAAGCGGGAGGCGTACGAGGCGACGATCCGCTCCCTGATCCAGGCCGTGGAGACCAAGGACGCGTACACCCGCGGCCACTCCGAGCGGGTTGCGCGCGGCTCGGTCCTGATCGGCCGGCGGATCGGGATGCGCGAGGATCGGGTGGCCTCGCTGCGGTACGCCGGGATGCTGCACGACGTCGGCAAGCTCGGTGTGCCGACCACCGTGCTGCAGAAGGCCGGTCGGCTCACCGACGAGGAGTTCGCCTCGATCCAGCTGCACCCGGTACGGGGGCGCGAGATCACCCGCGACCTGGAGTTCCTCGGCGAGGCGATCGAGGGCATCTACCACCACCACGAGCGCATCGACGGCCGCGGCTACCCGCTCGGGCTGAAGGGATCGGAGATCCCCGAGTTCGCGCGGGTGATCGCGGTCGCCGACGCCTTCGACTCGATGACGACGACCCGGTCCTACCGCGGCGCCCGGTCGATCGAGGACGCGGTCGAGGAGCTGCGCCGCTGCAAGGGCTCACAGTTCGACCCCGTTATGGTCGAGTCGCTCGCCTCGGGCCTCGCGGCCGAGGGGTGGGACGTCGCGGACACCGTCCCGGCCGACCAGCCCGGGCCGAGCGCCCCCGTACCGTCCTTCGGCAGTGACGACGACGACCCGACAGCGGTCACCGCACTCGGGCTGTCCGGACCGCTGGCAGCCGGCCCGGTCCCCGACTCGCCGGCCACGCTCTACGACCGCGGATCCTCGTGACGATGGCCTGGGACGCGACTGCGCGACCGCTGCGCGGGTTCTCCCCGCTCGGTGCGGTCGCCGGTATCGGTGTTGTCGCCGCCGTCTCCATCACTGTCGGGCACGGCGTCGACCAGGCACCGCTCGCTGCAGCGTTCGTCGTCTTCATCGCGGTCGGCGAGTTGCTGCGCGTGGCGCTGCCCGGCGACCGCGACGCCGCGCCGTTCGGTGCCGCGGCCGCCACGGCGTACGCCCTGCTGCCCTCGTTCGACGGCAGCCCGCTGGTCTACCGGCTACCCCAGGTCATCACGGTCGTGGCACTCGGCCTGCTGCTCGGCGCCGTCCCGCGCGCCATCGCCGGCCGGCCGGTGCTCCTGGACGACCTGGCCCGGCGCGTCCTCGTCGCGGGTGCGCTGGCCGCCGCGTTCCGTCCACTGCTGGACCACGAGGTCTTCAACCTGCTCGCCCCGGGGTGGCCGCTCGCCGCCGCGATGACGACGGCCGCCGCAGGCGCCAGCCTGCTCGACGTGGCGATCGCGGCCGGAGTGCGCTCGGCGGCCGACCGGGCCCCGCTGCGCATCGCGTTCCTCGACGAGTTGCGGGCGTTCATCGGCATCGGTACGGCGATCACCGCCACCGGCGTGCTGATCGCGCTCGCGATGCCGTGGATGGGCTACTGGGCCATCCCGGTGTTCGCCGTGCCGCTCGTGCTGACCCAGTTCTCCTTCCGCCGGTACGCCACGATCCGCGCGACGTATCTGCAGACCATCCGGGCGCTCTCGCGGGTCACCGAGGTCGGCGGGCAGACCGAGACCGGGCACTCCCGGCGGGTCAGCCGGCTGGCGGTCATGGTGGGCCGGGAGATGGGCGTGCCCGAGCGGGACCTGGTCGACCTGGAGTACGCGGCGCTGATGCACGACATCGGTCAGCTCTCCCTCGTCGACCCGATCCCGGGCGGGGCGACGACGATGGTCGCGCCGGTGGATCAACGGCGGATCGCCGAGCTCGGGGCAGCCGTCATCCGGGAGGCCGGTGTCCTGGAACGGGTCGCCACCATCGTCGAGCGGCAGGCCGACGCCTATCGGCCGGCGGGCGCGGACGACCCGGACCTGCCGATCGAGAGCCGCATCATCAAGGCGACGAACGCGTACGACGACCTGGTCGGAGCCTCGCTGGAGTTCGACCGCAAGCAGCAAGCGATCGAACGGTTGCAGCTCTCGACGACCCGGGACTACGACCCACGGGTGGTAGACGTGCTGTCGCGGATCATCGAGCGCCAGGCGGCGTACGCGTACTGAGCGGGCACGCGACGCGCGGGGGCGCGCGACCCGAACGGCTCAAGCGAACGGCTGCAGCGGCCGAACCTACTTGGGTGAGCTTGCTGCACGAGAGCGTGGGGACCGGAGTCGAGGAGCCGACCGCACCGCCCGGACCCGTCCCTCGTCCTCCGGCGCCCCCCGCCGCCCCGTCGCACGTGTCGCCACCCCCGGCCGCCGCGACCCGCCCCATCGCGCCGGGCACGGTGTACCCGTCCGTTCGCTCCGACGCTCCGCAGTCGGTGGTCCCCTACCTTCGCGCGCTCGCCGAGTCCGGCGGATCCGACCTCCACTGCAAGGTCGGATCGCCGCCCCGCGTACGGATCGACGGCGTGCTGCGCAAGCTGCAGGTGGACCCGCTACGCCCGGAGGACACCGAGAACTTCGTCCGCGAGGTGCTCCGCCCCGACCTCGTCGAGACCTTCCAGCGCACCAACGAGGCCGACTTCGCGTACTCGCTGGAGGGTGTCGGGCGCTTCCGCGTCAACGTGTTCCGGCAGCGCAGCAGCGCCGGCCTCGTCTTCCGCCGCGTCTCGATCGGTGCGATCCCGCTCGCCGACCTCGGGCTGCCGTCCGTGATCGGGCCGCTGTCGCTCGAACCACGCGGACTGGTCCTCGTCACCGGTCCGACCGGATCGGGCAAGACGACGACGCTGGCCGGCATGGTCGACCACATCAACGCGCACCGCGAGGTCCACATCGTCACCATCGAGGATCCGATCGAGGTGCTGCACGTCGACAAGCGCGGGATGGTCAACCAGCGCGAGGTGCGAGTGGACACCGAGGACTTCGGGGTCGCGCTCCGGGCGGCCATGCGCCAGGACCCGGACGTGATCCTCGTCGGGGAGATGCGCGACCAGGAGACCGTCAAGGCCGCGCTCGCCGCCGCCGAGACCGGGCACTTCGTCATGTCCACGCTGCACACCGTCGACGCGCAGGAGACCATCTCCCGCGTCATCGACTTCTTCCCGCCGCACGAGCAGGCCCAGGTCCGGCTCTCGCTCGCCGGTGCGCTGCGCGGCATCATCTGCCAGCGCCTCGTACCGCGTGCGGACGGCCAAGGACGCTGCGTCGCGATGGAGGTGTGCATCAACACCGGTCGGGTCAAGGACGCGATCGAGGACCCCGACAAGACGGGCACCATCACCTCCCTCGTCGCCGAAGGCGGCTTCTATGGCATGCAGACCTTCGACCAGCACCTCGTCGCGCTCTTCCGCGACGGCGTGATCAGCCTGGACGCTGCGACCGCCGCGTCCAGCAGCCCGCACGACATGCTCGTCGAGCTGCGCCGGTTGGGTCTTGTCGCATGACGCCGGTCCGGTTGCCCCAGCGCTCGACAGGCTGTGCAACGCCCTTTGACGTAGCCTCCTAAAGTGGCGCAAGACGACGACTATGACCACCTGGTCGGGGTGCACGCCTCGGTACGTCGCGACGTCACCCCGCTCGATACCGCGGCCGCCATGGCGAGCGGAGACGTACCGGTCCTCGCCACGCCGCGGCTGATCGCCTGGCTCGAGGCGGCCACCGTCGAGGCGCTCGCCGGGCTTCCCGACGGCACCACCTCGGTGGGCACCAAGGTCGCGGTCGAACATCTACGTGCCAGCCCGGTCGGTATGCCGGTGGAGTGCAGTGCCGTCGTCGCCTCCGTCTCCGGCAGTTCGATCACCCTCGAGGTGACGGCCCGCCAGTACGGCGACGCCTCGCCGGACGTCCTCGCGACGGGATCCATCGTGCGCAGCGTCGTCGACCGCGGGCGCTTCCTCGCGCGCGCCGCGAGCAGCTGAGCTGCGGCCGTTCGACCGGTTGCGGACAGGGGGTTGGGTGGCGCGCGCTTCGCTGCTAGGTTGCTCGCGACCTTCGGTGGGGTGATGCCTGGGAGGTCCGTGCGCGGCAGACGCCGAGTCCTGTCCGTGTCGCGCACGCCGCGCCGACAACCGCTATCGGGCAGGAGCGGGGGAACCACTTTCGGGCGCAGCCCAGCTGCGTCCTCGGGGTGAAGCACGCGACGAGCGTGCCGGCCAACCTCCCGGCCGAACCCGACAGCTCACCCCGCAGGCGCGCTGGAGGTACGCATGTCCTCGCTCGTCCGCGCCGTGGGGCGCCGTTCTCGACTCTCGCTCTCGCTCGGCACCGCCGCTGCGCTCTGCGGCGGCATGCTGATCGCCGCTCCCGCCGCAGGCGCGTCCAGCGCCGTGAGCGCCGTGGCCGCCGCTGCTCCCGGATCCGCCGTCGTCGCGACGGCCGTCGCGGCCCGCAAGGCACCGGCAGCGGTCCGTCCCGGCATGACCAACAAGCGGGTGAAGCGCTTGCAGCGCCTGCTGCACGTCAAGCCCGTCAGCGGCTGGTACGGCCCGCTCACCCGCGCCGCAGTGCGCAAGTTCAAGAGCTCGCACGGACTGGGCAAGGGCGCGATGTTCGGCAAGAAGGCCTGGCGCGTGCTGCTCGCCGAGAAGGCGAAGGCGAAGGCCGCGAAGGCGCGCGACCGCGGCTCGCGCGCCTCCCGTTCCGGCTCGCGTACCGGCGGGCGGGTCTGCCCGGCGCCCAAGGCACGGTTCTCCAACGACTACCAGGCTCCCCGCGTCGGCCACCTGCACGCGGGCATCGACATGCTCGGCAAGCGCGGCATGCCGCTCTACGCCATCGAGAACGGCTATGTGGTGCGCGAGGGCCGGCAGAGCAACGGTGCGCTGCGGATCGTCATCCAGGGCACGCAGACCGGCGCGAAGTACTACTACGGGCACAACTCCAAGCACCTGGTTCGTGCAGGGCAGCGGTTCCAGGCGGGCGACGTGATCGGGCTCATGGGTGACACCGGCAGCCCTGGCATCAACCACCTGCACTTCGAGTGGTGGAAGAGCGGTGGCGAGTCCGCCCACGTGAACCCGTACCCGTTGCTGCGCGACATCTGCTGAGCCGGCGGATCACACCCCGGTGGTGCTGCGCGGGTAGGCGACCGCCGGGTCCGTGATGACGTTCACGAGGTACGGCACGCCGGCCTCGAAGGCACGGTCGAGCGCCGGCCCCACCTCTGCGGGGTCGGTCACCGTCTCGCCCGCTCCGCCGAGCGCGCGTACGACCTCGTCGTACCGCGTCGCCTGCTGCAGGTCGGCTACGACGTCGTACTGGTACAAGAAGCGCATCGGGTGCTTCTCGAGCGCCCAGATGCCGTTGTTGCCCATCACCATCACCACGGGCAGCCGATGGCGGACCAAGGTGTCGACGTCCATCAACGACATCCCGGCCGCGCCGTCGCCGAGCAGCAGTACGACCTGGGCGGACGGGCGGGCAAGCCGCGCGGCGATGGCGTAGCCCAGTCCGGTGCCCAGGCAGCCGTACGGACCAGGGTCCAACCAGCAGCCCGCCGTGCGCGGCTCGACGTACCTGCCCGCGAACGACACGAAGTCGCCACCGTCCCCGATGACGACGGCGTCGTCGGCGAGTCGCGGCAGCAACTCCCCGTAGATCCGGCCGGGATGGACAGGTGTGGCGCTGCTCGCAAGTACGTCGCTGTCGCCCGCCCGCGCAGCGGCACTAGCCTCCCCGAGGCGTGTCGCCCACTCGTCGTAGGACGGCCTGCGGAGCAGCGCCTCCCAGCCGGTGCGCAGTGCTCCGAGGGTACGGGTCAGGTCGCCTGCCGCGCCGGCGGCGAGCGTCGCCGTCCGGCTCAACTGCTCGGAGCTGCCGACGACGTGCGCGACCTGCGCCTCCCCGAACACGCCGTACCCCAGCCGGAAGTCGAGCGGGGTCCCTACGACGATGACCAGGTCGGCCTCCGAGAACGCGACGCTGCGCGCGCGTGTCGCGAGCAGCGGGTCGCCAGCGGGTACGACGCCGCGGCCCATGCCATTCGCAACGACGGGAATCCCAGTGGTCGTTGCGAACTCTGCCGCCGCGTGCTCCGCACGGTCGGCCCACACCTCGCCGCCGATCACCAGGACCGGGCGCTGCGATTCGGCCAGCAGCGACACCAGCTGCTCGACGTCCGCAGGGTCCGGATCGACCGGTGCGACCGCTGCGCGCACCGGAAGCGTTGACGTGGCGCGGGAGTAGAGGATGTCCATCGGCACGTCCAGGAACACCGGTCCGCGGCGCGGGGCCCCGGCGAGGGTGAACCCGTCGGCGACGCGTGCCCCGATGTCGGCAGGATCGTGGATCGTTCCTGCCGACTTGGTGATCCCCGCGAACAGCGGCGGCTGGTCGAGCTCCTGCAGTGCGCCCGATCCCCACCGGTAGTCGGGGGCCCGGCCGCCGATCACCACCAGCGGGGTGGAGTTGAAGTGGGCGGTGGTGACGGCCGAGACGCCGTTCGTCACGCCGGGTCCCGCGGTCAGGACCGCGAGACCCGGTGTGCGTGTCAGCTTGGCGTAACCCTCCGCGGCGAAGACGGCCGTCTGTTCGTGCCGTACGTCCACGAGGCGCATCGGCCCCGGTGTGCCGGCATCGATCGCCGCCTTTCCGCCCACGGCGGCGTCATACAGCGGGAACACGTGCGCACCGGACAGCGTGAACATGGTGTCGACGCCATGCGCCAGCGCTGCCGCAACCGCGTGGTCGCCGCCGTGCCCCTCGAGCTGCTCCTGCTCGCCCGCAAAGCCGGCCAGGTCATCGGTCCCCGTCGCAGTCATGACTGCGACGCTACCCGCTCGACAGCGGGCTGACCTGGCCACGCACCAAACCCCCGCCCGACCATCCAGCAGTCGAGCAAAGGCCGCGTGGCCGTCGGGTCGCGCACCGCAAAGGAGCAGGCGGCCATCCGGCGGTCGAGCGGAGCAGACCACGTTCTCGTAGGGGTGATCCGACGGCAGGTTGGGTCCGCTCCACGATCGGGTGGCAGTGATCTCGACTGCGCTCGATCACCGTGGGGTTGGCCGAGCGTGCTCCGTTGCGGAGCACCCCGTGTGACCCACAGACCGGCCGGGCGGCCTTTGGACCAGCCGACCATCCGGTGGTCGAGGCTCTTTGGGTCTGGTGACGCGCCCGTCGGCGCGTCAAAAGACCGGGCGAGTTCTCGGTGGTCGAGCGTAGTCGAGACCACGTCGGTGATCATGGTCTCGACTTCGCTCGATCACCGTGCGGTTAGGGGAGCCGAGAGTTGAGGCAGGCGTGCCACGGGATCGGCGGCGGCTCGGTGCCGATAACGTGCCGGTGTGACGGTCCTTCATCTACGCGGGGTGTTCCTCCCGGACGAGGTGGAGCGCGACGCCTGGGTGGTGGACGGCAGGCTCACCTTCGAGCGGTACACAGGCAGCGCGGACACCGTGGTCGAGGGTGGTTGGCTGCTGCCGGGGTTCGTCGATGCGCATTGCCACGTGGGGATCGGCACGGACGGGTCCCACGTGTCCGATCCGGAAGCCCTGGCCCAGCAAGCGATCTCCGACCGCGACGCCGGCGCCCTGCTGCTCCGCGATGCCGGGTCGCCGGTGGACAACCGGCCGGTGCAAGAGCGTGACGACCTGCCGCGGCTGATCCGTGCCGGGCGACACATCGCGCGTACCAGGCGCTACATCCGCGACCTCGGCATCGAGATCGAGCCGGACGAACTCGTCGCCAAGGTGGAGGAGCAGGCGGCGCTGGGCGACGGCTGGGTGAAGATCGCGGCCGACTGGATCGACCGCGAGCTCGGCGACCTCGCACCGACATTTCCCGACGACGCGCTCGCGGCGGCCATCGGTCGCGCACACGAGCTCGGTGTACGCGTCGCGGCGCATGTCTTCGGCGAGGACGCGCTGCCGGGCCTCATCGCAGCCGGCATCGACTCGATCGAGCACGGCACCGGGCTCACCGAGGATCTCCTCGACGAGGTCGCCCGGCGCGGCATCGCCGTCGTGCCGACGCTCATCAACATCGACAACAACCCCGCGATAGCCGAGCAGGCACAGGCGAAGTTCCCGGTCTACGCAGCGCACATGCGGGCGTTGTACGAGACATCACGAGCACGCGTCCGCGCGGCCTGGGAGGCCGGGATACCCATCTTCACCGGCACCGACGCGGGCGGCTCGTTGCCGCACGGGCGGGTACGCGACGAGATCGCGGCGCTGGTCGGCGCCGGCATCCCACAGCCGGACGTCATTGCGAGCGCCTCGTGGCGCGCGCGGGAGTGGCTCGGCCTGCCGGGTCTCGAGGAGGGCGCACCGGCTGATCTCGTCGCGTACGCCGCCGACCCTCGCGCGGAACTCGCCACCATCGCGTCGCCGCAGCGGATGCTGCTGCGCGGTCAGGTGATCGCCTGAGCAGCGCAGGAGGGACGCCCCGAAGATGCGGTCGGTCGACGACGCCGCCGGGGGCGGCGTCGCGTCGACTACGGCTCAGCCGGCTGCGCGCGCCGCGCGGGCGCGGGCTTTGCGGCGCTTGAGGGCGCGACGTTCGTCCTCCGAGAGCCCGCCCCAGACACCTGCGTCCTGACCGGTCTCGAGCGCCCACGCGAGGCACTCCTCGCGTACGGGGCAACGCCGGCAGACCTGCTTGGCCTCTTCGATCTGCAGCAGGGCCGGACCGGTGTTGCCGATGGGGAAGAACAGCTCGGGGTCCTCGTCACGGCATGCCGCCCGATGGCGCCAGTCCATGCTCGTCCTCCTCCAACCCGGCAGCTCATCGTGCCGGGACTAGCGTGTGAATGATCTTCGTGCGGTACGTGCTCCGGTCCCGGTTCGCGAAATGTCCCGAATCGTGACCATCTTGTGAACGCAGTCACGATCCCTCGCATTCCGCGTCCCGGAGCAGATGACGGGCGGGGCCCTGCACGAGTTCCGGGCGGGTGAGGAGCGGTCGGCGGCCCGGACGGGCAGTCGACCGTGTCAACCCTGTCACGGAGAGCGAGGTGTCACAAGGGCAGCCGCGCGCGGGTTCCCCTCGAACCCGGTGTTGGCTGGGTCACACTCCATGCCGAAGCGAACTGACCGCCGGGTCAGCAGAGCACCCGTAGCGCCTCCGGGACCGAGCGCAGTCGGACCGACCGGACCGGGCCGCACGCGTCGCCGTCGATCTGCAGCGGGACCGGTCGTGCCGCGTCGATGACCAGCTCGGCCTGGTCGTGCAGGGCTAGTTGGCCGGCGCTGCCGCCGAACGCGTTGCGCAGGATCATCCGCCGCGCGTGCCGCGTGCCGGCCAGCACGCTCATCGAGCGCCCGGCGAACAGGTCGAGCCCGGTGTCGAACGACGCCCGCGGGCAGGGGTCTACCGGCAGCGGGCCGAGGAACGTCCACGGGGAGGTGTTCTGGACGAAGACGAAGAAGACCCCGGCCACCGGGTCGACGCCGGGGCGGCGGACCGTGAGCGCAGGGCGGCTGCGGTCGGTGTGGACGAAGAACTGTGCGAGCGTCGTCGACAGGTAGCGCAGCGGGGTGGCGGCAGCGCCCTCGGCGCGTTGCCGCTCCATCGACTCGATGATCTCCGCGTCGATCCCGAGACCGGCGTTGAAGGCGAACCAGTGCAGCCCGTCGTCGTACTCCGCGGTGCCCAGCCCGATGCTGCGGGTGCGCTTGTCGCGCACCGCCTCGAGCAGTGATCCGGTGGCCTCGATCGGGTCGGCGGGCAGCCCCAGCGCGCGTACGAAGACGTTCGCGCTGCCGCCGGGCACCGACCCGAGCAGCGGTACGTCGTGGCCGGTGCCGTCGGCGAGCAGCCCGTTCACGACCTCGTTGACCGTGCCGTCGCCGCCCAGGGTGAGGACCGCGTCGACGCCGTCCCGCCGCGCGCGCTCCGCGAGCTCGCGGGCGTGCCCACGGTGATCGGTGCTCACCACGTCCAGGTCGAGCTCGCTGGCGAGCGCGTGGACGATGACGTCCTGGGTGCGCGGGGTCGTCGTGGTGGCGGCCGGGTTGACGACGAGCAGCGCGCGCACGGCGCCAGCCTACGATGTCCGGCGCCGCCGGCCGACCTGCGCCAGCGCTGCGGCTACTGTCGTGGCGTGTCAGGCGATCCGGTGCAGCAGGTCCCGACGGCGCGCCCGCCGCTGCTGCGCGCGGCCATCGCGGTGGCGGCGATCGAGGCGCTCGCCCTCGCCGGTTATGCCGTCGCGGTCGCCGTCGCCGTGGTGCGGTCCGGGCCGGGCGAGGGTGCGGGCGCACCGGTGGAGATCGCGTTGTTCCTGGTGTTCGCCGCCGGGATCGCACTGATCGCGCGCGGGTTGATGTCCCGCCGGCACATCGCGCGCGGGCCGTACATCGTTACGCAGATGTTCGGGCTGGTCGTCGGCGGCACCCTGGTCGCCGGTGACGGGACGCTGCTGCACCTGGCCGGCTGGCTGGTCCTGCTCACCGCGCTGAGCGGCATCGCTCTCATGCTCAACCCGCGGATGCGCGAGCTGCTCGACCGCTGACGCGGGCGCCCGGCCGGTCGCCGTTGGGATGCGGTAGGACCGGCCGGGCGTGGACGTTCAGGCCTTCTTGGTCTCCCAGAAGATCTCCGCGATCTCGTCGATCTTCGCGAGCAGCTGGTCGGCCACGGCGACGTCGAGCGACGCCTTCGTGCCGCCACCGCCGCCGGCGAGCTTGGTCGCCTCGTTGAACAGCGTGTGCAGCTGCGGGTACTTCTCGAAGTGCGGCGGCTTGAAGTAGTCGGTCCAGAGCACCCACAGGTGCTCCTTGACGAGGTTGGAGCGCTGCTCCTTGATGATCAGCGCGCGGGTGCGGAACGCCTCGTCGTCGCTCCCGTGGTACTTCTCGATGATGGCCTTGACCGACTGCGCCTCGATGCGCGCCTGCGCCGGGTCGTACACGCCGCAGGGCAGGTCGCAGTGGGCGTGGACGGTGGTGCGGGGAGCGAGCAGTCTCGTCAGCATGGTGACCCCTTCGTCGATGATCTAGCGAGGACCTGCTCGCGACACTACTCCGCGACACCGCACCTGGCATGAGGAGGTGATCACCTTGCGGACCCCGCTGCAGCGCGTCGCGGTGGCCGGCGACTCGATGGCGCCGACGCTGCACGACGGTGACTGGCTGCTCGTACGGCGGTTGCGCCGCGGCGGTGCAGCGGTGCGCGCCGGGCAGTTGGTGGTCGTGCGCCGCCCGGACCGGGCCGGACTGCTCCTGGTCAAGCGCGCGATCCGTCGTACGGCGCACGGGTGGTGGGTGGAAGGGGACAACGGCGCCGCCAGCGACGACTCCCGCACCTTCGGGGCGGTGCCGGACGAGCTCGTGCTGGGGCGGGCGCTCCTTCGCTATCACCCGGCGTTGAGCTGGTTGCGGCGCTGAGTAGCATCGGCAGGCATACGGGCGACCCCCGTCCTCACCGGTCCGGTCCCGGCGTCATCCCTCTTGCAGGGACCGTTCGCCTCCGCTGCTGCAGAAGGACCGCCCGTGGACACCCACGACCCGTACGCACCCACGTTGCCGGTGGGCGCCTCGCCGTACGACGACGACCCCGCTTTCCCGCTGCACCGGCGCGGCAAGATCGAGGTGATGCCCACGGTGCGGGTACGCGACAACGGCGGGCTCGCCCTCGCGTATACCCCCGGCGTGGGCCGGGTCTCCGCGGCTCTCGCCAAGGACCCGTCGCTCGGCTACGAGTACACCTGGAAGGGCAACTCCATCCTCATCGTCACCGACGGTACGGCGGTCCTCGGGCTGGGCGACGTCGGCCCGTTGGCAGCGCTCCCCGTGATGGAGGGGAAGTCGTTGCTGTTCAAGGAGTTCGCCAACGTCGACTGCGTCCCGATCTGCCTGGACACGACGGATGTCGACGAGATCGTGGACACCGTGGCGCGGATCGCGCCGGCGTACGGGGGCGTGAACCTCGAGGACATCAGCGCCCCGCGCTGCTTCGAGATCGAGCAGCGGTTGCGCGAGCGGCTCGACATCCCGGTGTTCCACGACGACCAGCACGGCACCGCAGTGGTCGTCACGGCCGCGCTGCGCAGCGCGGCCGCGCTGACGGGACGGGGATTCCCCGACCTCCGCGTCGTGGTGTCGGGCGCCGGCGCGGCGGGGGTTGCGATCGCTGACATGCTGCTCGCCGCGGGCGTCGGCGACATCGCGGTCACCGACCGCGGTGGCGTCGTCTCCCGCGAACGGTCGGATCTCAACGGGGTCAAGGCGGGGCTGGCGTTGCGCACCAACCGCACCGGGATTTCGGGGAGCCTCGCCGAGGCGCTGCGCGGTGCCGACGTGTTCATCGGGGTGTCCGGTGGCACCGTCGACCAGGACACCATCGCGGGCATGGCGCCCGATCCGATCGTCTTCGCGCTCGCGAACCCGGTGCCGGAGGTTCACCCCGACGTGGCGCAGGCGGCGGGTGCGGCGGTCATCGCGACCGGTCGTAGTGATTTCCCCAACCAGATAAACAACGTTCTCGCTTTCCCTGGGATCTTCCGTGGAGCGCTAGATGCCCGCGCGACCCAGATCACCGAAGGAATGAAACTCGCCGCCGCGACCGCGCTCGCCGACCTCGTGGGGTCGGAGCTGGCGGTCGACCGGATCGTTCCCGATCCGTTCGACCCGCGGCTGGTCCCGGCCGTCTCCGCCGCGGTCGCCGCCGCCGCGGTCGCGGACCGGGTGATCCGGCAGGACCGTTCCGGTACCGACGAATAGGGTCCTCGTATGTTCGCCGTGTCAGCCACCTCCATCGATCCCGAGGACCCGCTGTCCGGGCTCACTCTCGGAGATGTGCCCGATCCAGAGGTCCCCGAGGGATGGGTCCGCGTCGCCGTGCGGGCCGCGAGCCTGAACCACCACGACCTGTGGACGCTGCGCGGCGTGGGCATCACCCCGGACCGGCTGCCGATGATCCTCGGCTGCGACGCGGCCGGGGTGCTCCCCGACGGCACGGAGGTCGTGGTGCACGCGGTCGTCGGCGATCCGCGCGCCGGCCGGGGCGACGAGACGCTCGATCCGCGCCGCTCGCTGCTCTCCGAGCTGCACCAGGGCACGCTCGCCGAGTACGTGGTCGTACCGGAGCGCAACGCGCTTCCCAAACCGCCGGAGCTCTCCTTCGAGGACGCGGCGTGCCTGCCGACCGCGTGGCTGACCGCGTACCGCATGCTCACCACCAAGGCCGGGCTGCGGATGGGGGACACCGTGCTGGTGCAGGGCGCCGGAGGTGGTGTGGCGACCGCCGCGATCCAGCTGGCGAACGTGTTGGGCGTACGGGTCTGGGCGACCAGCCGGTCAGCCGACAAGCGGGAGCGGGCACTGGAGCTCGGCGCGGACGCGGTGTTCGAGCCCGGCGCCCGGCTGCCGGAGCGGGTGGACGCCGTGATCGAGACGGTGGGCGCCGCGACCTGGTCCCACAGCCTGAAGTCGCTGCGGCCCGGTGGGGTCGTCGTCGTGTCCGGTGCGACGACCGGCTCCAACCCGCCGGCCGACCTGTCGCGGGTCTTCTTCCTGCAGCTCTCGGTGATCGGCTCGACGATGGGGACCCGCGAGGAGCTCGCCGCGCTGCTCGACGTCTGCGTCGACACCGGGCTGCGCCCGACGATCGCGGACGTCCGGCCGCTGCGCGACGCACGTTCGGCGTTCGAGCAGCTGGAGGCGGGCGACCACATCGGCAAGCTCGTCCTCACCCCCTGACGGGGGACCGCTCGGGGACGGTCAGTCGTCGTCCTGGTCGTCCAGCCGGGCGAGCCAGACAGCGAGGCGGTCGACCGGGACCTCGAACTCCGGGTGCAGGTCGACGAAGGTGCGCAGCTGGGCGGCCAGCCAGGCGAGGCTGACGTCCTCCTCGCCCCGCCGGTCCTCGAGCTCCTCGATGCCGCGGTCGGTGAAGTACACGGCCGCTACCCGAACGCACGCTCGACGATGGTGCGCTGCTCCACGTCGTGGCGGTGGTGCGAACCGACCGCCGGCGACGAGGACGCGGGCCGGGTGATCCCCAGCAGGCCGCGACCGATCACCGCGGGCAGCGTCATCGCCATGAACGACCAGGCCCCCTGGTTGGCCGGCTCCTCCTGCACCCAGCGCACCTCTTGCAGGTTCGGGTAGCCCGCCAGGGCCTCCGGCAGCGTGCGGGTCGGTATCGGGTAGAGCCGCTCGAGACGGACGATCGCGGTGTCGGTCGCACCGCGGGCCGTACGCTCCGCAACCAGTTCCCAGTAGAGCTTGCCGCTGCACAGCAGCACCTTGCGCACCGCCGCAGGGTCGGCCATCACGTCCGGCAGCACCGAGCGGAACGTGCCGTCGACGAAGTCCTCGGTGGCCGAGACCGCGGCCTTGTTGCGCAGCATCGACTTCGGCGTGAACACGACGAGCGGGCGGTACAGCTTGGAGTAGACCTGCCAGCGCAGCAGGTGGAAGTACGACGCCGGCGTGGACGGCATCGCGATCGTCATGTTGTCCTCGGCGCACAGCTGCAGGAACCGTTCCGGCCGCGCCGAGGAGTGGTCCGGGCCCTGCCCCTCGTAGCCGTGGGGCAGCAGCATGACGACCGACGAGCGCTGGTTCCACTTCTGCTCGCCGGACGCGATGAACTCGTCGATGATCGTCTGGGCACCGTTCGCGAAGTCGCCGAACTGCGCCTCCCACATCACGAGCGCGTCCGGACGGGCGACCGAGTAGCCGTACTCGAAGCCGAGGCAGGCGAACTCCGAGAGCGGGGAGTCGTACGCGTAGAGCTTGCCGCCGCCCGCATAGCACTGCTTGAGCGGCTTGTACTGCCATCCGGTCTCGTGGTCGACGATGACGATGTGCCGCTGGCCGAAGGTGCCGCGACGGGTGTCCTGCCCGGCGAGGCGTACGGCTCGCCCCTCCGTGAGCAGCGAGCCGATCGCGAGCGTCTCGGCGAGCGCCCAGTCGATGGTGTCCTGCTCGATCATCCGGGCCCGCCGCTGCAGCTGCGGCGCGAGCCGCGGGTGGACCGCGAAACCGTCGGGCAGGGACAGCTGGGAGTCGATGACCCGTTTGACCGTCTCGTCGCTGATGGCGGTCGCCACCTCCGCGGCCGGACGCTGCGGCACGAGCGCCTTCTGCCCCTCGCGCTCCACCTGCCGCGACCGCTCGTTCAACGACTCCTCGGCGGTCACTTCCTTGGTCGCCTGGAACACCTTCTCCAGCTCGGCCTGGTAGTCGCGCAGCGCCTGCTCGGCCTCCTCGACCGTGATGTCGCCGCGGCCGATCAGGCCCTCGGTGTAGAGCTTGCGCACCGACCGCTTGTTGTCGATGATCTTGTACATCCGCGGCTGGGTGAGGGACGGGTCGTCCGCCTCGTTGTGGCCGCGGCGCCGGTAGCAGACCATGTCGATGACGACGTCCTTCTTGAACGCCTGCCGGAACTCGAAGGCCAGCCGGGCGACGTGCACGCATGCTTCCGGGTCGTCGCCGTTCACGTGGAAGATCGGCGCCTGCACCGTGCGGGCGACGTCGGTGGCGTACGTCGAGGAGCGGCTCGCCGCCGGGGAGGTCGTGAACCCGACCTGGTTGTTCACGACGACGTGCACCGTGCCGCCCGTGCGGTAGCCACGCAGCTGGGAGAGCGTGAGCGTCTCCGACACGACGCCCTGGCCGGCGAACGCCGCGTCGCCGTGCAGCAGGATCGGCAGTACGGGGTAGGCGTCGCCCCGGTCCAGCAGGTCCTGCTTGGCCCGGGCGTACCCCTCCAGCACCGGGTTCACGGCCTCCAGGTGTGACGGGTTCGAGGTGAGCGACACCGCGATCTGCTGCCCGTCGGCGGACGTGTACGTGCCCTCTGCTCCGAGGTGGTACTTGACGTCACCGGAGCCGTGCGCCATGCCCGGGTCGAAGCCGCCCTCGAACTCCCGGAAGATCTGGCTGTACGACTTGCCGACGATGTTCGCCAGGACGTTGAGCCGTCCACGGTGCGGCATACCGATCGCGACCTCGTCGAGCTGCGCGGCCGCGGCGCTGTACAGCACAGCGTCCAGCAGCGCGATCACCGTCTCCGCACCCTCCAGCGAGAACCGCTTCTGCCCCACGTACTTGGTCTGCAGGAAGGTCTCGAAGGCTTCGGCGGCGCCGAGCTTGGCCAGGATCCGCAGCTGCTCGGCCCGGTCGGGCTTGGCGTGCGGGATCTCGACCCGCTCCTGGATCCATTGCCGTTGCTCGGGGTCCTGGATGTGCATGTACTCGATGCCGATCGTGCGGCAGTACGAGTTGCGCAGGATCCCGAGGATGTCCCGCAGCTTGGCGAACCGCGTGCCGCCGAACCCGCCGGTCGCGAACTCGCGGTCGAGGTCCCAGAGCGTCAGCCCGTGGCTGCCGACGTCGAGGTCGGAGTGCGAACGCTGGTGGTACTCCAAGGGGTTCGTGTCGGCCATCAGGTGGCCGCGCACGCGGTAGGCATGGATGAGCTGCTGCACCCGGGAGGTCTTGTCCAGGTCGTCGTCGTGCGCCGTGGCGATGTCCTGGGCCCACCGGATCGGCTCGTACGGGATGCGCAGGGCGGCGAAGACCTCGTCGTAGAAGTCCTGCTCCCCGAGCAGCAGCTGGTGGACGACGCGGAGGAACTCCCCGGACTGCGCGCCCTGGATGATCCGGTGGTCGTAGGTCGAGGTGAGGGTGAGCGTCTTGCTGACCGCCTGGCGCGCCAGGGTCTCCGGTGCCGCTCCCTGGAACTCCGCCGGGTACTCCATCGCACCGACGCCGATGATCGTGCCCTGGCCGGCCATCAACCGCGGCACGGAGTGGACGGTGCCGATGGTGCCCGGATTGGTCAGGCTGATCGTGGTGCCGGCGAAGTCGTCGACGGTGAGCTTGCCGGACCGGGCCCGGCGGATCAGGTCCTCGTACGCCGACCAGAACCCGGCGAAGTCCATGTCGTGCGCGTTCTTGATGCTCGGCACGAGCAGCTGGCGCGTGCCGTCGGGCCGCTCCAGGTCGATCGCGAGCCCGAGGTTCACCGCCTCGTGCCGGCGCAGCGTGGGCTTGCCGTCGACCTCGGCGTACGCGTAGTTCATCTCCGGGTTGGCGCGCAGCGCCCGGACGACCGCCCACCCGATCAGGTGGGTGAAGCTCACCTTGCCGCCGCGGCTGCGCGCCAGGTGGTTGTTGATGACGATCCGGTTGTCGATCAACAGCTTCGCCGGGACGGTCCGCACGCTCGTCGCCGTGGGGACCGTGAGGCTCGCCTCCATGTTGCTCACCACGCGGGAGGCGGCGCCGCGCAGTGCCACCGACTCGACAGGGTCCGAGCCGTTGTCGCGCTGCGGCGGGGCCGCGGGCGAGGGGGGCGTCGAAGTGGCGGGCGCGGCCGGGGCAGCAGCCGGCGTGGGACGTGCGGGCGCGGTCGGCGCAGTGGCGGGCGCAGCAGGCGCCGTGGGGGCGGTTGCGGCCGGGTCCGGCCCGGCCGTCGTGGGCACCGACGCCTGCTCGGCGTTCGCGGGCGCGCGTACCGCGGCGTGCTCGGTGGGGGAGTAGTCGGCGAAGAACTCCCACCAGGCGGGGTCGACCTGGTTGCGGTCGGTCAGGTACTGCTCGTAGATCTCGTCGACGAGCCACTCGTTGGGACCGAAGCTCGCGAGCAGGTCGGTGCTGGTGTCGGACGGCGACGCTGGCTCCGGTGACACGGAGGTCTCTCCTGGGGACTTGGTCTGCCCGGGCTCCGGAGCGTCCCGGGTCGGCGTCGCCCAGCCTACGCGTCGCCGCGCCGACGTGGGCGACCGCCGCGACCGCGACGCACCTAGCATGCGGGCGTGACGATCCTGGTCGACCCGCCCAAGTGGACGTTCCGCGGGCGGCTGTGGGGTCACCTGGTGAGCGACGAGTCGTACGACGAGCTGCACGAGTTCGCCGGCCGGCTCGGCATCCCGCGCCGGGGGTTCGACCGGGACCACTACGACCTGCCCGAGGAGCGGCTCGCGCAGGCGGTCGCCGCGGGAGCCGTGCTCGTCACGTCCCGGGAGCTGATGACCCGGCTGCGGGCGGCGGGGCTGCGGCGCCGGCGAGTGCGGCCAACTCCCGGCTGAGGTTCGTCCGCGCCGCGCGCTCCCAGCGCCGGTAGCCCGTCCGGGTCCGGAACAGCCGGTCCCTGCCGAGCAGTCCGCGCAGCACCGCCGCGCGGCCGGCGGCGAACCCGGCGTCCGACAACTGTCCGTATTCCGCGCGGACCTCGCGCACGTAGGCGTCGTACGCCGGACGGGCCGCGGCCAGGATCGCCAGGTCCGCATCGCAGAGCACCGCCCCGTCACGGTCGTTTGGTTCCGGGTCGTGGGTGGCGGTCAGCCGCACCAGCCGGCCCACCTCGGCCACCCGCTGCTCGTCGACGCCGTACGCCGGCAGCAGCCGCTCGGCGAGCCGCGCGCTGGCCGCTTCGTTGTCGCTGCGCGTCGGGTCGTAGACCGCGTCGTGGAACCACGTGGCCAGGCGCACCGCGGTGAGGTCGTCCGCCTCGCCGGCGAGCTCGTCGACGGCGGCGAGCACCGCGTCCAGGTGGCGACCGTCGTGGTAGCGCCGGTGCGGCTCGCCGTACCGGGCGCGCAGCTCGCGGCGCAGGCCCGCAGGCAGGTCGTCCCGGCCGGGCGCACCGGTGCTCACCGCGACTGCTCGCGGCGGGCGTACGCGAGGAGCAGCGGCAGGCTGACGAGCAGCAGCACGGCCGGGACCGCGGAGAAGCCGAGGAGCACCGCGGCGAGGGCGGAGTCCGGCTGGGTGACGGGGGCGTCGAACGTCGAGGAGCGGAACGCCCCGGTCGCGAGGACCGCCGCGTACACCCCGGGTCCGAGCGCGAAGCCGAGCGTCTCGCCTCCGGTCCACAACCCCGTGAAGGCGCCGGCCTGCGCGCTGCCGGTACGGCCCGCGTCGGCGAGCACCGTGTCGGGCAGCAGGGCGAACGGGAACAGCTGCAGCGCGGCGTAGCAGACGCCGAGCAGCGCCGCGAGCAGCAGCGCCCCGGTCACCGACCCGGTCCCGGCGACGGGCAGGAACGCCGCCGCACCCAGCGCGTACACCACGGTGGCGGTGATCAGCAGGTGGATACGGCGCACCCGACCCGCCAGCGCGTTCCACGCCGGCACGGCGAGGGCGGTCGGTCCGACCAGCGCGACGAACAGTGCGCTGGTGAGCGCGTAGTCGCCGAGCCGGTAGGTCGCGACGTACGCGGCGCCGGCCAGCATCGTCGCCACCGCCAGCGCCTGCAGCACGTACGACGACATCAGCAGGAAGAACAACGTGTTGCCGCGCGCGAGCGCGAACGACTCGCGCAGCCCGAGGGACTGCGCACCCGGCCGGGACGGCACCCAGCGCGTCGAGCGGGCCGCAGTGAGCATCGCGGCGAGCACGATGACGGCGACGACCAGTCCCATCACGGCGTACGCCGGCCGGTCCTTGCCGAGCGCGTCGACGATCGCGGGGGCCAGGCCCCCCGAGACGAGGATCCCGACGGTGAGCGCGACCATCCGCCAGGCGACCGCACGGGTGCGCTGGCGCTCGAGGGGGGACATCTCGACGGGCAGCGCGGCGTACGGCACCTGGAAGCAGGCGTACGCCGTCGCGGCGGCGACGAACGCCGCCGTGACCCACAGCGCCGCTCCGGCGCCCGACGGGATCGGCACCGCGAACAGCAGCACGAAGCAGACCGGCACACCGATCGCACCGACGGTGAGCAGGCGCGTCCGGCGCCCCGTGCGGACCGCCTCGCGGTCGCTGGCCGAGCCGACGATCGGGTTGAGCACCACGTCCCACGCCTTGGGCAGCACCAGGATCGCCGCGGCCCAGCCGGCCGGTACACCGAGCACGTCGGTGAGCAGGAACAGCAGCAGCAGCCCCGGGACGGTGCTGAACACCCCGGTCCCGACCGACCCGGCGGCGAAGCCGAGCAAGCGCCGGCGCGACAGCACCGCGTTCGTCCGCGGCTGGGCCCCAGTCGTCATGGTGCGGCGACGCTAGCAGCGCGGGACCCGGGGCGGGCCCGGCTAACCTGACGCGGATGACGGCGCAATGGGTGGCGGATGCCGAGTTGCTGCAGGCGTTCGCGGCTCACGTCGCAGCCGACCCGGTCACCTTCGCGATCCCCGGGCACAAACGGCGGGCCGGCCGGCTCGATGCGGCGTACGGCCGGCTGCTCGACGGTGACGTACCGCTGCACGGCGGCATCGACACGGTCAAGCTCGAGCGGGGTGTGCTGCGCGACGCCGAGCGCAAGGCGGCCGAGCTGTGGGGTGCGCACTGGTGCCGGTTCTCCGTCGGAGGATCCAGCCACGCCAACCAGGCGGCGGTGCTCGCCCTCGGCCGACCCGGCCAGACGGTGCTCGTCACGCGGACGGCGCATCGCAGCACGCTGCTCGGCCTGGTGCTCGCGGGCCTGCACCCGGTGTGGTTGCCCAACGAGGTGGACGACCGGTTCGGCATCCCGTCCGGGCTGTCGCTGCCCGGTCTCGAGCGCGCGCTGGACGAGCACCCGGACGCCGTCGGCGTGCTGTGCGTGGAGCCCTCCTACCTCGGGACCCTCGCCGACGTCACGGCGATCTGCGAGCTCGCGCACGCCCGCGACGTACCCGTGATCGTGGACCAGGCCTGGGGAGCGCACCTCGGGTTCGCGCCCGGATACCCGCAGCACGCGATGGCGCGGGGTGCCGACGCGATGGTGATCAGCGCGCACAAGACGTTGCCGGCGTTCAGCCAGGCCTCGCTGCTGCTGGCGCGCACCGACCGGCTGGCCGCGGATCGGCTGGACCGGGGGTTCGACGCCGGGCACACCACCAGCCCGTCCGGGGCGATCCTGGCGAGCATCGACGCGGCGCGCGCGCTGCTCGCCGCTCCCGTCGGACGCGAGCTGCTCACGGCGTTGGCGGCGCGGGTGACACGGCTGCGGGCGGCGCTGCGACCGACCGGCCTGCTCGCGCCCGGCCCGGACGACTTCCCCGGCCGCTTCGACCCGGCGAAGATCGTCCTGCTCACAGCGGCTTCCGGACGGTCGGGAGTCGAGCTGGAGCAGGCGCTGCAGGACGTCGGCATCGGGGTGGAGATGGCCGACCGCGACACGCTCGTACCCATCGCCGGGCTGCTCGACGACGACGCCGCCTTCGACCTGCTGACCGAGACGCTGCGCACCGCGATGGACGCTCCCGCGGGCGCGCCGCGGCCGGTACAGGCAGCCAGCCAGTGGGGCAGCTTCTCGCCGCAGCGCTGCACCCCACGCGAGGCGTTCTTCGCCGACCGGGAGGCGGTCCCGTTCGCCGCAGCGGCCGGGCGCACCTGCGCCGAGCTGATCGCCCCGTACCCACCGGGAGTGCCGGTGCTGGTGCCCGGCGAGGAGGTCACCGCCGACGCCCTCGCGCGGCTGCGCGCCGCCGGCGAGGCGGGGCTGCGCATCGCGTACGCCGCAGACCCGACGCTGGCCACCGTGCAGGTGCTGCAGGACTGACCGCTGCTGGCACCGGTCGCCCTCAGTGATCCTCGGGCGGCAGAAAGTAGTTGGAAATACTCACGAAAAAGCCTTGCAAGGGCCGCAGTACATGCGTATGATATGAGCATGTCACCGAGCCGGAAGCGTCGCACCCGCACTGTCGAGGTGAGCGCTGCGGAGCGGGCGTATGCCGCGCAGCTGACGGCCGCGGACCTGGCAGCGTTCAACGCCGAGCTCGCCATGCTCGACCAGTTCGAACGCGCCGCGCTGGCCGCGCTGGCCGGGCCGGACGACCCGGACGCCGAGGAGGTCGTTGCAGACCTGGCAGATGAGGACCGCTACCGGCTCGCGCAGGCCACCTGGCTCGAGCAGCTGTGCACCACCTCGACCGACCTGGACCCGCACAGCCTGCTGCCGGTGATCGCGGCCGACCCGGCCACGATCGACACGGCCGGGACGCCGTACCAGCGCCTGGCGCAGCTGGCCCTGATCCGCCGGTTGAGCGGCTGGCTCGCCGCCCGCGAACTGGACATCGTCGCCGCACTGTGCCCCCCACCGGACCGCGAGAGCAGCGACGGGTTCCTGGCAGACAAGCACCTGGCCGAGGAGATCTCCGTCGTCTGCACGATCGGCACCTATGCCGCGGAAGGACTGCTCGAGGACGCCCGCGCCGCCGCCACCGTGTTCTCCGCGACCCGGGACCGGCTCGCGCACGGCGACATCAGCCGGGCCCACCTGGGGGTGCTTGTCGCCGAGACCGCGGTCCTCGAAGACGACCCGCAACTGGGCGATCGCCCCGAGACCGGGCAGGCCGTGCCCTGGCGCAGCGCGCAGGACAAGCAGCAGGAGATCCAAGCGCGGGTGCTGCCCCGCGCCGGCGAGCAGACCGTGGCCCAGTTCCGCCGCGCCGTACGCACCGCCATCTGCGCGGTCGACCCGCACGGCAGCGCAGAACGACGCCGCCAAGCCCTCGAACGCCGCGACGTCACCACCCGCACCCGCGCCGGGGAACCGATGGGCGAGCTGAGCGCTCACGATGACGCCTCGACCATCGCCGCCGTGCACGCCGAGCTCACCCGCCAAGCTCGCGACCTGCAACACGCGCGCGGCGGCGCCCGCGCCGCGCGGACCGATCCCGGCGCCCGCCTCGGCGCCTGCCGGGCAGATGTGCTCGCCGCCGCCATCCTCGGCACCCCACCGCTACGTACGGGCAACGAAACCCAGGAGATCAGCGACACCGCCCCGACCAGCGACACCGGTGAGACCGACGCCGCCGACGCGTGCACCTGCACCTGCGGACACTCCCGGCGCCGGGTGCTCGAAGGACACCTGGTCATCGATCTGGCCACGCTGCGCCGCGAAGCCGACAACCCCTGCCTGCTCGACGGCGAACCCATCCCCGCCCCGGTAGGACGCGAGCTGGCCAGAGCCGTGCAGGTGTGGCGGCGCATCGTCACCGACCCGGTCACCGGGCACCTGCTCGACTACGGGCGCCGCACCTACCTGCCAGAACCCTTGATCCGCTTCATCCGCGCCCGGGACAAGCGCTGCACCGCGCCCTATTGCGAGCGGCCCGCCAGACAAGTCGACCACCGCCTGCCGTACCCGCTGGGGCCCAGCAACACCGCCAACGAAGGCGGCCTGTGCGAACTACACCACGCGTTGAAGACCGCCGGATTCGTCGACATCAACGACGGTCACGCGGACGGCTCCATGACCTGGCACACCCTCTGGGGCCAGCACGTCACCGTCCGTCCCCAGGCATACCTGCCCAACCCCGGCGCCCCACCCGGGCCTGACTCGGGTCCACCACGCGCACCCGAACCACAGATGATCGAGGACGAACCACCGTTCTAACCGCTGAGCGCGGTCAGGGCGTTGTCGAGCTCCGTGACGAGCCGGTCGGCGTCATCGGCGGAGAACGGCAGCGGAGGCCTGATCTTCAGCACGTCGTCCTCGAGACCGGCGGTCCCGATGAGCAGCCGGCGCCGGCGCAGGTCGTTCATCACCGCGAGCGCGAGCCCGGTCGCGGGCCTTGCGTCGGAGTCGGCGAGCTGGACGCCCGCGAAGAGCCCGGCGACGCGGACGTCCACGATCGCCCGGTGCCGGGTCGCGAGCTCCCGCAGCCCCTTGCGCAGCTGCTCGCCGACCGTGAACGCGTGCTGCTGCAGGTCTTCGTCGTGGATCACGTCGAGCACTGCCTGGGCTGCCGCGATCGAGACCGGGTTTCCGCCGAAGGTGCTGAAGAACCGCACCTCGGGGCCGAACTCCGCGACCACCTCCGGCCGTACGACAGTGGCCGCCACCGGCATGCCGTTGCCCATCGGCTTGCCGAGCGTGACGAGGTCGGGCACGACGCCGTGCCGTTGGAAGCCCCACATCGCCTCGCCCGTCCGCGCGAAACCGGCCTGCACCTCGTCGGCGATGTAGAGGCCTCCGGCGTCTCGGACCGCCGCGACGGCGGGTGCGAGCAGTCCCGCGGGTTCGGGAAGGATGCCGTCCGAGGTGAAGATCGAGTCGACGAGCAGTGCGGCTACGCCTTCGCCGGCTGCGACGAGATCTGCCGCGGCCTGGGCGACCTGCAGCTGGAACTGCTGCGCGCCCTGCGGACCGGCGGGCGGGTCGACGACGCGCACCCAGTCGGCGAGCCGGTGCAGCCCGCCGAGGGACGGCGACACGCTCGCCGTCTCGGTCGTCACCCCGTGGTACGCATTGCGCGTCACGATCACGCCGCGCCGGCCGGTGCGGTACTTCGCGATCCGCAGCGCCAGATCGACCGCCTCGGACCCGGTGCAGCTGAACATGACGTGGCCCAGCTCGCCGGGCATCGTGGCGAGCAGGTCCTCGGAGTAGCGCAGCACGGCCTCGTGCAGGTACCGGGTGTGGGTGTTCAGGCGGGCCGCCTGGGTCGCGATCGCCTCGGTCACCCGCGGGTGTGCGTGACCGACGACCGGGACGTTGTTGTAGCAGTCGAGATACTCGTTGCCCTCCGGGTCGTACAGGTGCACGCCCTCGCCGCGTACGACGTGCACCGGCTGCTCGTAGAAGAGCCGGTACGCCGGGCCGAGATCGCGATCCCTGCGCCGCACCAGCTCGGCGCTGCGGTCGTCGAGCTCCTCGATGCGGCTGGGATCGAAATAGCTGGCCGGGCCGACCGTCGTGGTCATCCGCACTCCCTGGGTGTCGCGGCGTCGAGGGCGTCCATCACCACGCTATGCGGTGTGCTCGCGGTGGGCGGCTGCCATCCTCTCAGCCGTGCGACACGTCCTGGTCCTGGCCGACTCGCTCGCCTTCCACGGTCCGGACCGGCCGTGGCCGCCCGACGACCCGCGGCTGTACCCGAACGTGCTCGCGGCTGCGCTCGGTGCGGACGTACGGGCCGACGTCGTGGCCCGGCTCGGATGGACGGCTCGCGACGGCTGGTGGGCGTTGACGCGGGACCCGCGGGTGTGGGGAGTGCTGCTGCCGCGGGCCGACGCGCTGGTCCTCGGGCTCGGCGGGATGGACGCGCTGCCCGCGGCGCTGCCGACGTACCTGCGCGAGGGGATCGCCTACCTACGACCCGGGGCGCTGCGCCGTTCCGCGCGCGGGTGGTACCGCCGCCTCGCGCCGCCCGTGATCCGGGTGAGCGGGGGACGTATGCGGCAGCTGCCGCAGGAGGCGACCGACCGCTACCTCGCCCGGACCCTGTCGGGAGTCCGGCACTACCGCCCGGGCATCCCCGCGGTGCTGCTCACGCCGTCCCCGTACGCGAGCGCGGCGTACCCGGCGGACCGCCCGCACCGTCCCGCCGTCGCCGCGGCACGTCGGTGGGCGGCGCGTCACGGTACGGGCCTGGTCGAGCTGGACCCGATCGTCGGGCCGGCGCTCGCGTCCGGCACGGGGAACCCCGACGGGCTGCACTGGTCCTGGGCGACACACGAGGCCGTCGGGCGCGCGATCGCCGCTGCGCTCCAGGCGGCACAGGGCAGCGGACCGGCGGTGCCCCGTCACGAAAACCGTGACGGGACACCGCCGTGACAGGTCACCGCCGCGATGGATCAGCGACCGAGACCGAGCACGTAACGCGCCCCGGTCGGTGAGCCCACGCCGGTCACGTCGTCGTAGCCGCGGCGGGTGTGCAGCGACTGCGTCTGGTTCATCGTGCGCAACGAGGTCGAGGTGCCGTCGTCGGCATTGACACCGTTGAGGAAATCGACGCGTACGACGGACTGCACGCGGCTCGGGTCGACCACGTCGTGGTACGCGCCGGTGCCGTACAGCCGGTAGATCGCCGGGTTCGCGAAGCCGTGTGGATGGTGCGCTGCCTGGTCGGCCAGCGCCTCGATGCCGGCCATCAACGGCGAGGCGAGGCTGGTGCCGCCGATCCGGTACTCGCCGTAGCGCACCCCGTCGGGGAACGTCTGGGTCTCCCCGACGAGGAACCCGGTGTTCGGGTCGCCGAGCGCGCTGACGTCGGGCACCGCCCGCCCGGCCGAAGCGCCGAAGTAGTGCGAGATCGACCACGGCACGACCGGGCGCTGGTACCACGGCTGGGCGAACACCTGGCTGGTGCCGCCGCCGCCCCCGTACACCCACGACCCGGGTGGCGCCGGCTGCCAGCTGCCGTCGGTGAGGGTGCTCTTGCCGGTTCCCCACCCGGTCTCGAACAGGTACTGGTCGGCGCTGCCCACGGCGAGGCTGGTGCCGCCGACCGCGGTCACCCAGGAGTCGGAGGCGGGGTAGTCGGTCTGCCGGGTGCCGGTGCCGTCGACCTCGTCGCCGCTGTCGCCGCTCGAGTAGAAGACGCCGATGCCCTCGAGCGCCGCCTGCACGAACACCGTGTGGTAGGTCGCCAGGATGACCGGGTCGACCTCCTCACCGGCGTCGCCCCACGAGTTGCTGATCAGGTCCGCCCGGTGCTGGTCGACGATGGTGTTGAGCGCGACGAGCAGGTCGCTGTCCAGGCAGCTCGCCCCGCCCATGTAGAGCACGTTCGCTCCCGGAGCCATCGCGTGCACCGCCTCGACGTCGAGGGTCTCCTCGCCGTACCAGCCCTGCTCACCGCACTGGTCGCCGTTGACGGTGTCGTGGTAGCCGTACCGGTAGTAGTCGGGCTTGACCTCGCGGAACTGCCCGGGACGGAAACGCGGCTGGGAGTGCTTGGCGGCGTAGGTGTTGGCGTCGTGCAGGATCGTCGGGGCGTTGTACGCGTCGGTGATCGCCACCGTCGTCCCTCGACCGTCGATCCCGCGCCCGTGCAGCGCCGACAATCCGTACGCCCCTTGCAGCTGGCGCGGCGTGTACCCGCACGGCGCGTACGGCGGCGGTGCGGCGTACCCGCGCGGCAGCTTCGGCGTGCCGTATGCCTTCTTCGCTCCCCAGTAGCGCGAGCAGGGGCCCGCGTTCACGAACCCCTCGGGCGGCGGTGCCGACCGTGACGTCGGCACCGTGTGCGCGGACGGGTGCACCGCGTCCGTGGTCGCCTCCTCGGTACCGGGCAGGTCCCGGGTGCGGTCCGCGCGGCTGGACATCGGCTGGGTCAGCCGGGCGGCATGGTTGATGCCCTCGAGGAACCCGGCGACGACGGCGTTGACGTTGCGCGGCACGAACAACGGCGTCTTCGGCGCCAGGAAGGTGGTGGTGTTCCCGTCGGCGTCCGGTGCCGTGCGATAGCGGTGCAGGTCGGTCCAGAACGCGCGGTCGGCCGCCGCGACGGTCCCGGTCGCGGTGATCGTCAGGTGGTTCGCCGGGTCGTACGCGATCCGCATCCCGGCCTGTCGCAGCCACCGCGTCACCTGGGCCGCCGCGCCGTCGCTCGGGGCGAACAACCGCCGGTACTGCTGCGGGGACAGGTAACGGCCGTACAGCGGTGACCGCGGTTCGGAGACCAGCTTGGCCAGGGCGTCGGCGGCGTTCTGGCGCGGCACCTTCATGGAGAGGGTGAAGCGGGCCGGTGACCCGGGGGCGGCGGGTCCGAGGTCCTTTTCGCCCGACTGCAGGTGGTACGCGGAGCCGGGGATCTTCACCCAGCCCGGCGGCGGCCCCTGGTGGTGGCCGGAGGTCGCCTGGGCGACGGGCAGCAGGCTCGCGGAGACCAGCGCCGCGGCGCCGAGGCATGCGGCGGCGAGGGTCAGCCGGTGGTGGGGGAGGTGCATGCGGACTCCAGGTGGAGCGCAGGGACGTCCGGGATCGCCGGACGCTTACGGACAGAGCCTGCTGACCCGACCCAAGATCCGGTGGGCTGTCGGGAATCACCGGTCCGATCGGTCGGTCGATTCGGTACGGACGGTCGATGCCCGCGGGCCGACGCGGGGCGCGACGCGCGGCACGGGACAATGGTGGTCCGCGCCGGGATCGGACCGCAGCGGCGCGGGACACCAGGACGAGACGAGAGCGACGATGACCGCGAGCGTGCCGCCGGCCTCCGGGACGACCGGGAGCCAGTTCGACGTCGAGCAGATCCAGGAGCGCTGGCTCCCGGTGTGGGACCGGCTCGACCCGTTCCGCGCCGCTGACGACGGACGGGCCGAGCGCCGCTACATGCTCGACATGTTCCCGTACCCCTCCGGCGACCTGCACATGGGCCACGCCGAGGCGTTCGTGCTCGGCGACATCGTCGCCCGGTACTGGTTCCAGCGTGGGTACGACGTGCTGCACCCGATCGGCTGGGACTCCTTCGGCCTGCCTGCGGAGAACGCGGCCATCCAGCGTGACGCCCACCCCGCCGACTGGACGTACGCGAACATCGACACCCAGGCGGCGTCGTTCCGGCGCTACGCCGTCTCCTTCGACTGGTCGCGCCGCCTCGCGACCTCCGACCCGGAGTACTACCGCTGGACGCAGTGGCTGTTCCTGCGCTTCCGCGAGCGCGGCCTCGCCTACCGCAAGGCGTCCGCCGTCAACTGGTGCCCCAAGGACCAGACCGTGCTCGCCAACGAGCAGGTCGTGGCCGGCGCGTGCGAGCGGTGCGGGACGCCGGTCACCAAGAAGACGTTGACCCAGTGGTACTTCCGCATCACCGACTACGCCCAGCGGTTGCTGGACGACATGACCGCGCTCGAGGGCCGCTGGCCCGAGCGCGTCCTGACGATGCAGCGCAACTGGATCGGGCGGTCCGAGGGCGCGCACGTGCAGTTCGCGATCGACGGGCGCGAGGAGCCCGTCTCGGTCTTCACCACCCGCCCGGACACCTTGTTCGGCGCCACCTTCTTCGTGGTGGCCGCCGACGCGGCGCTCGCCGACGAGCTGTGCGCCCCGGAGTGCCGGGAAGAGTTCGCGGCGTACCTCGAGCAGGTCAAGCGGCTCTCGGACATCGACCGGCTCTCCAGCGAGCGGGCGAAGACGGGGGTGTTCCTCGGGCGGTACGCCGTGAACCCGGTGAACGGCGAGCGCATCCCGGTGTGGGCTGCCGACTACGTCCTGGCCGACTACGGCACCGGCGCGATCATGGCGGTCCCGGCGCACGACCAGCGCGACCTGGACTTCGCCCGCGAGTTCGACCTGCCGGTCCGGGTGGTCCTCGACACCGGCGAGCCGGACCCGGCGGTCAGCGGCATCGCCACCGCCGGCGAGGGCGTGCACGTGAACTCCGGACCGATCGACGGCACCGGCAAGGAGGAGGGGATCGCCCGGATCGTCGAGCTGCTCGAGTCCAAGGGGGTCGGCCGCGGCGGTGTCGCGTTCCGGCTGCGCGACTGGCTGCTGTCCCGGCAGCGGTTCTGGGGCGCCCCGATCCCGATCGTGCACTGCGCGAGCTGCGGCGAGGTGCCCGTACCCGACGACCAGCTGCCCGTCCGGCTGCCCGACCTGCGCGGCAGCGAGCTGGCGCCGAAGGGGGTCTCGCCGCTCGCCTCGGCGACCGACTGGGTCCGTACGACCTGCCCGCGGTGCGGCGGGCCCGGGGAGCGCGACACCGACACGATGGACACGTTCGTCGACTCCTCCTGGTACTACCTGCGCTACTGCTCGCCGTCGTACACCGACGGTCCGTTCGACCCGGAGGCGGTGCGGCGGTGGATGCCCGTCGCGCAGTACGTCGGCGGGGTCGAGCACGCGATCCTGCACCTGCTCTACAGCCGGTTCTTCACCAAGGTCCTGCACGACATGGGGATGGTCGACTTCGTCGAGCCGTTCACGGCGCTGCTCAACCAGGGTCAGGTCATCAACCAGGGCAAGGCCATGAGCAAGTCGCTCGGCAATGGTGTGGACCTCGGCGAGCAGCTCGAGCGGTTCGGGGTCGATGCGGTACGCCTGACGATGGCGTTCGCCGGTCCTCCCGAGGACGACATCGACTGGGCCGACCTGTCCCCGTCCGGCTCGCAGCGCTTCCTGGCGCGGGCGTGGCGGCTGGCCGGTGACGTGAGCTGCCCCCCGGGCACCGACCCGGCCACCGGGGACCGCGAGCTGCGGCGCGCGACAGCGCACGCGGTGCACGAGGCCACCGCGGCGCTCGACTCCCACAGGTTCAACGTCGCCGTGGCCCGCACGATGGAGCTCGTCAATGCCACCCGCAAGGCGATCGACAGCGGGCCCGGCGCAGCGGACCCGGCGGTGCGGGAGGCGGTCGAGGCGGTCGCGGTGATGCTCTCGCTCGTGGCGCCGTACACGGCCGAGGACATGTGGGCCCGGCTCGGCCACGAGCCGACCGTGGCCCGCGTCGGCTGGCCGCAGGCCGACCCCGACCTGCTCGTGCAGGAGTCGGTCACGTGCGTGGTGCAGGTCGCGGGCAAGGTACGCGCCCGGTTGGAGGTGCCGCCGGGCATCGCCGCCGCGGAGCTGGAGGCCGCCGCCCTCGCCGAGCCGGCGATCGTGGCCGCGCTGTCCGGGCGACCGGCGCGCCGGGTGATCGTGCGCGCTCCGTCCCTCGTCAACATCGTGCCGGGGTGAGCGCGGCGTGAGCACCGCCGCGGCTGCCGGCCGGGTCGCCGTCGTCACCGACTCCACGAGCTACCTGCCCGCGGGGCTGCTGCCTGCTGACGCGGTGACCGTCGTACCGGTCCAGGTGGTGATCGCCGGTCGGGCGTACGACGAGGGTACGGAGGTGAGCCCCGCCCAGGTGGCGGCGGCGTTGCGGGAGTGGCAGGTGGTGACAACCTCCCGGCCGGCTCCGGAACGTCTCGCGCAGGCATACGAGTGTGCGGCGCAGTCCGGTGCGACCGGCATCGTGTCGATCCACCTCTCCGCGCAGATGTCGGGGACGTACGAGTCGGCGCTGCTCGCCGCCCGCCGCTCGCCGGTGCCGACGCGCGTCATCGACAGCGGATCGGTCGGGATGGGTGCCGGCTTCGGGGTCATCGCCGCCGCCCGGGCCGCAAGCGACGGCGCCGGTCTCGACGCCGTCGCCCGCGCCGCCCGCGAACGCTGCGCCGCCTCGTACTCGCTGTTCTACGTGGACACGCTCGACTACCTGCGCCGCGGCGGGCGGGTCGGCGCCGCGCAGGCGATGCTCGGCCAGGCCCTCGCCGTCAAGCCGATCCTCACCATCGTGGAGGGACAGGTCCGGCTGCTGGAGAAGGTACGGACCGCGTCCCGTGCGCTCGCGCGCATCCAGGAGCTCGTCGTGGCGCGGGTGGCCGACGGCGAGGCGGACCTCGCGGTGCACCACCTCGACGCCCGGGAACGCGCCGAGACCGTCGCGGAGCGGCTCACCGCCGCGCTTCCCGGTGCGCAGGTCGTGGTGTCCGAGGTGGGTGCGGTCGTGGGCGCGCACGTCGGTCCGGGCATGATCGCGGTCGTCGTCTCACCGCACTGAGCGGAGCGCTCTGCCGTGGCCGGATTCCAGGACCTGCGTGCGACGCTCCAGGCGTTGCTGCCGGACGTCATCCGCACGATCTGGACGTACTCGGCCGCCGGTCTGCTCGGCTACCTCGTCGGCTCGCTGAACCCCGCGTCGATGATCGCGCGGGCCCGTGGCGCGGACCTGCGCGGGCGCGGCTCGGGGAACCCGGGGGCCACGAACGCCGGCCGCGTCATGGGCTGGCGCGTGGGTGTGCTCGTCGGCCTGCTCGACGTGGCGAAGGGGTACCTGCCGGTGCTGCTCGTCGCGCTCGTGGCCGGTGCCGGCCCGGCGCGGGTGGCAGGGCTGGCCGCCGTCGTCGGCCACATCACCTCGCCGTGGCTGCGGGGGCGGGGCGGCAAGGGGGTCGCGACCGCGCTCGGTGCCATCCTCGCGGTGCACCCGCTCTGGGTGCTGCCGGTGATCGCCGTGTTCGGGATCGTCGTCGCCGTCTCCCGCAACGTCGGACTCGCGTCGGTCTGCGGCGCGCTCGTGCTCGTACCGACCGCGCTGCTGCTGCCGAGCGACGGCCTCGACCTGTTCTTCGCGCTCGCGCTCTGCGTGATCGTCTGCGTCCGGCACGTGGAGAACCTGCGGCGCACCTTCACCGGGCTCGTCGCGCGCCCGGGACGGCGCGCCGGAGGCGATCCACAGGATCGCGACGTGCACCGTCGTGCACAGGGCGGTGCCTGACGACTCCGCCACGCCTGGTCCGGTGCCTAGCGTGCCGGGATGCGCCGGCTCCCCTGGCTCGGGCAGGGCCCCGACCCCCTCGTCGTACGGGCGCGGCTGCGCCGGCTGGCCGGGCTCGACGGCGAGGTCGCCGACCCTCCGGCGCCTCCGCTCGACGTTGCCGCTCCACCCGCGTCGGCGACGCCGGCACCGGGCCGGCCCGGTCGTGGCGCGTCCCGTGCGCTCGCGGCCCTCGCGCTCGGTGCGCTGCTCGTGGCGGGGCTGCTCACCTGGCGCTCGCAGGGCGGTGAGCTCACCCCGACCCTCGTCAACTCCGGCAGCACGGCTGGCCCGGCGAGCACCGGCGGTGCCGGGCCGGCGCCGAGCGGGTCGCCTGCGGCAGAGGTGGTCGTGCAGGTCGCCGGAGCGGTGCGTCGTCCCGGCGTGCTGCGGCTGCCTGCCGGGGCGCGGGTCGCCGACGCGATCGAGGCGGCCGGCGGCGTACGGAACGGGCGCTCGACCGGCGCGCTGAACCTGGCGCGGCGGGTCGTCGACGGGGAGCAGATTGTCGTCGGCGCGAAGGCCGGGCCGCCGCCGCTCGCGGATGGATCGCCGACCGCGCCGACGGCGCCCGTCGTCGTCGACCTGAACCTGGCCGACGCCGCCGCCCTGGACACCCTGCCGGGTGTCGGCCCGGTGACGGCCGCCGCGATCCTCGCCTACCGCGACGCGCACGGCGGCTTCACGTCGGTGGAGCAGTTGCGCGAGGTCGACGGCATCGGGCCCAAGACGTACGAGCGTCTCGCGCCGCTCGTGCAGGTCGGGTGATCGCCCGGCCGGCGCTGCGGCTGGTCGCCGTCGCCGCTGCGGCGTGGGGGAGTGCCGCGGCGGGCGTCCTCGGCAGCGCCGCCGGCTTCGCCGGACTGCTCGCCGCCGCAGCAGCGGGGCTCGTGGTGGTCGGCCTGGCACCCGCTCTCGTCGGTCGCAGCGTGCTCGCCGTGCTGGTGGTCGCGGGGTGCGCCGCCGGTGCGGCGGTGCTGCGTACCGCGCCGCTGGTCTCCGGTCCGCTGCCGAGCGCCGCGGCGGACGGCGCGTACGTCACCGCAACGCTCGTGCTCACCGGCGACCCGGTCGCGCAGCAGGGCCGCACCAGCGGGTCGTACCGCAGCGCCGACCGCGTCGTCGCGACCGCGGATCTGGTGCAGTGGCGCCGGGCCGGCGCCGGGTACGCGTCGGCGCTGCCGGTGCGCGTGGCCTGGCACGACACCCTGCTGCGCCCGGCGCCCGGCACGCTCCTGACGGTGCGCGGCCGGATCGGGCCGGACGACCCGCTACGGCGCAGCGCCGCCTACCTCGCCGCCGAGTCGGTCACGGTCACGGCGCCCGCGCCGGACCTGCAGGAAGGTGCGCAGCGGCTGCGCGCGGCGCTGCAGGCGGCGGCGAGCGGCGTCGGCGGCGACGGCGCAGCGCTGCTGCCGGGCCTGGTGGTCGGTGATACGAGCGCCGTGGGCGACGACCTTGACCAGGCGATGAAGGACTCCGGGCTCGCGCACCTCACGGCGGTATCGGGCGGCAACGTCGCGGTCACGCTCGGGATGATCTGGTGGGTCGCCCGGGCGGCCGGGCTGCGCCGGCGCGGCCTGGTGGCCCTGGGGGCCGTGATGCTCCCGGCGTACGTCGTGCTCGTGCGTCCGGAACCGTCCGTGGCGCGGGCCGCGCTCATGGCCGCCGTGGGGATGCTGGCGCTGCTCGGCGGGCGGCGTACCGACGGCGCCGCGGTCCTCGCGGTCACCGTCACCGGACTGGTCGTGCTCGACCCGTTCCTGACGCTGCGCGTCGGCTTCGCGCTGTCGGTGGCGGCCACGGCCGGCCTGGTCACCCTCGGCCGACGGCTGGCGCCGCGGCGGGCCGGCGGGGTGGTGCGAGCGCTCGGCCAGTCGTGGGCCGCGGCGGTCGCCGCGTCCCTGGCGGCGGCCCCGCTGGTCGCCGCCATCGGCGGCGGGGTCCCGTTGCTGTCGGTGCCCGCGAACGTGCTCGCCGAGCCGGCCGTCGGCCCGGCTAGCGTGCTCGGGCTGCTCGTCGCCGGGCTCGGCGTCCTCGCGCCCGGCCCGGCGGCAGTGCTCGCGCACGTCGCGACCGTGCCCGCGGGATGGATCGCGGCGGTTGCCCGCCACGCGCAGGACGTGCCGGGCGCGGTGCTGCCCTGGCCGACCGGTGCGCCCGGAGGCGGGCTGCTCGCGGTCGTGCTGCTGCTCGTGCTCGCCGCCGGCTGGGCCGCGCACCGCGCCGGCCGCCTCCGGCCGGTGGCCGCTGCCGGCGCGGTGGTGCTGCTCGTCGTGGTGGTGCTGCCCGCGGCGGGCCGCCCGCTGCTGCCCTCGTCCTGGCCCCCGGAGGGCTGGGTGATCGTCGCCTGCGACGTCGGCCAGGGCGACGGGCTGGTGCTCAACGCGGGCCCGGGCATCGCGGTCGTCGTCGACGCGGGGCCCGACCCGGCCGCGATGGATCGGTGCCTGCAGCGGCTCGGGGTGCGCCGGGTGCCCGCGCTGCTGCTCACCCACGAGCACGCCGACCACGTCGAGGGCGTACCGGGCGTGCTGCGCGGCGGACGCGAGGTCGGAGAGGTGATCGTCTCCCCGCTTGCCGACCCGCCCGGCGAGGCGTCTCGGGTTCGCGGCTGGGCAGCTGCTGCCGGCGTGCCCGTCCGCGCCGCGGCAGCGGGAGAGCAGGTACGGGTCGGCGCGCTCGAGTGGACGGTGCTGTGGCCGCAGCGGCTGCTCACCGGGACCGACTCCGGCCCGAACAACGCCAGCCTGGTGCTGCTCGTACGGGCCGGGGGACTCACCCTGCTGCTTGCCGGCGACGTCGAGCCACCGGCGCAGGGCGTCCTGCTGGGCGAGCAGCGGATCCCGCACGTCGATGTGGTGAAGGTGCCGCACCACGGCTCGCGGCACCAGGACCCGAGGTACGCCGTGACGAGCGCGCCCGGCGTCGCCCTCGTCAGCTGCGGGCGCGACAACGACTACGGCCACCCGGCGGCTGCGACGTTGCAGGCGTATCAGGCGGTCGGCGCCGCGATCGGCCGTACCGACACCGAGGGCGACCTCGCCGTCGTCGCCGACCCGCTGCACGGCGGCCCGCTGCTTCTCGCGCGCGGCCGGTGAGCGACCGGGGTGCCGAGGGACTGCGGGTGGTGGGTGGCACGATGACCGCGTGCCACCCACTCGCCGCGCGCCCGCCTCCTCGCCGGACGCGCGCAACGCGGCTGCCGTCCTGGTGCTCGGACCCGAGGACTTCCTCGCCGACCGGGAGGTCGCCGCCCTCGTCGCCCGGGCGCGCGAGGCGGACCCGGCGACCGAACGTCGCGACGTCGATCTCGGCTCCGAGCGGGCCGCCGGCGACCTCGCCGCCGCGCTCTCGCCGAACCTGTTCGGCGACGCGGCGGTCGTGGTGTGCCGCGGCGCCGAGTCCGCGGACCCGGCCGTCGTCGAGGTGCTGCTCGACGCGGCACGAAGCGGGCCAGGGCAAGGCGCGACCCTCGTCGTCGTCCACCCGGGGGGCGTCAAGGGACGCGGGGTCGCGGACAAGCTGAAGAAGGGCGGCTTCGCGGTCCTCGCCTGCGAGAAGCCCAAGGGCCGGGCGTTCGAGGAGTTCGTCGCGCGCGAGTTCGCCGCGCACGGGCGCCGGCCGGCTGGTGACGCGGTGAGCGCGCTGCGCGCCGCGGTGGGTGACGACCTGCGGCTGCTGGCCGCGGCGGTGGCGCAGCTCGCCGCCGACGTCGAGGGCACAGAGATCGACGCCGAGGACGTGGCGACGTACTACGAGGGCGTCGCCGACGTGCCGGGCTACCTCATCAGCGACGCCGTGTGGGACGGCCGCGCCGCCGAGGTGGTCCGCCGTACGCGCTGGGCGCTGGTGAACGACCCGGGCATCGGTCCGGCGATCACGTCCGCGGTCGCCGGTGGGCTGCGGTCGCTGGCCCGGTACGGGTCGGCGCCGCGTGGCATGGCGGAGGGCCAGCTCGCCGCCCACGTCGGCGCCCCGCCGTGGAAGCTGCGGGCGCTGCGCGAGCAGACCGGGCGCTGGCACCCGGCCACGCTGGCCCGCGCGTTCGGCGCCCTCGCCGTCGCCGACGCCGCGGTCAAGGGACGCGACGCCCGCGGCAAGGTCTTGCAGGAGGCGGGGCTGGACCGCGAGCAGAGCAGCTACCTGCTCGAACGCACCCTGCTGCGGATCGCCGGCGCGACCCGTACCGGGCGGCGCTGAGAGGGCAGGACCTGGATCAGGCCTTGTCGAGCGTGGCCGCGCGGGAGGCGATCGCCGACTTGCGGTTCGCGGCCTGGTTCTTGTGGATGACGCCCTTGCTCGCGGCCTTGTCGAGGGCGCGGCAGGCGGAGCTGGCGGCGGTCTGCGCCGCGGCGACGTCGCCGGCGTCCGCGGCCTCGTGGAACCGCCGTACGGCCGTCTTCAGCGAGGACTTCACGGACTTGTTGCGCAGCCGGGCCTTCTCGTTGGTCCGGTTGCGCTTGATCTGCGACTTGATGTTCGCCACGTGGAAGCCTTCGCTGGTCGTCAGGGTCGTCGGATGCGGGCGGGCCGTACGAGCACACACCGGCCCGCGACGATACCGGGTCGCGGCGTGCCGCTCCAAATCGCGCGGTGGTGCCGACCGGTCGGCGCACCCGGCGCACGTGGGACGATAGCGCCCGGAGCCGGCCGACCCGTTGCCGCCCGTCCGCCCGTACCCGAACGACAGGATCCCCCACCCGTGGCACTGACGCAGCGCGCCTCCGGACCCGCACCCGGTGCCACAGACCCCGCCCGGATCCGCAACTTCTGCATCATCGCGCACATCGACCACGGCAAGTCGACGCTCGCCGACCGGATGCTGCAGCACACCGGCGTCGTCGAGGAGCGGGTCATGCGCGCCCAGTACCTCGACCGCATGGACATCGAGCGCGAACGCGGCATCACCATCAAGAGCCAGGCGGTGCGGTTGCCGTACCTGGCCAAGGACGGCGCGTCGTACGTGCTCAACCTCATCGACACGCCAGGTCACGTCGACTTCACCTACGAGGTGAGCCGCAGCCTCGCCGCGTGCGAGGGCGCGGTGCTGCTCGTCGACGCGGCGCAGGGGATCGAGGCGCAGACCCTCGCCAACCTCTACCTCGCCCTCGAGAACGACATGGTGATCATCCCGGTCCTGAACAAGATCGACCTGCCGGCGGCCCAACCGGAGAAGTACGCCGCCGAGCTCGCGCACGTCATCGGGTGCGAGCCGGACGAGGTCCTGCAGGTGAGCGCCAAGACCGGCCACGGGGTGGAGGCGCTGCTCGACGCCGTCGTGGCCCGCGTACCGCCGCCGGTCGGGGAGGCCGACGCACCCGCCCGCGCGATGATCTTCGACTCGGTCTACGACACCTACCGCGGCGTCGTCACTTACGTGCGGGTCGTCGACGGTCACCTCTCCACGCGCGAGCGCATCGCGATGATGAGCACCGGCGCCACCCACGACCTGCTCGAGGTGGGGGTGATCTCCCCGGAACCGACGCCCGCTGACGCGCTGGGCGTCGGCGAGGTCGGCTACCTCATCACCGGCGTGAAGGACGTGCGCCAGTCCCGCGTCGGTGACACCGTGACGACCGCACGCAAGGGCGCGGCAGCGCCGCTGGGTGGCTATCGCGACCCGAAGCCCATGGTGTTCTCCGGCCTCTACCCGCTGGACGGCTCGGACTACCCGGAGCTGCGGGACTCGCTGGACAAGCTCAAGCTCAACGATGCGGCGCTCGTGTACGAGCCGGAGTCGTCCGCCGCGCTCGGGTTCGGCTTCCGGTGCGGGTTCCTCGGACTGCTGCACCTCGAGATCGTGCGCGAACGGCTGGAACGCGAGTTCGGCCTCGACCTGATCTCCACGGCGCCCAACGTGGTCTACCGCGTGGACATGGACGACGGCAGCGAGCTGACCGTCACCAATCCCAGCGAGTTCCCCGCGGGCAAGGTCGCCGCCGTCCACGAGCCGGTCGTACGAGCCACGATCCTGGCTCCCAGCGAGTACGTCGGGGCGATCATGGAGCTCTGCCAGAGCCGGCGCGGCACCCTCGAGGGCATGGACTACCTCTCCGAGGAGCGGGTCGAGCTGCGCTACTCGCTGCCGCTCGCGGAGATCGTCTTCGACTTCTTCGACGCGCTCAAGAGCAAGACCCGCGGCTACGCCTCCCTCGACTACGAGCCGCACGGCGAGCAGAGCGCGGACCTGGTGAAGGTCGACATCCTGCTGCACGGCGACCCGGTCGACGCCTTCAGCGCGGTGGTGCACCGCGAGAAGGCGTACGCGTACGGCGTGGCGATGGCCGGCAAGCTGCGTGAACTAATCCCGCGCCAGCAGTTCGAGGTGCCGATCCAGGCCGCGATCGGCTCGCGCGTCATCGCCCGGGAGACGATCCGGGCGATCCGCAAGGACGTGCTCGCCAAGTGCTACGGCGGCGACATCAGCCGCAAGCGCAAGCTGCTCGAGAAGCAGAAGGAGGGCAAGAAGCGCATGAAGATGGTCGGGCGGGTCGAGGTGCCGCAGGAGGCGTTCATCGCGGCGCTCTCCACCGAGAGCACGCCGGCCAAGCCGAAGTGACTACGGCCGCCAGGGCTTTCCGGCCTTACGGGCCTTCTTGCGCGCCTTCTTCAGCTGGCTGAGCGACAGCGTGCGGTAGCCCTTGGTCACGGTCACCGCCTGGCCCGCGAGGCGGCTGCCGCGCTTGGAGGTGAGCGCGCCCGGCCCGCCCGGGTCGAGCACCGTGACATGCACCTTGGCCTGCGCGCTCGAGCTGGCCCGCCCGCCGTGGTTGCGCTTCGGCCCGTTCGGCATCGTGAAGAACCGCCCGTCGTGCTTGGTGCCCGGCCAGTCCACCCGGACCTCGGCCCCGTCGATCCGGCGGCCGCGGCTGTCGAACGCCGACACGTCGATCTTGGGCGTACGTCCCAGCACCACCTTGGTGCGGATCAGGCGCACCTTCACCCGTGCGACCCGGGCCGGCATCGCGGAGGCGCGCGGGATGCTGCGCAGCAGCGACGCGAGGCTGTTGCACGAGAGCGGCAACACCTTGCGGGTGATGGCGCGTGCGGCCCCCGGCCCGCGTGACGTGAGGATCCCGCGAAGCTTGCCGGCGTACGGCCGGGAGCGCCGCGCGATGTCGGAGATCACCTGCCGCGCATCGGTGACCCGGGGCAGTGATGCCGGCTTGGGGCACAGGTCGTGCGCCGCACCCGCACGCGAGGTGAGCCCGCTGGTGTGGACCTCGTACCTACGTGCGGTCGCAGAGTTGTCCCGCGAGTCGGCCTTCGCGTGGTAGGGCATGCTCACGTCGCCGACGTAGTGCGCCATGATGCCGAACCACTTGCTGGCGTCGCGGTAGTCACCCGACTGGTAGGCCCGTACGGTGCGCACGTAGTACTCGGCGCTCTTCTGCGCGGCCCCGCGCCCGCCCCCCGATTCCTTGAACACGTGGTCGCCCTTGGTGGCCGCGCTGCGGTAGACGTCCGGGTAGCCGCTCCAGCGGCGGGCGACGGCCGGGTCGAACCAGCCGCCGACGCCCGCCTTGCCGCCGGCGATCCGGTACGCCTGGTCGACGATCCAGTCGTGGGTGCCGTACCCGTTGCGGACGGTGCCGCCCGGGCCCTTGCGGTCCCCGCCGTTCCCCCAGGCCTGGGCGTCGGGGGCGGGCAGGACGGCCGCGACGAGGCCGGCCGCGCACAGCGCGGTGGCCGTGACGGTCACGACCCGGCGGGTCGGCAGGACGGTGTCGGTCCTCTGGGTGTGGGCTGGCATCGGTGAGGTGCTCCTCGCGGCCGGACGACGGTCGGGCGCAGGGCGGGCTCGCGGGCGGAGCCACCCCGAGAGGGTTCTTCGGCAGATCCCGGCGGGGACCTTAGCGAGATGGCAGAAGTACCGGGCCTTGAAACGTTCGACTGTCGGACGGCCGGCACCCCGGTGGACCGGGTCGCCGCACGAGGACCGCCGTATGCCTGTGACCGACGGCACGGCGAAGGTAGGTTTGCCGGAGGAGAGCTGCATGAGCAGTGGCAGACAGGGGTCGGCACCGCAGGTGCCGGGGCGACAGGAGCAGCAGCCATGACCTCCACCGGACATGAGACCGCCGGCGTGCAGGCCGCGACCGAGCCGGCGCAGAGCGCGGGGCGCAGCACCCGCGGCAACGAGCCGCTGCCCGCGATCGCGCCCTCGCTGGGGGAGCTGCTGGCGCAACGGGTCGCGGCCACCCCGGACCGGGAGGCGTTCCGCGGCCCGCGCGGTGACGGCTGGCAGTCATGGACCTGGGCGGAGACCGGCGCCTGGGTCGACGAGATCGCCGCCGGCCTGCTCGCGCTCGGGCTCGCGCCCGAGGACCGGGTGGCGATCGCCGGCGCGACGTCGGTGGAGTGGATCATCGCCGACCTCGCGATCATGCGTGCCGGTGGCGCGACGACCACGGTGTACCCGTCGACGGCGGCCGAGGACGTGGCGTACATCCTGTCCGACTCGGGCTCGCGCTTCGTGATCGCCGACGACGCCGTGCAGCTGGAGAAGCTGCTCGCCCACCGCGAGCAGCTGGCGGCGGTCGAGAAGGTGATCCTGATCTCGCCGGCCGGCTCGCAGGGCGCAGGCGACTGGGTCATGAGTCTCGACGATCTCCGCAACCGCGGTCAGGAGGAGCTCACCGCGCACCCCGACTGCGTACGGCAGGTGGTCGAGCAGATCGGACCGGACCGGCTCGCGACCCTGATCTACACGTCCGGGACCACCGGGCGCCCCAAGGGCGTCGAGCTCACCCACGGCAACTGGTGCTACGAGGCGGCGGCGATCGACGGGATCAAGGTGCTCCGCCCGGACCACCTGCAGTTCCTGTGGCTGCCGCTCTCGCACTCGTTCGGGAAGGTGCTGCTGTCCGGCCAGCTGCAGATCGGCTTCACCTCGGTGGTCGACGGCCGGATCGACAAGATCGTGGACAACCTCGCCGAGATCAAGCCCAGTTTCATGGCCGGCGCCCCGCGGATCTTCGAGAAGGTGTACGCCCGGATCACGTCCATGACGGCTGCCGAGGGCGGCCTGAAGGAGAAGATCTTCAACTGGGCCATCGGTACGGGCAAGCAGGTGGTGGCACGCCAGGCTGCCGGACGCTCGGTCCCGCCGTGGCTGTCGGTGCAGTACCGCATCGCGGACCGGCTCGTCTACTCGAAGGTCAAGGAGCGGATGGGAGGCCGCATCGAGTACTTCGTCTCCGGCTCGGCCGCGCTGTCCAAGGACGTCGGCGAGTGGTTCGCCGCGATCGGGCTGCCGATCCTCGAGGGGTACGGCCTGACCGAGAGCAGCGCCGGCACGATCGTCAACCGGCCGGGACGCAACATGGTCGGCACCGTCGGGTGGCCGCTGCCGGGCACGGAGGCGCGGATCGCCGAGGACGGCGAGATCCTGCTGCGGGGTCCGGGCATCATGCGCGGCTACCACAACCTGCCCACCGAGACCGCGGAGGTGCTGAGCGCCGACGGTTGGCTCGCGACCGGTGACATCGGGACGATCGACGACGCCGGGCGCGTACTGATCACCGACCGGAAGAAGGACCTGATCAAGACGTCGGGCGGCAAGTACATCGCGCCGAGCCTGATCGAGTCGCGGCTCAAGGCGCTGTGCCCGCTGCTGTCCAACGTCGTCGTGCAGGCCGACGGCCACAACTACGCCACCGTTCTGGTCACTCTGGATCCGGACACCACGGGCGCGTTCGCCGAGAACGAGGCGCTCACCGGCGGGCCGGAGGCGTGGCCGCAGGACGCCAAGGTGCAGGCGGAGGTCGACGCGGCGGTGACCCAGCTCAACCAGGAGCTCAACCGCTGGGAGACGATCAAGAAGTTCCGGATCCTGCCGCGCGACCTCACGGTGGAGGACGGGGAGCTGACGCCCAGCCTCAAGGTCAAGCGGCGGGTCGTCTCCGAGCACTTCGCCGACGAGATCTCCCAGATGTACGCCACCTGACCTACTTTCGCGTGTCCCTGCTCGAAACGTCGTTATCCGGCCCGGATAACGACGTTTCGAGCAGGGACACGCGGTTCGGTCAGGCGACGCCGGCGGGGCGGAACTGGACGCTGATGCGGGGCCCGGTGGCGCGGGTCGACTTGGGGACGGCGTGCTCCCAGGTGCGCTGGCAGGAACCGCCCATCACGAACAGGTCACCGTGGCCCGGTGCGAAGCGCAGGCTCGCGCCGCCCCCGCGCGGGCGCAGCAGCAGCGGGCGGGCCGTGCCGAACGACACGATCGCGACGATCGTGTCGTCGTGCGCCCCACGGCCCAGGGTGTCGCCGTGCCATGCGACGCTGTCGCGGCCGTCCCGGTAGAGGCACATGCCCGCGGTGGCGAGCGGCTCGCCGAGCTCGGGCAGGTAGTGCCGACTCAGCTCCGCGCGCGCCGCTTCGAGCACCGGGTGGGGCAGCGGGTCGCTCGCGCCGTACCAGGCCAGCAGGCGCGGCACCGTCACCACGCGCTCGTACATCGGGCGCTGCTCGTCGCGCCACGGTACGGCGGCCAGCAACCGTTCGAACACCTCCTGGGAGCCGGCGATCCAGCCCGGCAGGTGGTCGACCCACGCGCCTCCCGAGAGCGTCGTACGCCGCAGTGCGTGCAGCGGGAGGGCCAGGTGCGCCGGTTCGTCGTCGCCGAGCAGCGAGGGCTGGTGCGCCAGTGACGTGCTCCGGTCGACCATCCGTACATCGTACGCCTGTACGAACCGCTGGTCGTGGATCAGTGCCTGGTGAAGAACGAGACCTTGCCGTCGATCTCGAGGACCGCGAGGTCCACGTCGGCCAGGTCCCGGATCCCTTCCATCCGGGCGGCCTCGAGCAGGTCGTCGAGGTGGTAGCGCTCGTTGCGCAGCGCGTCGTGGTCGACCGCGCCGTCCTTGAGAATCACCGTCGGGGTGCCCTCGAACACCGGGCGCAGCCTGTTGAACCGCCAACTCAGGTAGGACACGCCGACCGAGAGCAACACGAACGTGATCACCGCGAGCATGCCTGCGGTGAAGGAGAAGTCCTCCTGCATCACGGTCTGCCCGATCAGGTCCCCGAGCACGACCAGCACGACCAGCTCGAACGTCGAGAGCTCGGACACCTCGCGCTTGCCGCTGAAGCGCAGCACGACCCAGAGCAGGACGAAGACCGCGGCGGCGCGCAGCACGACGTCCATCACCGCTCCTGGAGGGTGTGCATCACGGCAGCACCAGCGCGTCCACCGTCGCCGACAGCGGCGGCGCGCCGTCGGTGCGGAGCCAGACGGTGACCGGTCGCACCGCCGGTACCTGGTTGGGCTGGATGCGGGAGTCGAGCCGGATCAGCAGGGTGTCGTCGTCCGGGCTGTCGAACTCGTACTCCACCCACTGCGGATCTCCGGTCTCCTTGCTCGGGTTCGGGTACCAGGTCTGGAAGTCGGCGACGTCGAACAGCGCCCGGTTCAGCCGGATCGTGATCGTCTTCATGGTGAACCCGCCGGCGCGGTGCACCGCGATCGTGACCGGTGCGGGCAGCCCGCCGCGTGTCCGGGAGGGCGCCGTCAGCGTCAGCTCCCAACCGTCGGCAGCGCTGGTCGTGGCCTGCTGACTGGGACCGAAGACGCCGAGCAGCGAGGCCACGACCAGGCCCACCATGACGACGAGCCCGATCCGGCGCAGGTTGCGGGCGCGCCGGGCCCCGCGCCCGTCCAGGGCGCGGCCCAGCGTACGGATGTCGTCGCTCACCCCGGCCCTCCCCTCGTTCACCGCGCCCGCCGGTCCGATCGTGGCCGACCGCCACCGCCCGCGCGCGTCGGCACGCCGCGCCGCTGTCGTAGATTCACTGCGGCGGATCGGAGGATGCGGTGGTCGAGGTCAGGCCGTTCCGGGCGTTGCGGCCGGCGGCAGAGCGCGCGGCACGGGTGGCTGCGCCGCCGTACGACGTCGTCAGCACCGCGGAGGCCCGCGCGCTCGCCGCGGACGACCCGGACAGCTTCCTGCACGTGTCGCGGCCCGAGATCGACCTGCCGGAGGGGACCGACCCGTACGCGCCGGAGGTGTACGCCCAGGGCCGCGCGGCGCTCGCGGGTCTCGCCTCGCGCGGTGCGCTGCGTCTGGACCCGGTCCCGAGGTACGGCGTCTACCGCCAGCGCATGGCGGGTCGGGAGCAGACCGGCGTGGTGGCCGTCGTGAGCGTCGCGGCGTACGACAGCGGCCAGGTGGCGGTCCACGAGCACACCCGCCCGGACAAGGAGCTGGACCGGGTACGGCACATCGCGGCGCTGGAGGCGCAGGACGAGCCGGTGTTCCTGCTCGCACCCGACGCCGCGGCGCTCACCGGCGCGCTTGCCGACGGGACCGGCGGCCGACCGGCCGCGGACTTCACGGCCCGCGACGGTGTCGAGCACACGCTGTGGACGGTGGCCGCGCCCGACGCGACGGCGGCGCTGACCGCGGCCTTCGCCGCACAGCCGCGGCTGTACGTCGCCGACGGGCACCACCGCAGCGCGGCCGCCTCCCGGGTGGCTGCCACCCGGCCCGACGACGCCGACGCGCAATGGTTCCTCGCGGTGGTCTTCCCGTACGACCAGGTGCACGTGATGGCCTACCACCGGGTCGTCGAGCTCGGCCCGCGCACCGTGGGTGAGCTGCTCGGCGCGCTTCCCACCGACTTCGAGATCACGTTGGAGCCACACGCCGTGGAGCCGCAGCGGCCCCACGAGGCCGGCCTCTACGCCGACGGCCAGTGGTACCGGCTGCAATTGCGGCCGGGGCTGGCCCGCGGGGAGACGCTGCCCGACCTCGACGTGAGCGTGCTGCAGGACCGGATCCTGGCGCCGCTGCTGGGCATCGCGGATCCCCGTACCGACGAGCGGCTCTCGTTCGTCGGCGGCATCCGCGGCACCGGCGAGCTCGAGCGCCTCGTCGCGCGTTCCGGCAGCGCTGTCGCGTTCAGCCTGCCGCCCACGCCCACGGCGGACCTGCTGGCCGTCGCCGACGCCGGCCAGGTGATGCCGCCCAAATCCACCTGGTTCGAACCGAAGCTCGCCAGTGGGCTGTTCGTCCACCCTTTCCGCTCCGGGTGGCCCGAGCTGTTCGGCTGAGCTGCGCTCCGGCGTGTCGCCGCGGTCCGCGACACGGATCTTGACAGGCTGGGCGCGTCGGGCGGCGCGGACCACGCGCGGGGAAGCGGCCGACGCCGGGCGCTGCACGCGTCCGGTGCAGCCGCGTCCCCGAGGAGCACGTCGTGACAGCAGTGCGCCCGCAGCCCGTCGCCCTCATGGTGCTCGTCGGCGCCTTCGCCGCCGGGACCGTCTGCGGTGCGACGATCGGCGCTCCCGGAGCGTTGGCCGATGCCGCTGGGACGACCACCCGGACCGCCGCGGCCGCCCCTGCCACCCATGACGCGGCCCGGCCCGCACGGGCGACCGCATCGCTCACGTCGAGCAGCCGGACCGGCACGCCGCACCGGCGAGCGGGGGACGCGGCACGGCGCGCCCGTCCTGCCGTTCCGCTGAGCGTCCGTTTCCCGACCGTGACCGGCCAGACCATCGCCCCCGGACGCAAGGTGCTCTCCACCATCGCGGCGACCCTGCCGCTCCCTGCCGGATCCGGGGTCGGGCGGCGCATCGTGTACGGCGCGAGTGCGCAGCACCTCTGGATCGTGGACGGCCGTGGCACCGTGGTGCGCGACTACCCGGTCACCGGTCGCGCCGACCGTCCCGGTCCGGGGCGCTACCGCATCTACTCCAAGTCGCCGACCTCGTCGAACCCGGTCGCCGAGGTCACGTTCGCGCACATGGTCCGGTTCGCCCACGGCGTGACCGGGGCGGCCATCGGCTTCCACGACATCCCGCGGTGGGGCAACGGCGCGGTGCTGCAGACACCGGAGTCGCTCGGGCTGGCGCTCGGGCGCGGCGGATGCATCCGGCAGACCGACGAGAACGCGCGGTTCCTCTACCGGTGGGCGCGCGTCGGGGACCGGGTCGTGGTCGTGAAGTAGGCCGAAAGGTCTAGGCCGATCGGGCGTACGTCCGAGCAGTCGGACGACGTCCCGTCACCTAACGTGGACGGGAACAGGGGAGGCAGCGATGTCGGGAGTCGGTGCACGTACCGCCGTGGTCGTCACGGCCGGAGCGGTGGCGGTCGCGGCGGCGGTGATCACGCCCGCGGTGCTCTCGGAGCGCGCGGACTCCGGCGAGCGCACGGTGGCGGTGGCGGCACCGGAGGCACCGGGCGTCGTCGTCCCGGCGCACGCCGCGACGAACGCCGCCCCGGGTGAGCCGAAGGGCGAGCCCACGAAGGACCCCAGGATCCGCCGCACCCGCACTTGGATGACCGTCGAGCCGGCGGCGAAGAAGGCGCCGACCGTCGGCATCGCCTACCCGCTGATCGTGCGGTTCGGCGAGCCGGTCAAGCGCAGGGGCACGGTGGAGCGCCGGCTGCGGGTGACGGCGGACGGCACCCCGGTGGTCGGGGCGTGGTCGTGGCGCGCCAGTGACACCGTCATCTTCCGGCCCCGCCACGGGTTCTGGCCGGCGAAGTCGCGTATCACACTCGCCGCCGACCTGTCCGGCACGGTCCTCGCACGCAACGGTGCCAAGAAGCGCAAGCTCGTCGTGGGGAACAAGGCGACGACGCGCACCGTCTCGTTCAAGACCGCACGCGCGTTCGTCGCCCGCATCAACGACAACACCCACCAGATGGTGGTGCGCCGGACCGGCAAGAAGGTCCGCACGATCCCGGTGTCGATGGGCAAGCCCGGCTTCCTCACCCGCTCCGGGATCAAGGTCGCGACGAACAAGTACGTCGTGAAGCGGATGGTGAACCAGGGTCTGGGGTACGACGTGATGTCGCCGTACTCGGTGCAGATCACCCCGACCGGGGAGTACATCCACGGAGCCCCGTGGGCGTACGGGCGGATCGGCCGGTGGAACGGTTCCCACGGCTGCGTGAACCTGTTCGTGAACGACGCGAAGTGGTACTACGACAACGTGATGCTGGGCGACCCGGTCGTCACCAAGAACACCGGACGCCCGATGGAGTGGACGAACGGGCTCGGCGGACCGTGGAACGTGCCGTGGAAGGACTGGCTGGCCAAGTCTGCGCTCAAGGTCGTGAAGGGCTGAACCCGGCTGCGGCCGGTTCGTCCAGCTCGGGGCGCAGCGTCTCGTCGAGGTCGTCGGACGCGGGCTCGTCGACCGGCGCGGGCAGCGGCACCGTGAGCCCGGGCAGCCGGACGCCGAGCGCGGCGAGCACCTCCGAGAGCTGGTCGGCGGGAACCGGTCGGGCGTAGAGGAAACCCTGCGCCAGATCGCAGCCGAGCCGGCGCAGCTGGTCGGCGACCTCGGGCTGCTCGACGCCTTCGGCGACGGCGACCATCCGGAACTCGTGCGCCAGGTCGGTGACCACCTTGACCAGGATCTCGCCACCGTCGGACATGTCGGTGACGAAGGACCGGTCGATCTTGAGGGTGTCGATCGGCAGGTCGCGCAGCTGGCTGATCGAGGTGTTGCCGATGCCGAAGTCGTCGAGGGCGATCGTCGACCCCATTGCGGCGATCCGCGCCAGGGTGGCTGCCGCGCGCTCGGGGTCCTGGACGATGGCGGACTCGGTGATCTCGAACTCGAGCAGGTGGGCGGGCACGTCGTACTCGGCCAGCAGGTCGGCGACCCGCTCGTCCAGGTCGGGCTCGGCGAGGTTGAGTGCGGACAGGTTCACCGCGACCTGGATGTCCCAGCCGAGCCGGCGCCATTCCCGCAGCTGCACCAGCACCATCTCGAGGACCCGTCGCGTGAGGGTGTGCACCAGCCCGGTCTGCTCGGCCAGCGGGATGAACTCGCCGGGCGGGATCAGCCCGCGCACCGGATGGTTCCAGCGCAGCAGCGCCTCGAGCCCGGCGACCGCCCCGGTGTGCAGGTCCAGCTTGGGCTGGTAGTGCACCGAGAGCTGGTCCTGCGAGTCGAGCGCCTTGCGCAGGTCGCCCAGCAGCAGCAGCTTGGCGGGCGAGCTCGCGTCGCCCTCCGCGGAGTAGATGGACAGCCCCCGGCGCGCCGCCTTCGCGTCGTACATCGCGACGTCCGCGCGTTTGAACAGCGAGGTGACGTCCTGCGCATGGTCCGGTAGCAGCGCCAGGCCCAGGGAGGTCTCGACGTGGAGCACCAGCCCGTCGATCTCGTACGGCTCGGCGAACACGGCGATGACACGCTCGGCGAGGACGGTTGCATCCTCGACGCTTCGTACCGTCGGCAGCAGCACCGCGAACTCGTCACCGCCGAGCCGGGCGACCGTGTCCGTCTCGCGCACCACCTCCTGCAGCCGGCGTGCCACCTCGATGAGCAGCAGGTCGCCACGGTCGTGACCGAGGGAGTCGTTGATCTCCTTGAAGCGGTCGATGTCCAGCAGCAGCAGCCCGACGTGCATGTCCTCGTCGAGTGCCTCCCCGACCGCGCGCTCGAGCCGTTCGGAGAGCAGCCGGCGGTTCGGCAGGCCGGTGAGCGGGTCGAGCAGCGCGAGCCGGGCGTTCTCCGCGGCGGACTGCCGAAGTCGCTTGCTGGCGTTGCGGACCGTGCGGAACAGCAGCAACCAGACCAGAGCGAGCCCACCGAGCACCAGCATCGCCACGTTGCGCACGGCTTCGCCGGTCGCGGCCGCCGCCTTGTCGTAGTTCAGGACGACCTCGATGACCCCGATGCCGGTGGCCCCCTCGCCGCGGACCGGGACGTAGACATCGAGCACGGTGCGCACCTGCGACCCGATGTCGCGGTCGGTCGCGCTCATCGCGGCGGCGCTGCCCTCCGGGTTGCTCTCCGGGCCGCTGTCGGGACGCACGTCGCTCGCCAGGGCGGCTGTGGCCTCGAGCTGACCGCGAAGCGCCCGGTCCAGTCGGGTCCCGTCGGGGAAACCCGCCGTGGTGCAGACAGAGCCGGTGGCACAGGTCGACGTGTCGAAGAGCTGCGTGCCCGAGATGCCCCACAGGCGCACGGCGAGCAGGGTGTCGTCCAGGTGGATGCCGGTGCCTTCGGACTGCGTAAGGGCCTGCAGCCCCTTGATCGTGGCCGGCGACAGCTGTTCCTTCTTGAGCTGGTCCTTCGGGATCTTCTCCTCGATGCCCGCCCGGGCGTAGGCCACCGCCGTACGGACCGCGTCGTCGAGCGACTGCTGCTTGATCATCTGCGACACGAGGGCGACGAGCGCGGTGCCTAGCGCGGTCATCGCGACGAGGCTCACCAGCGCGAAGGTGGTCGTGAGCGATCGCCGTCGCCGCATGACGCCTCCTTCCGCGCCGTTCCGCCGCATCGGAGGGCCGATGCCGTACCCCTATCTGGATCGGCATCGGCCCGCAGGCCTTGAGGCTCCGTCGGCGTCACCAGTGGTCCGCCCGGTACAGGCTCTCGATCTCGGCGGGCGTGAGGACACCCCCCTCCCACACCGCCAGCTCGTCGATCACCGCCGCGGCCGCGTCGCCGTCCCCGCCCCCGGTCTGCCAGTAGCCGTCGATCGCGGGGGCGAGGGTGAGCCCGCCGGCGGTGTCGACCTGGGTACCGTCGACGTAGAGCGAGGCGGCCCGCTCGCCGCCCCCTGTCGCTCTGAGCGACGCGACGATCAGGTGCGGGTCTCCGTCGCTCACGTCGTCGATCACCGAGCTGCGTACGGTCTGCGCTCCGGTCGTCGTCCGCACCGTGAACGCCGCCCGACTGCTGGCGTCGAGGCCGAGCACGAGGTCGGTGGCACCCGACGGACCGGTCGCAGCGTCGCCGAACGCGACGAGGCCGCCGGTGGCGCCGGGCTGGGCCCGGACCCAGAGCGCCACGGTGATCTCTCCAGGTCGGGTGCGCTGGGTCGGCAACGCGACGAACCCGGTCCCGGCGGGGGAGGCGTGCTGTGCCAGCGCGCCGGTGGCGTCGCACTGCACCAGCCCGGGCGCGCCCAGCTCGACCCCGGTGGCGGGTGCGGTACCTGCGATGTTTCCGGTGTTGCCGGCGCCGGTCGCGTCGGCGACCGTGCTCGCTCCCGGCGGTTCTGCGAACCGCCACCAGAAGGTGGGCGTCGGAGCGCTGCCCGCGAGGGTCGCGGCGTACGGCGCGTCCGGGCCGTGCGCGCAGGCCGCGGCCGTGCCGATGCTCAGGGCGGCGGTGCCGTTCGAGGTGAAGAACGCGCCGGTGGTGCCGAGCGCGGCCGGGACGCAGGCCACGGCGAAAGCCGCCGTCGCCCCGAGGGCGACGACGGCGAGCGAGCGCCGGGAACTGCGACTACTCGTCGAGCTCATGGTCGGTCTTCGACTCGGAGCGCGCGAGCGGCCCCCCGCGCGCACTGTCCCGGTTGCGGATCGCGATCAGCGTCTTGTTCCAGTTGGCCGCCGACCAGCGTTCGGGCACGCGTGACATCAGTTCGGCGCCGAGCAGCAGCAGCAGCGGTGGGACGAACAGCAGGAACCGCCCTTGCCCCGAGTGCGCGAAGGCGAGCAGGTAGCCCCATCCGGCGTGCACGTCGCGGACGATGCCGCGGACCTGCCCGACCGGGGTGAGGTTCGGGTCCGGTTGCGGATTGCCGAACTCGTCGGGCCGGTTGTTGTCGCCCGCCGTCTGGATGTACGGGTCGGTGATCGGTCGTCCCGACGCGTCCCGGATCGTCGCGTTGTCCTTGTCCCGGCGCTCGACGTGCTTGAGCGCGATGATCCGGTGCGTCAGCATCTCGGGCTTGTCCAGCGGCCAGAACGAGACCACCTGACCGACCCGCAGCTCGGCGGGGGAGCTGATCGGGTGGACGACGACCGCGGAGCCGGTGGGTATCTGCGGCTCCATGGACCCCGAGGTGACGATCAGCAGCTTGTCGCCTTGCAGCTGGAACCAGAGCGGGACCGCGTACGACGCCGCGATCAGCCCGATGAACAGCAGCATGACGAGCCGGAACGCGAGCTTGCGCCCGGTCGTACGTCGCAACGCACGCATCGCCCGGTGGCGGCTGCGGGACAGCCGCCCCGGGCGGGGCCGTGCGCGTCGCTCGGGCGGCACCGCGGACTCCGCGGAGTCCGGGTCGGCCCGTTCGACCGTCGTCGTTGCCATGGCACCCTTCCTGGAGGTCAGGGTCGCTGCCCGGGCGGTACCGCCCGGGAGTGGTGCGGGGTCGTGCTAGTTGTGCGGGTCGTGGTTCACGGGTTGTTCTTGGTCTGCTCGGCGTAGAAGGTGAGCGTGACGTCGGACTTGGCCTTGGCGTAGCTGTTGCCGGTGCCGGGTCCGTCGAGCGAGGCGACGACGCAGAGCCACTCGTTCGTGCCGGCGGTCAGCTCACGGTCGCCGCTGTCGACGCCGGTCGCCTTCTTGCCGACGAGCTCGGTCTCCGTGGTGCCGATCTGCGTGCTGGCGAGCAGCGGCTGCGAGCTCACGCCGGTGGCGCAGGCGCCCGCGTTGTTGACGGCGTAGATCTTGTAGTCCAGCGCGTTGGAGAGCAGCCCACCGCCGTTCGGGCCGGGCGTGGTGTCGACGGTGATACCGGTCACCGCGTACCGCAGTTTCAGGCTTCCGGCGTTGCTGACCTGGACCGGTTGGTACTCCGTGTCACCGGGGGCCATCTTGGTGATGTTGTTCAGCACGAGGGTGCGGGTGTTGGCTCCGCTCGCGACGAACGCCGGATCGGAGTTCAGCGAGACCTGCACGTCACCCGTGGCGAACTCCATGTTGGAGGTGCCGGTGTCGGTGAACCAGGCGCCGGTGGACAGCTGTCCGATGCCGACGAACGCCAGTCCGCAGATCGTCACGGTCGCGGCCAGCCGCCGGCGGCGCTCACGCTCCTTCGGCGTGGCGGGCTTGCTGCCCTCGTACTCCAGCAGCAGGTCGTCCATCAGGGTCTCCCGGTCTGATCGTGGGTGGTCTGGTCGCTTGGTTGTAGGTCGGCAGGTCGGGCTCGGAACTTGAGCCCGGCGCTCCGGCGGGGTCGGGGTCAGGCGGTCGCCATGCGGTGGTCCCCGGCGGTCCGCTCGCAGTCGCGCATCGAGAGGAACTCGGACTCGAAGCCGCAGTCGTGGCAGACCGCGATCGAGGCGCTCCCGAGATGGATCACCTCGACCTGGTGCGGCCGGCAGCAGCCGTCGGCGTGGCCGTGGTCGCGCCGGTGGACGGCGGCGAGCATCGACCTGACGACCGCCTCGGGTCCGTTGGGCTTCATGCCGGTGGGTTTCGGCGGTGGCTGTCAACCCTTGAGTGCGCTACGCGGGTGACGACGTCCCGGCCGTCACCCGTCAGCGCTATCGAGGTCGGCGCGCCTCCTGCCGGCGACCGAGCAGCCCTCCTCCCTATGGACAGTCTGTAGGCGTACAGATACGCAACGTAGCCCACCGGGCGATGGATCCGGGGAATCGGCGCACTCTCGTCGCCGCCGTCCCGCCGGTGGGCTAGCGTCGCTGGCGGCCCTGTGGGGAAGCAGGCGCCGCCACGGTCGGCTCGCCGAGTCCCGTCCCCGGCCGTGGGACGAGTCAGGACGGGAGCGGAGGACCCACTTCCGGGCGCGGCGGCCAGCCGTGTCCTCGGGGTGAAGTCGCGCGCAGTGCGCGACGGGCCAGACCTCACCGGCCCAACCCGACAGCTCACTTCGCAGGCGTGGCGGAGGTAGCAGATGTCGACCTCGTCGACTTCCGAATACAGCCATGCCCGTGATCAGGGCGACAGCGGTACGCAGCGCGCCGGGCGGCGGCGACGCGGCGGCACGGTCCTGCTCGCCGGCACCGCGGTCCTGGCACTCGGCGGCGCGTTGCTGGTGAGCGAGCCGGCGCCGGGCGAGCCGTCCGCGCCGGCGTACGGGGCGGCGGCGATGTCGGCGCACCTGCCGTACGTCGTCTCCGATGGGGCGTCACCGGACCGGCGGGTCGACGACGCGGCTTCGCGTGACATGCGCCGTATCCCCGCCCGGCCCGGTCCCGCCACGAGCGCGCCTGCCGCAGCGCCGGTCGTCGGTGTCACGGCGGCCGACCCCGCTGAGCAGGCACGCAAGCGCGCAGCAGAGCGGAAGGCCCAACGGAAGGCAGAACGGAAGGCCCAGCGGAAGGCCCAGCGGAAGGCAGAGCGCAAGGCTCAGCGGAAGGCCCAGCGCAAGGCAGAGCGCAAGGCCCAGCGGAAGGCAGCGCGCAAGGCCCAGAAGCGCCAGCGCAAGGCGGCGAGCCGGTCGCGCGGGGTCGCCGACGTGACGCTCACGCCTGCCGCGCGCTCGCACCGGTCGGCGCGGGAGCGGGTGTCGCTGCGAGCCTGGCGCAACTCGCCGCACGCCCGGATGATCGTGTGGCGGGAGAGCAACGGCCGGTGCGACGTGGTCTCCTCGAACGGGCTCTGGCGCGGCTGCTGGCAGATGACGATGACGCTGTGGCGCGGGTACGGCGGTCGTGCCTACGCGCCGAGCCCGGAGCGCGCGAGCTGCCCCGAGCAGGACCGGGTCGCGTACAAGGTCTGGTTGGCCAACGGGTGGAAGCCCTGGGGCGGATGACGCGCAGCGCGCGAGGGTTCAGCGGCGCGCCAGCACCAGGTCGGTGACGGCGCGGTGCGCCGCCCGACCGCGATGCTCGTAGCGGGTCCGGGGCCGCGCACCACGGTCGTGGCCGACCAGCCGCAGGGCCGGCTCGGCCGCGCTGACCTTCCGCATCACCGCCGCGTACGCCGCCACGTCCGTGGCCAGGTGCAACCGGCCACCGGTCCGCAGCCGGGAGGCGAGCAGCGCGAGGACCGCGGGCTGCACCAGCCGACGCTTGTGGTGCCTCGCCTTGGGCCACGGGTCCGGGAAGTAGACCCGGATCTCGTCGAGGGTCGCGGGGCGGACCCGCTGCTGCAGCAGCGCCAGCGCGTCCTCGTGAGCGACCCGTACGTTGGTAAGGCCCCGCGCGCGGACCTCGCGCAGCAGGCGCAGTACGCCAGGGGTGTGCACGTCGACCGCGACGATGCCCGTGCCCGGGTCGTGCTGCGCCATCGCGACGGTCGCCTCACCCATCCCGAACCCGATCTCCAGCGCGACGGGGAGCCCGCCGAAGAGCTCGGCCGGCTCGAGCGGCCCCGCGGGAAGGCCGTACTGCGCGAGCAGGGTCGCGACGAGTGCACGGTGCTCGGCCGTCAGGCGTCCGCGGCGCAGGTAGTAGGTGCGTACCCCGGGCGGCAGCGGCTCGGCGTCGGTCGTCATCGCGCGCCCGAGGCTACCGTCGGCCGATCGGCCTCACCCGAACGGCGGCGCACGTCTCAAGTGATCACCCGAACGGTCGATGAACCGCTGCGGGGATCGCCTGCCGGCCGTGCCGGCGCCGGGAGCTGGGAGCGCTGAGTGTCGTTCGACCACCGGGTGATGCGGATCACCACGGTCCTGTCGGTGTCGCTCGCGATCGCGGCACCCACACTGCTCGTCCTGGCCGTGACCTTCGACAGCCTGCCCGTGCCGGTGCCCGCGATGGTCGTCATGGGCGTTGTCGTCGTGCTGCTGCCGGCGGCCCTCGTCGTGCGGCTGCGCCGGTACGGCGAGGACAGCTGGGAGTCGCGCCACCGGCTCGCGTTCGACACCACAGTGCTGCTGCTGTTCTGGGCCGCAGTCACGCTCTGCTGCCAGACCCTGGGCGGGTTCCCGGCCGCGGTCTGGGGCTTCTACTTCGTCCTGGTGCTGCTCGCCGCGGTCCAGTTGCCGAGCAGCTGGGCGTACGCGTACGGCATGCTCTGCACCGCCGCCATCCCGCTCACCGCCTGGTCGTCCGGCACATTGCCGCCCGACTCGTGGAGCGCCGTGGCGGTGGCGTCCGTCGCGCTGCTGACGACGACCGGGCTGATGATGGCGCTGACGCGGGCCCTCTGGGCGCTGCGCGACGAGGCCGAGGATGCCCGGACGGCGCTCGCCGACGAGGTGCAGCGGCTGTCCGCCGAGCTGGCCCGCGTGGCGGAGGGTGATCTGACGGCGCGCGCGGTCGCCGGCAGCGCGGAGCCGATCGCGCCGGTGTGGCAGTCCCTCGACGAGACGCTCGCCGCGGTGCGCGTGGTCGTCGGCACGATGCAGGAGGCGAGCGCGCAGGTCGCCAGCAGCGCCGCCGAACTGGCCACGACGGCCAACCAGTCGGCGGCCGGGACGCTCCAGCAGACGGCGGCGCTCGCCCAGACGGCGCAGACCATGCAGGAGCTCGCGGCGACCGCGGCCCAGATCGCCGAGATGGCCGAAGTCGTCACGGACGCCGCGGACCGGGTGACGCGGACCGGGTCGCGGGCGCAGGACGCCGTCCGGGCCACCGTGGGCCAGCTCGAACGGATCGTCGGCGAGGTCGAGCGCATCGCGGGGGAGGCGCAGGCGCTCGATGCCTCGAGCCGTCACATCGATGCCGTCGTCGAGGTGATCGAGCAGATCGCCGGCCAGACCAACCTGCTCGCCCTGAACGCCGCCATCGAGGCCGCCCACGCGGGTGACCAGGGCCGCGGGTTCGCGGTCGTCGCCGCCGAGGTCAAGTCGCTGGCGGAGCGTGCCGTCGCCTCGACCGGTGAGATCCAGGCGATCGTGGCCACGATCCGGGCGGGCGTGGAGGCGACCGTCGCCGCGACGAACGACGGTGAGCACGCCGCCCGCGAGGGGGCTGCGCTGGCCTCCGGGGTGGCGGACGCGCTCGGGTCGATGACCGGCACGGCAGGCGACGCGGCAGCGGCCGCGGAGCAGATCCGGCTCGCGACGGCCCAGCAGCGCTCGGCGTCCGAGCTGGTCGTCGCCGCGATGGCGGACGTGGCCGTCGCCTCCGAGCAGCACGCGCACAGCTCGAAGGAGGCGGCGCGGGCGATCGGCGAACTCGACCACCTCGCCAGCGAGCTGCAGCGCACCGCGCAGCTGTTCACGGCCGCGTGAGGCGGAGGGCGGGGTGCAGACAAGGGATCGTGGGTGCCCGCGGCAGGATTTGAACCTGCGGCCTTCTGCTCCGAAGGTAGGGACTTCGACCGGACGCTCACCCAAACGTCGCCTGTAGCGGCCTGAACAGGTGACGACCACTGTCGGTAGAACTCAAGCCGACGGGGGAGTGGTAGTCACGATGTGTGCGCTCAACGCGCAACAATGGACCATGCCCGCGCTGCCGCTTCCCGAGACGCTAGAGGACATTCTAGCGGCCTGGCGCGCGTGGATGACAGACCCGAAGCGGCGCATGTCGGAGCGCACCATCGGCTCGCGGGTAGGCACCATCCGGCGCATGGCCCGCGACCTCGACCCGCGCGAGGCCAGCGGCGAGCAGGTGGAGGCCTGGCTCGACGGCCTGACCGTGAGCGACAACTCCCGCGCGACCTACTGGGCGCAGGTGTGCGCCTGGTACGCCTGGCTGGTGCGCACCGGGCGACGCGCCGACAACCCGACCGCGACGATCGACGGCACGTACCGCGCCATCAAGGGTGAGCCGCGCCCGCTGTCGGAGCAGGACGTGCTGGCGGTCCTGGCGGCCTGCGGCGACCCGCGCACCGGCAACACCCGCGCCTACGTCACCCTCGGCGCGTTCGCCGGCCTACGGGTCCACGAGATCGCGAAGGTGCGCGGAGAGGATCTGCGACTGGGGAACCTGCACGTGCTCGGCAAGGGCCGCCACGCCGCACCCGTGCCACTGCACTGGCGCGTCGAGGACCTGGCCGCCACGATGCCGCGCAGCGGTTACTGGTTCCCCTCGCAGTCTCGGGATGCCGGACACGTCTCGCGGGTCAGCGTCGGGCTGGCGATCCTGCGGGCGATCCGCCGGGCCGGGGTCGAGGGCACTCCGCACCAGTTGCGCCACTACTACGGGACCGCGGTGCTCGCCTCGACGGGGGACATCTACGCGACGCAGAAGGCGTTGCGGCACAAGAGCGTTCAGAGTACGGAGATCTACGCGAAGCTGCCTGATCAGCGACTGCGCGCGGCGGTGAACTCGATCGGCCCGCCGCGCCCGGCCGCCTGAGGGTGGCGGAGGATGCGGTGCTCGCGGCGGGGACGCTCGCGGTCGCCTGAGCGCAGGTCAAGCCCCCCTAGACGCCAGAAGCGCCCCGCCCTCCCGTGGGAGAGCGGGGCGCTGTGATGCGGCACGTAGGCCGCGGCGGTGGTCAGCCGAGGTCGGGCAGGATGCGCAGCGCGCCGTACGTGTCGCCGGGGAACGTCTGGCGCAGCCCGCCGGGCCAGGTGACCTCGACCTCGACGCGGTACTCCCCGGCGGTCGCGGTGTCGCCGTCGGCCCACGGGTAGGACAGGACCCCGTCGGCGGGGCGGGCGGGGATGGTCGCGTCGATCAGGGGCGGGTCGGTGCTGCGGTCGGCGGCGGCGCGGACGATGAGGCGTATCGCGGTCGCGGCGGTGAGGTCGACGGGTGCCCCGGCGTCGGTGATGGTGAGGGTGAGCGCGGGGAGGCGGTCGCCGCGCTTCATCACTGCGGTCATGTGCTCGCCTCCGGGGTGAGTTCGGCGTGGGATGCGTCGAGGGTGAGGTCAGCGTCAGCGGTGGCGGTGGTCGCGAGGTCGGTGTCAGCGGTGGCGATGTCGAGGCCGGCGCGGCTGGTCGCTGTCGCGACGGGTTGCTCACTCACTGCTGCTCCTCTGCGGCTGGTTTCGGGGTCGGTCCGCACGTCATGCACGCCTCCAGCGGGTGCGTGTGACGCTTGGTCACCCGGTCCACGGTCGCGGCGCAGCGGGAGCACTGGTCCCACGTGCACGCCGCGTGCTCGCTCTTGCAGTGCCGCCCTACCGGCCCGCCGCACACCGGGCACGGGACCGCGCCCACCTCACCCGCGCCAGTCCGTGCGCTTGGCCTTCACCCAGCGGCCGTTGTGCAGGCGCAGCCACGTCACGGGCTTGCCGCGCCGGTTCAGCCAGGCCCGGTGCCCGTCGACCGGGACCCGCTCGCCCCGCTTGCGGCGGCCCGCCTTGGTCGACTTCACGTACGGGGTGCCCCACACGCGCGCCCCGGTCGCCTTGGTGACTTTCGGGTTGGCGTGCTTGTACTTCTCCCACGTCCGGCCGTAGTCGTCCCACTGTGCGGCGTTCGGGTCGGGGCGGCGCCCGGTCAGCCCGTCGCGGCCCGCCCGGTACTCGGCCACCTGCCAGGCGGCACCGGAGGACAGGCCCGGCGCGCCGATGGCGATGGCGTGGATGTGCTCACCCCACAGTCCGGGGGTGTACTCCCGGTACCAGGCGGCGAACCCGACCTCACGCAGGGCGCGCACCAGGCGCATCTTCGCCTTGTGGTCGCCGCCGAGCGGGACGGTGCGCACATCGACCGCGCCGGACCCGGCGTGCGTCGAGCCGGATGCCTGCGCGTGCGACCAGGAGCCCTGCGCGTAGTACAGCGTCCGGCCGAACAGGCGCTCGGCCTCGGCGAGCATGTGCGCCGTGCGCCGGTCGGTGACCATGCCCGGCGCGAGCGCCACCGTCGGCATCAGTGCTCGCTTATGTCGTCGAGCGGGTCCGCGGTCGACTCGGACGCGGCACCGTTCGGCACGCCGTACACCGCGACGACCGACAGTCCGGCGAGGACGACGGTCAGCCACTGCGGGAAGTCCGCGACGGCGGAGACGCCGGTCAGGACGGCGACGATGAGCGCCGCCCAGCTTTTGGCAAAAGGCAGAATAACGTCAGGCATTGGAGTGCTCCTTCTTCTTGAGGTGCTTTGTGTTCTGGCAGGTGCGGCAGTACCGCCGGCCGCGGTAGAACCGCGTGTTCTCGGCGTCGTAGGCGTGCCCCTGTGGGCAGTGCGTCTTTTCGCGCCAGCGGTTTCGACCGCGCTTGAGGTTCACGCTGCGCGTGACCGGCTCAAGATGCGCTGGATTGCAGCAGGCCCGGTGGGGGCAGGTATCTCCTCCGGGGCACGAGCGATCCCTGGTGTGGCATGTGTGATCGAGGTCGAGGCCATCTGGAATCGGTCCGACTAATGCCTCGTACACGACGCGGTGGGCTCGTCGCGGTCGCCGCGTACCGTCGGTCGCCAGGTCCTCAATTTGTCCGTATCCGTTGGTCGAGAGCGAGCCGGTCCACGGCCAACACTCACCAGGCTCCCGGCGTTCGATCCTCCGCAAGGCGCGCTCGGCGATGGGCAGCGACGGCCGGGGCAGCACAACATATGCGGGCCAGGGCATCGAACCGCGCGAGCAACGCTGGTAGTGCGGGCTACATACCCCGCGGGCGAGCATCTCCCGCTGGCAGCCTTCGACAGTGCAGATACGATCCGCCATAGCGGATCACCTCCTAGTCAGGTGTTCCGTCAGGCCCCGAGTGGACGTTGGCGCGTCGCTCGGGGCCGCCTTTGCTTGTGGCACAGATGGTATCAGCGCTTGAGGTAGGGCAGGAACACGTCAGGCATTGCTACTCCTCGGGTCAGGGGGTGTTGATCCACAGCACGGCCGGGCGGTACGTACCGTCGACCGCGAGCCAGATGCCGTCGTCGGGGATGGTCGGCAGCGCGCCCTCGACGTCGATACCGGACAGCGCCACCGTCACCGGCTGCGAACCGACCGCGTCGATGCCGGACAGGCGGACGGTGGTCACGACGCCGTCGCCTCCACCAGCAGCACGCAGCCCGCGCGCCACTGCGCCGCGCTCACCCCGGAGATGTCCGCCGCCAGGAACGTGACCTTCGTGTCCGCCGCGGACGTCGGCGCGGTCGTGCCGCTGACCTTCTTCACCAGCGTGGTGCCGTCCGGTTTGTACAGCGACACGTCCACCGTGCCCGTACCACCAGAACGGCCCAGGTCGCGCAGCCACACGTCGAGGTTCCCGGTCGGCGGGATGATGCCGCGCAGGGTGACCTTCAGGTCCAGGCTGGACGGGTTGTTGCTGCTCGTCACGTACGTGCCGGAGTCGCCGTCCGACAGGCAGTCCAGGACGGTCCCGGCCGACGCGGTCCAGCCGCTGGACACCGTGACGGCGGCGATGGTGTCACCGGCCTGCAACGCGGTCACCGTGACCGTGGCGTCCTTCGTGGTCACCCCGGAGTCGTCGGTGACCGACAGGCGCAGCGTGTACGTGCCGGGTCCGCCCGCCGGGGTGAACGTCGTGTTCTTGCTGCTCGGCGCGGAGAACTGCCCCGAGCTCGTCGACGGCCCGGACTGCACCGTCCACGCGTAGGTGGTGGTGCCGGTGTTGCCGGTCACGGTCGGGGTGAACGCGGCGGACGCGTAGTCCTGGATGGTCCGGTTGCCGCCGAGGTCGATCGTCGGCGGCGACACGGCCGCTCCCGGCTCGGTGGTTCCGGTGACCCGGTTGATGTTGTCGAGCAGAATCCCCCACGTGGCCGCGGCCACCTGCCCGTACCGCACCCCGTCCCACGAGCCCTTCGAGTACGCGCTCGACAGGTTCCCCGAGTCGAGCAGGGTCGAGGACGAGTTGGCCCCGTCGTACACCTTCAGGCGCACCGTGGTGCCGTCGATCAGCAGCGCGAACCGATAGTCCGCCTTCGAGGTGGAGATGGTGGCCGTAGACGTGTACTTCGCGGAGAAGGCGTCGCGGAACTGCACCGTCCCGTCGGTCAGTACCCGGACCTGCCATAGGGTCGTGGCGAACGAACTATCCATGCCCTGCATGACGATCTGGTTCGCCGAGGGCCGCCCGTCGAGTTGGAACGCGACCGTCTCCCAACCGGTCGTGCGCCCACCCTCGGACACGCCCAGGTTCGGGCTGTCGTTGCTGGTCGTCGAGCAGTCTGCCGACCGGGTGCCGCCCGCCTTCCACGCCGTACTGATCTTCGGCGTCTTGTTGACCGACGCGAACCCGTCCGAGGTCTTGATCGTGTCGCCGTTGCTGCCGAACTCGAAGTCCCAGATGGTCACGCCGCCTCCGTCGCTTCTCGCCACGGCGTCGCCGCGTCCGGGTAGTCGTCCAACTCGAAGTTCCCGCCGACCGTCGAATGGAAGTACGACGCGACCTCCGTGGTCGCCGCGTGGTTGTGGATCGCCTGCACCGCGCCCGTGATCCACGCCTTGCGCTGCGCCTCGGTCCCGTCCGCCGTCCCGGTCTCCCCGATCACCACGTGCTTGCCGGGGAACGCCGCGGCGATGTCGTCGTACAGGGCGTTGTACCGCGAGATGGCGGCGGCGGCGGTCGTCGCCCCGGCCGCATACGGGTCAGCGCCGATGGTGTCCACCAAGTCCGGGTCGATCTGCGCCGCCCACTGCCTGTACCGGGTGTTGGACGAGAACCCCGTTAGCAACATGCACGTGCGGATCAGCGGGTTGCCGTACGCCTTCACCTTCGCCGCGATGTAGTTCCACGCCGCAGCGGCCTCGTTCAACCCGTACTGGCCCTTGTTCACCTTCGAGTCGAGCTCGTGGTCGAAGCACAGGTACCACGTGGGCCGGTTCGTCGGGCACTGCGCCAGGAACGCCGCGATGCGCGCGTCCCACGACCCGTTGGTGACGCTCGACGGCGGGTACGGCTTGTGTGAGATGGCGAGCGGGACGCTCGCGTACTGGCCCATCTGCGAGGTCGGCCACGTCAACGCACCGGACCCCAGGTAGTAGCGGTACACCCGCGGCACGCCCAGCAGTGCAGACACGCGCGTGATGCCCTGCGCCCGCGACTCCCCGCTGCGCAGCGCCGTCGAGAACCCGAACAGTGTCCCGCCGGGTGGCGGGGTCGTGGCCTTCGTGCGCGCCACCAGCTCGTCGGACCACGCCGAGGGGACACCCGCGCCGGACACGGCCCGCACCGCGAACACGTACCCGGTGTCGGCGGCGAGCCCCGTCGCGGTCAGCGTGAGCCCACCGGGCCGCCCGATGATGGTCCCGTTGCGGGTGACCTCGTAGTAGTCGACGCTGCCGCCGCTCGGCGCCGTGGAGGCGTCCCAGGTGAGGGTGACGCTGGTCTGGGTGGAGGTGTAGTCCAGCCCCGTCGGGGTCGAGGGTGCCTGCGAGCCCGGTCCCGGCGTGCCCGCCGCCGCGACCGGATGCCACACCCCAGAAGCCGAGCACGCCCAGGCTTCTTTCACGCGCCGCCAGGTCATAGCGACGAGCTGGAGTCCCACACGAGCAGCAGATCCCCGGCCCGGTCGTCCGGTGGGCGCACCGCCGTGTCGGCGACCGCCCACACCTGCGCCGCCTCACTCGGCCGCGGCGGGTACACCCCACCGGCCGCGAACAGCACACCCATCGCCGCGCCGGGGTCGCCCTTCGGCCCCGGACCGCCAGGGTCGCCCTGCGCGCCCGGGTCGCCCTTCTCGCCCTTCAGCGAGGCCAGCCACTGCTCCTGCGTGCCGGCGAACCCGTTCTGCTGCGCTATCTCGTACGCGGACGCGCCGTCCGCGCCTGGCGAGCCGCCACCACCGCCACCAGTGACCGGGGTGCCGGACGCGTCGACGACCTGACCGGCCGCGTTCAACCGCGCCAGGCCGTTCGCCACCCCGACCTTCCACGCCCCCGTCGGGTCCGGCGTCGTCGGGTCCGCCAGCACCGCCGTCCGCAGGTTCACGCCCGCGTCGTTGCCACCGTCCGCGGTCGGCCGGTTCGCGTACGGCACGTCGAGCACGTACCGCTCCGGCGTCGACCCGTCCGCGAACTCGACCTTGACCTCGACCTTCGCCACCTGCGCGTTGTCCGGGTCGTCCGTACACGGGGTCAGCACCGACAGCGACGGCCCGCCACCCGACGTCGAGAGCGCACCCGTCGCGAACACCCCGGACGGGATGATCGCGTCATCAGTCGAGTTCGTGACGCGGGTGACCACGCGGATCGTGTACGTCCCGGCCTTCAACGCGCCGTCCGCCAGGTTGCGCCACGTGCCGAACACGCGCACGAGATTCCACGAGGGTGCCGGTGCAGCCATCACGCGCCTCCATGCCTGTCGATGTGCGCGTCCAGGCGCTGCCCCTGGCGCACCGTCTCGTCCTTCAGCTCGACCACGTCCTGCCCCATCGCGTCCATGCGCGAGCGGAACTCGATCTGCCGCGTCTCGATCCGCGTCACCTGATCCCGCAGCGAGGTCCCACCGTTCGGGCGCATCTGCGCCTCCAACGCCGCCATGCGCTCGGTCAACCCCGGCAGCGCCGCACGCGACGCCGCCGTGTCCACGCTGATCTGATGCAGGCACTGCCACGTCGAGCGCGTCAGGCGCCACAGCAGCGCACCCGCCGTCAACACCGCGACGACCAACGCCGCCGCGTACCCGACGTCGTCCCAGTCCACGCCGTCGTTCAGACCCACCGCCGCCACCAACAGCGACGGGACGACCAACGGCAGCATCAGCCGGCCGCCGACGTCGGAGTCATCTGCACCGCGGCCCACCCGACCGTCGTCGCGACCGTGTTGATCCGGGTCAGCCACACCTCGCAACCCGAGGTCGTCACGTTCGCGTACGACACCCCGGTGACGACCGTGCCGGGCCCGGTCGTGTTCGCGGCCACCTGCACCAGCGGCGGCTGCGTGAACCGACCGGCAGGGAACGTGATGTTGGCTTTCGTGGGGGTGTTCGCCGCGGACGGGGTGATGCTCACCGCGCCGGCCGCCTCGCGGGGCCACGCGTCGACGACGCCGACGACGAGCACGTCACCGCGGTACGTCTCGATCCGGGCGAGCGCACCCGCGACCGGCTCCGGGCCGAGCCAGCGCGCCGCCACGTCACGCGACCCGTCCGACGGGGCGTTCGACGGCCGGATCGTCGCCACCCGCGTCGACCGGTTCACCGACACGACCTCGGCGAACCGGATCGGCTCGGCCCACCCGGACAGCTGCAGGTCACGGACGAACTGCACCGGGTCCAGCGGCAGTGCGGTCATGCCGTGACCTGCGCGGTGCGCGCCCGGACCTGCATCGGACCTCCCATGACGGTGAGCGGCAACGTGATCTGCTCGACGACGGCGACCTCACCGGACACCCGCAGCGCCGACGACGTGACCCGGATGGGCATGTCGACGTCCCATGACCCGTCCGGGATCAGCGGCAGGGTGAGGGTCTGCGCGGCGCCGCGCCGGCGGGCGATCTCCGCCATCCCGAGCCGGGTCGCCGCATCCAGCGACGTCGCCTGCGGGGTGGTGATCGTCGGCCAGGGGCGGCGCCCGTACGGGCCGAACGCGTACGTGGGTGAGGACGGGTCGTCGTCCCACACCTCGACCTGCACCGGGGTCGTGTCCGAGGACTCCCCGACGATGAGGCCGCCGTTGTACGCCTCGGAGTCGTCCCAGTCCTTCGCTGCCCCGTCGAGGATCAGGCTGCGCTCGTCCTCGCCCAGGTCGAGCACCGGGGTCGCGCCTAGCACGTCCGGGGCGGGCGCGAGCCGCGCGGTGCGGCCCTGGTCGATCCACAGCACGTACCCGTTGTCTGCGGCGAGGTCGGTCAGGTCTTGCCACGGGTCGGTGCTGCCGTCGAGGCCGAACGTCGTCGCCGGGATGAGCACCCCGGTCTGCGAGAGGGCCACGTCGAGGTCGGGTGCCCGGTCGGCGAGCGCCGCCGCGAGCGCGTCCTCGAGCGGCGTGTTCGCCGCGATCGGGTACGGGTAGAGCCACTGGTTCGCGCTGATCGCCGCGGACGGGTCCGTGCCGGTGACGGTGACGGTCCACCCGTCCGCCGGGTTGGTGCGGATACGGAACGAGCCGAGGGGCGCCCACTCGTCGCTGCCGTCCGGGTAGCGCACGCCCCACCAGGGGCGCAGTTCGTTGCCGGAGAGCAGGGACAGCAGGTCCCCGGCCTGCGCGGGGGTCAGGGTCCGGTCCGGGTCGGCGAAGGTGACGGTGCAGGTGCGTCGCTGCGACTGGCGAGCGTCGATGGTGACGCTGCCGTCGTGGAACGGCACCGCGGCGCGCAGCAGGTTGCCTGTCGGCGCGTGCACGTCGACGCGGGTCAGGACGCGGGCGCCGTTGCGGATCTCCCGGTCCCAGTCGTCGGAGACGGGCCAGCGGGTCACCTCAGCCGACCCCGGCGTCCACGCCCGTGAACGGGACGCTCACGGTCATGTACGGGGCGTCGGCGTGCGCCTGCGGCTCCAACGCCCAGGCCCGCTTGTCCCCGGCGCGCAGGTACGCTTGTCGGCCCCACCCGGCCGAGTCCTTCAACGGCTCCTGCAGCAGCACCCGGCCCTGCATGGACAAGACCCGCATGAGCGCGTCGAGCTCGGCGGGGGTGGCGCAACGGAACGTGTATGCCGCGTCGGGGGCGTACAGGTCCCCGGTGACGACGACGGCCGCGGTGCGCCCGACGGGCCGGTAGACGGCCTGCGTCTCGGTCTGTTCCCACGCGGGCGGGGAGCCGGCGTAGACGCGCGGGCGGCACGCGATGGTCGGGTCGAGCATGGAGCGCAGGACGTAGGTGCCGTCGTTGGGCACGGTGACGCTGGCGGTGGCCGCGTTGGACATGAGCACACCCGACGGCCCGGTCCACACCTGCCGGCCCCGGTAGCTCACGGTCCCGCCGCGCGGCGCCTCATAGTCGAGCAGGTCGCAGCCCGGGTACTGCATCTGCACCCCGTAGGTGCCGTCCGTCGCCGGACGCGTCCCCGATCCGGTCTGCGTGTCCGCCGTTCCCGGCCGCACCCACACCCGCTGCCAGGTCGACCCGCCATCAACGCTGCGCTCGATCAGCGCCTGAGTGAGTGGCTCCCATGATCCGGCCGGGGCGATAAGTGTGCCGTTGAATACCACCGCAACGGACCCGTCGGGCTGCAACGTCGCGGTGAACGTGCCCGGAGCGGCCGGGGTCGCGAGCGCGGTGGTCCACTGCACGTACCCGAACGCGCTCGTGAGGATCTGCCCGTACGCGGTCGCGCTGGTGCGCACGTAGGCGCGGTAGGTGGTCCCGTTGACCAGGTCCACCCCGACCTGCGCCGACTGCGAGCCGTCCGTGACCAGCGTCGTCCAGATCGGTGTCACCGCGTCCGGGTCGAAGCCGGACGCCGAATACTGCGCCTGCGAGAACACTTTCACCCGCGCCTGGTACTGCGCCTTGTCGTCACCCGTCCACGCCGTACCCGACGCCGACGTCGACGAGATCGTCCCCGACGTCGTCGTCGTGTACTGGAACGTCGTCGAGGTAACCGCCGTGATCGTCCACGACCCGTCCAGGTCCGCGTCGCCGATCGACACGCCCACGGTCTGCCCGACCGTGAACCCGTGCGCGATGCTCGTCGTGATCGTCGCCGTGCTGCCGGTGCGCGCCTTCGTCGTCGTCGTCCGCTCCGTACGGTCGGTGTGCGTCCACGACACCACCGGGCGGGTCACCGTGCTCGACGACACCGCGATGCTCACCGGGGTGCGCGGGATCGACGCGGTCACCAGCTCGACCCACGACTCCGACACCCGCGCCAGCTGACCCGCGGCGCTCGCCACCACCGACACCAGCACCCGCAGGCTGTCCACGTCCGCCTGCGACAACAACACCGCACCCGTACCCGACGCGAAATCGACCGCCGAGCCCGTCAACGCCCGCGTCCCGACCGGACCCACCTGCCGCGGCTCACCCGACGTCGGCAAGCCCGCCGACACGTTCGCGTACACCGTGCCCGCCGTCGTCCGCCACGCCCGGCCACCCGCGCGGCACGCCACCACCCGCTCAGAGGACGGCACCGCCACCGACGCCACCCGCATCGCCGCCAGCGTGTACTGGAACGGACCCGGCACCGGGGCGAACAACAGGTACGAGGAATCCGACCCGTCCGACTGGCCACCCGACGCCGGAGCCGTACCCACCGCAGACAGTGACCCGCTACCCCACCGGGTCGCGTTCGTGTTCGGGGTCAGACGGTAGGTGCTCACTTGCGCCGCCCGTGCTTGCCGGCGTTGCCGGTGGCGCGCATCGCGCGACCGACCGCCTGCTCGACCTTGTGCTCGATGCGCCGCTCAGTCGCCCGGCCGACCTCACCGTCGACCTTCACCTCGACCGCGCCCTTCTGGATCACGACCTGCACCCCGGCCATCGCGCGGGCATCCCCGAGCGACGCCCCATACTGGTTCGCCAACGCGAACTTCCCCGCACGAGTCGCGAGCCGGTTCAACTGCCGCTGCTGCGCATTCGCCGTACCGACCGCGGACTTCCCACCCTCGACGAGCGCGTGCGCGATCGCGCCACCCTCCTCCGGGCCACGGGAGAACAGGTCCGCCACCACATCCGAGCGCAGGTGCCACGACTTGAGCTTCTTCAGGTCCGCGAGGAACGTGCGCGCCGTGCGGATCTGCCCCGTCTGCGCCTTCAGGTACGTGGCCGCGGACGGCCGCGACGCGGCGACACCCTGATCCGCCGCTGCGAGCCGCCCAGTCGCCTTCGCCAACTCCGACTTGGCGTCCGCTTCGAGGGCGAGCGCGTTCGCGCGGGCCCGCGGATCGGTGGCGCGGGCGGCGTACTGGCGGATCTTGTTGAGCCGGTCCTGCGCGTTCGCGAGCGCCTGCGACGCCGCCGTCTGCTCCCGCAACGCGTCCGCCTCCCGCTGCGGGTCATAGGCGCCGGCCGACAGCAGCCCGAACGAGCGCACCTGACTACGGGACTGCCGGTAGTAGTCGAGGAACGACTCACCGCGCCGGTTCACCCGGTCCTGGATGCGCTGCGCGACCCCACGTTTGCGGTCCCCAACCTTCCCACCGGTCGCGTACCGGCCGGCGTTCAGGTCGTCGAACACGTGCCGGCCGTACCGGGCGACGCTCGACGCCCGGATGACGTACTCGCCGTTCGACGCCCAGATCGGCACCGAGTCCGACGTGCCGGTGCCCGGCCCGGTGATCGGGCCGCCGCTCGCCCGTCCCCGGCCCGAGGAGCCGCGCCCGCCGCGGGCGACACCGGTCATCGACACGGTGTAGGACTGGCCGGTGATCGACCGCAGCCGGGACGCGAGGCCCTGCAGCGCCCGGTCCGCGGACGACGTGTTCACGTCGACCCGCGCGGAAGTCTTCTTCGGGATCGCGTTGAGCTCGGCGGACAGCTTCTTGACCTGCTCTGTCGTGCCGAACACCCGGTCCGCGAGCTGTTCCGCTGCCTTGCGGCTCATGCCCATCGCCTCGGCGGCCTTGACGTAGGCGTTGCGGCCACGCTCCAACGCGCGGGCGTTGGAGACGACGACCTCGCCTTCCTTCGTCTTGGTCGTCGCCAGGTCCAGCGTCGCGCGGGCGATGTCGTCGAGCGCGGCCTGGTTCGCCCGGCCCTTCGACGTGTTGATGTCGAGGGTGCGCCCGTTGTCCTTCAGCGCCTTCGTCAGCGCGTCGATCGACGCCTGGAACGCGCGCTTCTTGCCACGCTCGTCGAGCAGCCCGAACGCACCGAGCAGCACGTCGGACATGCGGGTCGCCGCGTTCGCCGTCGCCGCCATCGACGCCTGCACCGACTGGTTGCCCGCGTTCGTCGACTGCGCCCACGCGACCACGGCGTCCGCCTGGTCGTGGTACGAGCCGGTGAACTGCACGCCCGCGGTGTACGCCTCGTCGGCCAGCTTCGCGGCGTCCGAACCGGTCAGGTTCATCTTGTACGCGAGGTCGCCGAGCATCGCCTGATACGAGGCGCCTATCCGCTGCGCCTCTTGCATCTTCGCGTTGCTCTTGTCGAAGGCGTCGGAGATGTTCGCGAACGGGTTCCACGAGTCCCCGATCGCCGACCCCACGCCGTGCGTGATCGACGACCACACCGCGGCCAGCCCGGAACCGCCGAACAGCTCCTCGTGCAGCGAGGCGGCAGCATCGCGGGACTGGCTCACGATGTCCGAGAGCAGACCCCGTTGACCGGCCGGCGCGTTCAGGTTGTCCCGGAGCTTGTCGACCTCGTCGTTCAGGTCCGACATGCTCTGCCGCGCCGACATCGCGCTCGTCGCGATCGCGAGGACGCCGACCGCGGCGACGCCACCGGCCAGGCCCTTGCCGAGCTTGCCCCACGACAGGTTCATCGCCTTCATCGCGTCGACCGTCGCCATGATGCGCGGCGCGAGCAGCAGGAACGCACCCGACAAGCCCGTCACGCCGAGCGTCGTCGCCAGCACCGGAGCGGGCAGCGATGACACCGCGTCCGCAGCCGTCTCCGCCCGCTGCGTCAACCAACGCAGCACGTCATTCGCACCCGTGCCGCCCTTGATCAACCCGGTCTCGATCGCACCCGACAGGCGCTCGATGTCACCAGCCAGGTTGTCCGTCATCGTCGACGCCATCCGCGACGCCGCGCCCGTGTCGTCGACCGCGTCGACGTACTCGCGCACACCCTTCGCCCCGGCCTCATACAGCACCGCAGCCGCACGCACCGCGTCCGAACCGAACATGACCGACAGGGCCGCGTTACGCGCCTGCGGGGACAGGTCCTTGAGCCGGTCGTGCAACTGGCCGGCGAACTTGTCGATCCCCACGAAGTTGCCCTGCGCGTCATACGCGGAAATACCCAGGTCGTCGAACGCGCGCTGCGCCTGCTTCGACTGCGGGGTCAGACGCTGCAGCATCGTCTTCAGCGACGTGCCCGCGTCCGAACCCACGAGGGCGTTGTCGGCAAACAGGGACAGCACCCCGGCGGTGTCCTCGAACGAGAGCCCGGTCTGCTTGGCGACCAAGCCACCCTGACGCATCGCCAGGGCGAGAGTGTCCACGTCCGCCGCGGACTTGTTCGCACCCGCCGCAAGCACGTCCGCTATATGGGTCACGTCCGCGCCGGAAAGCTGGAACGTGTTCATCGACTGCGCCGCGATCGTCGCCGCGTCGGCCAGACCGAGCCCGCCCGCGGCGGCAAGGTCCAGGGCGCCACGCAACGCACCGCCGAGGATGTTCGCCGTCGACACGCCCGCCTTGCTCAACTCCGCGATCGCGTCCGCCGACTCCGACGCGGAGAACACCGTGTCCTGCCCGGCGTCCAACGCCGCCTGCCGCAGCTGGGCCATCTGCTCGGTCGTCGCACCCGAGACGGCCTTCACCAGGGACAGGGACTTCTCGAACGACGCGGCCTTCGCCACCGCCAGGCCGAGCGTCGCCACCAGGCCCGCGCCCGCGATGTCGAACGCGCGCAGGTGACGGGTGTCCATGGACTTGCGGTAGGCGTCCCCGAACGCGACGGACTTCTTCTGCGCGGCGTCCAGGGTGCCGACCATGCTCGCCCCGGCGCCCTTGACCGCGGCGCCGGCCTGCGCCATCTGCGTCTTGAACCCGGCGATTTTCGCTTCGAGGACGACCGATACGACCTTGTCGGCCATCAGTCCTCCTCTCGTCGCAGGTCCACCACGTACGTCAACTCGCCGTGCACGTGCCGGTCGTCCTTGCTCCGGTCCTGGTGCCGCTCACGGGCCGCACAGCCCTCACACACCTGCGACCGCACCTCGTACTCACCCACGGCCCGGACGTCGTACGCCTCGTCGACGTACTGCCCGCAGCCGCGGCAGATCGAGTCCTCATGCACGAGCAGCGCCATCGCCAACAGCCGGTCCGGCGGGGTCCAGCCCCAGCCGTGCCCGCGCAGGTCCGACACGCTCACGCCGCTGGCGCGCGCTGTCCTCGCTTCGAGGATCAGCGCAGCCCACTGCACGTCACGCAGGCAGCGGGCTAGTTCGTAGGGTCCAGGTCCGGCACCTGCGTCAACGCCTCGAAGTAGGTGCGCGACAGGCGCTGCGCCTGCGCTTCCCCGACCTTGTCGATGAGCCGGTTCAGCCGTTCCAGGCTCATCCCGTCCGGCAGGTCGAGCGCGTCACCCGCGGCGGTCTCGACGCGGACGACGGACGCTGCGAGCACATGCATCGCGGCCTGCTCGTCGTCGAGCTTCTCCGCACGCTTGACGGCCTCACGCATCTCGTCGGCACGCTTCACCGTCGGCGGGCGCACCGACAGGTGCAGCGCCGAGTCCGCCCACGACTGCGCGAGCTCGGCGCGCTTGAGGCGCAACGTGTCCGGGCTGGCGTCGTTCATCCCGCGTTCGGTGTCACCGGCCGCCTCGGCGGTCTTGATCTGCTCGTCGAGCGCGTCGATCTCGGCGATGAGGTCGCCGCGCTGGTAGAGGGTGACCCGGTGCGTGATCGGTGCGGCGCCGTCGATCCATGCGTCGAACGTCGCGAGGTCCATGACTACTCCACGGGTTTGTGCCACGGGTGGACAAGACCCGGCCGGGGCGCACCCGTGGCGGACGCCCCGGCCGGGAGCCGTCAGGTGGTCGAGTCTGTGTTCAGGTAGAACGTCCCCTGCTGCAACAGCGGGATCGTCGCCTTCAGGTAGCCCTCACCAGCGCCGCCGGAGATCTGCGGGGAGTCCGTCATGAACTTGTAGACCTCCCACTTCTGCCCGGACGCGGGAGCGGTCGAGTTCGGCAGGCCGACGCGGCGGGCGATCCACCCCACGGCGCCGGCCGCGGAGGCGACGGTCGTCAGCGGGTCGTTCGCTGTCGGCGCGCCCGCAGTGAAGTCGCGGAACAGGACGAGGGTGCCGTGGTAGTTCCCGATCGTCGGGACCACGACGTTCGCCACGTCGGTGATCGCGCGCTCGTCCACGGTGTCCGACGCGTCCGGGCCGATATCCGTGGTGGTCACCACGTACGGTGAGATGTTCTTGCCAGCGGTGATCTCGGACGCCTTCGGCGCCGACGGGGTGGTCAGTCCGGCGTCACCGGGAACCCAGTAGATCTGCGTGACGCCGAGGTCGACAGTGCGTGCCATGTGGCCTCAGTCCTTTCCTGCCCGGCGCGGTGCCGCGTCGGTGTCGGGGTGGGTGTCCGCGACCTCGACGGGCGCGGGTTCGGGGGCCACGGGTTCGGGGTCCGGCTCGACGGCCGGCAGGTTGTGCGCCTCGATCGGCACGAAGCCGTCGAGCGGGGCCGGCGCGACCTCGATCGGGGAGAAGTCGGCCGGGGGGGTGATCTCGTACGACAGCGGCTCGAACATGCGCGGTCCTTCCAACGAACGAACGCCCGCACCGCGACACGGCCGGGACGAGAGAGGGGGGTCAGGCAGGGTCGGACGCGAACTGCCACACGTCCGTGAGGAACGCCGGGTGCGACGTCGAGTCCGCCACCTGCACGTCAAGGTCCGGCGCCGGCTGCCCCGACGACGCAGCCAGATGGATCGGGCCGCACACCCGGCCCGCCACCGACGGGCGCACGTCCCGCAGCGCGTCCGCGACCTTCCCGGCGTAGATCCGCGCCGACTCACCCGTCAAGCCCGCGCACGTCGTCGCGAACCGGAACGTCACCGAGTCATGCGCACCCATCACCGTCAACGCGGCCTCGTCACGGAACGCGGCACGCAACACGACCGCCGGGTAACTCGCACGCGACTGCGGCTCCGGCAACAGATCGTCATGCACCGTCAGGCCCGCGAGCAGGGACCGCACCGCCGCCAGATGCTCGACGATCACAGGATGCCGCCGAGCAGGTCCGCCAGCGCCTTCGCGAACCGCGGCGACTCCGCCTCCGCAGCCGCCAGGAAGTCCATGTGCGCCGGCTGGTTGATGCTGCCGTACTCGAAACCGCGACCCATGCGCCCCTGCGGGCGTCCCGAGTCCGGGCCGATCTCCGCGTAGGCGCCCGTCGGGTCCTCGCGGGACTCGTACCCGATCGACAACGGGTAGAGACGCCCGTGCGCACCAGCGGAACGGGTCGCCCGCTCCCGCCAGTCGTTCTTCACGTTCAACGCGCCCCTCTGCACCACCGGGCGCACCCGCTGCCCGATCGACTGCCCGGACGCGACGAGGTCCGCCGCGAGCGCATCCAGCTCGGAGGTGTCCACGTGGATCACGTGACCTCCTCGCACGACAGGCGCAGCGCGGTCGCGTCCTCGTCCGCCGCGACCGCAGCCACGCGCAACACCCGACCCACGACCGCCGGGGTCGGGGACGTCAGGATCGTCACCAGGTCCCCACCGCGGATACCGGTCGTGTCCCACGGCAGTTCGAGTGCGGTGCGCTGCTCGGTGGCGACGCCGACGTCGCCGACCCGCGGCGCGGTCGCATCGACCGGGTCTCGCGGGATGTAGCAGAACGCCTGCGCGAGCACCACGTCACGGGTGAGCGTGACGACCGCGGTGTCCGGGTCGGTCACCTCGCCGGTGATCCTCTCCACCTTGCAGGTGGAGGTCATGCGGGCGGCCTTCGCGCGCCGGCCGGCGGCGAGCACGGCGGGCCTGGTCATCCCGTCACGTATGCCGTCGAGTCGGTCAGCGCATCGACCTCGGCTTGCGTCAGATGCACACCTGCGCGGCCCGGTTCTGCACCGTCCGCGTAGGTGACCGAGTAGTCATCGATCGACTCCGAGCGCACCCCCTGCGGGTTCGCGATGGCGCGTGCGGCGGCGGCGAGCGCGACCGCGCGGGTGGCGGCGGAGATCCACGACGTGCCGTACGTGGCCGTCACCGTGACCGGGCCGGACGTGCAGCGGGAGAGTCGCAGCCGCGGGACCGGCTGGTCCCAGATGAAGTCGACGGCCACACCGTCGACGGTGACTGCGGAGACGGCGGACACCGCCCGCCACGGCAGGCGCACCGTGTCGCCATTCTCGACGGGCAGGACCACCGTGGACGTGTGGGCGCCCAACGGGCCTACGAGTTCCTCGATCTGGCCTTCGATGAGGCCGTGGACGAGGTTGTAGGTGTCCGTGGGCACGTCGGAGCCGAGAAGGGTGGCGAGTTCATCCTGCGTGAACAGCACTCTCACCCACCACCCTTCTCGGCTGCCGTCGCCCCGGTCAGACCTTCAGGCCCTCGACCATCGCGTGGGACGCCTCGTTGCCGTACGCGAGACCGACCTCGCCGTACAGCTGCACGTCCTCACTCGCGCCAGTCTTGGCCAGCGGCTCCGCGAAGAAGTGCCCCTTGCCAGGGGTTTCGAGGAACACCGCACGGCACTGGTCCAGCGACACTGCGATGACCGTGTCCGCCGGCACGTACCGGTCGATGACCGCGTTCAGCGTGCCGAAATCGGTCGTGATGGTCGACATGTTCACGCCGCCGACCGTCCGGTTGGACTCCACGTACTTGCCGTACGCGGACGCGTAGGCCGCCGACAGCGCGATCTTCTGCGCCGAGGAGCACAGCAGCACGGCCTGGGTCGAGTCGGAGATGCCGCCGTTGTCGAACGCGGACTGGAGCATCCCGTTGATGTGGTCGAGCGCGAGCGCGGTCGTCGGCTTGCGGTACGCGACCGTCGCGGTGCCGATGGTGATGGCCGACCCGCCCTTGGTCGCCGCGACCTTGAACGCGTTGGTCGACTTCGACACGACGTAGTAGACGCGGCCGGGCACGATCGCGGTCGACGCGCCCACGTCGGTGAACACGATCTTGTCGCCGTCGGCGACCGGGGTGGCCGACTCCGTGATCGTGTCCGTCGCGGCCGACAGCCCGGTCGTGGCCGCCAGCAGCGTCGACTTGTTCGACGTGATCGCAGCGCGCAGCCCGCGGGTCTTGCGCGCGGTGCTGTTGTTGGCCGGCTTCTGGTATGCGCCGTTGATGAACGACCACTCGATGTCACGCACCATCTGCTTGAGCATCTGCGTGACCTGCCAGTCGAGCTCGTTGCCCACGTTGTTCGGCTGCGCGTTGTTCGAGCCAGCCTTCAGCCCGATCGCTGCGAGCTTCGAGTAGGAGACGGAGACCTTCTCCTGGTGGACCTGGCACACGTTGGTCACGTTGCCCCGGACGCGCTCCTGCGCAGTGGGCGCGGTGGCGCCTTCGAGCGCGACGTTCTGGCCGGCCTCGCGCAGGTCGAACGTCGACCACTCGAACTCGGTCGAGTCGGTCTGCCCGCCACCGCCGAGCCCGCCGATCGCGGAGAAGAACGGGGAATCGGACGGGGTCAGCTGGTACAGCAGGCCCGTGTAGTTCGGCAGCCCGTAGGTGGTGCCGAGCCCGGAAATCACTCCGGCCATGGTTGATCACTCCTTCAAGAGTGTCGAGGGATGCCTCAACCGGGGGCCGGTAATGAGGCAGGGTCACTGACCGGCGGTCAGCTTCTGGTTCTGCAGATGCAGCGCGAGAAGGACGTTCCCGGACTTCTGCGCATCTGCGATCTGTTCGTCGAGCGACTTCTTGAGCCCATTGCGGGGTCCGCCATCGCCACCGCCCTGGAACCTCTTGCCGTCTTGCACGGCGAGGTAGGGCTTGGACTTGATGAGGTCCGCGATCGCGTCAGCGATGGCGGACCCGTCGACCTCGCCGTCGTCGCCGACCTCGAACTCGTCGAGGTCGAGCAGGCGGATCGCGTCGTTCGGGTCGTTCAGCTTCCCGCCGGCCGCGGCCTTGATCTCGGCCCGCAGGATGCGCGCGTTGGCTTGCGCCAGCGCCTCCTTGCGGCCTTCGGCCTTCAGCGCGTCCGGGTCGGGCTGGTCGCCCTCCGGGGTGGCCGGCTGCGACTTCTTGAGCTCGTCGAGCTCGCGAAGTGACGCCTTCCACTTCCGTTCGAGGTCGCGGTTGACCTTCCGCTGTGCGGCCAGGTCACTTTCGAGCTTCGCGGCCGGGTCGACCTCGGCCGTGGCGCTCTCGTCGCTGCCGTCCTGCGCGTCCGTCTCGGTCGCGTCGTCGATCAGCTCGTCATCCGGCATTGCTGCTCCCGTTGCGGGATGGTCCGCTGCCCCTTGCGGGCCGCGGTGGTCTAAGTGGTGCGCTGCTGGCCGCGGATCACGCCGCCGCGGTGCTGGCCGTAGCCCGTGATGTAGCCGTGCCGCTGCAGCAGCCGCAGCGCCTCGTCACGGTCGGACGCGAGCTCGTAGATGCCCTCCGGCGAGAGCCGGCGCATGCTCGGTCGCGCACCGCGCGGCAGTGGTCCGCCGTGCAGCCGCTCAGCAGCCCATCCGGTGCGGCGCTGCACGCCTTCGAGCGTCGTCAACCCGGCGGCGGTGCGGTGGGCGTTCACGACTTGGTAGATGTCCGCACCGTCGCGGATCGCCTGCGCCCCGTCCTCCGTGAAGATCCGCGCCTGATCCTTGCTGGATAGGCTGCGGAAGTAGGCGTACGGGTCGGTGGTCAGGTCCCCGGCCATATCCTCGGCGGCCGGGATATGCCTGCAATCGCAGTTTGATACAATCAACCCATTAGCGCTATACCAGCCCTCAACTGACGTGAGGTTGTAGACGTGGCCACTCCACTCGACCCGGCGAACATCGACGACGCGATCAAGCGCTACCTGTCCGGACAGGCGCAGGCGCAGATCCTCGCCGCGACTGGCATATCCGCCACGACTCTCCATCGTGAACGGACCCGCCGGGGCATCCCACCGCGGCGGGTCCTCACGCTGCCCGCCGACGAGATCGCGGCGGCATACCGCGCCGGCGAGAGCGAGTACGCGCTCAGCCTCCGCTACAACGTGAGCCGCGAGGCGATCCGCAAGCGCCTCGTCGAACAGGGCCTCCGGCCGCGAGACCGCTCCCGCGCTGGCAAGGTGCGCGCTCGTCGCATGACCGCTGACGAGCGCCGACAACAGGCCGCCGCCGCCCATGACGCCGTCCGCGGCACGACTCAGCCCTTGGACTCGCTCGTCCGGCGTGCCCAACTGCGCGAACAGAAGGGGCTCTGCGACAGTCCCGGCGAACTGTTCCTGCTCGGCGAGCTCGCCACTCGTGGCATGGGCGTCGTTCCACAGAAGGCGATCGGCAAGTACAACGTCGACCTTGCCATACCCCCCGTCGCCGTGGAAGTCCTCGGCGGCGGTTGGCACCTCACCAAGCGCCACCATGCGGTCCGGACGCCACAGATCCTCGATGCAGGATGGCACCTGGTGTTCGTGTGGAACCACGAGGGGGACAGCGCCCTCACGACCGGTGCCGCGGACTACGTTGTCGCCTTCCATGAGCAGGTTCGCCGGAACCCACCCACGGTCGGTCAGTACCGGGTGATTTCCGGTGGCGGGCAACTGCTCGCCACCGGCAGTCGTGATGACGACGAGTTCGCCCTCGTACCACCGCCGCGTGGCCGCGTCGACCGCAGGGCCTGACACCACCACGCCAGCCGGGAAGCAGCGCGGATGGCGTAGGAAGCCCGAGTTCCAGCGGTACCAGCGGCCCGCGAGCACAGCGCACCGTGAGCAGGACGGCGGGTTCAGCATCCGCACGTACCCGGTCACCGCCGGGGTCGCTGTCATCGCCACCGACTCCGCGGCCCGACCGGCGTCCGCGAGTTGCGTCTGCACGGCCATCTCGAGGAACCGCTCACCGGCGGCCAGCGAACCGGCCGCGTCCAGCCCGGACGTGCGCGCCGTCGTCACCGACTGGTAGAGCAGCGAATCTAGCGGGCGGCCGTCCGACGCGACCCCGGCGAACCCGGACGGACGCACCCGTGCCACCGACTCCGGGTCGATTCCGACCTCGGCCGCCACATCGGGCACGTACGACGCAGATTCGACGGCCGACCGGAGCTGCCCGGCGGCCACGAGGACCGTCAGGCGCGGACCGACACGTCGCCAGGCGGCATCCCAGTCGCCGCGGCCCATCGCCGCCCACGTGCGACGGGTGCCACGCAGCACGGCAGCCGTGAGGACCTGCTGGCGGCGGTAGTGCTCAGTCGCCGCTCGGGGCAGCATTCGGCGACTCCGGCGAGATCAGCGACGACGCGAGCTTGAGCGCCGGGTCCGCCAACGCCTCGTCCTCGCGCATCCGCATAACCCGCTCGACCTCGGCATCCGAGAGTCCGTACCGCTCCAGCAGGAACCGCAGCGGCACACCCAACTGGCCGAGCTTGGACAGGGCGTCCACGAGCTGCGCTTCCGAACGCGATTCGCGGTCCTTCCACTGCACCGTCCCCATGCGCGCCGCGTCAGCCGCGCCCCGGTCACCGCGCACCATCGCCATCAGCCGGAACAGCTCACGCACCGGCGCGGTGAAGTGCAATGTCGCCTCGTCGGCCTTCTTCACCAGTCCGGTCTCCGCAGCCTTCAGCGCGTCCCCGGACAGGTTCGCCATCTTGCCGATGAGGTAGTGCTGCGGCGTGCGTGTCTGCGCCGCCACGTGCCCCACGGCGACCTCCACCACGTCCGTGAACGCCGTCAACGTCGCGGCGGGGAATGTGCCGATCGTCGTGTTTTGCCCCGTCAGCCAGAGCAGCCGGCCCTCCTTGAGCACCTTCTCGTCGACCGGGAGCTCGCCGACCTTCTGGCCGTTCTCGTCGAGGATCGGGATCTTCGGAGGCTGCTGGCCCATGACCACGCGGGCCGGCATCGACGCATAGTCCGCCGCGTTGAACAGGTACGCCCACAGCAGGTTGATCGCGTCCTGCATCGCCATCGTCCCGGCGATGTCCGAGAGCGGCTCAGCACCCAGTCGCGGCCGGTTCGGGAACTCCACCAGCGGCACCACGCCGAGCGGGTTCGGCAACGGCCACACGTCGTCGACCAGGCGCGGCGCCCAGGAGCCACCACCGACCTGCACGCCGGCGGGCAGGATCAGCCCGGACGTCGACACGCGCTCCTGCTGCCACTTCCACACCTCGCCCGGCGTGTACAGCGTCAGGTACTCGAAGTCGTCGTCGGCCCACCGCTTCACCCCGGCGACACGCCTGCGCGGGTTCTCCGGGTCGTAGGCCACCAGCGCCTGCCCCGGATGCTCCCAGGTGACGAGCGGCTCGTCGTCGTCGCTGCCCCACACGAGCGCCAGCGAGCGGGACGCGATGAACGCCTCCAACCAGCCCTGCGCGGAGATCGCGTCGAGGTCGTTGCGCTGCCAGTCCGACCACAGTTGCGACTCGGCGCGGGAGATCGCCGAATCCGTGTCGAGGCGGAACCCGATCACGGCGACGCGCTCCGCGGGAGAGTCCGCCACGACCCCGCACCAGTTGTCGGAGAAGTCCCGGTACCGCTCGGCGTGCGACTTCGCCCACTCCTCGGTGGCGTACTTCAGTCGCTGCTCACCTGCGTAGTAGTTGTCCCGCTGCTCGACGAGCGGACGGCGGTTCGCGAGGCGCCGGTCGAGTTTGGTGGCGAGGGTCAGCGCGTCGGCTGCGTCCACGCTGACCTCCGATCAGAAGACGTAGGCGTACTCGTCGCCGCTCGACTCCCAGCCCGAAGCGATCGCATCCAGTCGCGCCTGCCATGACAGTGCGCCCGCCATTGCGGCGTCGATCTTGTTCGGGGAGTCGTGGCGTTCCTTGGTCATCACCCACAAGGGGGTGCCGTCCTCGTCGGCCATCTTCACGTCCCGCTTGTGGGCCGCCCCGATATGCCGCGCGAACTCGTCGTCACCGTCGTGGGTCACGGCGCCGGTGCGGATCGCTGCCGCGTAAGCGCGACACATGGTCGCCGTCCGGCGCAGATTGCGTGAGTCCGTGTACCAGAACAGCACCCGCTTGTGGCCGTACTTACCCGCCCAGCGCGACAGGTTGTCATCCCACCCCTGCGCGGGGTCGCCGTAGAGCCGCGCCACGTCGTACGTCTCGAAGATGTCGTCGACGATCTGGTCAACCTCAACTCCGGGAACCGGGTTGTCCTCGTCCGGGGTCCAGATGGCTCGCTTGACTTGGTGTCCCGACTCGATGTGCGTCAGGACGAGCGCCGTCGTGTCCTTCCACTTCGACCCATCGAACCCGACCGCGACGCCGCATCCGGGCGGCAACGCGAAGGGGCGCGCAAGCTCCTCGCGCCACCGCTTCGCATCGAACGCCTGCGCGTCGGCCTGCGTCCAGCGATTCAGCCAGGTCCGTTCGAGGTACCGCGTGTCGGCATTCGGGCGATCCCACTGCTTCGCAATCCCACGCAAGTCCGACCACGCAGCCACGGACGGGCCGGACGCCTCGCGGATCGCCTCGATGCGACCGGCGAGGGTTGAGAGGTCGTGGCCTGGTCCGGCCTCCCGGTGGAAGTAGAACAACTCCGGCTCGTCGACCTCGCCGCGGGCGATCGACTCGGCCTCGTCCTTGTCCTTCTCCGCGACCGAGCCGCCGCCGGGCACCCCGGCCGTCGTGATGCCAAGCGACCACGGGTCATCCAGGGGCCGTTTCGGGAGGTTCGCCTCCATCGTCTCGTACGCCGCGAGGTTGCGCGGCAGGTCGAGACGGTGGGTCTCGTCATACCCCTGGAACGTCGTACGCGCGCCGTCACGGGCATTCGGCGACTGCGCCAGCGGGACCGCTTTGCCATCCGCCCTGCCACGAGCGTCCAAGCGGATGATCCGCTCAAGCCCCGCGTCGAACAGGTCCGCGTCCGGTCCCTCCTGGCAGACCACCATCAGCGCGCCGTACGCCAGCTCCTGCACTTGCTCCGACGTGTACGCCAGCAGCGGGATGTACGGGTCACGGACCGGCCGACCCACAGGGTTGCCCCGCGCATCCCAGCCGTCGAACCGGACCGGCCCTTCCGGGTGCAACTCCGCGAAGGCGATCCATGCCATGAGTTCGGTCTTCGCGGTGCCCTTGCGCCACGAGAACCGGACGCGGCGGAACCGACGTCTGCCGGCGAGCTCGTGGCCGCGCGGATAGACCTCGTACGCCTTCCAGACCGCCGCGCGCTTCTCGTCGTCCAAGCGCGCCGGTTCGCCCTTCAGCGAGCCGGGGCCGAACACTGCGCGCTCCTCGATCAGGTCGCAGACCGGTCCGCCGAGGCTCGGCCACGGTTCCTCGTCCATCGACGGGACGACGAACACCGCCATCGGTCAGACCGAGCGCAGCACCGCACGGGGGTCGGCCGCCGGCTTCCGCGAGGCGGACTTCCGAGCCCGCGACGCCGTCGCCTTCTCGACCGCCTCATCCGTGCGGGTGATCTCCCACTGAAGCCGGCGACGGTCGATCGGCGACAGCCCGAACCGCTGCCCTTGCTGGCGCAGTTCCGCAGCCAGCTTCAACCGGTCGCTGCCCTCTGCGCGCCAGAAGTCCTCGACAAGAACCGCCAGCACGTACAGCCCGTGCCTGTCCGAGTCGTCGTACTCCGGTGCCATCGGCGACGCCCACACGTCGCGCCACCAGGCGAGCGTCATCGGGTGCCATTCCCCGCTCGGCAGCTCGGGCGCCACGATCGCGTGATCCGCGCGAAGCGCCGCCTGTGTCGACGTCTTGTTCCGTCGCGAACGGGCGCTCGCATGTTTCGGGGGTGGGCCGGGCATGAGTGACCTCCTGACCGCCTTGCGCGGTCGTCACACACCGTCACCTTGCGTCACGGTGGAAGATCTTGTGGAACCCGTACGGGGCGGAATCACCCTCCCCCGCGGTCCCGGAGTGGCGGCGTCAGGGGGTCATCCCCCGGGGGGCGCGGTCGCCGCCGGGCGTCGAGCGCGGTTGCAGGTCGCGTGCGCCGGCCCGTTGTACGCCGTGCGGTCGTCCGTGTGGTCGAGGTCCCACGGCTGGCCGGGTAGCAGTAGTTCGCCGCACCGTGGACAGGTGAGGCCGACGACTCCGCGTCGTTCCCATGTGCGCCGGAGTCGGGTGTGTTCGGGTCCGTACCCGCGTTCTTGTCTGCTGCCTCGTGCCTTGTCGGCGGCTCGTCTGCATTCGTCGCAGCGGGAGCGGCCGGGTGGGACGGGTTCGGGGCAGTCGAGGCAGACGCGCCACGCTCGGGGCACCGGGACCTCCTCTAGGGGTCGCCGCCGCCCACTCTCGTGGGCTACCCGAGCGTCAGCGTCAGCGGTGCAGTGAGCTTGTCGCGGGGGTAGGTCTGGCCGCCCCACTGACCGACCTCGACGGCGTACAGCGCCTCGCCGTCGGGGATGTCCGGAACGGTGAACGGGTATACGCAGCGGGCGAGGTACTTGCCCTGGGACCGGTCGAGTGCGCCTTCTTCGAGTGCACCCACCGCGATGGTCTTCGAGGCCGCGTCCTTCACGAGTACCTGCACGCCGGGCTTGGTCGCGTAGTCCTTGCTGGAGCAGGGAGCGCCGGCCGCCATGTTGGTGGCGAGTCCGCCTGCGACGGAGAGGGTCCCGTTGATCTCGAAGGTTTCAACGGTGTGGCTTGGCCCGGGGGTGGCTGGGTCGCCGCTCGCCCCGCATCCCGTCAGCACCGCTGCCGCGAGCACGGCGCTTGCGATCGTCCCCGCTTTCATCCCCGCACCGTATCGCCCTTGAGACGCGGATGCCGCCGTCTTCCGACAGCGGCTAGCCGACTGCGGAGCGTCGGTAGCCGCCGCCGCCCATGAGCGCGGCGTACCGGTTGAAGGTGTCTTCGTCCCGGATGAGTCTGTTCCGGTCGGCCTGTTCGTGTTCGCGTCGGGTGAGTTCGGCGGCGAGCCGCTCGCGGTGGCGTTGTGCTGCAGCAGCACGGAGTTGTCGGTCTAGTTTCGCTCGGGATCGAATGGCTGCGGGGTCGCGCTTGTTGGCCGCGATGCCGAGCGCGTTGCGAGCGTCCTTCTGGATGTTCTCGTACCAGGTGGTGCCGCGGGGTGTTTCGGGGAGTGTGACGTGATGACCGTTGGGGTGCCGGTAGGTCGCGTGTCGCTCGCTGTCGAAGCTGTCGAGTTCGTAGCCGTGTCGGCGCAGCCATTCGGCGAGTTGCCGGACTTCTTTCCGGGCGTGGCGCGGGTGGGCCGTGGTGGTCATCGGTGTCTGCGGGCGCGGTCGCGGGTGGCGCGTTCGGCTTTGGCGACGTCGAGGAACCGGTAGAGGGGTCGGCCGCGGTCGTCGGTGCCTGCGGGTGTGAGCGTGCCGCGGTCGCGCCATGTGGTGATGGTGTTGACGGCGACTCCGGCGAGTCGTGCGGCTTCGCTGGTGGTGACGAGTTCGTTGAGCCGGTCGAGAGGGTTGGTGCCTCGGGCGATGGGCTCTGCGGCCACTGACATTCGACCTCCGGGCATGACGAAAGCCCCCGATCAGCGTGTGCTGGCCGAGGGCTTCGGTGTGCGGAGACAGTTGTCCCGTTGGCAGGATGTTCGCATGCGAACTTGACCTTGGTCAAGCCGTGGCCTGGTCGGGCGTGTCGTCGTCGGCTTGGGCGATGAGTTCGTCGAGGAGGATGCGCGCGTACAGGCCGTAGTGGTCTTCGGGGATTTCGCGGGCGCAGTTGTCGCAGCTGATGCTGTCGGTGCGGTTGCGGTCGATGGTGCGGACGAGCGTGATGTGCAGGCAGGTCGGGCATGGGGTGGGGAGGCGTGTGTGGAGTCTGTTCTGGCCGAGTTGGTTGGCGATGCGGCGGTGGAGGTCGGTTATCTCGACGACGGACGCCGCGGCCCCTGGATAGCCGCAGAGCGCTTCGAAGTGCCGGTCTAGGTACTTGTACGCCCTTGCCACTATTCGTGCCTCTGCGGCCACTCTGGGGGCTCCTGCGGGGGTGTCGGTGAGGTGGTCGCGGAGGCCGTCTTCGATGCCGTCGAGGGTGCCGGCGATGTCGGCGAGGGTGTCGCTGGCCCATTCGCGGGGGTGTCCGCTGGTGCCGGGGCGGGTGCGTCGGGTGGTTTCGCGTCTGGCGGGGGTGGGCCAGGTGGTGCGGATGTTGATGTAGTCGAGGACGAGTCGGCGGAGGGTGGCGCGGTAGTGGTGGCGGCAGGGGTCGCAGATGGTTTGGTCGGTGAGTCGTGGGTTGCCGTCGGTGTCGTGGCAGCCGGGGTGGATGCAGGGTCGGACGGTCATTGGTGCTGCCCTTCGTGCGCGTTACTCAGGCCGCGGATGGTCGTGGTGGCGGCTTCGCGGGTGCGGTTGCGGGTCACGCGGACCACCCGCTCCACGACGGCCCCATCAGCCTCGCGAGGTCGGCGAAGAGTTCCCTGCTGGGCGCCACGGCGTGACTGCTCCCCAGCTCGAGCCATGCCGTCCGGCCGCGGTCTCCCGGATGGCCCTGTAGCACCTCTTTGAGTCGGTCGATGACCACGGGCATGGCGCGGACGGTCGGGACGGCGATTCGGACAGGAACCCACGTCGGCCAGCCGAACTCGACGTCGGCCAGGATGCCGTGCCCTTTCCCGCCGCATCGGCAGTCGCATCGACCGTGGTCCATAAGCGCCAGCAGGCACGGTGGGCTGCAGTGCCCAGCCGCCAAGACGTCTCTCGCGGTCATTGTCATCGTCATGCGGAAGCCTCTGTGCGGGCCGTAGCGGCGTCGGGGGTGCCAAGGGGTACCTGAGTGCCACCCTGCCCGTGTTCGTCGCTCCTGCATCGAGTCGCAAATGCTGCAAGCGGCATCTCCGGCTGGTCCGTCCAGCCACGGTCGGTGTTCCGCCACCCCTCGGTGGCCGTCACGTCGATGCAGGACCGGTTCGAGTAGGGGCCTGTGCGGTGCGCGTCGAAGGCGCTCTGCGACCGGAACGTCCGGTGGCACCCGTCGCGGCAGTGCCCGCCGGAGCGCTGTGCGCCGCTGTAGGTCGCGCCGCAGTCCGGGCACTGGCAGATCATCGGGTTGTGTCTCATGCGCGCTCCCGGCTCGGCATGTGCGTGGACTGCGCGACGGCCGCTACGAGCGCCCGTACGTCCCGCTGGCGGCACTCCACGGCCGGGCGGACGATCCCGAGCGCCGCGTCGGCCCGCTCCTCGGCCGCGTCGCTGCCCAGCCCGTCCGCGCACGCCCGGCGCCACTCCCGCTGCCAGGCGAGGTGCCGGGGCACGTCCGCCGGGTCGACGGGCGGCTCGGGCATGTTCTGCGGCACCCGCTCAGAGCGGACCCGGCGGGTGGCGTCGATGACGTCGGCGGGCTTGGCCGGGCCGTACGCCTCGCTGCCCCGGTTGCGTTCGAGCCAGACGACCCCGTCGAGGGCCTGCTGGTAGTCGAGGTGGCCGATGGCCTCGTGCCAGATGGGCCCTTGGCCTTCGCGGGCGGGGATGAGTCCGGCGATGACGAGCCGGCCGACGATGTTGAGTGTTTCTTTCGGGTTCACGATGCGCCTCCGATGGCAGGGCGGGAGGCGGCGTGTTCGCGTTCGGCCTGTTCGGCCCAGGCGTACTCGCCGCGGAGGATGTCGCTGACGCGGTCCCGGCCTGGTCGGTTGCGGGTGGCTGCGAGTCGTAGCTGGTCGTACTTCTCGCGGAGTTTGGGCATGGACATGACGTTGGCGCGCCAGAACTCGTCGGTCTGGCACCAGTCGATGGCGGCCCGGACCTGGTCGGGGGTGCGGCCGTCGACGTCGAGCAGGAGGCGGGCGCTGGTGCGCCAGCGTTTGGTGATGGTGGGTCGCTTGCTGCCGTTGGCTTCGATGCGCTCGGCGAGATGCTGGCAGAGGGCGTCGACGTCGGGCCGGTCGTCGTCGGCGTCCGAATCGCGAAGCGATCTCGGACGAGAAGAAGAACCCGTGTTAAGACCATCTTGAACCTGTAGTACTTCCCCTACCCCTACCCCCGACCCCTCGCCATACCCATCGCGAGGGGTTCCCGGAAGGGTTCTCGATACCCTTCCGGGAACAGGTCGCCGGAGGGTGCGCAGGAGGTCTTCGACGCACCCCGCCACGACCTCCCGCTGCGAGCGCCCACCCGTCTTGGTGGGTGCGTCGCTGAGCTCGTCGAGGGGTAGGCGTGCGAGCTCGTCGGCGAGGGCGTCACGCAGGATCGGCGAGGCGATCGCGTCGGCCGCCTTGACGACGGCGCGCATCACGTTCGGCTGCTTGTAGATGCCGTCGTTGCGGATGAGGGTGCGCACGAGCAGTTCCTCGGTGTCCTCGTCGAGCACGACGAATCGGGCGTTCGCCAGCGCCTCGGTGTCGGCGCGCAGCTGGCGTACGGTCATCCCGGCCTGCGCGCGGGTCCACCGCGTCCAGCGCAGCGGGATGACCCCGGTGTGCGCGAGGTCGGACTGCGAGACGAGGAACAGGTAGTGCCGCTGCGCGGTGGCGCTGAGGCCGATGAAGTCCGGGTCGTCCCAGATACTCGCCATGACCCGGCCGTGGTCGCGTGCCATCAGGACTGCGCCTCCTGGAGTTTCGGCAGGTGTTCGCGGATGGCCGTGGCGGCGGCCGAGAGGGTCGGGTAGTACTCCTGGAAGCCGCACGTGCAGGTGACCCAGCAGTCGTGTCCGGGGCCGGTGGAGGTGGCCGTCTCGACGTGGCAGGTCATCGGCGCTGCCGCCTCTCGTCCTCGTTGGAGGCCAGCTCGGCGGCGATGGCCGGGTCCGGCAGGGTGTGTCCGGCGAGCGCCCACGGGGAGTGGGTGTCGCAGCGCAGCCCGCACGGGTAGAGCCGCGCTTCGGTGTCGCAGTCGACGAAGTCGCAGACCTTCACGACGCCTCCCGTGCGGCCTTGGTGCGGGCCCACTGCTCGGCACAGGCGAGCCGGTCGAACGCGCGCGCGAGGTCGGGCCGTCCAGCCCGACGTAGCGCGCGGGCGATCGCGCTCGGCGTCATGCCGATCCGTGTGGTGATCTCCTCCGCGGGGCACCCGGTGAGCCATTCCACGTCCTCGGCGACCTCGGCCGAGAGTCGGCGCAGCGGCGGCCAGTCGTCGAGGGTGCCGGCGGCCCGTGCCCGCTTGCGGCAGGTGGAGCACAGGCCGCGGGCGTTGTGCGGCCGCCAGCGCCCGCACATGCCGCACGTCACGTACCTCGCGGACCTCACGATGCCTCCCGGCGTCTGGGCATGGGGTCGCCCGTGCGCAGCCCGAGGCGTCTGCGTGCGGCGAGGCGGGTCTCCCCGCGTTCGCGGGCGAGTGCGTAGGCGGCGATGCGTTCGGCGCGGTTGGCTCCGAGGTCGCGCCAGTCGGAGCCGGAGGCGAGCCGGTCGACGATGACGGGGTCGAGGATGTTCTCCGGGGCGGCGATGCCCTGGCGTCGGGCGTAACGGTCGCGGTCGTACTCGCGGCGGTACTCGGCGCAGTCCTCGCAGGGTGGTTCCCCGGCCGCGCGGTGGCGTTCGTAGGCGGCGAGGGACCCGTGCGGGACCAGGGTGCGTCGGGTGGCCCGTCCGCCGCGTTGCTCGGGGAGGGTGCCGCCGGCGATGGCGTACCTGTCGTCGGCGTGGAAGGCCGCGCAGTCGTCACGGACGGGGCAGATGTCGCAGTAGGACAGGGCGAGGGTGACCCGTTCGTCGCGTTCGTCTTCGCGTTCGGCGCGGGCCGGGGCGTAGAACAGGTCGGGGTCCGCGCTGCGGCAGGCGGCGCGCTCGCGCCAGTCGCTCACGGCGCCTCCCGGTGTTCGCGGCAGCGTCGCCGGTCCGGGTCGAGCAGTGGGATGCGCTCGCACCCGTCGACCTCGCAGCGGGGTGGCGGGTCGGCTTCCCGCTGCGCCTGGCGGTATCCGGCGCGGTAGCCGTCCATCCAGTCGGCGTTGCGGACCCGGTAGTCGTCGCTCACCGGTCCACCTCGATCTCCGGCCAGACGGCGATGATCCGGCCGTCGCGTACGGCGAAGTGCCGGCCGGTGTGGCCGGCGGGGCGTGCGCACGAACGCGCTCGCAGCACTCGCGGCAGCCGGCCGCCGTCGTGCTGCCAGCAGAGACTCAGGCAATGCCAGCGACGTAGCCGCCGCGCGGCCGGCAGGTCCGCGATCGGGATGTCCAGGTCGGCTGCGTCCCACGCGGGCAGTCGGCGCTTCATAGCGCTATGCCGATCTGCTCGGTCAGCCAGTCCGCCGCGGCGTTCCCGGCGCGCACGCCGAGGCGCACGACGTGGCCGGAGAGCAACACCCCAGCGGCGAAGCTGCACCCGAGGGCGACGCCGACGGCCGTGCACGCGGAGTCGTGGGTCATGGCGTGCCCGCCTGGCTCAACCGCGCGATCTGCTTCAGGCAGAAGTTGAACCCGCCCGCGTGGGCATCGTCGATTGCGGTTCCGTACCACGAGAAGTCCTTGGGGGGCATCGGCGGCGGCAGTCGCACGATGCTCCATCCGGCGGCGTTCAGCGCGCGGATCGCAGCTTCGGCCTCGAGCCGGTCGCCTCGCGCGTCGAGCGCGCGGGACAGCGCCTCAACGGCGGCAGAGTCGTGGGTCACGGTTCCTCCCGGATCATCAACAGCACCCGCGGGTTACGCGGGTCGGCGGGCCATATCTCGCACTCGGGTTTGCTCATGTACTGCGGGGTGTCATCGGGAACGACCCCCGCGTCCACCACGGCGTCTGCCGCGACTTTGCGTGGCAAGTTCAGGTTGTCTGTGTCACGGCGGCGGGAGTCCCGCGGCACGTAGACGAGCCAGACGGCGCACCTGTCGAGCTCGGGGACGCGGGCCGCGCCGATGCGCCAGGCGACGGAACGGCGGATGCGCGCCTTGAGCCGGTGCAGGGCCATGTGGTGCAGCCGGTCGTTGTCGGACAGGGGTGGGCGGGACCAGCCGAGCGGGATCGTCCAAGTGCGGGTCATTCCTCGCACTCCTTGCAGGGGACTTCGAGGCCGTCGCGGCGTACCCGCGTGCCGTGGCCGTCGCATTCGCTGCAGGTCAGGTCGCCGTCGTCCGGGTCGGCGGTCGCGGATGCTTTGGCCGCGTTGAGCGCCTGCCCCATATCCGGGTAGTAGGCGCACTCCCACTCGGCATCGCCCACGTCCGTCGCGAGTTCGTGGACGCGGATGCGGGCGCGGGACCAGACTCCACCGCCGCCACCCTCACCAGTCCGCTGCACCACGGCGCCGGTACAGCCGGGAATACATCGCTGCTGCGCGCGCAGGACATCATCACCCCGGACGGCCGACACGCATCCGTGCCGTACGTGTCCGGGAACTCGCTGCGCCACCAGCTGCGCGACGCGCTCGCCTGGCACGCGGTCCGCACCGTCGGAGTCGCGGACGGCTCCCTGTCCAAGGCTGCCGTGGACCTGCTGTGGCCGCCCCCTGCGTCCAGCTGGACGCAGGGGACTGAGGCATGACCGGCGGCGAGCTGCAGATGGTCCGCGAGTACCTGGGACTGTCCGGGGACGCGCTCGCCGGGATGCTGCAGGTGAATCCGCGCACGCTCCGATCGTGGGAGTCGGGCAGGGAGCCGATCCCGGAGCGGGTACGGCTCGAAGTCGAGCAGGTCGAGGACGACACGGCGCGGGCGGTCGGGGAGCTGGTCGCCGCGCTGTGCGACATGCGTGATCCCGCGGTCGTGGTGTATCGGTCGGATGCGGACCTGCATGCGGCCCGGCCGGATGCCGCACACCTGACTGCCCGGTGGTGGCGGCAGGTGGCCGCGCGGGCGTGTGAGGAGGTGCCGGGAGTGCTCGTCGGGACCGCGGACGAACTCGGCGCACGGTGACATTCACTGCTCGACCCCCAGTGCTTCGGTGAGCGCGTCGACGACGGCTTCAGCGATGGGCCGCAGCGACGCGGGGTAGGGCGGGTCGGTGGGGGTGATGGGTTTGTTGTGCATCGCCATGACGGATTGGGCGAGGGTGACGAGGTCGTCGCGGGTCACAACGTCACGTCCCGCCGTAGCGCGGCTTCCGCGCGGTCGGCCCGGTCCCGCTCCGCCATGCGCGCCCGCTCCGCATACACGAACCGCTGCTGCCACCAGCGCGCCGCCCGCCACAACTCGACGGACTGCGCCTGCCGCTCGTCCCGCTCCCGGCGGTCCAGCCACGACACGTACCCGGCGCCGAGGGCGAGGCCGAGCAGCAGCCCGGACAGCCACCACGCGGCGCTCATGCCGCACCATCCGGGAGCTCGCCGAGCTGCGCTTGCAGGTGCGTGATGACCTCGCCGGCCTCCTTGCGCGTCAATTCGCTCGACGTCGAGACCTCACGGCCCACGACCTCCGAGACGAGCGCGAGCACCGTCTCCCGCATCTCCTTGCCTCCCATGCCGTAGTCGGCAAGCAGGCGGCGCATGAGCCGCTGCTGCGCGTCGGTGATGAGTCCCGGGCCGGGAGCAGCGGCGGCGCTGGGGGGGGCGTCGCCAGCGGGCTCGACCGGCCCGGGACGTGTGGTGCGCCGCGGCTTGGTGCGCGGCGTCGACGCGGCAGCGCCGTCGTCGTCGTCGTCGGTCACGACACCGGTCATGCAGCCGAGCAGGTAGCGACGCATGTAGGTGAGCGACGAGCCGACCTGCTGCGGGTTCGCCCCGGTGAGCGGCAGGGACGCAGTCAGGTACTCGCCGCTCGTGTGCAGCAGCATCCCGGTGAGTCGCTGCTCGCTCGGTAGGCAGGTGAACGACAGTCCATGCTTCGCGAGCAGCGGCATCGCCGCCTCGGACACGTCAGCCAGGTCGGCGTAGGTGTACGAGTAGGCGCCGCGCTCGGACTTGACCTGCGCGGTGTGCGTCTTGGTGACGGTGGGCATCTCGGCCTGGAATGCGGCCAGCGCCTCGGCGAGGTGCGCGAGGGGGCGCGGCGCCGCGGGCGCGGCAGTGTCGCTCATGCCGGGCGCCTGATGTCGTCGGCCTTCCACGCGCGCACGTCGCGCACCTTCGCCGCGAGCAGCGCCGCACCCCACCCCTCGACGAGGTCGAGCTCGTACACCGAGCAGCCGCCCGAGGGTGGCATGTGGACGAGCAGGCCCACGGCCGTGTCGAGGTCGGGGTGGATCGGTGAGCGTGCACCCGTGGCCGGGTCGTAGCGTTTCCCGTTGGCGTAGGTAGCGATCTGGATGGTCGTCGCGGTCGGGTAGTCCGCCTCGCTCTTGCCCGTCTTCAAGTCGGCGATGCGCACCCGCCCGTCAGGGCACATCAGCAGCCGGTCGAACGTGCCAGCCGCGCGCACGAAGTCGTTGACGATGAACGTCTCCACGTCCAACGCCTCGTACCCGGCCATCGCGGCGCGGTAGGCGTCGAGGCGTGGTCGGTCGGCCTCGGGGACGAACAGTGGTTCGGTGCCGCGGTCGATCGCTTCGGTGAGTGCGTGCAGCCCGGTGCCGGCGCTCGACCCGCGCGAGGACCCGGCCGCCTCGGTCGCCTCCCGCACGACGGCGTTCAGCTCCTTCTTGGTGGGCCAGTCGTGGTCGGGGTCGCCGGTCGCCATCGCCCCGGCTGCGCGGGTGAGCAGGTCGGGCCGGCGCACCAGGCCCTCGACGGTCTTGCGCGCCTTCCACGCCATGAGCGCCGACTGGTCGTCGAGGAGTTTGGCGAGGGTGGAGACACGCTGGTACGGCTGCGGTTCGCCGTCGCCGTATAGCGGGAGGACGAGGGGCCGCTGCCAGCGGTCGCGGGGTATCTTGATGGTGGTCGTGGTGGTCATTGCTGCATCCATTCGTCGGCTTGGTCGTCGCCGCGCAGGGTCCGTACGTGCCCGCCGCGGTCGGTGAGTTGCTCGTCGCGTTCGTCGTTGCGTGCGACTCGGAACACGACGACTGCGGCCGATATGACGAGCGCGACCATGCCGCAGAATGCGAGGTCGATCACGGCAGGCTCCCTTCGATCTTGTCCAGGCATTCGTTCCAGCCGGGGTCCGGCAGCGCGTCCCGCACGACCGCGAGCACGGCGTCAGCGATTTCCTGCGCCTCGTCAAAGTGGATGGCCGTCTGGTAGTAGCCGCTTCCGATAGGCCAGCCGGACACGGCGTCCCGCACCCGCTCCCGCAGGCTCGGCTCAGTCATCCGACTCACCCCGTCCGAGCAGCGCGGCGACGACCTCGGCCGCTACGTCCGCCACGCAGGTGCACTCCCCGTATTGCTCGTACTGGCATCGCCAGGAGTGGATGCTGTTGTCGGCACCCGCGCCTTCCGCCAGCAGCACCTTCGCCACCCGCTTGATGGCCTGCTCGCGGGTCCACCACGACCCGTCCCGCGCCTCCGGCTCGCAGATCAGCGGGGCCAGCACATGCTCAGGCATCCGGCTCACCCCCGGCCCTACTCTCCCCGAGCAGGTGTTGCGCCACAGCGGCTATCGCGGCACGGGCGGCCGGGCAGCGCCTGGCCGGGTGGGTGGGTAATGCCCGTCCGTGGGTGCATGGGTCGGCATAGATCGCCCGTGCAATCACCTCGACCAGCTCGTCGGACGGGTTGTTGAGCAAAAAGATGAGGCTGTCGAGCGCTGCTCGGGCCGCTGTCGCCGCATCGTCGGCTGCTGCCGCGTGTGCTTCTGACTCGCTACGCCACCGCTCCGCCTCGTCCAGCGCGTCGAGCAGCGCGGCCAGGTCGGTGGGGGCGTGGGCGATGAGGTCAGCGTCTGCCCAGCGCGACTGCTCCGCGATGGTCGCGCGGTTGCGAACCTCTACCCAGCAGCTCCGGTCGGGGTTCGCGCCAGCGCCTTCCTCCGCGACCCACTCGCCCGGCGTCGCCGCGTCCAGCCGCGCCCGTATCGCGGCGCGTTCCTCCCGGCTCACCACTCCGACCGCCTCCCCCCGACTGTCCGCGCGAGCCAGTCCTGGAACCGCTCGGAAGGGATGATCGCCAGCACGACGAGCGTGGCGAAGGCGAGGATCGGCAGGATGATTCCCGCGGCGGGGGTGACGACGTCGCTCACGACGCACCCCCGGTCACGGACCGCCACGGGCCGATCAGCGCCTCGTACTGGTCGGGTGTGATGAGGTCCCGTGCCAACTCGGCGAGCGCGGCCTCCCACGCGGCGTCCCTCGCGGCGTCCCGCGCGGCATACCTCGCGGCGTCCCACGCGGCGTCCCACGCGGCGTCCCTCGCGGCGTCCCTCGCGGCGTCCCACGCGGCCTCCCACGCGGCGTCCCTCGCGGCGTCCCGCGCGGCATACCTCGCGGCGTCCCACGCGGCGTCCCACGCGGCGGCCAGCGACTCCGCCTCCTCGCGGGTCAGCCGCCCCGCCCGCTCGATCACCGCTACCACGGCCGGCCCGTTCGGGCCGAACACCTCATGCGCAGGACGCTCCTCGATGACCCGCAGCCCGGTCACCCGCACCTTGTTCGGGTACGACCCGTCCGCCACGTGCTCCCCCACCGGCTCGACACGGAACAGGCGGCACGGCCACCGGAAACCCGTGCAGTCCGTTGGCACCGTCGCCACCGACAGGTACGACGACGCGCCACCGTGCAGGTCCGGCGTCGGGTGCATCACCGGCTCGCCCGTGGCGAGCGCACCCGCGTAGTCGATGGTGCCGGTGCGGAAGTCCAGCCCGTTCGGCCTGGTCGCCTTCCAGTACGCGCTCACGACGCACCGCCACGGTGAATGATGCGGAGCGCGAGGGAGGGGTGCAGGGATTCCCACGAGAGGGGGACGCCGACACCACCCGCGAGCACCCACCCCCTGGGCTTCCGCTGCCAGGCGTCGCCGTCCTGGTCCAGCACCACCGACCCGACCGGTGGTTCCTCGGGCGGCGGCGGCGGCAGGATCTCGACGGAGACGACGTGCTCGGCGGGGGGGTAGATGTAGTCGCAGTTGCCGCCCCTCCTCCCTACAGCGAATCCCACGGAGTGCACATCGGTCACCTCGCCTTCCAACACCACCCGCACGCGGTCACCTGTCTTGGGCATCGGCTTCTCGCTCATGACGCACCGCCCGGTGCCTCCGCGACCGGCTCACCCGACGCCACCACCTGCACCAGCGGCGCCGGGTCGTCCGGGGCGAGCATCCGCCGCGCGTCCATGAGGACACCGGCGAGACGGTCCACGACCCGCACGTCCGACACGTACATCCAGGGCGAGGCGTCGTCCGCGCCGAGCCGGATACGGACGCGGCCGGGCGCGATGAGGCCGGCGGTGATGCCGTCCGTGTCGATGATGCTCAGGGAGATCGGGACGGTTCTGGCGGTCATGAGGTCACCGCCAGGATCGCCTCACGGCGGGCATCGATCGCGTCGCTGACCTGGTCGTAGACGGCGACGCACTCCCGGTCGTAGTCGGTGATGTGCCCGCTGCGTACGGCGGCGATGCCGGCCCCGCAGGCGAGCGCGCGGGCGGCGGCGCGGGCGTCGTACAACTGGGCCGAGGGTGCCCACGGGACGGGCGTCGCCTCGCCGTGCAGCGCGGCGACCTGAGTGGGGGTGTAGGTCACGGTATCCTCCGGGTTGTTCTGCGGCCTGGGTGTTTCGCTGGCAGCGCGCCCAGGCCGCGGGCTTTTTGTCAGGCGGACTTGGTGTCGCTGTTGAGGAACTCGTCGAGCGTCTTGCCGACGATCCCGAGCGCATCGGCCACGGTCGGTGCGGCGGTCTGCTCCAGCAGGTCGAGCAGGCGACGGAACATGCCGATGTTGACCCGCGCCTCTTCGACGTGGCCTGCCTCGATGGTGAGCGCGAGCTTCAGGTCCTCGGCGCCCCAGTCGAGCAGTTCCAGTTGCGTCCAGACGTACTTGCCCGTCTCGTCTGGCCGCTGGGCGCCGCGGGTGGTCGTGCGACTGTGGCTCTTGCCGGAGCCGTCGACAATCTCGAACGGGACTCCCAGCATCTTCCATTGCGACTGAAGGAACTTCCGCATCCCTTCGATGAGCCACTGACGCCGCAGGTCTGCGACCCAGGGGCGGTGCGCCTGCTCCGCGTCGTCGAGCGTCTGCATGAACGCGGTGAGTGCGGCACGGTGGGAGCGGGTCGTCCCGGTCGGAGTGCGGTAGGAGTCGCGCACCGCGGCGACGACCTCGGCGCGCTCCTCCTCTGGCAGTTCTGAGAACTTCACTTGACGCTCCTGAGGTTCCGGGGTCGCGCCGCCTTGACCTTGGCGACGAACGCGGCGATGTCCGAAGGCAGTTCGAGCAGCAGGTCCCACTGGTCGGAGTCGATGACCTCGGCGACCCGCGCGGCGTCGAACTGCACGATGCCCAGCGCCTTGCGGTAGGCCGCGCGGAAGTTCTGCCGGTACTCCACGTCGGCCGGGGTGGCGGTGTACTCGGCCAGCGCCTCGCGTTGCCGCTCGCGCTCGCGGTCCGGCTTCGGTGCGGGCCGGCTGTACGTCTTGCCGTCGCGGCCCTGGATCGGGCGGGGCTCCGGGGCGGGCGCTGTTGCCACACAGCTTGAGGAGGCACTACCCACACCGTTAGGAGTTGTCGCAGTGCTGCCCGCCCCGGAGGGTTCGGGGTTGTGCGTCGTGGCGGGGTGGAACTCGTCGAACCCGCCACCGACCTCGCCGGTCTCGGTGTCGACGCGCTCGGGCCGGGGTGGTTGCGTCGCTGGCCGGACCCGACCGTCACCGGAGACGCGATGCTCCGACTGGGGAATTTCCCCAGTCGACTCTGCGTCTGCGCGCACGGATGCGACTGTCTTGTGGTCTGCGCCCGTACGCCGCGCGTGCTCGCGGTCGCTGACCTCCGGCTGGCTGCGCAGGCTGCGCGCGATCAGGTCCCGACGCTGCTCGCGGGTCAACTGCCGGCGCTCGACGTTGACCGTCATCGCGTGCGCGAGCTTCTCCTCCTCGCTCAGCCCGGACACGACCCGCTGCGGGCACGGCAGGCCAAGTTCTGCGGCGATGAGGCTGCGGTGGTGCCCGTCGAGGATGGCGCCATCCTCGTCCACGTCGATCGGCACCATGACGCCGTTCTCCGCGATGCTCGACCGCAACGACGCGCGCTCCTCCGGCGAGAGCGGAGGCATGACCTGGTAGCTCATCGCGCACCCCCGTCCCCGGCCGGGGCGTTTCCACCCCTGGCCGGGTCAGGCGCTCCTACGCTGGCGGCTTCCCCACCACCCAGCGAAGGAGAGACATGGGCGCGATGGAGACGCTCGCTTACCTTCTTGAACGTCGCGGCCACCCCTGACCTGAACTGTTCGGCGTCGGCGCTGTCTCGCCGTTCGGCTTCCGCTCGCACCCAGCGGCGGGTGGCGGGCAGGTAGTCACGGAGGCTCACGACGCACGCTCCTCTAGGTCGTATCCGGCTCGGGCGAGCGCGTCGAGCAGCAGGTCCACGCCGAGGTCGTTGTCCCGGCGGGTCAGGAACTGCCAGGACCGCAGCGCCTGGGTCAGGGCTGCGCGCGCGGACGTGACGGGCGCGGAGGCTGTGGTGGCGTTCATCGGGTGGCATCCATCGGTACGGTCGAGCGCGTGGAGGGAAACTTCTGGGCCATCGCCGCAATCGCCGCCGCGGTCGCCACCGCGGTATCAACCACCGCAGCGACGGTGCTCGCACTGTGGTGGCGCTGGGCAGACCGACCTGAGGCTGAATGGGTATTCCAGACGGGCGGGCTTGGAGGCGCGACGGACCAGCGGTTCGGTCTACAGCTCGTGAACGCGGGTGATGGCCCGGCGTACGGGCTCGCTGTCGAGCCAGTGAAGTGCCGCGCCCGACTCATCGTTGAGACCGCGAAGGGGGTCGCACCGGTGGGCAGCGTGGCTGTCCTGCGCTCGGGTGACCGAGTGCGGCTGGACGTCTTTGAAGACCCGAACGCGCCGGGTGCGGCTGATGCAAGCGTGACGCTCACTTGGACCTCACCCCCGACGCGCCGGAAGAAGCGGCGTAGCCAGAGGTTCCTCGTCTCCGAGATCGAGTTTGAGGTGCGGGACCGTGACCCTTGGACCGGGCAACGGAGATCTCGACTGCCGCGAACATGAACAGCAGCGAGGCGGCACACGCGCCCGCCGCGAGCCACGCCTGCTCGGTCCAGCCGATGGCCGCGAGGTAGGCGACCGCAGGAGTCGAGATCAGGGCGTGCGCGGCGAGGTTCGGCACGTAGATGCGGCGGAGGCTCACGACGCCGCCCGCTCGGCCTCGGGCCGCCGGTCAGCCTTGAGCGAACCGACCGACTCGACGATGCGGCGCATCCGCTCGCGGTTCGACTCGACGACCGCTGCGACGTCCGGCGACTGCACCCCGACCGCGGCGCACACGCGGTCAGCGAGCGCCTGATCGGCCGCCCACGACCTGTCGGGGAAGGTGTCGCAACTCAGGAGCGCGTCACTCCACCGGCAGTAGTCCTGCCATGCCTGCTTGTCCCGCTCGACGCGCGGACTGTGCATCCTGTTGTGGGCCGGGTCGAGCGCGCGGATCGCGTCACGCTCGATGTGCTCGGCGTTCGTGCGGCCGGGGCCGACCTCCCACACGTCGACGTGGGTCGCGTCGCGCCACCATCCGCCGGACCTCTCCCAGTCGAGCAGTCGCTGCTCGTAGTCGTAGGTCATGCCGACGTACAGCGCCTCGTCGCCGCGCCAGGCGACGTACACGTAGTGGCCGGCGTCGCGCCTCATGCCGACGCCTTGGTCAGCAGCGCGTCGATCGCCTCGCGCGGGAAGCGCCGGTGCCCGGAGGGGGTGAGGAAGTGCGGCAGCTTGCCCTCGTCCGCCCAGCGCGCCACCGTGGCGGCGTGGACACCGAACAGGGCCGCGACTTGACCCGTGGTGTAGGGGTTTATTGGTGCCATGCGAGGAACCTAGCGACTCGCTAGGTTGACTGCAAGGATGAAGCAGTAGGCATTTCGGACTATCTTTGCGCGGGATATGTTGCGCAATGCGGGGTTAGTGTCGATCATCAGGGCATGACTACTCAGCCAGCAGGTCGCCGGGTACCCCGCGACACCTTCCCCGTCCGGCTGCTCATGATCCGCAGCGAACTCGGCGATACCGTCGAGGAGATGGCTCGCCGGTGCGGCATCAAGGCCGCCACCTACTCCTCGTGGGAGCGCGGCGCGCACCCACGGGACTTCATCACGGCAGTGAGTCGGATCGCAGCCGCGACCGGATACGACCGCGACTGGCTCACGTTCGGCGGGCCGCTCGCTCCGGGAGACGGTGACGACGGCGTCCCTTTCCCCCGGTCGGGGGAGGACGCTGATGTCGTGTCACTGGTGCCCGCGGCAGGATTTGAACCTGCGGCCTTCTGCTCCGGAGGCAGACGCTCTATCCCCTGAGCTACGCGGGCCAGGGCGCAGAAACCCTAGCAATCCACCAGCCCTGGGCACTAATCGCTCGGTGTCGCGACGGCCTGGGCTCCCGGCGGCGACGGTGCTGCGATGACGACCTCGGCCGTCCTACCGGCGCTGCCGCCGGAGCTGACCCGGCTGGTCTCCAGCGCCACGGGTGCCGCCGCCCGCAGCGGCCACGGCGAACTGACGCGATGGCACCTGGTGATGGCGCTCGCCGCCGCCCGCCCCGACCTGGTCGACGGCGTGCTCGGGCGTCCGGCCGTCAGCGATGCGACGATGCGGCTCGCGGCCGTACCGCGTACGTTCGCCGACCCCCGGCCGACGCCGGACTGCGTCGCGGCCCTGGTGGCGGCGGCCGCCGGCAGCGATCCGCTGGCGGCGCTCGCCACCGCCCTGCGGTCCGGTCCGGTGGCGCCTGGAGCGCCGCTCGCGCCGCGCCCGGCACCGCCTCTCGCGCCTGCACCGTCGCTCACCGCGGTGAGCGAGCAGTACGCCGAGGTCGTGTCCCCGCCGCCCTGGCTGGTGCCGCGACCCGACGTGTGCGACGCGGTGCTGGCGGCGCTGGCGACCGGACGCGCTGCGCTGGTCGTGGGCGCTGAGGGGGCCGGGCGCACCACCTGCGCTGCACTGCTCGCCGCCCGGCTGGCGGACCCCGGCTACGGCGGGCCGCTGCAGGGGATGCCGGTCGTACGCGTCCGTACCGCCGACGTGGTGGCCGTGGAGACCGGCCCGCCGGTGCTGCGGCTGCTGCAGGAGGTCGCCGGGAGGGCCGTCGTCGTGCTGGACGACCTGGAGGTCCTGTCGGGGATCGCCGGCGCCGCGCGGCTCGACGCCGGGCTGCTGGCGGTGGTACGCAGCGCCGCGCACGAGTCCCGCCACCGGGTCGTGCTGCTGCTCGCGCGGGCGTACGAGCACGCGTTCGCGGGGCAGGAGCGCGAGCTCGTCGAGGAGTGCATGCGGGTCGAGCTGGGGCCGCTGGCGCCCGACCAGGTCGAGGCGATCGCGAGGCGGCGCACCCAGGAACTCGCCGCAACCGCCGGGGTCGCGTTCCACCCCGAGGCGGTACGGGCTGCGGTGTCGCCCCCGGGTCCGGCGGACGCGGAGGTGAACCCGGGGCTGGCCGTGCGCCGGCTGGAGCGCGCGGCGGCACTCGCCGCGCTGCGCGACGACCGCACGGTCCAGCCCTCCGACGTCGTGCCGCCGGTCAGCCGCCCGCGCTTCGACGCTGTCGCCTTCCGTGCCGCGCTGGCCCAGGCGATCGTCGGTCAGGACGCGGCACTCGACGCCGTGACCCGGCGGCTGTCGGTGACGCGCGCCGAGCTGGACCTGCGACCGCGTCGCCCCGATGGCGTGCTGATGTTCGCCGGACCGACGGGCACCGGCAAGACGTCCCTCGCCGAGGCAATCGCCCGCGCCCTGACCGGCACCGACGAGAGGCTCGTGCGCCTCGACATGAGCGAATACACCGAACCCCACACGGTCGCCAAGCTCGTCGGGTCGCCACCCGGCTACGTCGGCTCGACCGACCCGTCGTCCTGGCTCACGACCAAGATCCTCGCCCAGCCCGACGGTGTCCTGCTCCTGGACGAGATCGAGAAGGCGGACCCCGCGGTGTGGAACACCTTCCTGCAGGTCTTCGACGCCGGCCGGCTCACCGATGGGTTGGGCCGCACCGCCGACTTCTCCCGCACCGTGGTCGTGATGACCACGAACATCGGGGCGCGTGTGTTCGCGACCCAGGGCGGCGAGCGCGACCCCGCGACCGACTCCGCCGCGGTGCTCGCCGCGGTCAAGGAGCGCATGCCGCCCGAGCTGGTGAACCGTCTCGACGAGGTCCTGGTGTTCGCTCCGCTCGGGCGTGCGCAGATCCGCGAGATCGCGCGCCGCCTGCTGGCCGAGGTGACAACCCGGATGGCGCCCCGCGGCTACGCCGTCGACTACGACGAGGCCGTGCTGGACGTGCTCGTCACCGCCGGCTACGACCCGGCGTACGGCGCGCGCCCGCTGCAGCGGGCGGTGGAGCGCCTGCTGCTCTTACCGCTCGCGTCCTGCCCGCCCGGAACGTGGCGGGCCGTTCCCGAGGGCGCTGGTCTGAGGTGGGTGGCTGCTGGCTGACCGTCAGCCGCCCCCGCGCGCTGCCGCCTCCAGCCGGGCCCGGACCTCAGGGCGTCGTAGCGGCGGGACCGTGCCCGGCGCCCGGCGCCGCGGGGGCAGGGCGCCCAGCAGCGTCGCCGTCGCGGCGGCGACCTGGGCGACCGCCGCCTCGAACGGCTCCCGGGTGGTTTCCGAGACCGCCGTGACCCCGCTGACCTTGCGCACGTACTGGCGGGCGGCCGCCTCGATCTCCTCGGTCGTCGCGGCGGGCTCGAGCCCGCGCAGGACCGTGATGTTCCGGCACATGGCTCGAACCTAGGCGTCAGCGGTGGTGCCGGCAGGCCGGTTTCCGAGCCGGCGGCGCGTCGCCCGTACGCTCGCCGGATGTCCGCCGCTGCCCACCTCTCGCTTCCGCGGACCGTGGCGGCATGACGCCTGCCGAGCTGGCGTCGGTGCTCGCCGACGCTGCGCCGGCGCCCGTCGACGTGCGGCTTGCCGCCGACCCGTCGCGTGCGGACTTCGTGTGCGCCGCCGCGCTGCGTGCGCGGGTGCCGGACCGGCGCCGCTTCGCCGAGCGGCTCGCCGAGCTGCTGCTGGGGTGCGACGAGGTCGCCGAGGTGCGGGTGGCCGGTCCGGGGTTCCTGGACATCCGGGTGACCGACGCGGCGCTGGTACGGGCAGCCGACAGCTTGCTCGATCGCGCACCGGCGGTCGCGCAGGTGGGACCGGTCGGGGCATGGGCCGCGCTCGCGCGGGAGGCCGGCCCGGACGTGGCACTGCTGGTGCGTGCACTCGACCCCGGCGCCGATCCGGCGCGCGTCGACCGCGAGCGCGTCCTGCGCCGTACGCAGGACAACCCGGTGTTCCGGGTGCTGCATGCATACGCGCACGCGGCCCTGATCGAGCGCTCCCCGTCCCCGCCGGACCGCGGCGCGCAGACGGCCCGTCGTCCGGTCCGGGTACGGGTCGCCGAGGTCGCCGGCCCGGCCTGCGACACCCGGTTCCGCACGGGGCGTCGGCTGTCCGGGCTGGCGGACGCGTTCCTCGCGCTCGTCGCACGTGCGGACGCGGCACCGCTCGCCGCGCCGGTGCGTGCCGCACTGGGCCGGGACCTCGGGCGGCTCGGCATCGAGCCGCCGCACCGGATCTGAACGCCGCCCGGCGGACCCCTCGCGGGCACCGCCTCCGGTGGCGCTCGCCGTGCCCGGGAGAATGCGGGGATGCGTGCACATCCGGCCGGACCGCGACACGGTGAGCTGTTGGCGCCCCAGGGGACGCCGTCGCCGCCGGCGGATCCGGCCGCGATGCACGAGCTCGACCGGACCATCTGGTCGTCCACCACGCGACGGGCGGGCGGAGAAGGGCTGCGCTCCCAGGCGATCCAGGTGGGCGGAATCGACGTGCGCGACCTCGCCGCGCAGCACGGCACGCCGCTGTTCGTGCTCGACGAGGCGGACTTCCGGGAGCGCGCCGCGGCCATGCGTGACGCCTACGCGTCCGGCCCGCTCGACTGCGTCGTCTACTACGCCGGCAAGGCCTTCCTGTGCACGACGGTCGCCAGCTGGGTCGCCGAGGAGGGGCTCGGGCTCGACGTGTGCAGCGGCGGCGAGCTCGCCGTCGCGGTCGCCGCCGGCTTCCCCGCGGACCGGATCGCCTTCCACGGCAACAACAAGAGCGGTCCCGAGCTGCGTGCGGCGCTCGCGCACGGTGTCGGCCGGTACGTCGTCGACTCGTTCGAGGAGATCACCCGCCTGGCGGCGCTCGCCGCCGAGCAGGGCGTACGCGCCCGGGTGCTGGTGCGGGCCACGGTCGGCGTCGAGGCGCACACCCACGAGTACATCGCGACGGCGCACGAGGACCAGAAGTTCGGGTTCTCGCTCGCGAACGGTGATGCGCTCGAGGCGGTCCGCCGGGTGGTCGCGCTCGACGGGCTGGACCTCGCCGGGCTGCACTCGCACATCGGTTCGCAGATCTTCGACGCGGCCGGGTTCGAGGTGTCGGCCCACCGCCTGGTGCGGCTCGCCGTCCAGGTGCGCGAGGAGCTGGGCGTCGAGGTCGCCGAGCTGGACCTCGGTGGCGGCATGGGGATCGCGTACACGGCAGCCGACAGCCCGCTCGATGTGCGGGAGATGGCCGCGCGGCTGCAGGACATCGTGGCGAAGGAGTGCGCGGACCACGGGTTGCCGCTCCCGCGCATCTCGGTCGAGCCGGGACGGGCGATCGTCGGGCCGACCACGTTCACGCTGTACGAGGTGGGCACCGTCAAGCAGGTCGACCTCGGGGGTGGTCGCTCACGTAGGTACGTCAGCGTGGACGGGGGGATGAGCGACAACATCCGTACGGCGCTCTACGACGCCGACTACACCGTCACGCTCGCCTCGCGGGTCTCGCAGGCAGCGGCGGTTCTCTCGCGCGTCGTCGGAAAGCACTGCGAGAGCGGGGACATCGTGGTCCGCGACGCATGGCTGCCCGCCGATGTGACGGCCGGCGACCTGCTCGCTGTCGCGGCCACCGGCGCCTATTGCCGGGCCATGACGTCGAACTACAACTATCTGCCCGCACCGGCCGTCGTCGCCGTGCGGGACGGGCGCTCCACCGTGATCCTGCAGCGCGAGACGGTCGATCGGCTGCTCGCCCTCGACCCCGGCGTCACCCGCAGTCCAGGGGCGGGGTGAGCCACTCGCTGCCGTACCTTCCGGTCCGTGGGGGCGGCGTGTCGCCTCGCTGACGGACCCTCCGGTGGGGCAGCCGCATCGCCCGCGGCCGTATGGCTATTCCGGGCGATGGTGCTGCCCGATCGGCGGCTCGTCATCGGCGCGCTCGCCCGCCGTCGCCGCTGTGTCGTCCACGCCGTCATCGGTGGCGCCGCGTTCCTCGTGCACTGCCGGCCGGTCGAGTCGGGCACCGTCGTCGGTCCGGCCCTCGGGTACGTCGTGCACCACCACGGTGCGCGGCTCGGGCTCGGCGCGCATAGCGGCGAGCTCGTCGGCCGCGCGCCGGTTCTCGTCGATGGCCCGCAGGTCGCGCAGGCCCACCAGGCTCATCCGCCCGAGGGCGACACCCGCGAAGATCAGGATCACGGCACCCAGCCCGTAGAAGAACCCGATCTGCTCGGCCACCGAGCCGAGGGTCGAGGTGGACGAAGGCATCCCCGCTGCGGACGTGCCGCCGTGCCAGAGCTGGCTCAGGCTGGGACCGACCACGAACCAGGCGCCACCGGCGAGCGCAAGCACCGCGCCGGCGAGCGCGAACGCGCGCTGCGTGGACAAGAGCAGCAGCAGACCTCCGATGACGACCGCGACCGCCGGGAGGATCTCGAGCCACAGCCGACCCATGGTGTAGGTCCACGCCGAGTCGGGCGTGTAGGCGTAGCCGAAGTACGGACCGATGAACGGGACCAGCCCGCCCCAGAGTCCCAGCAGTACCAACAGCAGGCCACTCAGCGCCCCCCGGCTGCGGGCGACCCGCATGCGCTCGGCCATGGCAGGGTGTCGGTACGAGTGTCGAATCTCAGCTGCGGTAGCCATCACCGCTCCTTCGGCATACGGGGTGTCTTGGTCCAGATCGCCGGCGACGGGTCCTGCGCGTACTTCATCCAGGATGACTCGCGCTGCTCGCCGTCGCATCCGGACGGGAGGCGCCCCAGCCCGCGCGGGCGAACCGAGGGTCCGATACGGCCCGGTCCCGGCCGCGTGACAGGCTTGGGCGCGCTGCCCGCCGCGCGGTGTGCTGCAGCGCTCCCGTCGTGACGTTCGGTGAAGGATCGTGCTGATGAGCAACCCCGGTGCGCGCGTGACCGTAGCCCTGCTCGGGGGCGGCACGGTGGGCTCGCAGGTCGCGCGGCTGCTGCGTGAGACGGCCGACGACCTCTCGGCGCGGGTGGGCGCCTCGCTGGAGCTCTGCGGGGTCGCCGTACGCGACACCGGCCGGGAGCGGGCCGACATCCCCGCCGACCTGATCACCGGTGACGCCGAGGCGCTGGCCCGATCGGGGGCGGACGTGGTCGTCGAGCTCGTGGGCGGCATCGAGCCCGCGCGCACCCTCGTGCTCGCCGCGATGGAGTCCGGCAGCAGCGTCGTCACGGCCAACAAGGCACTGCTCGCGGCGGACGGCGCGGCCCTGCACGCCGCCGCGGAGAAGTACGGCGTCGACCTCTACTACGAGGCCTCGGTCGCCGGCGCGATCCCGCTGCTGCGCCCGCTGCGCGAGTCGCTCGCCGGGGACAAGGTGCGCCGCGTGCTCGGCATCGTGAACGGCACCACCAACTTCATCCTCACCCGGATGGACGAGCAGGGCACCGACTACGCCGTCGCGCTCGCCGAGGCACAGGCGCTCGGGTACGCGGAGGCCGACCCGACCGCCGACGTCGGCGGCCACGACGCGGCCGCGAAGGCGGCGATCCTCGCGGGGCTCGCGTTCCACACCCGCGTGACGATCGACGACGTCCACGTCGAGGGCGTCGAGTCGGTGACCGCCGTCGACGTCGCCGCCGCGCGCGAGATGGGGTTCGTCATCAAGCTGCTCGCCGTGGCCGAGCTGACCGCCGACGAGCGCGGCGTCGTCGTGCGGGTGCACCCGACGATGGTGCCGCGCACCCACCCGCTCGCCTCGGTACGGGACGCGTTCAACGCGGTCTTCGTCGATGCCGAGGCGGCCGGCGACGTCATGTTCTACGGCCGCGGCGCCGGGGGAGCGCCGACGGCGAGCGCGGTCCTCGGCGACGTCGTCGCGGTGGCCCGCAACCGGCGCAGCGGCAGCCGCGGGCCTGGCGAGTCGACGTACGCCGACCTGCAGGTGCGACCGGTCGCCGAGGCCATCACCCGCTACTACGTCAACCTGCACGTCACCGACAAGCCCGGCGTGCTGGCGGCCGTCGCGACGCTGTTCGCCGAGAACGGGGTCAGCATCCAGAACGTCCGCCAGGAGGGCCTGGGCGACCAGGCCAGCCTTGTCGTACGCACCCACCTCGCGCCGGACGCGGCGCTCGCGCGCACCATCGAGGCGCTGCACGGCTCGGACGTCGTGCGCGACGTGCTCGGCGTGATGCGGGTCGAGGGGGAGGCGGGCCGGTGACCGCCACCCGTACCTCCCAATGGCGTGGGGTCATCGAGGAGTACCGGAGCCGGCTGCCGGTCGGACCCGATACGCCCGTCGTGACGCTGCGCGAGGGTGGTACGCCGCTGGTGGCGGCCGGTCACCTCTCGGAGCGGACCGGGTGCGCGGTCTGGGTGAAGGTCGAGGGGCAGAACCCGACGGGGTCGTTCAAGGACCGCGGGATGACGATGGCGATCTCGAAGGCCGCCGAGGCCGGCGCCAAGGCGGTGATCTGCGCGTCGACAGGCAACACGTCCGCGAGCGCCGCCGCGTACGCCGTGAAGGCCGGGATGATCTGTGCCGTGCTGGTGCCCGACGGGAAGATCGCGCTCGGCAAGCTCGCCCAGGCGCTCGTACATGGCGCGAAACTGCTGCAGGTGCAGGGCAACTTCGACGACTGCCTCACGTTGGCCCGCAAGCTGTCCGACAGCTATCCGGTGGCCCTGGTGAACTCCGTCAACCCGGCGCGGATCGAGGGCCAGAAGACGGCCGCGTTCGAGATCGTCGACTTCCTCGGCGACGCGCCCGCGATCCACTGCCTGCCCGTCGGCAACGCCGGCAACATCACGGCCTACTGGAAGGGGTACGGCGAGTACGCCGCGGACGGCAGTGCGTCCTCCCGGCCGCGGATGTGGGGCTTCCAGGCCGCCGGTGCGGCGCCGATCGTCCGCGGCGCGCCGGTCAGCAACCCCGCCACGATCGCCACCGCGATCCGGATCGGCAACCCGGCGTCGTGGGAGCAGGCCGAGCAGGCCCGCGACGACTCCGGCGGCGCTATCGACGAGGTGACCGACCGCGAGATCCTGCAGGCCTACCGGCTGCTCGCCCAGCGCGAAGGCGTGTTCGTGGAGCCCGCCTCGGCAGCCTCGGTGGCGGGGCTGCTCAAGTTCCACGCGGCCGGGCGGCTCGATCCCGGCCAGACCGTCGTGTGCACGGTGACCGGCCACGGCCTGAAGGACCCGGACTGGGCGATCGCCGGCGCGCCCAAGCCGCTCGCCGTCGAGGTCGACGCCTACCAGGCCGCGCTGCGGCTCGGACTGGCCTGAGCCTCGCCATGGCAGCCCGCCCGGTCTTCCGCGCCGCCCCGGTACAGGTACGCGTGCCGGCGAGCAGCGCCAACGTCGGTCCCGGCTACGACAGCTTCGCGCTCGCACTGTCGCTGCACGACGACGTCATGGCGCAGGTCAAGGACGAACGCGGCGTACGGGTCGACGTGCACGGTGAGGGCGCGGAACGGCTGCCGCGGGACGCGAAGCACCTTGTCGCCAAGGCGATGCTGGCGGCGTTCGACCAGCTCGGTGGCCGTCCCCGAGGGCTGGACCTGGTGTGCGCCAACCGGATTCCGCACGGCAGGGGTCTCGGGTCCAGCGCAGCCGCGATCGTGGGCGGGATCGCGCTCGCGCGCGCGCTGGTCGTGGGTGGCGAGGAGCGGCTGCCCGACGATGCAGCGCTGCAGCTCGCGACCGACCTCGAGGGCCACCCCGACAACGTCGCCGCCGCGCTGCTCGGCGGCTTCACGGTCGCCTGGGTGCAGTCCGCTAGCGAGGGCCGTTCCCGCGCGGGCGCGCTGCGCCTGGACGTGCCGGACGGGATCGTGCCCGTGGTGTGTGTGCCGGCCAAGGAGCTGGCGACCCGCAAGGCACGGCGGCTGATCCCCGAGCAGGTGCCGCACGTCGACGCCACACGAAACGTCGCGCGCGCCGGCCTGCTCGTCGCCGCACTGGCCGCCGGCCGACGGGACCTGCTGCTGACCGCGACCGAGGACGCGCTGCACCAGCCGTACCGCCGCTCCGCCTACCCCCGGTCGGTCGACCTGGTCGAGAAGCTGCGCCGCTCGGCGATCCCCGCGACCATCAGTGGCGCCGGGCCGACCGTGCTGGCGCTGGCGGACGAGACGACGGCCGCGCAGGTCCCGGGGATGGCGGGTGCGCGGTTCACGACGCACGAACTGAGCATCGACCGCGACGGCGCAGCGGTCGTCCGGACCGACTCCCGAGCCGACGTGTGACCGACTGCGACGCGCCGGACCGACGGATGCGACCCGCAGCGCGACGGGTGCTACCATCGGACCTGCACCTGGGCCCGAGACCCCTGGACAGCCCGTCTGGTTCACGTAGGTCGGTGCCAAGCGAGACTCTCACCGGGGATTTCCTGATCGCGTCCAGAGCGCAACGCACCATTTCCGCGAATCGACGCTGCAAGCGCGCGGCGCCACACCAGGCGCTGACGTCCGCATCGTCGGAACGCTCGTACGGCTCTTCGTACCGGCGCGCAGAATCCTGTCCCGTCTCGGAAAGGTTCACTCGGTGACCGAGGCCACCCAAGACATCGCCACCGGCGACTCCGCCCCTGCCGCCCGCGGGCGACGCTCCAGCGGCTCCGGCCTGTCGGCCATGCTGCTGCCCGAGCTCAAGTCTCTCGCCTCCCAGCTCGGGATCGCCGGTGCCTCCGGCATGCGCAAGGCAGACCTGGTCGCCGCGATCGGCGCGCGCCAGAGCGGCCGGCCCGACCGGGCCGACCGGGCCGAACATGCCAATGGGACGACGACGGCCCGGCCGCGTCGGGCCACCCGAGACCAGGCCCCGGCAGCACCCGCGAGCGAAGCCGCGGCGCCCGCTGTCGACCACGTCGCTACCTCCGCCGCCGAACGGGGCGTCGAGGCAGCGGACCGCGCGTCGACCGGTCCGCAGCGCGGCGGGACCTCGTCCGCGAGCCCGCAGACCCGGACCGACAGTGGGTCGGAGCCTGCGGCCCGCGAGCACCAGGGCGGCGGCACGACCGCGGACAGCGGCACGGCGAGCGTGCAGAGCGGCCACGACCAGTCCGCGCGTCAGAAGAACGACCGCGGCCATGACGGCGGGACCGACCGGCAGCGCAACCAGAACGGCGGACGGGACTACGACGACGACGGCCAGGGCGGCCGCAGCCGCCGCAGCCGGCGCCGCGGGCGAGACCGGTACCGCGACGACCGCGGTAACCGTGGGCGCGGAAACCGTTATGAGAGCGAGCCCGAGATCGCCGAGGACGACGTCCTGACCCCGGTCGCCGGGATCCTGGACATCCTCGACAGCTACGCGTTCGTACGCACCAGCGGCTACCTGCCCGGCAGCAACGACGTCTACCTGTCGCTGTCGATGGTGCGCAAGTACGGCCTGCGCAAGGGCGACGCGATCACCGGCGTCGTCCGCCAGCCGCGCGAGGGCGAGAAGCAGCAGAAGTTCAACCCGATGGTCCGGGTCGACTCGATCAACGGCGCGGAGCCTGACAGCTCCCGTTCCCGGGTCGAGTTCACCAAGCTCACCCCGCTCTACCCGCAGGACCGGCTGCGCCTCGAGACCGACCCGGCCAACCTCGTCACCCGCGTCATCGACCTGGTGGCGCCGATCGGCAAGGGGCAGCGCGGTCTGATCGTGTCCCCGCCGAAGGCGGGCAAGACCATGGTGCTGCAGGCGATCGCGAACGCGATCACGGTCAACAACCCCGAGGTGCACCTGATGGTGGTGCTCGTCGACGAGCGCCCGGAAGAGGTCACCGACATGCAGCGCTCGGTCAAGGGGGAGGTCATCGCCTCCACCTTCGACCGGCCCGCCGAGGACCACACGACCGTCGCCGAGCTGGCGATCGAGCGCGCCAAGCGGCTGGTCGAGCTCGGGCACGACGTGGTGGTGCTGCTCGACTCGATGACCCGGCTGGGGCGCGCGTACAACCTCTCCGCGCCGGCGAGCGGGCGCATCCTGTCCGGTGGTGTGGACTCGGCGGCGCTGTACCCGCCGAAGCGGTTCTTCGGCGCGGCCCGAAACATCGAGCACGGCGGTTCGCTGACGATCCTCGCCACGGCGCTGGTCGAGACCGGCTCCCGGATGGACGAGGTGATCTTCGAGGAGTTCAAGGGCACCGGCAACATGGAGCTCAAGCTCGATCGCAAGCTCGCCGACAAGCGCATCTTCCCGGCCGTCGACATCGACGCCTCAGGAACCCGCAAGGAGGAGATCCTGCTCGCGCCCGACGAGCTGAAGATCGTGTGGAAGCTGCGGCGGGTGCTGCACGCGCTCGAGCAGCAGCAGGCGATCGAGCTGCTCCTGGGCAAGCTGCGCGAGACGCGTACCAACTACGAGTTCCTCCTGCAGGTGCAGCAGACCTCGCCGGCCGTGGGTCCCGGCGGCGACGACAGCTGACCCGCAACCTCACTTCGTCGAGCCGGTGCCGGTCGGTGCCGGCTCGACGCCTTTCGCCAGCCGCTGCGGGAGCGTCCATGCGTGGGCTGGGTCGTTCGTCCGCGGCCGTGAGCCGTTCGGCCACGATCCGTAGGCATTTGGTATAGGAACGGTCAAGAGGCTCAAGAGCCGATCGGGTGAGCCCGAAGGGGTGTTGAACGCATCATCAGCATCCCTCGGAGGGGAACCCATGTCCGCACAGTCCCGGCGCCGCACGCTGCGCGCCGTCGCCCCCGTCGCCGGTCTGCTCGCCGCCGGTCTGCTCGTCTGGCAAGGCTCCTACGCCGCCTTCAGCGCCACCACCGACAACGCCGGCAACAGTTGGGCCGCCGGAAGCGTCAAGCTAAGGAACGACGGCGCCGGTGGGTCCTTTGCGGTTTCCTCGACGCCTGCTGCATTCACGGTGGCCGCGATCAAGCCCGGCGACAGCGGAGCGAAGTGCATCGTCGTCGAGAGCACCGCTGACATCGGCAACCTGGTCAAGCTGGAGACGGCGAACGTGTCGAGCAACGCGCTCAGCGGCGCAATGACGATGAAGATCGACTTCGCCGCGGGGCAGTTTGCGAACTGTGCCTCGTTCCCGGCCTCACCCACGAACGTGTACAACAGCACGCTCTCCGGGCTTGCAGCGGCCACCAACTGGTCGAACGGACTGGGCAACTGGTCGGCGGGAACGGGGACCAAGTACGGAACCTACCGCTTCAGCTGGGCGCTCCCGGGTGGCGCAACCGCCGGGATGGGCCAGACCGCGACAGCTGACTTCATCTGGGAGCAGCAGAGCTCCTGATCAGCGCCCGCCCCGGACCCGAAGCACACCGCGCCAGCTGGCCGGCGGGTCCGGGGCTGCCCCGCTGCCATTCGTCCGATCTCGCTCCAGGAGAGGAGGACTCATGGACATCGACACCGACCCCGCGACCTGTAGTGATTCAGCGCAGCAGGCTGCGTACAGCCGGGTCCGCCTCGCCGGCGGGCTGGTCGGGCGGATGTGGCTCTGGTTCCTGGCCGGATGCCTTGTCATCACCCTCGTGCCGGTGCTGTTCGGGTGGCGCCCGTACCTGATCGAGAGTGGCTCCATGGAGCCGCGGATCCATGTCGGCGACGTCGTCATCGCCTCACCCGAGCAGGACCCGCAGGCGCTGCTCGGCCGGGTCGCGGTGTTCACCGATCCCGACCGCCCGGACCGCAACAAGACGCACCGCGTCATCGAGGCAGCGGACGACGGCAGGCTCGTGACGAAGGGCGACGCCAACCCCACGCCCGACTCCCAGCACGTCGCCGTCAGCGACGTGCACGGACTGGGCCGGCTGCTGGTGGGATTCGTCGGACTGCCTGTCGTCTGGCTGCAGAGCGGTCAGTGGCTCTGGCTGGTGCTGTTCCTGGTCAGCATCGCCCTGTCCGTCCGCTGGGTGAGCCGCGACCACGAGGACGAACAGGACGACGCGCCGGGCGATCCGCCCACAGACCGCATGCTCTCCGCGCAAGCGGCGCCGACCAGGTCCGGCCTCGACATCGCCGCCAGCCGGCCCATCCCGCTGGCGCGCGCCAGCCACCGGCACCGGTGGGCCTGGCGCATCGGGTACGCCGTCGCGCTCGCCGCCGCTCTGCTGCTGCCCACGTCCACCGCTGCCTTCAGCGCGACGACCCGCAGCACCGGCAACAGCTGGTCGGTGCCGAACTACGACTACACCAACGAGGTGAAAGCGCTCGGCCCGTACCTGTACTGGAAGCTCGACGAGACCGGCACCGGTACGACGGCCGCCACGGACAGCTCCGGCAACGGCCGGCCCGGCGAGTACAACGGAAGCATCACCAAGGGGATCACCGGTGCGCTCGTGACGGACACGCCCAACAACGCGGTCAGCCTCACCAGCGCGAACTCCTGCATCAACACGGCATCCTCCGTGGCCGCGACGACGGCACCGGCCGCGTTCACCGTCGCCGCGTGGTTCAAGGCCCCGGTCGGCTACAGCAAGGGCGGGAAGCTGATCGGGTTCGAGCGGCCGCGTACCGGTGTGGCGGCCCCCTCGGTCGGCCAGTACGACCGCATGCTCTACCTCGACGGCAACGCGCGCCTCCGGTTCGGTGTCTACAACGGCGGGTACCAGCTGATCAGCACCGCAGGCGGCTGGGACGACAACGCCTGGCACCTGGCCGTGGGGACGATGAACAGCGCCGGTATGGCGCTCTACGTGGACGGTGTGCGGGTCGGGACGAACTCGAACAACGCTGCCGAGTCCAACACGAGCGGCTGGTGGCGGGCCGGTTGCGGCAACCTGGCGGGCTGGGCCAGTGGCTGGAGCGGGCCGAACGCTCCGCCCGCCGACGCCACGCCGACGAACTACACCTTCCAGGGCGGCCTCGACGAGGCGGCCGTCTGGACCAAGGCGTTGACCGCCTCGGAGGTCGCCTTCCTCTACTTCACCCGGTGAGCCCGCCTTCGTACCGGGAATGCCTGCGCCCGCCGCATGGTTGCGGCGGTGCTGTGCGGTTTGGCCGGGCCGGTGCCCGGGTGGCAGACTGCACGACTGGTCCGGTTCACGCCGTACGTCCCGCAGCGAGCGGGTCGGCGACCCGGCGCCGATGACAAGGAGCACCGATGAAGACCGACATCCACCCCGCGTACGTCGAGACGCAGGTCACCTGCAACTGCGGCAACACGTTCACCACGCGCAGCACCGCGAAGAACGGTGCCATCCACGTCGAGGTGTGCAGTGCCTGCCACCCGTTCTACACGGGCAAGCAGAAGATCCTGGACACCGGTGGTCGCGTGGCCCGGTTCGAGAAGCGGTTCGGCAAGAAGACCACCCCCTCCTCCTGACCTTCCCCCTCCGCGCTGATGGGGGTCGCCTGGCCGCTCTCGTCGTGGTGCACCTTCCCAACCGGCCCAGGGCGAGCGAGGAGCGAGGCGTGTTCGAGGCCGTAGCCGCCCTCGTCGCGGAGCACGCCGAGCTGGAAGCGCAACTTGCCGACCCGGCAGTGCACGCCGACCAGCAGCTCGCACGCCGGCTGGGCCGCCGGTACGCCGAGCTGCGCCCGATCGTCACCACCTACGGGGAGTGGCAGCGTACGGGCGCTGACCTCGAGGCGGCCCGTGAGCTCGCCGCGGAGGACACGGCGTTCCGCGCCGAGGCCGACGAGCTCGCGTCCCGTCGCGCGGAGCTCGCCGACCGGCTCTCCGCGCTCCTCGTGCCGCGCGACCCGCTCGACGACTCCGACGTGATCCTGGAGATCAAGGCGGGGGAGGGCGGCGAGGAGTCCGCGCTCTTCGCCGGCGACCTGCTGCGCATGTACCTGCGGTACGCCGAGAGCCGGGGCTGGAAGGCCGACCTGCTCGAAGGCGAGCAGTCCGACCTCGGCGGCTACAAGGACGCCACGGTCGCGGTGAAGGCGCGCGGCCACCTCGAGCCCGGGGAGGCGCCGTACGCCCGGCTGAAGTACGAGGGCGGGGTGCACCGCGTCCAGCGGGTGCCGGCCACCGAGTCGCAGGGGCGGATCCACACGAGCGCGGCCGGGGTGCTCGTGCTGCCGGAGACCGAGGACGTCGAGGTCGAGATCGACCCGAACGACCTGCGCATCGACGTCTACCGCTCGAGCGGTCCCGGCGGGCAGAGCGTCAACACCACCGACTCGGCGGTCCGGATCACTCACCTTCCGACCGGCACCGTCGTCAGCTGCCAGAACGAGAAGAGCCAGCTGCAGAACCGCGAATCGGCGCTGCGGATCCTGCGCGCGCGGCTCACCGCGCTGGCGGAGGAGGCGGCGGCGCAGGAGGCTGCCGACGCGCGGCGCTCGCAGGTGCGCACCGTGGACCGCAGCGAACGCATCCGCACGTACAACTTCCCGGAGAACCGGATCAGCGACCACCGGGTCGGCTACAAGGCCTACAACCTCGACCAGGTGCTCGACGGCGACCTGGACGCGGTGGTGCAGGCCTGCATCGACGCGGACAGCGCCGCGCGGATCGCCGCCACGGGCGCGGACGCGTGACGCAGACCGCGCTCCGGCCGCTGCGCACCGTTCTGGTGGACGCCGAACGGCGGCTCGCGGCAGCGGGCGTGCCCAGCCCGCGTACGGATGCCGAACTGCTGCTCGCCCACCTGCTCGGCGTCCCGCGGACCCGGCTGGTGCTCTCCGACGAGGTCGAGCGTGGGCTGCTGGTGCGGTACGAGTCGCTGCTCGCACGCCGCGCCGCCCGCCAGCCCTTGCAGCATCTCGTCGGCGAGGCGCCCTTCCGGCACCTGACTCTGCAGGTCGGTCGCGGGGTCTTCGTACCCCGGCCGGAGACGGAGATCGTGGCCGAGGCAGCGCTGCGGGCGCTGGTCGGGTCGAGCGGCCGGCTCGCGGTCGATCTGTGCGCGGGGTCGGGCGCCCTCGGGCTGAGCCTCGCCACCGAGGTGCCGGGCTCGGTCGTGCACCTCGTGGAGACCGATCCCATCGCCGCACAATGGTTGCGCCGCAACGTGGAACGTACCGCCGGCGCCGTGGCGGAGGCGGGCTCGCGGGTGCAGGTGCACGTCGCCGACGCGGGACGGGTGCACCGGGGTCCGCTCGCCGCGCTGTGCGGCGCGGTCGACGTCGTCGTGTGCAACCCGCCGTACGTGCCGGACCGCGCAGTCCCGCGCGAGCCCGAGGTGCGCGACTACGACCCGCCGGTCGCCCTGTACGGCGGCGACGACGGGCTCGACGTCGTACGAGCGGTCACCGACAGCGCGGCGGCGCTGCTGCGCCCGGGCGGTTGGTTCGTCGTCGAGCACGGCGATACCCAGGGCGAGGACGCCGAGGAGGCCGGCGTGCCCCAGGTCGTACGGGAGACCGGGTGGTTCACCGAGGTGCTCGACCACCCCGACCTGGCCGGACGCGACCGGTACACCACCGCCGTACGCACCTGACGCAACTCGACGGGTCGAGCGCACTCGCGCAATGACCGGCCGACGCGGGGTTGGGGGCCGCCGCTGCGGAACAGACCAACACCAGCAAGGTGGTGTGAGTCGACCTCGTGAGGCGGGTTTTTACACGGCAGACTCCGTAGTAATGTGGCGCCAACCTACGAGGAGGCGCCCATGAGCACCCTTGTCGTCGCGTCGAGCCGCGAGGACGCGGCCGCCGTCGAGGCAGTCGAGACCCACCACGCGCAGTTGTCCGGCCAGGTCGGTGCCCTCGTCGACCGGCTCACGCTGGCCGCGGCCGCGCCGCTGGGAGCCGAACGGGACGCCCTCGTCGCGTTCGTGCGGAGCGAGGTGCTCCCGCAGGCTGAGGCCAAGGAGCGGACGATGTACGCCGCCGCACGCCGCGACCCGGCGGCCGCGCTGCTGGTCGACGCGCTGCTCGCCGACAACGCCACGCTCCGCGGGCTCGCCGACCGGATCGCCGCCGCGCCGACCGGGGTGGAGGCCGCCGGCTACGGCCGCGCGCTGCAGGTGCTGCTCGACAGCCACCTCGCCAAGGAGAACGACCTGTTGCTGCCGCTGCTCGCCGCTGACTCCGAGGTGTCGGTCGCCGCGATGCTCGAGGAACTGCGTGGAGCGGGGCAGGGCACCGGCGAGGAACCGGCCGACGCCGCGGACGCGGATCAGCCGGCCGGCGGACACAGCTGCGGCTGCGGCCACGAGCACGACCAGGCGGTGCCGGAGCTGGACGCGCGGTTCGTGCCGCACGACATCCGGCACGCGACGATCTTCGGTGCGCTTTCCGCAGTACCGGCAGGCGGTCAGATGGTGCTCGTCGCACCGCACGACCCGCTGCCGCTGCTCGCCCAGATCGAGGGACGCGAACCCGGGGTGTGGTCGGTCGGCTACCTCGAGCGCGGACCGGAGGCCTGGCGACTGCTGTTCTCGCGCACGGGAGCCTGACGCGCACGATGTGCTCGTACTGCGGGTGCCGCGAGACACCCGAGATCGGCCTGCTGATGGACCAGCACGAGCAGATCGTCAACGACGTTGGTGCCTTGCTGCGGGCGCACCGCAGCGGCGCCGGCACCGCCCAGGCGTTCGTCGTACTGTCCGAGCACCTCGCGGCGCACCTGGCGCGTGAGGAGACCGGGCTGTTCGCCGAGCTGCGTACCGACCCCGAGTTCGCGACGCACATCGCCCGGCTCTGCGACGAGCACGACGACATCGAGGTGCTGCTGTCCCGGGTACGGGACGGGGAGGGCGACGCGGTCGCCGCGCTCGTGGACCTGCTCTACCGGCACATCGACAAGGAGGACAACGGGTTGTTCCCCGCGGTCGCCGTAGCCGTCGACGGGTCGACCTGGGACGCCGTGGCGGCCCACGTGTCCGCCTGACGCGTGTCCCTGCTCGAATCGTCGTCGACTCCGCGAGTTGACGACGATTCGAGCAGGGACACGCGGGGTGTAGGTGCGTGGGAGGATCGGCGGCCGTGAGCCGCTACTTCGACTGCGCCGACCCGTCCGCCCGTGAGCAGGGACTGGCGATCGCGGTGGCCGCGGTACGGCGCGGCGAGCTGGTCGTGCTGCCGACCGACACCGTGTACGGCCTGGGCGCCGACGCCTTCAACCCCGACGCGATCGGCCGGCTGCTGATCGCGAAGGGACGCGGAAGGGACATGCCGGTGCCGGTGCTGGTCCCCTCACCGCGCACCGTCGAAGGGCTCGCCGCCGGGCTGGGGCGTACGGCGCGCGACCTCATCGAGGCGTTCTGGCCCGGCGCGCTGACCGTCGTCGTACGGGCCCAGCCCACCCTCGCCTGGGACCTCGGCGACGCGGACGGGACCGTCGCCCTACGCATGCCACTGCACCCGGTCGCAATCGAGCTGCTGCGGGAGACCGGCCCGATGGGGGTGAGCAGCGCGAACGTCACCGGCCAGCCGCCGGCGACAACCGCGCCGCAGGCCCGCGGGCAACTCGGCGACACCGTCTCGGTCTACCTCGACGGCGGACCGTGCCAGGCGCCGGTGCCCAGCACCATCGTCGACCTCACGGGCGCGACGCCCCGCGTACTGCGCACCGGCGCGTTCGACCTGGACGTGCTGCGCACCGTCGTACCCGACCTCGAGCCTCCGGGCGGCGCGGCCGGTGCCGGCGAGGAGCCGCCCGATACCGGCGCGGAGCGCAGCGACTGAGCGGCGTGCCGGGCCGTGCGCGGCGCCGCGAGTAGGCTCGCTGCGTTTGTGCATTCCTGCAGTCCCGCTCACCGCCCACGGAAGTGACACCGATGACCGAGTCCCCCGCCGTGCCCGCCTGGGGCCCCGACTTCGCGGCGCTGGAGCGCACCGACCCCGAGATCGCGCGCGTCGTCCTGGCCGAGCGGGACCGCCTCAACGCCGGGCTCCAGCTGATCGCGAGCGAGAACTTCACCTCGCCGGCCGTGCTCGCGGCGCTCGGCTCGACGCTGTCGAACAAGTACGCCGAGGGCTACCCCGGTCGCCGGTACTACGGCGGGTGCGAGGTCGTCGACGAGGCCGAGACGATCGGCATCGAGCGCGCCAAGGCGCTCTTCGGGGCGGAGCACGCGAACCTGCAGCCGCACAGCGGGGCGAGCGCGAACCAGGCGGTGTACGGCGCGTTCTGCGCGCCAGGGGACACTGTCCTCGCGATGAGCCTGCCGCACGGCGGACACCTCACCCACGGGGCCAAGGTGTCGTTCTCCGGCAAGTGGTTCGACGCGGTGCACTACGGCGTCGACGCCGAGACCGAGGACATCGACTACGACCAGGTGCGCGACCTGGCCCGCGAGCACCGGCCCAAGATGATCATCTGCGGCGGCTCGGCGATCCCGCGGCTGATCGACTTCGCCGCGTTCCGCGAGATCTGCGACGAGGTCGGCGCGATCATGTTCGTCGACGCGGCCCACTTCATCGGGCTCGTCGCCGGCAAGGCGATCCCCAGCCCGGTCCCGTACGCCGACGTCGTCACCTTCACGACGCACAAGGTGCTGCGCGGGCCGCGGGGCGGGATGCTCGTGAGCAAGGCCGAGCACGCCGCCGCCCTGGACAAGGCGGTCTTCCCGATGATGCAGGGCGGGCCGCTGATGCACGCCGTGGCGGCGAAGGCGGTGGCCCTCAAGGAGGCCGCGACCCCCGAGTACCAGCAGTACGCGCGGCAGGTCATCTCCAACGCCCAGGCGCTCGTCGCCGAGCTCACCGCCGAGGGGATGCGTGCGGTCACCGGCGGCACCGACACCCACCTGGCGCTGCTCGACCTGCGTGGCATCGGGGTGACCGGGGCCGAGGCCGAGGCCCGTACCGGGGCCGCGCGCATCGTGCTCAACAAGAACGCGATCCCGAACGACCCGCAGCCTCCGCGGGTCGCCTCCGGCATCCGGGTCGGTACGCCGTCGGTGACGACGCAGGGCATGGACGAGGCCGACATGAAGCAGGTCGCCTCGCTGATCGTGCGGGCGGTCAAGGATGCGGACGGGTCACAGACCGCCGCCGTCGCCGCCGAGGTCGCCGAGCTGGTGGCGGGCAAGCCCGCCTACGCCACCTCCTGAGGAGCCGATGCGCGAGTACCTGCTGTGCCTCGCGGTCGCCGCGGCCGTCACCTACCTGCTGACGCCGCCGGCGCGCCGGTTCGCGCTGCGCTGGGGGGCCATGGCCGAGGTGCGCGACCGCGACGTGCACGCGACCCCGAAGCCGCGGCTGGGCGGGCTCGCGATGTTCGGCGGTCTGCTGGCGGCCTTCCTGCTGGCCTGGCAGCTACCGCGCATGAGCTCGGTGTTCGAGGGCAGCCGGGAGGCGGTCGGGCTGCTCTCGGGGTGCCTGATCCTCGTCGTGCTCGGCATGCTCGACGACAAGTGGGGCCTCGACGCCCCGACCAAGTTCGCCGGCCAGGCGCTCGCCGCCGCTGTCATGTCACTGCAGGGCGTGTCGATCCTGTGGCTGCCGATCGGCGGGACCTTCCAGCTCGACCCGCTCACCTCGACGCTGCTGACGATCCTCATCGTGGTGGTCGCCGTCAACGCGGTGAACTTCGTGGACGGCCTCGATGGGCTCGCCGCGGGGATCGTGGGCATCGGCGCGATCGCGTTCTTCGCGTACTGCTACCTGCTCTCCGTCGAGAACGGGTTCGAGCGGGCGACGCTCGCCACGCTCATCTGCGCCTGCCTGGCAGGCATGTGCCTCGGCTTCCTGCCGCACAACATCTACCCGGCGAAGGTGTTCATGGGGGACACCGGCTCGATGCTCATCGGCCTGCTGCTCGCCGCGAGCGTGATCTCCCTCTCCGGCCAGCTCGACCCCTCGGCCCTCGGCACGGCGGTGCTGCTGCCCGCGCTGCTGCCGATCCTGCTCCCGGTGGCTGTGCTCGCCGTGCCCCTGGTCGACCTGGTGCTCGCGGTCGTACGGCGCACCCGGGCTCACCGCAGCCCGTTCGCACCGGACAAGCAGCACCTGCACCACCGGTTGCTCGAGATGGGCCACAGCCAGCGCCGCGCGGTGCTGCTGATGTACGGCTGGACGGCTGTGATCGCGTTCCCGGCCGTGAGCCTGGCGTTCGTACGGCCCAGCGTCGCGTTCAGCATCCTCCTCGTCGGGTTCGCCGGGCTGGTGCTGGCGGTCCGCTGGCCCCGGTTGCGCCGGCGCTGGAGCGCGTCGGCCTGAGGGTCGCGCACCAGCCGGAGGGCGCCGTTCGTCACAGCCGCCGCCCGCGGTGTCAGGAGCGCTGCACGGTGGCCGGTAGCCTTTGCGGCGTGTCCGCGCCCGTCGTACCCGCGTCACAGGCGAACCGGGTGATCCTGCGTGCCGCTGCCGGCCCCACCGTGCTGGTCGGCGTCCTCGTCGTCGTCATCGCCGCACTCGTGCGCGGCGGCGCCGGTGCCCTCGGGGCCGCCATCGGCGCGGTGGTCGTGCTCGCGTTCTTCTCCGTGGGCCAGTACGTCCTCGGCGTCATCCTCGAGCGCAACCCGCAGACCGCGATGTCCGCCGCGCTGGTGCTCTACCTGGTCAAGGTCGGGGTGCTCATCGCGCTGATCGCCGTGCTCAAGGACGTCACCGTGTTCGACGCCCAGGTGTTCGGGCTCAGCGTGCTGGCCTGCACGCTGACCTGGACCGTCGCCGAGGTGTGGGCCGTCGGCAAGACCCGCATGCTCGTCGTGGAACCCGGGTCCGGCCCGATGGCCCCGGGCGGTGAGCAGCGGTGATGTTCGGGGTCCGCGTCGGACCCGACGCCGATCGCCCGCCGTTCCGCGCCCCGGTGTCCGGCCACCACGATCGCCGGTGGTACCGTGCCGCCGCGACGAAGACGTCCGAGGCGACGTCGGAGCCGCTGCCGGAGGGCAGGGCCACCGACGACCTGGCCTGGGTCGCCGTCAGCCACCTCGGGGCCGGGATCGCTCTCTACACCCTGCTGGGATGGCTCGTCGGAGGCTGGCTGGGCAGCCACAGCGTCGGCGCCGCCGTGGGAGCCCTGCTCGGGGCGTCCTTCGCGCTCTACCTCGTGTACGCCCGCATCGGAGCCAAGCGCTCCGGGACGACGACGCCACGACAGGACGTGTCATGACCAAGGTGTGTGCCGGTGTCGACCGGGAGGCCCGCCGTGGCCGCTGAGCACCTGATCGCCGACGGTGTCCCGCAGGGATGCCACCTGTTCCCCAGCGGGTGCGGGTTCCCCGCGCCCGGCGCCGGAATCTTCGACTTCACCCCGCTCTGGAAGTTCCAGGTCTTCGGGATCGACTTCGGCATCGGCAAGCCGATCATCCTGCTGCTCATCGCCTGCGCTGCGCTGGTGATCTTCTTCGTCGCGGCATTCCGCAACGCCAAGGTCGTGCCGGGCCGGCTGCAGAGCGTCGGCGAGTACGGGTACCTGTTCGTCCGTGACGGCATCGCGCGGGACACGATGGGCAAGGCCGGCGACGCGTTCGTACCGCTGCTGTTCGCGCTGTTCTTCCTGGTCTGGGTCGTGAACTTCCTCGGCATCGTGCCGTTCGCCCAGTTCGCCCCGACCTCGCGCTTCGCGATCCCCGTCGCCTTCGCCGCCATCGTCTACCTGCTGTGGGTCCCGGTCGGGATGATCAAGCAGGGTCCCGGCAAGTTCATGAAGATGATGACGATGCCGCCGGACGTGCCCAAGCTCATGTACGTCCTGCTCATCCCGATCGAGTTCGTCTCCAACTTCCTGGTGCGACCGTTCACCCACTCGGTGCGTCTGTTCGCCAACATGTTCGCCGGCCACCTGCTGATCGTGTCCTTCAGCGTGGCCGCGTGGTACCTGTGGTCGCCGAACATCATCGGTATCGCTGGATCGATCGCCTCCTTGCTGGTCGCGATCGTGCTCGTCCTGTTCGAGATCCTCATCCAGGCGCTGCAGGCGTACGTGTTCGCCCTGCTGACCGCCGTGTACATCAACGACGCACTGCACGCCCACTGATCCACCCCACGAACTGACCGGCGGGAAGCGCCGCCGGCCGACACAGAAGGAAGAACCATGGAGCTCCTCGCAGAGGTCACCGGCTCGCTCGGCTCGATCGGCTACGGCCTCGCCGCGATCGGCCCTGGCATCGGCATCGGCATCATCTTCGGTCAGGGCGTGCAGGCCATCGCCCGCCAGCCGGAGGCGTATGGCGTGATCCGGCAGAACATGATCCTGGGCTTCGCGCTCGCCGAGGCGCTGGCACTGATCGGCTTCGTCGTGCCGTTCGTCTTCGGCATGTGACCTGAGTCCCGCCGGACCAACGAACGCACAACGAGGCCACCAGTGAACAGTCTGAACGCACTCCTGCCGCTGCTCGCTGCCGAGGGCGGCGAGTCCGAGCCGAACGTGCTCGCCATCCCGCTCTCCGAGCTGATCATCGGGCTCGTCGCGTTCTTCGTGGTCTTCGGGCTGCTGGCCAAGCTCGCGCTGCCCGGGATCCGCAAGGCGCTCGACGAGCGGACCGCTGCGATCGAGGGCGGAATCAGCCGCGCCGAGAACGCGCAGGCCGAGGCCGACGCCCTCAAGGCGCAGTACCAGCAGGCGCTGGCGGACGCGCGTCACGAGGCAGCGGCGATCCGGGCGCAGGCGCAGGCCGACAAGACCGCGATCCTGGAGGAGGCCCGCCGGGAGGCGGCGGAAGCGGCCGCCGGCATCCGGGCTCGGGCCGAGGCGACGATCGAGGCGGAGCGGGCGACGACCGTGGCTGCGCTCCAGCGCCACGTCGGCGACCTGGCGGTGCAGCTCGCCGGCAAGGTCGTCGGCGAACAGCTCTCCGATGACGAGCGGGCGCGGGCGACGGTGGACCGGTTCCTCGCCGACCTGGAGGAGCAGGCCGCTGCGACCGGGGTGGCGCGCTGATGATCGGCGCCAGTCGGGACTCCTTGGCGGGGCTGCAGGAATCACTGCAGTCCTTCCCGCCGGGCGACCTCTCCTCGCTCTCGGGCGACCTGTTCTCCGTCGCGGCACTGCTCGCGACGGAGAAGTCGCTGCGCAGCGTGCTCAGCGACTCCGGCGTCCCGGCGCCGGCACGCCGCGCGATCGTCGCGGACGTGCTCGGTTCGCGCGTCGCACCGAGCTCGCTCGGCACGCTCGAGGAGGTCGCGGCCGCTCGGTGGTCGGAGGACGCCGACCTGGTGACCGCGCTCGAGACGCTCGCGGTGGGCGCCGCGCTGCTCGAGGCGGCGAACGGCGGCGAGCTGGACCGCGTCGAGGACGAGCTGTTCCGGTTCGGTCGCGCGATCGAGTCGTCTCCGCAGCTGCAGCTCGCCCTGACCGATCCCGCGCTGACCGCCGAGCGCAAGGCCGCCCTGGTCACCGACCTGGTCGGGAACCAGGCCAGCGAGGTCACCACGAACCTGCTCGCCCACACCGCCGGTCACCTGCGCGGCCGGGCACCGGTCGCCGCGGTGGCCGAACTGTCGGCGCTCGCTGCAGCGCAGCGCGGACGGCTGCTCGCCGTGGTGCGTAGCGTCGTCGCACTGACCGACGAGCAGCAGCGGCGGCTGACCGCCGCACTCGACCGGATCACCGGTCGGCAGGTGCGGCTGCAGATCGAGGTGACCCCCGACGTCGTCGGTGGCATCGTGGTCCAGGTCGGCGACGAGGTGATCGACGGCAGCGTCGCGACCCGGCTCGAGCAAGCCCGGCGGGTGCTGTCGGCGTAGGACGACCACGCGTAAGAACCGAATCAGCGAGAAGCGACAATGGAGCGCAGGTGCCGCAGCGGCGCCGAGCACCGTGGACCGGCGAAGGCCAGAGAAGGACCGAGATGACCGAGCTGACGATCCGCCCGGAGGACATCCGCGCGGCGATCGAGCGCAACGTCGAGTCGTACGATCCGTCGACCACCCGCGAGGAGGTCGGCATCGTCACCGAGACCGGTGACGGCATCGCGCGGGTCGAGGGCCTGCACTCGGCCATGACCAACGAGCTGCTCCAGCTCGAGGGCGGTCTGCTGGGCCTGGCGCTGAACCTGGACGTGCGCGAGATCGGCGTCGTGCTCCTCGGCGACGGGTCCGCCATCGAGGAGGGCCAGCGCGTCACGCGGACCGGGGAGATCCTCTCGGTGCCGGTCGGCGACGGTTACCTCGGCCGGGTCGTCGACCCGCTGGGCAACCCAATCGACGGCCGCGGGCCGATCGAGTCGGAGGGCCGCCGGGCGCTCGAGCTGCAGGCGCCGTCGGTCGTGCAGCGCCAGCCCGTCAAGGAGGCGATGCAGACCGGCATCAAGGCGATCGACGCCATGACGGCCATCGGTCGCGGCCAGCGGCAGTTGATCATCGGCGACCGGCAGACCGGGAAGACCGCGGTCTGCGTCGACACGATCATCAACCAGAAGCAGAACTGGGAGTCCGGCGACCCCAAGAAGCAGGTCAAGTGCGTCTACGTGGCGGTCGGGCAGAAGGGCTCGACGATCGCGTCGGTCAAGGACGCGCTCGAGCAGCACGGCGCGATGGAGTACACCACCATCGTCGCGGCGCCCGCCTCCGACCCGGCCGGCTTCAAGTACCTCGCGCCGTACACCGGTTCGGCGATCGGCCAGCACTGGATGTACCAGGGCCAGCACGTGCTCATCGTCTTCGACGACCTCTCCAAGCAGGCCGAGGCGTACCGGGCGGTCTCCTTGCTGCTGCGCCGCCCGCCGGGCCGTGAGGCGTACCCCGGCGACGTCTTCTACCTGCACAGCCGCCTGCTCGAGCGGTGCGCCAAGCTCTCCGACGAGCTGGGCGGCGGCTCGATGACCGGCCTGCCGATCATCGAGACCAAGGCGAACGACGTGTCGGCGTACATCCCGACCAACGTCATCTCCATCACCGACGGGCAGTGCTTCCTGGAGTCGGACCTGTTCAACTCCGGAGTACGTCCGGCGATCAACGTCGGCATCTCGGTGTCCCGCGTCGGCGGATCGGCCCAGCCCAAGGCGATGCGCAAGGTCGCGGGGCGGCTGCGCCTGGACCTGGCGCAGTACCGCGAGCTGGAGGCGTTCGCCGCATTCGGCTCCGACCTGGACGCGGCGTCCAAGGCGCAGCTGGCCCGCGGTGCCGTGCTTGTGGAACTGCTCAAGCAGCCGCAGTACACCCCGTTCCCGATGGAGGACGAGGTCGTGTCGATCTGGGCCGGTACGACCGGCAAGCTCGACCTGGTGCCGGCAGCCGAGATCGCCCGCTTCGAGCGCGAGTTCCTCGACTCGCTGCGTCGGGACGACAGCGGCATCCTGGACTCCATCCGCAACACCGGCGACCTGTCCGACGAGACCGTCGCGTTGCTGGAGAAGGCGATCGCCGACTTCACCGCCGGGTTCGTGACCAGCGCGGGCGACACGCTGCTCCACGAGGCACCGGCGGAGGCGCTCGACGAGGAAGAGGTCGACCACGCCACGATCACCCGGGTCAAGCGGTAGGCGCTGTCGATGGGTGCACAGCAGCGGGTCTACCGGCGCAAGATCAGGTCGGTCCAGGCGACGAAGAAGATCACCAAGGCGATGGAGCTGATCGCCTCGTCGCGGATCATCAAGGCGCAGCAACGCGTCGCGGCGGCCCTGCCTTACTCCCGTGAGCTGAGCAGGGCGCTCTCGGCGGCGGCGAGCCACACCACCGGGGGGCACCCGCTGATCGACACGACCCAGCGCCAGCGGCAGCGCGCCGCGGTCCTGGTCGTCACCTCGGACCGGGGGCTGGCCGGCGGCTACAGCTCGAATGCGATCAAGGAGGCCGAGCAGCTCGGCAGCCTGCTGCGTGAGCAGGGCCTGGAGGTGCTGCCCTACCTGGTCGGACGCAAGGCGGTGAACTACTACCGCTTCCGGGGGCGCAAGATCGAACAGGACTGGACCGGGATCTCCGAGCAGCCCTCGCACCTCGACGCGCGGGACATCGCCGAGGTGTTGCTCTCGCGCTACCTGCTCGCCACCGAGGAGGGCGGGGTCGACGAGATCCACATCGTCTACACCCACTTCCAGAACATGGTCGTACAGACGCCCATGGTGCGCCGGATCATGCCCATCGAGGTCGTCGAGCAGACGGCGGAGGAAGCGGTCGCGGCGGGGGAGGGGCCGTTCCCGCTCTACGAGTTCGAGCCCTCACCCGAGGCCGTGCTCGACGCGCTGCTACCCAAGTACGTCGAGAACCTCATCTACACTGCGCTGCTGCTGTCGGCCGCGTCCGAGCTCGCCGCCCGGCGGCGCGCCTGCAAGGCGGCGACCGACAACGCGGACGAGCTCATCAAGACCTACACCCGGCAGGCCAACCAGGCCCGTCAGGCAGAGATCACCCAAGAGATCAGCGAGATCGTCGGCGGCGCGGACGCGCTTGCTTCGGCGTCCTAGGAGACTGGCACCCCATGACTGCAACGACGGCTGCAACGACCGAGACGACGACCGGCGTCGGGCGGGTCGCCCGCGTCACCGGACCGGTGGTGGACGTGGAGTTCCCCGCCGAGCAGATGCCGGAGCTCTACAACGCGCTGCACGTCGACGTGAGCTTCGGCGACGGCGACTCGCGGACGCTGACCCTCGAGGTCGCCCAGCACATCGGCGACAACATGGTCCGCGCGATCTCCATGCAGCCGACCGACGGCCTGGTGCGGGGCGTCGATGTGCGCGACACCGGAGACTCGATCACGGTGCCGGTCGGGGACGTGACGAAGGGCCACGTCTGGAACACCCTCGGGCAGCCGCTCGACGTGCCCGAGGCATCGCTGGAGATCACCGAGCGGTGGGGCATCCACCGTCCCGCGCCCGCGTTCGACCAGCTCGAGTCCAAGACCGAGGTGTTCGTCAGCGGCATCAAGGTCATCGACCTGCTCACCCCGTACGTCCGCGGCGGCAAGATCGGCCTGTTCGGCGGTGCCGGCGTCGGCAAGACCGTGCTCATCCAGGAGATGATCCACCGCGTCGCCGAGAACTTCGGCGGGGTGTCGGTGTTCGCGGGCGTCGGCGAGCGGACGCGCGAGGGCAACGACCTGTTCGGTGAGATGACCGAGTCGGGCGTCATCGACAAGACCGCGCTGGTGTTCGGGCAGATGGACGAGCCGCCGGGCACCCGGCTGCGGGTCGCGCTGTCCGCACTCACCATGGCGGAGTACTTCCGTGACGTGCAGAAGCAGGACGTGCTGCTGTTCATCGACAACATCTTCCGGTTCACCCAGGCTGGTTCGGAGGTCTCGACGCTGCTGGGCCGGATGCCCTCGGCCGTCGGCTACCAGCCGACGCTCGCCGACGAGATGGGCCAGCTGCAGGAGCGGATCACCTCCACCCGCGGCCACTCGATCACCTCCCTGCAGGCGATCTACGTGCCCGCGGACGACCTGACCGACCCGGCGCCTGCGACGACGTTCGCCCACCTCGACGCGACGACGGTGCTCTCGCGTCCGATCTCGGAGAAGGGCATCTACCCGGCGGTCGACCCGCTCGACTCGACCTCCCGCATCCTCGCCCCGCAGTACGTCGGCGAGGAGCACTACGAGGTCGCGCAGCGGGTGAAGAACATCCTGCAGCGGTACAAGGACCTGCAGGACATCATCGCGATCCTCGGTATCGACGAGCTCGGCGAGGAGGACAAGGTCCTCGTCGGCCGCGCCCGGCGCATCGAGCGGTTCCTCTCGCAGAACATGTTCGTGGCCGAGGCGTTCACCGGTCAGCCCGGGGTGTTCGTCCCGGTCGAGGAGACGATCGCGTCGTTCAAGGCGCTCACCGACGGCGAGTACGACCACCTGCCCGAGCAGGCGTTCTTCATGTGCGGCGGCATCGAGGACGTCGAGGCGAACGCGAAGAAGCTGGCCGGCTGACCATGGCGGAGCTGAACGTGTCCATCGTCGCGATCGACCGCAAGCTGTGGTCGGGGACCGCGTCGATGGTCTCGGCCACGACGCTGGAGGGCGAGATCGGCATCATGCCGAGGCACGAACCGGTGCTCGCGCTGCTGGCCAACAGCCCGGTCCGCATCCACTGCACGGACGGTGACCTGATCACCGCTGCCGTGCACGGTGGGTTCTTCGCGGTCGACAGCGACAACGTGTCGATCCTGGCGGAGGCCGCCGAACTGTCGAGCGAGATCGATGTGGAACGGGCGCGCGACGCGCTCGCCCGTGCCCGCAGCGCCGGCACCGACCACCCGGAGATGGTCGCGGCCATCGCGCGCGCCGAGACGCGCCTCAAGGTCGCCACCGGCAGCGTCCCCGACTAGCCATGGGCGCCGCGGCCGCGTGGCTGCTCGTCGCGATCGCCATCGTCGTGGAGGTCGCCGGCACCGCGCTGCTGCGCGCCACCGAAGGGTTCACGCGGCTGCTGCCCTCGGTCGCGGTCGTCGCGGCGTACCTGGTCAGTTTCGCGCTGCTCGCCAAGGCCGTGACCGAGCTGCAGGTGAGCATCGTGTACGCGGTGTGGTCCGGCGTCGGCACCGCGGCGATCGCGGTGATCGGGGTGCTGTGGCTCGGCGAGCCGTTGAGCACGGCCAAGCTTGTCGGCCTCACCCTCATCGTCGCCGGGGTGGTCGTCGTCAACCTCGCTGGCGCCACCCACTGACCTTCCCCGAGGGTCGTCACGGAAAATTCAGCTGCGGGATCCGACCCGAACTGTGATCTGCGAAGGTTGACCCGGAGAAATACCAGGTGGTATCACCGGAGCATGGAACGGGTAGGGCGCGGTAAGCGCCTGCGCGAGCTGCGCAAGGCGTCAGGACTGACTCAGCGAGAGGTCGCGCATCGGTGCGGCATCAGCCAGTCGCACATCGCGGCGTACGAAGCCGGTACGCGGCCGATCTCCGCGGCCCAGGAACAGCGGATCCTTCGCACACTTCGAGACTCCCCCTCGGTCACCCTGCGACGGCACGCGGCCGGCGTGCGTGAGATCGCCACCCGGCACGGTGCCGAGCAGGTGCGGGTATTCGGTTCGGTGGCGCGCGGCGAAGACCGATTCGACAGCGACCTCGACCTACTGGTGACGCTTCGTAGCGGCACCGGTCTGTTCTCGCTGGTGGCCATGAAGGAGGAGCTGGAGGAGCTGCTCGGCTTTCCCGTCGACATCGTCTCCACAGGGGCACTGAAGGCGCGCGACGCGGGGATCCTCAAAGAGGCTGTTGCCCTGTGAGCGGCGATCCCGCGAGTCGTCCCCACACCGTCGTCGAGCAGCGGTACGGGAGGCGGACGTGCCTGTCGCTGCAGGACATTCTCGACTTTGCCAATGATGCCGCATTGCTCGTCTCGCGCGGAAGGGAAGCATACGACTCGGACCGCATGCTCGCGCTTGCGGCCGAAGCGATCGTCAATCGGATCGGGGAAGCGTCCGGCCGGGTCTCTCCGGAGCTGGTGGCGGACCATCCGGAGATACCGTTCCGGAGAGCGAAGGGCATTCGCAACTTCGTCTCGCATCGGTACGACAGGGTCGATCCTGCCGTCGTGTGGGCTGCGCTGGAGACCGACATTCCGCCGTTCGCGGCGCAGGTCCGAGGACTGCTGCAGGGATGACGCGAGCGGCGTGATCAGCCGTGGCCGGGCCGGCGCCCTCGTTCGCCCTCGATCCGATGCCTCGCGGGGCCATCATGACGGCATGGCGCTGCAGCGGCTGGGCGGGCCGGACGCCGCGAACCTCGTCTTCGAGCATGGCGCGCAGGTGCCGACGGCAGGGCTGGCAGCGAGCCTCGACGATGCCCGGCTGCTCGACGCGAACGATCCGGCAGTCGGCGGCAGCGGTCGTCCTCGCCCTCAGCCCTGAGCGACGGCGGCCACCTCGATGCCCGGCATCGTCGCGAGCAGGTCTGCCGGCAGGACCAGTTTGGAACGGCGCAGCCCGCTGCCGATGACGATGTCCCCGGCCTGCGCAGCAGCTCGCTCGTCGAGGAGGATCCGCCAGCTGGTCGGCAAGCCGACCGGGGTGATGCCGCCGTACTCCATGCCGGACTCGTCGACGGCGCGCTCCATGGGCAGGAAGGTGGCCTTGCGCACGTCGAGCAACGCCTTCACGGCGTAGTTCACGTCGGCACGCGTGCTGGCAGCGACGCACACCGCGGCGAGGCGCTCCTCGCCGGCGCGCTTGCCCACGACCAGCACGCAGTTCACCGACGCAGTCAGCTCGAGGTCGTACGCCGCGACCAGGGCGGCGGTATCGGCGAGCGCCGGATCGATCTCGACGACGCACACCTGCGTGCCGACGCGCGGGTCGCTCGCCGCCCACCGCTCGAGCGCGTCGTGGACCGGGTCGGCCAGCAGCCCCGGATGCGCCAACGCCGGTTCGGGAGCCCAGGGCAGCAGGACGGTCACCGGTTCGCGCCCGGTACCCACAGCACGTCGCCGCCGGCCGGCAGGTTCGCGGTACGGGCCAGGATGAACAGCAGGTCCGAGAGCCGGTTCAGGTAGGTCGCGGTCAACGGGTTCATGGTGTCGCGGTGCTCGGCCAGCGCCGCCCACGTCGCGCGCTCGGCACGGCGTACGACGGTGCGGGCGACGTGCAGCAGTGCGGCACCCGGAGTGCCGCCGGGCAGGACGAACGAGCGCAGCTTCTCCAACTGCGCATTGTGCTCGTCGCAGGCCGCTTCGAGCCGGTCGATGTAGTCCTGGGTGACCCGCAGCTGCGGGTACGGCGGGTCCGCCACGACCGGGGTGCACAGGTCGGCGCCGACGTCGAACAGGTCGTTCTGCACGATCGTGAGCAGCTCGCGCAGCGATTCGGACGGCTCGCCGAGCGCGAGCGCCACACCGAGCGCGCTGTTCGCCTCGTCGACGTCGGCGTACGCGATCAGCCGCAGGTCGTTCTTGTCGGTGCGGCTCATGTCGCCGAGCGCGGTCGTGCCGTCGTCGCCGGTCCGGGTGTAGATGCGGGTGAGGTTGACCACCCGCCCACTGTAGGGCGCGGCCAGGATGCGTAGCCGGGAGGCTACTCACGGGTATCCTGCCCGGCATGGAGGCGATCCGGGTGGCCGGTGGCGCCCGGCTGGCCGGTGAGGTCCGGGTCGGGGGTGCGAAGAACTCCGCCCTGAAGCTGATGGCCGCCTCGCTGCTCGCGGAGGGCACCACCGTCCTGCACGACATGCCCGAGATCCTGGACATCGACTACCAGTCCGAGCTGCTGCGCCGCCTGGGCTGCGACGTGGTGCGCGTCGGGCGGACCGTGTCGATCACCGTCCCCGCCCAGCTCGGCCACAGCGCCGGCTACGACCTGGTACGCCGGCTGCGCGCGTCCATCAACGTGCTCGGACCGCTGCTCGCGCGTTGCGGCGTGGCCGAGGTGGCGCTGCCGGGCGGGGACAACATCGGCAGCCGCGGCCTGGACATGCATGTGATGGGCCTGGAGCGGCTCGGTGCGACCGTCACCAGCGAGCACGGCTACCTGATCGCGTCGCGTGACCAGCGGCTGCGCGGCACCACCGTCTGGCTTGACTTCCCGAGCGTGGGCGCGACCGAGAACCTGCTCATGGCCGCGGTCACGGCCAAGGGCACGACCGTCATCGACAACGCCGCCCGCGAGCCGGAGATCGTCGACATCTGCACCCTGCTCACCAAGATGGGCGCCCGGATCGGCGGCATCGGGACCTCAACCCTCGAGATCGACGGCGTCGACGCGCTCGGGCCCGCCGAGCACACCACGGTGCCTGACCGCGTCGTCGTGGGCACCTGGGCGACGGCGGCGGCACTGACGCAGGGCGACGTCACGATCCGAGGCGCCCGCGCCGACCACCTCGAGATCGCGTTGGACAAGCTGGTCCGCGCCGGCGCCGACGTCGCCGAGCTGCCCGACGGGATCCGCGTGCGCGCCGCGGGACGCCCACGCGCCGTCGACATCGTCACGCTGCCGTACCCGGGATTCCCGTCGGACCTGCAGCCGCAGTTCCTGGCGCTGAACGCCATCGCCGAGGGCGCGGCGATGGTGACCGAGAACCTGTTCGAGGCGCGTTTCCGGTTCGTCAACGAGCTCGTACGCCTCGGTGCCGATGTTCGTACCGACGGCCACCACGCGATGGTGCGCGGCGTACCGAAGCTCTCCGGTGCCCCGGTCGAGGCGTCCGACATCCGGGCCGGCGCCGGCTTGATCCTGGCCGGGCTCGTCGCCGACGGCGTCACGACGCTGCACGAACCGCACCACGTCGACCGCGGCTACGAGAACTTCGTGGACGACCTGGTACGCCTCGGCGCCGACGTCGCGCGTGTGCCCGCCTACGAACTGGCCTGACCGTCACCCGGCCGTCGCGCCCCCGCGCTCGGCCCACCCCGTCCGTTGTTGATCATGAGGTCGTGCGTCCGAACTCCCGTTGATCATGACGTTGCGGGTCCGAAACCGAGTTTGAGACCTACGACGTCATGATCAACGGGAGGGGGCCGTGCCGCTGACTTGGCTCAGCGGACGCGGAGCAGGGCGCGGGCGCGTTCGCGGTCGTGCCGGAACACCATGAGGCGCGGTCCGTCGAGGGTCTGCGCCAGCGTGGCGCGGATGCCCGACGCCTCGAGCGTCTGGCGCTGCATCTCACCCTCGATGTACGTCGCCGGGTCCGACACGGCGACCAGCAGGCCGTACTCGTCCTGGTGGCCCGGACGCGGCCGCCGCGCCACCACCGAATGGCCGGTGCTGTACGTCCAGCGCAACAGCAGCACCAGGATGCCGACGAACACCAGCGACAGCGGGATCACCACGGCACCGGTCACCTCCCAAGTCTGCGCCGGTGCCGGGCGCGGTGCCACCCTCGCTACGCTGGCGAGGACCGGATCGGACGGCGAGGGAGCGACACGTGGCCGGACAGATCGCCGTCGTAGGGGCCGGGCTGATGGGTGCCGGCATCGCGCAGGTGAGCGCGCAGGCGGGGTACGACGTCGTCGTCCGGGACGTGACCGAGGCAGCGCTGCAGCGCGGTCATGACAGCATCGCGAGCTCGTTGGCCCGCTTCGTGAAGAAGGGCACGCTCGACAAGGCGGACGCCGACGCCGCGCTCGGCCGCATCACGACCACCACGGACCTGCACGCGCTCGACAGCGCCGACATCGTCGTCGAGGCGGTGTTCGAGAAGCTCGAGGTCAAGACCGAGGTGTTCGCCGAACTCGACCGGATCGCCAAGCCCGGCGCCGTCCTCGCGAGCAACACCTCCGCGCTGCCGATCACCAAGATCGCGGCAGCGACGTCCCGGCCGCAGGACGTGGTCGGCACCCACTTCTTCTCGCCGGTGCCGATGATGGCGCTCTGCGAGCTGGTACGCGGCTACAAGACCTCCGATGCCACCCTCGCGGCGGCGCGTGAGTTCGCCGAGAACGTCGGCAAGACGGTGGTCGTCGTGACGCGCGACATCGCCGGGTTCGTGACGACCCGGCTCATCTCGGCCCTCGCAGTCGAGGCGATCCGCCTCGTCGAGACGGGCGTGGCGAGCGCCGAGGAGGTCGACGCGGCGTGCCGGCTCGGGTTCGGGCACGCCATGGGTCCGCTGCAGACCATCGACCTGACCGGCGTCGACGTCATGATGAACGCCACGGACAACGTGTTCCAGGAGAGCGCGGACCCGAAGTTCGCGCCCCCCGAGCTGCTGCGCCGGATGGTCGCGGCGGGCGACCTGGGACGCAAGAGCGGCAAGGGCTTCTACGACTACCCGGACTGACCGCCACCGCGGACTGAGCCGCCCAGTGGCCGAGGTACGCCCGCTGGTTACTGTCGTGGCACGTACCGAACCGACCTGGGAGCTCCGGCGATGCGGGACAGACCCTGGCTGATGCGCACGTACGCCGGGCACAGCTCGGCGAGCGAGTCCAACGCGCTCTACCGGCGCAACCTGGAGAAGGGGCAGACCGGCCTGTCGGTCGCTTTCGACCTGCCGACCCAGACCGGGTACGACGCGGACGACCCGCTCGCCCGCGGCGAGGTCGGCAAGGTCGGTGTGCCGGTCGCGCACGTGGGGGACATGCGCGCCCTGCTCGACGGGATTCCGCTCGACCGCATGAACACCTCGATGACGATCAACGCCACGGCGATGTGGCTGCTCGCGCTGTACGCGGTCGTCGCCGAGGAGCAGGGCGTCGAGTGGCCCGCGCTGCAGGGCACCACGCAGAACGACATCGTCAAGGAGTACCTGTCCCGCGGCACGTACGCCTTCCCGCCCGCCCCCTCGATGCGGCTGGTCACCGACCTGGTCGCCTGGACCGTGCAGCACGCTCCGAAGTGGAATCCCGTCAACATCTGCAGCTACCACCTGCAGGAGGCCGGGGCCACGCCGGTGCAGGAGCTGGCGTACGCGCTGTCGACGGCGACGGCCGTGCTGGATGCCGTCCGGGATTCCGGCCAGGTGCCGCCGGACCGCTTCGGCGAGGTCGTCGCGCGGATCTCCTTCTTCGTCAACGCGGGTGTGCGGTTCGTCGAGGAGTTGTGCAAGATGCGCGCGTTCGTCGCGCTCTGGGACGAGATCACCCGTGACCGCTACGGCATCGCCGATGCCAAGCAGCGGCGCTTCCGGTACGGGGTGCAGGTGAACTCGCTCGGCCTCACCGAGGCGCAGCCGGAGAACAACGTCCAGCGCATCGTGCTCGAGATGCTCGGCGTCACCCTCTCCAAGGACGCGCGGGCGCGTGCCGTGCAACTCCCGGCGTGGAACGAGGCGCTCGGGCTGCCGCGGCCGTGGGACCAGCAGTGGTCGCTGCGGATCCAGCAGGTGCTGGCCTTCGAGAGCGACCTGCTCGAGTACGACGACCTGTTCACCGGGTCGGTCGTCGTCGAGGGCAAGGTGCGCGAGCTCGTCGAGGCGGCGCGCGAGGAGATGGCCCGGATCGAGGCGGCCGGCGGGGTCGTCGCGGCGGTCGAGAGCGGCTACCTGAAGTCCGAGCTCGTCGCCTCCCATGCGGCGCAGCGCCGCCGGGTGGAGAGCGGGGACGCCGTCGTCGTCGGGGTGAACGCATACACCACCACCGAGCCGAGCCCGCTCACCGCCGACCTCACCACAGCGGTCCAGGCGGTCGACCCGGCCGTCGAGGCGCAGGTGGTGGAGGGGCTGCGGCGCTGGCGGGCCGAGCGTGACCCCCAGGCCGTACGAAATGCCCTCGACGCGCTACGCGCAGCGGCCGGCACCGAGCAGAACCTGATGGACGCCACGCTCGAGTGCGCGCGGGCCGGCGCCACGACCGGCGAATGGGCGGGGGTGCTGCGCGAGGTGTTCGGCGAGTACCGCGCGCCGACCGGCGTGGGCACGGACGCCGGCGTCGCCCGGCCCGGGGAGTCGCTCGCCGCGCTGCGCCGGCAGGTCGCCGGCACCGGTGAGCAGCTCGGCCGGCGGTTGCGGATGCTGGTCGGCAAGCCGGGCCTCGACGGGCACAGCAACGGCGCCGAGCAGATCGCCGTACGGGCACGGGACGCGGGATTCGAGGTGATCTACCAGGGGATCCGGCTCACCCCGGAGGAGATCGTCTCCGCGGCGGTGCAGGAGGACGTCCACGTCGTGGGCCTGTCGATCCTGTCCGGCTCGCACCTCGAGCTCGTACCGCAGGTGCTGCGTGGGCTTGCCGAGGCGGGGATCGGCGAGGTTCCGGTGGTGGTCGGCGGGATCATCCCGGAGGCGGACGCCGCGGTGCTGCGCGAGGCGGGCGTGGCTGCGGTGTTCACGCCCAAGGACTACGACGCCACCGAGGTGATGAGTCGGGTCCTCGCGACGATCCGTACGGCCAACGACCTTCCCGCAGAGCCGCCCGCCTGACCCTCGTCAGGACTCGTCGCGGCGGTTCCACCGGAAGAAGACGAGCGCAAGGACGAGTGCCGCGATGCACCAGGCGCCGAGGATCAGCGCGCACCGGCCGAGCTCGTAGGAGCCGGTCACCTCGAGCGCGGCCGCCTCGGGCGGCAGGAAGGCGCTGCGCATGGCCTGCGTCAGCCACTTCAACGGGAAGATCGAGGCGAAGGTCTGCATCCAACCGGGGAGCTGGTTGAAGGCGAAGAACACGCCCGAGGTGAACTGCAGGACCAGCACGATCGGTGTGACGATCGCCGCGGCGCCCCGGCCGCGCTTCGGTACGACGGAGAACGCGAGGCCCAGCAAGGTGCACGACACCAGCCCGAGCACGCTGGCCCAGACGAAGGTGAACCACTGGCCGCCCGCCGGGACGTGGATGTCGAAGAAGATCCGCCCCACGACGATGAGGATGAAGACCTGCGCGACGTACGCGACCAGCACCATGCCGAACTTGCCGATGAAGTAGGCGAGCTTGGGCATCGGGGTGCCCTGCAACCGCTTGAGGGTGCCGTCCTCCCGCTCGAGCGGGATCGCGATCGCCAGGTTCTGGAAAGAGGTGTAGAGGATCCCGGAGGCGATCATCCCCGCGACGAAGTACTGCGCCAGCGTGATCGTCGTGGGCTCCAGCGTGGTGCTGCCGAAGACCGCCCCGAAGATCGCCAGCAGGATGACCGGGAGCAGGAAGTTGAAGACGGCGGACTCGCGGTCGCGGAAGAACTGCTTGAGCTCCACCACGACGCGCAGCCAGCCCAGCCGCCACGCGGTGGGAACCCGTGCCGGGGCTCCGGCCGGAGGGGCACCGGTCGCCGCGCTCACCGCTCGGCCTCCGCCCCGGCGGCATGGCTCGCGGCCTCGCCGATCAACGTCAGGTACGTGTCCTCGAGCGTGGGCCGCGAGACGGCGAGCTCGGGTACCTCCCCTGCGAACCGGCTGGCGAGCTGCTGCACCACGCGGGTGGGCTCGTCGGTCTCCTCGCGACGGGTGGCCCCGTTCTCGGCCCAGCTGACGACGGCGGTCCCCCGGGAGCGGCCACCGAGACCCGCCGGGACGTCACATGCCACCACCTCGCCGTCCGCGATGACCGCGAGGCGGTCCGCGAGTGCTTCGGCCTCCTCCAGGTAGTGCGTGGTGAGAAGGATCGTCGTGCCGCTCTGTTTGAGCGAGTCGATCAGCTCCCAGAAGTCGCGTCTGGCCTGGGGGTCGAAGCCGGTGGTCGGCTCGTCGAGGAAGAGCAGGTCGGGTGAGCCGATGATGCCGAGCGCCACGTCCAGCCGGCGACGCTGGCCGCCGGAGAGAGCCGACACGCGGGCCGCACGCTTCTCAGCGAGCCCGACCGCCTCGATGACCTCGTCCTCGGGGCGAGGCGTGGGGTAGTACGCGGCGAAATGGCGGACCGACTCCTGCACCGTCAGGTCGGACAGGTCGCGGACCTGCTGGAGCACGATCCCGAGCCGGGCCCGCCAGCGGGCGTCGCCGTGGGCGGGGTCCACGTCGAGCACGCGCACCTCGCCGGCGTCCCGACGGCGGTATCCCTCGAGGATCTCCACCGTCGTGGTCTTGCCGGCGCCGTTGGGGCCGAGCATCGCGAAGCACTCGCCGTACCCGACGTCGAGATCGACGCCTCGCACCGCACGGACGCTGCCGTAGGACCGTGCGAGCCCCCGGACCTCGATCGCCGCATCGGCCACCGGTGCTCCTTCCCACGTCTCACTGCACGCGCAGGACCACCAGGCTCTGCGCCCTGACCGTCGCGCGTGCGCCTGCCGAATGGTACGGCGGAGCGCCCGTCGCCGTCTGCTGGAACGTGTCGAGAACCCGGGCGTACGTCTCGCCGGGGACCTGCTCGGGCAACGCGACCGCGACGTCGTCGTCGCTGCCGTTCAAGATGATCAGGAAGGCGGCATCGTGCAGCGGGCGACCGGCGCGGTCCCGCTCGCCGAGCTCGCCGGACAGCGCCAGGACCAGCACCCGCGTCCCCGGGTCGTGCCAGGCGTCGTCCGGCATCGGGGTCGCGTCGACGGTCAACCAGGCCAGGTCCGGCGGCAGCCCGGGTGCGTCGGGACGGCCCTCGAAGAACTGGTTCTGGCGCAGCGTCGGATGGTCGCGGCGAAGGGCGACGAGGTCACGGGTGAACTGCAGCAGACCGCGCGTGTCGTCGTCGAGCTCCCAGTCGATCCAGGAGACCTCGTTGTCCTGGCAGTACGCGTTGTTGTTGCCATGTTGGGTGTTGCCGAGCTCGTCGCCCATGAGCAACATCGGCGTACCGGTCGACAGCAGCAGCGTCGCGAGCAGGTTCCGCGACGAGCGTGCGCGGGCGGCCCGCACCGGCGCGTCGGTCGTCTCGCCCTCGACTCCGTGGTTCCAGGACCGGTTGTCGTCGGTGCCGTCGCGGTTGTCCTCCTGGTTCGCCTCGTTGTGCTTGCGGTCGTAGGAGACCAGGTCGCGCAGCGTGAACCCGTCGTGGGCGGTCACATAGTTGATCGACGCTCGCGGCGAACGCGCGTGGTAGAGGTCCTGCGACCCGGTGAGCCGCCACCCCATGTCGGCGAGCACCGTCCGGTCACCGGGCGCGTCGCGCCAGAAGCTGCGGACGGTGTCGCGGTACTTGTCGTTCCACTCCGACCACGGCGGGCCGAACTCGCCGACGCGGTAGCCGCCGGGGCCGACGTCCCAGGGCTCGGCGATCAGCTTGACCGTACGCAGCACCGGGTCCTGGTGCACCGCGGCGAGGAACGGTGCGCGCGCGTCCCAGGCGAGCTCGGCGCGCGCGAGCGCTGAGGCCAGGTCGAAGCGGAACCCGTCGACGCCCATCTCGGTGACCCAGTAACGCAGCGAGTCGGTGATCAGGCGCAGTACGCCGAAGTCGCCGGCGTCGACCGTGTTGCCGCACCCGGTGGCATCGAAGTACGTCTCGCCGCCGTCGACGAGCTTGTAGTGGTTGGCATCACCCAGGCCACGGAAGCAGAGCGTCGGACCGTCCGCGCCGCCCTCGCAGGTGTGGTTGTAGACCACGTCGAGGATCACCTCGATGCCGGCAGCGTGCAGCGTGTCGACCATGGCGCGGAACTCGCTCACCTGCTCGCCACGCGTTCCGGACGAGGAGTACCCCCCGTGCGGGGCGAAGTAACCGAGCGTGTTGTACCCCCAGTAGTTCGTGAGGCCGCGGCGCACCAGCGCCGGCTCACTGACGAAGTGCTGGACCGGGAGCAGCTCGACGGCGGTGATGCCGAGGTCCACGAGGTGTTGCACCGCCGCCGGATGCGCGAGCCCGGCGTAGGTGCCGCGCACAGGTTCGGGGATCTGGGGGTGCCGGGCGGTGAAGCCCTTGACGTGCAGCTCGTACAGCACCGTCCGGCTCCAGGAGGTGCCGGGTCGCGGTGGGCGAGGTTGGTGCGAGGCATCCGCGACGACGACCGAGCGCGGCACGAGCGCGGCGGAGTCCCGTTCGTCGCGGGCGTTCCGGTCCCCGGGAGTGTGCGCGCACAGCGCGTCGCTGTAGTGCAGGGTTCCGTCGAGCGCGCGGGCGTACGGGTCGACGAGCAGCTTGGCGGGGTTGAAGCGCTGACCACGGCGGGGGTCCCAGGGACCGTGGGCGCGCAGCCCGTACCGCAGGCCCGGACCTTCGCCGGGGAAGAAGCCGTGATGGACCCCATCATGGTTGGCGAGCAGCGGGACGCGCAGCTCCTGCCCCGCCTCGTCGAACAGGCAGGCCTCCACGAGCTCGGCCTGCGGTGCCCAGACCGCCAGGTTCACACCGTCCGGCGTGACGGTGGCACCGAGCGGTGTCGCCTTGCCGGGCGGGCGCAGGTCCGGCGACTGCGCGGCGCCCAAGCCCGTAGCGCTCACCGGTGCCCTCCTGCCTCGGCCGGCGGCGCGGCTAGGCTCACCGGGTCCGCAGAGACGTTATCGGCAACGCGCAGGAGGTCCAGGTCGTGGGCGAATTCGTACGGCTCGAGGTCGACGGCGCGGTCGGCACGATCCGCCTGGACCGGCCGCCGATGAACGCGCTCTCGCTGCAGGTGCAGCGGGAGCTGCGGGACGCCGCGCGGGAGGCGGGCGAGCGCACCGACGTCCGCGCCGTCGTCGTGTACGGCGGGCCGAAGGTGTTCGCCGCGGGCGCGGACGTCAAGGAGATGGCCGGCATGTCGCATGAGCAGATGCTGTCGCAGTCAGCGACGCTGCACGACTGTTTCAACGCGGTGGCCCGGATCCCGAAGCCGACGATCGCCGCTGTCACGGGCTACGCGCTCGGCGGCGGCTGCGAGCTCGCGATGTGCGCCGACCTGCGCGTCGCGGGCGACAACGCCAAGCTGGGGCAGCCGGAGATCCTGCTCGGCATCATCCCCGGGGCTGGTGGTACGCAGCGGCTCCCGCGACTCGTCGGCCCGGCGAAGGCCAAGGACCTCATCTTCACCGGCCGGTTCGTCGACGCGCAGGAGGCACTCGACATCGGGCTCGTCGACGTGGTCACCGCCCCGGACGACGTCTACTCGGACGCTGTCGAGCTCGCCACCCGGCTCGCGGCCGGACCGATGCACGCGCTGCGCGCCGCCAAGGAGGCGATCGACACCGGCCTCGAGGTCGACCTCGACACCGGGCTGGCGTACGAGCGGGTGCAGTTCGCATCGCTTTTCGCCACCGAGGACCGCAAGACCGGCATGGAGTCGTTCGTCGAACACGGCCCCGGCAAAGCAAAGTTCCGCTGAGAACCCGCCAGACGCCCGGCCCTGCTCGCCCTCGCCTTGTCGAGCACGGCCCAGCTCCCCAGAGTGTCCCACCGAATGGTTCGTCGCACCGGCGTGTCGCGGCCGTGACGAACCATTCGGTGCGGCGACGTGGCACGCCACTACGCGGAGCGGTGTCCACAGATTTGCGTGACCGCCGTGTGCCCGGGTGCCGGACGCGGTACAACAAGCGGGACGCGGACCTGCGACCGATGGTGGAGCGCCGCGGTGGGGAGGTGGCCCATGCAGCTGAGGGGCGCCTCGGTGCTCGCGCTCGCGGTGCTGATCGTTGTCCCGCTGGCCGGTTGCAGCAGCGGGGCGGTCGCGGAGTCGCCCTCACCGGCCGGCCAGAGCCGATCGACGGTCCCCGTGACGAGCCCGCCGCCTTCGCAGAGTCCGTCGCCTGATCCGTCGGCGGCTGCTGCCGCGGAGGTGCTGCGCGTCTATGCGATCTTCATGGACGCGCGGAACAAGAGCCTCAACGATCCGCGCAAGCCACCGGACAAGAGACTCGCCTCCGTGAGCACAGGCCCCGCCAGGAACGGCGTCTTGAGTCTTGCCGTGTATTACAGGTCACGGGGAATTGCGATCAAGGGTGCTCCTGCCTCCCATCCGATCGTCGTGAAGACAAGCGGAGACCCTGTCAGTCGCGTGTGGATCGATGACTGTGTCGACTCGACGGAGTCGCCCCCGATCTTCGTTAGCACCGGTAAGTCGGCTCTCGCTCCTGGTCAGCAACGTCGGGTGAGAGTGCGCGCGGTTGCGAATTTCCGTTCTTCTTCATGGAAGATTTCTACCTGGACGCCGAACCGGGATGAGTCATGCTGAGGCGGATGATCTGCGCGGTCCTGGCCTACATTGTTGTCGCGGCTGTTTGGGCGCCTCACGCAACTGCGAGTGGGCCAGTAGAGTGCCCACCCGACGCGCTCGATTGCAATATCGAGGTGGAAACACCAGCTCAACCGGGTGCGCCAGCACCCGGTGGAGGCGGCACCCCAGGCGGTTCCAATACAACGTGTTACAACAAGAGCAGTGCGGAAGTGATCGACTGCTACGTCCCAGAATGGGGATGGTGGAGCGCGACCCATCAATGCTATTTCAAGCTCGCCGATCCGCAGCCGAGTCTTTCGGATCCCAACTATCCGGGCGGGAGAATCGGGCAGAAGCTGTATCGCGGTGTTTGCTATTGGCCGTCGCCATCACCGGGGAACGGCTGGCGGCTCATTTGGGCGTGGTTCGCCGACCCACCACCGGGTACCCCGGTGACCCCTGAGGAGTTGGCCGAGCGGGCGGTGGACTCGATGACGTTGCTCGGGCCGGACATCCACACCAGCATCCGGCCCGGGGGGATGGCGCTGGTCGGGGTGCCGGTGTGGTTGTGGACCAGCACCGGCCCGTCCCGGTGGGG